>JAUZRQ010000114.1 GCA_030950365.1 Candidatus Zhuqueibacterota bacterium | reverse complement strand
CAGAAGGTACGAGGCGGTGGAGCCGCCCTCCACCATCAGCTCGCGCACCTCGGTGTGTCGCAGCGGCAGGGCACCCAGCCCGATCAGAAACCGAACAGAATGTTGCGCATCCGCAAGACTCAGTTGTGGGGAGTCCGCAAGACGCAGCAGAATCGGCCGGCCGCTTTGCAGCAGCCGCGCGGCGTTTTGCAGCCACGCTTTTTTTGCGGAATCATCCGCCTCTTCCGGCAATGCCGGCAGGGGCCAAAAGCCCCACTGCTGCAACTTCGCTGTTTCCGCCCGGCTGATTTGTGATGCGCTGCCGGAAACGAGCAGAATGCTGGTGGCAGGTTTCAGCTTTTTCACGTCCACTGTTTTTTGGGGGAATCCCATCTCCTGCAGAAAGGCGCTGAAGAAATCGCGCGCGCCCACCGGAAGGAAAAAAGGCGGCAGTCTGGCGGCCCACTGCCGCACCTCCGCTTCGGTGGCGGCTTCGCCCACGAATATACCCCGCTCCGGAATCGGTGCCGACGGCGGGAGAATCTCCACCGATCCCGCCTCACCACCGAGCCGCTCTTTCACCTCCGCGGTGCGCGCGGGAAACTCCGGGTCCGCGGCGAATTCGGTCTCGTGCAGCGGAACGCCATCAACAAAATAGCGGCCGTTCACCACCGTCCGCCCGGAAGACGGATTCGCCGGCACCAGCAGGGCGCCGTGATAGGAGGAATGGTGCAGCAGGCTCTGCACCTCCGCCAGCACATGTCCCCGCAGCACCGAATCGATTTTCTTGAACAGCCGCGCCCGGGACTTCGGGCCCCATTGATGGTTTTGTGCGAGGTCGGCCACTTTCCGCTCGGCCTCTTCCCGCGAGCCGGAGCGCGTGCCGGTGTCCACAATCACCACCCCGGCGCGGCTGGCGGTCGGACGATCCAGATGGATTTCAACCCGAAGTCCGCAGCGCAGCGCGATGCCGGCCAGCTCCGCCGCGCCGGTCAAATCATCAGCGAGGACGATGATGTTGTGCCTGATCTCCATTCCCTCCGGCTGCACAAAAGGTAAAGGCCCGCGGCGTCCGCACTTCACCACAACGCCGGGGCCGTACTCTGCTCTTTTTACTCCGATCCGCTCCCCTTCCGGGCCAGCATCGCTGCATAACGAATGGCATCGACAAGGGGCTGCGGATCGGCGATGCCTTTGCCGACGATATCGAACGCGGTGCCGTGATCCACCGAGGTGCGGATGATGGGGAGCCCCAGGGTGATGTTGACGCCGCGGATGCTGCGGACGGCGCCGCTTTCTCGGTCCCACACAAAGGTTTCCATTTTGAAGGGGATGTGGCCCTGATCGTGGTACATCGCCACACAGCCGTCGTAAAACCCGGCTTTGAGGCGCGGGAAAATCACGTCAGGGGGCAGCGGCCCTTCCACGCGCCAGCCGCGCCGCCGCAGTTCTTCCACCGCCGGGATGATCTCCCGGGCCTCCTCGTCGCCAAACAGCCCGCCGTCGCTGGCATGCGGATTCAATCCGGCGATCCCGATGCGTGGGTCGGCAATTCCGAAACGGATGCAGGCCTCGCGTAACAATTCGGTCACCCGAATAATGCGCGCCTTTTTCACCGCATCGCAGGCCTTACGCAGCGGCACGTGCGTGGACACATGCACCACGCGCAGGTTTTCATGCACCAGCAGCATGGCCACCTCTTCGGCGCCGGTCAATTGTCCGTAAATTTCCGTATGCCCGGCGAAATGATGGCCGGCGAGATTGAGCGCCTCTTTGTGAATGGGATTGGTAACGGTGCCGTCGATCTCGCCCCGCAGCGCCAGTTCGATGGCCGTGCGGATGGCCAGAAAAGCGGCGTTGCCGGCCATCGCCGAGATGGTGCCTGGCCGCAGGGCGTTCACGTCCACCGTATCCTGGTGCAGCACCTCAACAAGATCGGGGGAAAATTCCGCCTCAGCCACACGGCTCACTTGGCGCACTTGCAGCGGCAGCACCAGGTCAGAACGGTATTTTTCCAGCACCCGTGCATCGCCGATCACCAGCGGCCGGCAAAGCTCGTGAACCTCCGGTTGCTGGAACGCTTTCAGCGCAATTTCCGGGCCCACACCGGCCGGATCGCCCATGGTGATCCCGAGAATGGGGCGTTCAGACACATCTGCCTCCTGTTGCCTTCCCATGCTTCAGAGCAATTGCAAACGCTTCATTTCGCGGATGATCTCCGCCTCCTCTTCTTCTTTCAATCGGGTGAGCGGCGGCAGCACGTGGGGCTCGCACAGCCCCAGCGCATGCATCATCACTTTCAGGGCCGCCAGCGACTGGCCCAGGGTGCGGTTTGCCTGATAGATGCGCGACACCGCTTCGGTGCGGCGCTGCCAGGCTTCGGCCTGTGCGGCATCCCCGGCGACAGCGGCCTCATACATTTGCCGGTACCAGTGCGGCACCACATTGGCGGTGCTCGGCACGACGCCGTCGGCGCCGCGCAGCAGGCCGGCCGCCAGCTGCGCTCCCCAGCCGACGAAGAAAGAAAAATCTTCACGATCCCGCCACATCGTGATGGCGCGGTGCAACCGATCGAGGTTGCGCTCCGAATCTTTCAGGCCCACCACATTCTCGTTACGGCTGAGCGCATCGACCACCGACAGGGGGATGGACAGATGCGTGGTGGCGGGAATATTGTACAGCATGATTTTGCCCGGCACCGCCTCGATCAGCGCTTCGAGGTATTTTTGCATCTGCTCCGGGGTCAGATCGTAATAGTACGGCAGATGCGCCACCACCACATCGACGCCGGCATCGAAATAAATTCTGGACAGTTCCACGGCCGTGTCCAGCCGATTGCTGGAAATGCCCACAAAGGTGCGCTGGCGCCCGGCCACGGTTTCCACGATCAGCCGGATGAAGCGGGGACGCAGGTTGTCGGGAATCGAAGCCGACTCTCCGGTCGTGCCGAAGGCAAACGGCGCCACCCCGTGTTCAATGAAAAACTGTACCAGGCGAACGGTCGCCGCCTCATCGATCGCGCCGTCAGCGGTGATCGGCGTGATCATGGGGACGATCACACCGCTGTAGGGCTTTGGCTTTTTCACATCGCTTTTCCTTCCCAATTCAAAATGCGGCTGAATACACGGCGCGCGCCACCTCCCGCGTGACTTCCAGCGGGTTGTTTTTCAGCAACCGCGTCACCGTCAGCGCCGAGTCCACCATCTCGTCGATGGCCTCTTCGGGAATATTCAGCTCCGACAGCCGCTGCGGCAGACCGCAGTCGCGAATCAGGGCGCGCACTTGTTCGATGCCGGCCCGGGCGGTGACCTCCGCACTGGGGCCCGGCTCGGCGCCCAGCGCCATCCCGATTTCGGCGTAGCGCTCCACCGCGGCCGGCAGATTGATTTCCATCACGTAGGGCAGCAGCACGGCGTTGGACACCCCGTGCGCCACATGAAAACGGCTGCCCAGCGGGTAGGCCAGCGCATGCACGGCGGCGGTATTCACCGGGCCGAGGCACAGGCCGCCATACAGGCTGCCCAGCGCCACCGCAGCGCGCGCATCCAGGTCTTCACCGTTTTCCACCGCGCGCCGCAAGTGGGCGCCCAGCAAACGCACGCCCTCGAGGGCATACAGGTCCACCGCCGGATGAGCGAATTTATTGGTGTAAGCCTCGATGCAGTGGGTCAGCGCATCAAGGCCAGTACTGGCCGTGACGTTCGGCGGCAGGGTGCGGGTCAGCACCGGGTCCACATAGGAGGCGTCCGGCACCAGATACGGACTGATGACCCCTTTTTTGAGATTGTCCTCGGGATCGAAGATAATCGAATTGGGCGACACCTCGCTGCCGGTGCCGGCAGTGGTGGGCAAACAGGCGAGATAGACGGAGCGTCCTTTCAACTTGCCGATGCCGAAGACCTCCTGCAGGTTCTGGCCGCCGTCATACAGCGCCGCCACCAGCTTGGCCACATCCAGAATGCTGCCGCCGCCGATGCCGATGACGCTGTCGATCTGCGCCTCGCGGGCGAGGTTCAAAATCCGCTCCACCAGCGCCACATCTGGCTCCCCCAGAATCGAGGCGTCGATGGTCACCTGGTCACAGTGGTGGCGCAGCGTATCCATCTCTTTGGTCAACTGGCGCAGCACTTCTTCGTTGATCAGCACCAGCGGCCGCCGCAATCCGCGGGCGGCGAAATCGCTCAGGAATTGCGAAATACATCCATTGCCGAAAACCAGGGTCTTCGGCAGATAAAACGTCACTGGACGCATAAAGCGTTCTCCATGTTTGCACAGGTCAAACTATTTGCCCCAGCCGACGTCGGGCAGATCGGCGCGAGCCGGATCATATTGCGGATTGACCTCCATCTCCTGCGCCCCTACCTCCCGGCGCCACGCATGCAGCATTTCGCGCAGCTCTTTCGCCTTCTGCGGCAT
>JAUZRQ010000113.1 GCA_030950365.1 Candidatus Zhuqueibacterota bacterium | reverse complement strand
ATCGCACGGCTCAAAATGGGAAGGACGCTGTAGCGCCCTATAATATTTTGTTTTTTCCTTTGTGCTCTTTGTGCCTTTGTGGTGAAAAAAATTCTCTCCGCGCCCTCTGCGATCTCGGCGGTTCAGAAAATCACAGGCAGGGATGCCTGTGTTACATTGTTAGCGCCATGATCGCCTTGGCGGTGTGCAGGCGGTTTTCCGCTTCCTGGTACACCACCGATTGCGGGCCGTCAATGACAGCATCGGTCACCTCGTTGCCGCGGTCGGCCGGCAGACAGTGCATGTAAATGGCCTCCTGCTTGGCCAGCTTCATGCGGCGCTCGTCGCAAATCCAGTCTGTGTATTGCTCCGCAATGCGCAGCGCCTCTTCCGGCTTGTGGAACAGCGCCTCGATGCCCCAGCTCTTGGGATAGACGATATCGGCGCCCTCGAAGGCCGCATCCATGTCATCCACGATTTCGAATTTTACGCCGGCCTCGCGGGCGTTGGCCTCGGCGGTCTTTAACACCTCATCCATCAGTGTGAACTCCGGCGGATGCGCCAGCACCACATCCAGTCCGAACCGCGGCATGAGCATGATGAGTCCCTGCGGCACGGACAGCGGCTTGGCATAGGACGGCGCGTAGGCCCACGACACGGCGATCTTGCGGCCGCGCAGGTCTTTGCCGAAAATCTCGCGGATGGTCATGAGATCCGCCAGCGTCTGGCACGGATGATCCACGTCACACTGCATGTTGATCACCGGCTTGTCGGCCCATTTGGCAATTTCTCGCATGTAAGCGTTGCCCTCGCCGGGCACCAGGTCGTGCCGGATGGCGATGCCGTGGCCGTAGCTGGACAGGATGATGCCGGTGTCCTTGGCGCTCTCCCCGTGCGCCACCTGCGACGTCGCCGCTTCGATGAAATGTGCGTGGCCGCCGAGCTGGGTGATGCCGGCTTCAAAGGAATTGCGTGTGCGCGTGGATTTGTCGAAGAACATCAGGAAAATGGTTTTATCCGGCAAATACCGGTGGGGAATGTCATTTTTGAACATGCGTTTCAGCTCCGCCGACAGCTCCAGTGCCATCTCCAGTTCGTCTTTGCTCCAGTCCTGGGTGGAAATGTAATCTTTGCCTTTCAACGCTCCGACCATGGTTGCTCCTTTCTTTCATTTTTTTTCTCACCACAAAGGCACAAAGAGCACAAAGCTTTGTGGTCTTTGTGGTGAGCCCTGCTAATTCACAATTCTTCGGATACCGTCTTTCAAGCGTTTTACATTAAAATTGATCAAAAGGCCCAGCCACAAATTGGCGATGCGTAAATAGGTCAGCAGTTGCGCTTCATGAATGGGATCGATTTCTTGCACCGATTTCGATTCAACAATCACCAGCTTTTCCACCAGCAAATCGAGACGATAACCGCAATCCAGTTGCACCGTTTTATATTTCACCGGCAGGGGAATTTGCCGCTGGAATTTGATGTTCAGCTTGCTCAATTCATAGCATAGACATTCTTCATACGCCGACTCCAACAACCCAGGCCCCAGGTGCCGGTGCACTTCAATCGCCGCCCCGATGATCTGGTTGGATAACTTATTGCACCTGTCCATGGTTTCCTTATCCATGTTCCCCTCCAAAATTGTTAAAACCACACAGGCACAAAGATTTTACTCCTTGTGAATTTTGAATTTACTACAAAGGCACCAAAGGACACAAAGAATGTATGAAATATTTATGCTGAAAACATACCGAAGCAAATTTTAACATTCGATTTTTATAGTTTTTTTGGTGCTTTTTCAAAAATATGCATTTGAAACTTGAATCCGCCAATAATTAATATCAAAAGCTTTACTAAAATCTTCGTTCTCTTTGTGCCTTTGTGGTTAACTAAAAATCTCGAACAAACGCCGCATAAAACGCCATCGCCTTCACCAGATGATCAATCGGGATGTGCTCGTTGGGCGCGTGGGCCAGCACCTCGTTGCCGGGCCCCAGCCCGAACGTCGGGATGCCGTGCAGCCCCATGATGCCCACACCGTTGGTGGAAAACGTCCATTTGTCCACGTTCGGCGCCCGTTCAAACAGTCCCTGATAGCTCCGCACCGCCTTCTGCAACACCGGATGGTCTTCCTCCAGCACCCAGGTCGGGAAATAGGACTGCATGCTGTATTCGGTGCCTTTGTAGCTGGTGGCGCGGTACTCCGGCACCCAGACCTTCGCCCCGGCTTTCTGGAACGACGGCAGCGCCCGGATTTCCTCCAGCGCGCTGTCGAGGGTCTCGCCCCGGGTCAGGCGGCGATCGAGATGGATGGTGCAGGAATCGGCCACGGCGCATAGAGACGGCGCGGTGGAGCGGATATCCGAAATGGTGACGCTGCCCTTGCCCAGAAAGGTATCGTCCCGCAACCGCCCGTGCAATCGTTCGATGTCCTGCACGATCGGCGCCATTTTGTAGATGGCGTTCACGCCGCGCTCCGGCGCCGAACCGTGGCAGGACACACCTTCGGTTTTGACTTTGATCTCCATCCGCCCGCGCTGGCCGCGGTAGATGCTCAAATTCGTCGGCTCGGTGATGAGCACCGCATCCGGGCGGAAGTTTTCTTCCTCAATCAAATATTTCCAGCACATGCCATCGCAATCTTCTTCCATGATCGTCGCCGTCACCCACACCGTCACATCCTTTGGCACGCCGATGTCGGCGAGAATTTTGCCGGCATACACAGCGCTGGCCAGCCCGCCCTTCTGGTCGCACGAACCGCGCCCCCACAACTTACCGTCGCGCACCTCGCCGCCGAACGGCGCCACCTGCCACAGATCGGGATTGCCCACATCCACCACATCGCAGTGACCGTCGATGGCCAGCACCCGCGGCCCGTTGCCGATGCGCCCCATCACATTTCCCAGCCCGTCGATGCGCACCTCCTCGAAACCCACCTTCTCCATCTCGGTCTGAATGCGTTCGATCACCGCTTTTTCGTTTTTCGACGTGGAGGGGATTCGCACTATTTCCTGCAGGAATTGCACGACATCGGATTCCAGTTTCTGTGCTCGTTCCAGGATTTCGTTCATCGTTGGTTCTCCGTTGGTTTGGGATTTACCACAAAGGCACTAAGGACACAAAGAATTTTTGGATTTTGAGCATTGCCAATCAGTTTTCTTGCGTGAAAAGCATGAATTTACTACATTTCGGTGACCATTCGATATTTTTAAATTTAAGATAAAAGGCTTATTCGAGGCTAATGGTTTGAATCATGCGTAATGCAACCGAGATTTTGACGCAGTTACAAAAAAATTTAGCAAAAATCAAGTCTTACGGCGTAAAACGCATCGGCCTGTTTGGTTCCTATGTTTCCGGCGAACAGACCGGCCAAAGCGACATCGACATTCTGGTCGAATTTGAAAAAGGCCAAAAGACGTTTGATAACTATATGGATATGAAATTCTATTTTGAAGACCTGTTCGGCTGAAAAATCGACCTGGTTATTGCAGAATCCATCAAACCCGACCTGCGAGATTCTATTTTAAAAACTGTGAAATATGCCGCGTGATTCGTAAAATGGTATCCTCTCGCCGAGCCGCAGGGAGCTCAGCGTTTTCAATCCTTTCAGAGCCTTACCCGTCATTGCGAGGATCCGGCAATTGGCGGAGACGGCGCAATCTCCGTGACAGAAGCAAGGAGATCGCCACGCGGCCGCCAAACGGCCGCTCGCGATGACAGGAAATGGCCTATTTTCTCTTATCTTCAAGTTATTTCCCGCTTTTTCTCCGTGTAAATCCGCGT
>JAUZRQ010000112.1 GCA_030950365.1 Candidatus Zhuqueibacterota bacterium | reverse complement strand
AATACCAAAGCATGTAATTTCCACACAAGTAATCTAAGATTTGATAACATTATTCAATGAAAATAAGGGAATGAAAATGAAACCTTTCGATCGAATTACTTTTGATCCCCATGTCATGGGAGGGCGGGCATGTATCCGCGGAATGCGGATCACCGTGTCTTTGATTGTGAATTTGGTGGCCAATGGGATGACCACCGAAGAAATCATCGATGCCTATCCGTATCTTGAGCCGGAGGATATTCGGCAGGCGCTTCAGTATGCTGCCTGGTTAGCTGAGGAAAATCTTTATGATTTGGAGTACTCACCTTCATGAAATTTCTTTTAGATGTGGGAATTTCTGTTAAGGTGGCAGAATTTCTTGAAGAATTGGGCCACCAACCAATTCATTTATGGAATGTAGGGCTCGAAACACTGCGGGATGCAGATATTCTTTCTAAAGCTCGTAAAGAGAATCGTGTATTGTTAACTCATGATCTCGATTTTCCAGATTTGGTTGCTGCAAGTCAGGCTAAATTGCCAAGTATCATTGTATTTCGACTGCGGGATATGAGACCTGAAAAGGTTATAGCCCATTTAAAAGGAATTCTGAAAGATTATTCTCATTTTCTCAAAAAAGGTGCAATTATAACTGTAACAGAAGGTAAGCTTCGAGTCCGTACCTTACCAATTGGAAAACCCAGAAAATAAAACGCCTATAAAAATCATAGAAATACACGGGGTCTAGTAATACTGAGAGGCAACTATGCAATTCAAAATAAACGGCCGGTTACGGCAATTTGACGGCGATCCCAACATGTCGCTGTTGCAGTATTTGCGAGAAGTGGATGGAATCCTTTCCCCGAAAGACGGCTGTTCCCCGCAGGCGGCGTGTGGCGCGTGCACGGTGGAACTGAACGGCCGCGCGGTGCTGTCCTGCGTGATCCCCATGGAAAAAGTGGCCGATGGCGAGGTGATCACACTGGAAGGCATCGGCGAGGAGAAGCGCCGCGTTTTTGCGCATGCGTTCGTGGCGAAGGGCGGGGTGCAGTGCGGCTTCTGCATCCCGGGCTTTGTGATGCAGGCCAAGGTGCTGCTGGATCACCATCCCGCGCCCACGCGCGACAAGGTAGAGAAGGCGGTAACGCCCAATCTGTGCCGCTGCACCGGTTACAAAAAGATTATCGATGCCATTCTGTACGCCGCCGAGGCGCTGCGCGAAGGGTGGGACATCCCGCGGCCCGAGCCGGTGGGCGGCATCGGCACCAACCAGCCGAAATACGAAGCCGACAAGCTGGTGCTCGGCGAGCGGCCGTTCGTGGCGGACCTGACTTTCGACGGCATGGTGTACGGCGCGCTGAAATTCAGCGACCATCCGCGGGCGCGGGTGCTGGCCATCGATACCTCCGAGGCGGAGAAGCTGCCCGGCGTGCTGCGCGTGTTTACTGCGGAGGACATCCCGGGCGAGCGGTTCATCGGCCTCATCGTCAACGACTGGCCGCTGATGGTGGCGGCGGGCGAGGAGACGCGCTATGTGGGCGATGTGCTGGCCGGGGTGGTGGCCGAAAGCGAGGACGTAGCGCGCCGGGCGGTGGAGCGGATTCGCATCGAATACGAGGTGCTGCCGCCGGTCACGGATCCGCACGAGGCGCTGAAACCGGAGAGTCCCCGGGTGCACGAAAAGGGCAACTTGCTTTCGGAAACCATCATCAAACGCGGTCCCGTGGATGAATTGCTGCAGCGCTCGGCGCATGTGGTGCACGGCGTGTACCGCACGCAGATGATCGAGCATGCGTATCTCGAGCCGGAGTGCAGCATCGCCCGGCCGGTGGACGCCGGCGTCGAGGTGTATTCACAGGGGCAGGGCGTTTATGAAGACCAGCGGCAGATCGCGCGCGTGCTGGGGACCGATCTCGAAAGGGTGCGCGTGGTGCTGGTGCCCAACGGCGGCGGCTTTGGCGGCAAAGAAGACCTGTCGATTCAGGGGCATGCCGCCCTGTTTGCCCACCTGCTACAGCGACCGGTAAAGATCACCCTCACGCGGGACGAGTCGATCCGCATGCATCCCAAACGGCATCCCCTGTGGATGGAGTACACCGTGGGCTGCGATGAAAACGGCAGGTTAACGGCACTGAAGGCGCGCATCATCGGCGACACCGGGGCGTATGCGTCGGTGGGGGCCAAGGTGCTGGAGCGGGCGGCCGGACACGCCACCGGGGCGTATCACATTCCGGCGGTGGATATCGAGAGTCGCGCCGTGTACACCAACAACATCCCCTGCGGCGCCATGCGCGGCTTCGGCGTGAATCAGGTGACCTTCGCCATCGAAAGCTGCATCGACGAGCTGTGCGAAAAGGGCGGCTTCGACCGCTGGCAGTTCCGCTACGATAACGCGCTGACCGACGGCGGCATGACGGCCACCGGGCAAATCATCCGAGGCGGCTGCGGGTTGCGCGAAACGCTGCTGGCGGTGAAGGAGGCGTTTCAGAACGCCAGATACGCCGGCATCGCCTGCGGCATCAAAAACACCGGCATCGGCAATGGCATGCCGGATGAGGGCACGGTGAAAATCGAAATCGCGGCGCCGGATCGCGTCATCGTGCACCACGGCTGGACCGAGATGGGCCAGGGCGTGCACACCATGGCGGTGCAGTTTTTGAGTCACGCCACCGGCATCGATCCGCAAAAGATCGAAGTGCGCGTGGATACGGCGGCGAAGGCGCCGGCGGGTATGACCACGGCTTCGCGCGCCACCTCGATCATCGGCAATGCCATTTTTGAGGCGGCGCAGGCGTTGAAGCGCGATCTGGAGACGCAGCCGTTGGCCGCGCTGGTCGGACGGGTGTACGAAGGTCAGTGGCGCTGCGACTGGACGACCAAACCGGAAGCGGAGGTGGAAGAGGTAATCACGCATTATTCGTACAGCTATGCCACGCAGGTGGCGATTTTGAACGACGAGGGCGTGGTGGAGAAGGTGATCGCCGCGCACGACGCCGGTAAGATCATCAATCCGCTGCTGTTCGAGGGGCAGATCGAGGGTTCGGTACACATGGGCCTTGGCTATGCGCTGCGCGAGGAGCTGGTGATGGAAAATGGCCGGCCGAAGAGCACGCGGCTGCGCAAGATGGGCGTGTTGCGCGCCAAAGAGATGCCCGAGGTGGAGGTGATCGGCGTCGAGGTGCCGGATCCGCACGGGCCGGCCGGGGCCAAAGGCGTGGGCGAGATCGGCCTGGTGCCCACGGCCGCGGCGGTGGCCAATGCATTCTATCAGTACGATGGCGTGCGGCGCTACAGCCTGCCGCTGCAAACCGGGTGGCGGAAGGCCGTGAGGAAAAAAGAGCTTGCGGAGGTTGCGACTGGGTAGGTTTTGGGATCACCACAAAGGCACAAAGAAAGTAACACAAGCATCCTTGCTTGTGGTTGTCATGTTAGACCGGTCCGATGGAATGGTTCGGAAGATGGATTGCGCAGCCTTGTGGAGTTTGTGCCTACTTTTTCCGAAGCGTCATCGCGAGCGAACGAAGTGAGCGCGGCGCTCTCTTTGTCCGCTCGAATTGAACTGCCTTTGCGCCGCATGCTTTTGTTCGGTTTTTTGGGGATACTTGTCGCCGCTACGCGGTTTCAGGATTGGAGGCGGGGCGTGTTGCTACAAACATGTCACCGCTACGCGGTTTTGATCTGGAAATCTGTTCAGGATGCCATATTGCGAACTCCCGGAGTTGCCAACGCCGTAGGCGTGACATGTTTGTAGCCAGTCGTGTTTCGCCAATTCAATTCAAACGCCGTAGGCGTGGCATGTCTGATCCCGGTTTCTTGACTTTACCAAACCGGGAACAAAGAATACAAAGAAAAGCGAACGCGGATGACACGGATGATGCGGCACCGTAACACAGACATCTTGCCTGTGATGATAAGCTCAAATGGAAATAGTTGCACGGACTGCCCGCCCACCAGGGGCGGGGGCTAAGGGATTTCGTGAGCTGTTGAATGGATTCAGCCTTTTGGGGCAATAGGCAAGGCACCATAGGCAGTTTTCATGATTTCAACGAAATGAAATCCGGATGATGTGGATTCAATGAATGAGTCACGGATGGCCTCTTCTGCAATTTTTTGAACAGGTAAATGATCACATGAAATGTTTTCATTCTACAGAGTGTGTTTTAGAAAAAAAAATCCATCACATCCACCTTCATCCGCAATGAAAAACCATTTGTGGTGGAAGGCATTCCGGCGCATGTTTGCCCGGTTTGTGGATACACGGTTCTGGAATTGAGCGTTCTGGACCGGCTTCTGAATTTTGATGTCGATAAAAGCCTGCCGGTCGGACAGGCGCCGGTGTATCGCATGGATGCAAGCAAAATTCCGGCATAGCCCATGAAATCGCCTGTCTCGGCGGCTCCGCGACGATTTTCAAATAAATGGCATCGATAAGGCACGAATGAAAAGGTTGTAAAAGCAAATCAAATGGGAGGTAAAAACCCGGAAGACGGGCGCAATTGTTCAGGGCACAAAGACGGCCAGTTGCAATAATTTGACAATACAAGCAAATCATCATTCAGCCGTCATCGCGATTGGCCGCACGGCGGCCACACCTGTCGGACCGCCAGCGGACGTGTCCGATTGCTGGCAGATGGCGATCTCTTTCCCTAACGTCGAGATTGCCTCGTCTCCGCCAATTGGCGGATCCTCGCAATGACAGAATAGCAAAAGGAGCATCCCTTCGTGTCCATTGTGCCTTTGTGGTGTTTTCATGTGGTTTTTCCCGTCTTTCGTGTTTGAAAAACACAGCCATGTCCCACGTCACACACCTGATCTGCAGTACCTGTAACCGCCGTTTTTCTCCTGATGAAATCGACTACACCTGCCCGGATTGCGGACCCATTCGCGGCACGCTGACGGTGAAATACGATTACGATGCCGTTGGCCGGGATCTGTCGCGCGAAGCGCTGGCCCGCAACCGCGAGGCCACACACTGGCGCTACCGGCCGCTGCTGCCGGTGGAGCGCGCCGAGTTCATCCAGCCGCTGGCCGTGGGCTGGACGCCCCTGTACCGCAATGATTTTTTCCGGGATCACTTTAGCATGGGCGCGGTGTGGATCAAAGACGACAGCCGCAATCCCACCGCTTCGCTGAAAGACCGCGCCAGCTCGGTGGGCGTGGTCAAGGCAATGGAAAAGGGCGCCATGGCCGTGACCGCCGCCTCTACCGGCAATGCCGCGTCCTCCCTGTCCGCGTTTACGGCCCTGGCCGGCCTGCCGACCTACATTTTCGTGCCGGAAGATGCCCCACGCGCCAAGCTGGTGCAGTTGCTGCTGTTTGGCGCCCACGTGATCAAAGTCCGCGGCACCTATGATGACGCCTTCGATCTGTGCTGGCAGGCGGCGGAAAAGTGGGGATGGTACAACCGCAGCACGGCCGTCAATCCGTATCTGGGCGAGGGCAAGAAAACCGCGGCGCTGGAGATTTGCGAGCAGCTCGACTGGCAGGCGCCGGATTACGTGTTCGTGCCCGTGGGCGACGGCTGCATTTTTCAGGGCATGTGGAAGGGGTTTCAAGATGCCCACCGGCTGGGCTGGATCGAGCGGCTGCCGAAGATGATCGGCGTGCAGGCGGAGGGCAGCGGGGCGCTGGCGCGGGCGTGGGAGCGCAGCGCGGAAACCGCGGAGCCGGTCGAGGCCAAAACGTTCGCGGATAGCATTTCGGTGGGCCTGCCGCGGGATCAGGTGAAGGCGTTGCGCGCGGCAAGAGAATCCGGCGGTGGTTTCGTGGCTGTATCGGACGAAGAGATCGCCGCGGCGCTGGCGCTTCTGGCGCGTCATGCCGGCATCATGGCCGAACCAGCGGGCGCCACAGGACTGGCGGGACTGCGCAAACTGGCCGAACAGGGCCGGCTGCGCGCCAGCGACACGGCCGTGGTCATGGTCACCGGCCACGGGCTCAAAGACATCGACGGCGTGAAAAGGGCCATCCATCGCGAGGCGATCGTGGTGGAAAAGGCGCTGGAGGATGTGGAGGCAAAGTTGAAGAGAAAATAGACACCCGGCACCTCCAGGATGCCGGGAGTTTGCACGAGGGATGAAATGGGCAAGCCAAAAGCCGCGAGCTTTCGTTTGCGATTTTGGACTTTGTTCTGTGAAGTCACGAAAGGTGAAAAGAGGAAGCGGAGCTTCTGCAATTCATTCCGTCCCAAATCCAATTTGGGACGGAGAGGGTAAAATGCACTCCGATTTTTCTTGCCGTAGGAGATGTTATTTGCTATATTTTTATATCGTATTTTGTATTGAACTATTTATGCATATTACCGTTTTTCTTTATGGACGATACCGAAAAATACTCGCTTTATCTGCACTGGTGGTTTGAATTTCAACTTCCGGAATTCATCCCACGGTCCTATCCGCAGGGCCTTTTGCGAACCAGGGCCATCCCTGTGTTTACCGGGCCGCGGCGCAGTGGCAAAAGCACGATGCTTTTCCAATTGATTGCCGAGTTGCGGCAATCCGAGCCTGCACAAAATATTCTGTATATCAATTTTGAAGATGATCGGCTGGCTCCACTAACGGGCAGCGAATTGAGTGATTTTCTCGCCGTGTACCGCCAGCAATTCCCGGTGGCTGAAGATCGCCCTGTGTATATGTTGATCGACGAAATTCAGAATCTGCCAGGATGGGAAAAAACCATTCGCCGGATGTACGACACCGAGCCGGAGGTGAAATTACTGATCACGGGATCGAACTCAAAGCTACTGAGCCGAAATATAGCCACCGCCCTGCGGGGACGTACTCTGAGTATTCCCGTGTTCCCCTTGAATTTTGCCGAATTCCTGATGTTCAAGCAGATCCCGCTCCCGGAGAGGAGCGCTTTGCCGTTTTCCGACCGGCAAAAGAATAGACTGCTTCGGGCGTTTCAGGAATATTTCACCTTTGGCGGATTCCCCGAAGTCGTATTGGAGCCACAGGAGCTTTTTAAAGAAAAGCTGCTGCGTGAATACTTTCATACCATTTTTTTTGCGGATATCATCGAGCGGCACGAAATTCGGTCGGTCAAACTCATGGATGCGTTCATAAAAATGCTTACGCGGCAAATGGCCTGTCTATTCAGCATGGGGAAAATGCAGGCCAGTTTGCAATCCATGGGGTTTAAAGTATCCAAAACGACGCTGATTGATTATTTTGGCTACATTGAAGAAGCGTTCCTGGGGACCGCGGTGCCGATCTATTCGTATTCCATCAAAGATCGGCTGCAGTATCCCCGCAAGTTTTATCTGATCGACAACGGCCTTTTCCAGATCGCCAGCTTCCAGAAACGAGAGGATCAGGGACGCTTGCTGGAAAACCTGGTTTTCTGGCATTTGCAATCCCGGTACGAGGACATTTATTACTGGAAAGGCGGCAACGGTTTTGAAGTGGATTTTGTCCTGCCAGAGCTTCTGGAGCAGGATGATCTCCCTGCCTTGATTCAGGTTTGCTTTGACATGACAGACGACCGCACAAGGAAACGGGAGCGGCGTGCCCTGATGAAAGCCGCATCTGAATTAGGCGCAAAACGCGCGTTGATTATTACGCGGGATAGGTGGGGAGAAGAGACTCTGGATAACGTGCAGGTAACCATCCGACCGTTTATCGACTGGGCCTTGCAGGAAAGACCGGACTTCCGGTGAACTGGTAATTTTCAATCCTATGCTACTGAAGGAGTCATCATGATCGATTTGACGGTAAACGAATCGCAGTTGCAGCGCACGGTGGCGCTGGCGCGGGAGCGGCGCATCCTGATTCCGACGTTCCGGCAGCAGATCCATCCCGAGAGCATTCCCACGTCGATAAAAGAGGCGCTGCGCGCGGTGGGATTGTGGGAGGTCAACCCGCTCAACCTGTTTCGCATCACCTGGAAAAACGAGCCCAGAGAACACGGCGGGCTGTTCGGCGGCGTGAATTTCATGGAAATCCCGCCGGAGATCACCGGCGTGCCGGCGCGCATTTTTGCGCTGGTGGGCAAATGGTTTCCGACCGGCGCGCACAAGGTCGGCGCCACCTTCGGCTGCCTGGTGCCGGCGCTGGTCACCGGCCAGTTCGATCCCTTGCGTGAGAAAGCGGTGTGGCCGTCCACCGGCAATTTCTGTCGTGGCGGCGCCTTCAACTCCGCGCTGCTTGGCTGCGATTCCATCGCCATCCTGCCGGAGGAGATGAGCCGCGAGCGGTTCGAATGGCTGAGCCAGCTCGCCGGCGAGGTGATCACCACACCCGGGTGCGAATCGAACGTGAAGGAAATTTACGACAAATGCTGGGAGCTGCGCCGCACGCGCGACGACATCCGCATTTTCAACCAGTTCGAAGAGTTCGGCAATTACCTGTGGCATTATCACGTCACCGGCCGCGCCATCGAGGAGGTGCTGCAGGCGCAGTTGCCGCCCGACGGCCGTTTTGCCGGGCTGATCTCCGCCACGGGCTCGGCGGGCACCATCGCCAGCGGCGATTACCTGAAAGAGCGTTTCCCGGAAAGCAAAATCGCCGCCACCGAAGCGCTGCAGTGTCCCACGCTGCTGATGAACGGCTATGGCGGGCACCGCATCGAGGGCATCGGCGACAAGCACGTGCCGTGGATTCACAACGTGCGCAACACGGACATGGTGATCGCGGTGGATGACGAAGCCTGCATGCGCCTGATCCGGCTGTTCAATGAGCCGGCCGGCCGGGAATTTCTCGCCGGGGTGGGCGTGAGCGACGCCATGCTGCGGCAACTGCATTTGATCGGCATCTCCGGCATCGGCAACCTGCTGGCGGCGATCAAGTTTGCGAAATATTACGAGCTCACCGAGCGCGATGCGGTGTTCACCATTTTTACCGATTCCATGGACCTGTACGGCAGCCGGCTGCAGGAGCTGCGTGAGGCGCACGGCGAATACACGCGTGAGGATGCGGTGCGGGATTATCACCGCTATCTCATGGC
>JAUZRQ010000111.1 GCA_030950365.1 Candidatus Zhuqueibacterota bacterium | reverse complement strand
AGGCCTGCCGGAAAAGCTCACCGGCCCGGCGGTAGTTGGCCTGTGCAAATTCCAGCTCACCCAGCCGCGAAAGCAGCAAAGCCGAGCGTGCATGGGGAGCAAATTGTACAATCGCCTTTTTGGCCCTGTCCGGCTCACCGTGAGCTTCCAGAGCAAGGCTTAACCAGTACACCGATTCCTCATCCGGCCTGACAGCGCGAAAGGCTTTGATGGCGGCGGCATAATCGCCTTTAAAAAACGCCTCTTTGCCTGTTTGCAGAGATTGCGCAGAGGAATGAGTTGGAGGCAGAAAAAACAGATGGACCAGTACAACAAAGAGAAACCATGTATGCGATGAACCGGATGATCTCAGGCGCAGATGGAGCGGAAAAAAGAGCATTACAAAATTCACCGGCAAGCAAAGGTCAAAATTAAATCCAACCGTGATTTGTGGGATTCAGCTAATTTTGGCGGTAATGCATCGTGCCTGAAAAATTTACCACTGTTAACATTACATTGCAATAAAAATCCGGCAACGGTTCATGAATTTATTGAAAAAAATGGCGTTGCGCTGCTTCTGCCGTTATCTGATGCGGCGAAATCACTGCTTTATTACCATATCCTGATCCTGCGATGCCACCGTGCTACAGGTTCACCGCGTGGTCCCTCACGCCCTCGAAATCGATTCCGCCATTCCAGCATCAGGGCATATATTAGTAACAGCCCAGCGAATTCAAAAGTTCCCGAAATTGGAATTGTAGCTCTCTCCTAATTGGAGGCCGGCTTCCGGCAACCGTCAAACGTGCCCGCCGAGGCGCCGGCATCGGTAGAAGCCAGCTATTGCTGCGGCTGGTAAGTTCGGATTTGACTGCAAAAGCACATCCATAGGCAATTGAATTGTTTTCTGCGATTAGGAAATTCCCGGCGGGGTTACTTCTGCGGGGGGGCGGCTGACAACTTGAGTGAATCCAAATGCACGCACACCAGCTTGATGGTTTCATGATCGACCATCTCGCGGTGCTCTTCCTTCTCATTGCCATCCCGGTCGATAATGCGGGAACGGCGATCGACGTGAAAGGTGGTTTGCTTGCGCACCATTCGGCCTTTTTGATAATCAAAATAGATTTTTCCAGTGGTGCGGGTGACGTTATAGTAATCCCAGCGCTTGTGGCCTTTGCGGTTCCAGGGGGTATCGCTCAAATCGGTTTCGATCACCAGATTGCTGACAAACTCGATGACCGCGCAATCGGTTTCATCAAGGCGGGTGAAGCCGGTAAACGTGTAATTGGTTGTGGCAGTGAACGATTTGGCGTTGGGCATGTTAACCGAGACAGTCTGCCGCCAGCTATAGCCAGGCGCAATTTTGCCCCTGGGGAACACCGGCTGACTGGTCTTATAGGCGCGCTCATAAAAAAATGTGGCGCGATCCGAGCGCCCTTTGATGTCCACAATCTCACCATCGCTGCGCATGCGCAGCCGGTATTCGGATTTGCGGCCGAGGATTTCCGGACGGGGTTTCAGAATCTTGCGGTCATTTTCAATCTGCCACAGGCTATCGGCTTCCACGGCAAAGGTGATTTTCAAATCATACATGCCGGTGCTATCTTGTGCCAGCACCATGATTTTGGACTTTTGCACGTGATATTGTTTGAATTTTTTGGGATCCTCATAGCTGGAGGCCGATTCAATGTCCACACGGTCGTAAATCCGGTAAGTGTAGGTTTCTCCCGGCTGATAGCGAAACGAAAACTCGACCGCTTTCTGGTTGGGCTTATGGCAGGCAAACAACAGCAGCGGCAACAGCATATGCAGCCGGATGACTCTCATCGGCCTACCGCCTCCACCTGTGAAAGGCCCACGCCTTTCGAGACAGGATCGATTCCGCCGATCGCCGCCTTCGAGATGGCGGCAAAGGTAATATCCGGCTGCCAGTCGGATGGCACGGCGCTGCTTGTCAGTTCGGCCTGCGCATTTTGGTCATCCATGTACAATTCGTACTCCACCGTTCGTTCGGCCACAAATCCGGCCCGTTGACTCAAATAAAAGTGATAGGAGCCGACCAACACGGCCAGCAACAACAAGACGGCCGCCGCGGCAATGGCCGCCGCCGGACGAAACGCCTTCATCATATGATGCCAGAACCGGTTTCTGGAAGCTGCCGGCTCCGGACGGATGGATGCCGAAAGGAGCAACACCCGGGCAGGCATTTGTTGCTGAATTTTTTTCCAGGTTGCCCGCCAGTATTTCGGCCCCGGATCGGGCACGCTCCGCAATTGCAACAACGCATTTAATTTGCGATAGCGTTCCACTTCCTCATGACAATCCAGGCATTCCAGCAAATGCTCATCGATCATCTGCTTTATACTATAAGGAAGGTCATTATCAATATAGTCCTGGAGATGGTCCCGAATTTCGCTGCAGTACATCGTCCTCACCCTAACCTTTTAAATATCGACTTAACGTTTTCCTCAGCTTTTTGCGTGCATGGTGCAAATTGGTTCTCACCGTCACCAATGAACACTGCAAAATTTCGGATATCATTTTTTTGGATAATCCTTCGACTTCATGCAATAAAATCACCGCCCGTTGCTGGGCCGGCAGTTCTTCGATGGCCCTGTTGATTTGCTCCAACAATTCCTGATTTTCCAGCACCTGCCCGGGATCCTTCACGCTACGGCTTGTGGCCAGCTCAAAAAACGCGAACATCTCCGGGCTGTCATCAATCGGAAGCGCCCGCCGGCGCATGCGCAACTTGCGGTGATCGATGCTCAGATTAATGGTAATCTGGTACAGCCATGAAACAAACGAACGACTGTTGCGCAAACCACGCAGGTTGCGAAACGCGCGAATAAAGGTTTCCTGCACAATCTCGTCGGCGTCGGTATGATTGCCGACCATCTGAAAAGCCAGGGTGTAAACCACCCGGCAGTAGCGATCGTAAATCTCTTTATAGGCTTTTTCGTCACCTTCCTGAGCCGACTTGATGATCTGCTCGTAGGAGACCTGATCGATCGCCTGTTCTTCCCTGGGCCGTGACGACGATTCGTCCAATGGCAGAATTTTTGCTTTTCCCAGACTCATACCTTTTAGATAGACATATGGCATTTCCGAATGTTTAATCATAAATCTAACATAATTTGAAAATATTGCAAAACTTTTTGGCTGGAAATGCGTCTAAAAAAGCGACATATCTCCTCCCTCTCTCTTTTTCACCGTCTTCAACAGGTGGCGGGGCTGTGACTTCCTCCTCGGTCACAGCCCCTTTTTTATACCTGCCTCGCCTGTGCTCCGCCCTTACCGGGAAAAATTCGGTTCTCGGATTGTTGCGCATGCCCAGCCTTTTCTCTGCTGAAAAACAGCCACGCCAATGTATTCACATTGGAAAAAGCAAGGATGGATTAGCGGCGGTGCCTGACCGAAAGGGCGTGCCTGAGATACGTGAATAATCACCAATTTGCTGATTCGCATGCAGAAGCGCAAAATAAAAAAGCCGGCATCTGGTTTCCCAGAACACCGGCTTGGCGTTGGTGATAAAAACGACTTTGATGCTGCCTGTTTCAGGCTTCTTCGGCTTCGGCCTCCACTTCTTCGGTCACATCCGCTTCCTGCTTCGCTGGCGCGCCATTCTTACCAGAATCCGCTCGCCTGGCGCGTTTTTTCGGCACTGACTCATTTTCAGGCAGCAGCGTCAATGGAATCACTTCATCCATTTCGCGAACGAACATGAATTCCATGCTGTTGCGGATGTATTCAGGCACGTCATCCAGATCCTTTTTGTTTTTCTCCGGCAGAATGACTTTGTTGATACCGGCGCGCTTGGCGGCCAGCACTTTTTCTTTAATGCCGCCCACCGGCAGCACCAGGCCGCGCAGCGTGATCTCGCCGGTCATGGCCACATCGTTGGCTACCCGCCGACCGGTCAGCAGCGACAGCAGCGCGGTGAAGATGGTTACGCCAGCGCTGGGGCCGTCTTTCGGAATCGCCCCTGCAGGCACATGCACATGAATATCATTTTTCTCAAACAGTTGCGAATCGATGCCATACTGCTTGGCGTTGGCGCGAATGTACGATAAGGCTGCCTGCGCTGATTCTTTCATCACATCGCCCAGTTGGCCGGTGAGAATGAGCTGCCCCTTGCCCGGCATCATGGTCGCTTCCACGAACAGGATGTCGCCCCCGGTCGGCGTCCAGGCCAGTCCCGTGCTGACGCCCGTACGCGACACGCGCTCCTTGGCGTCGTGATAAAATTTTTCCACGCCGAGGTATTTGCTCAAATCCTCCGGGGTGATCACCTTCGAAGTGATCTCGCCCTCGACAATTTCCTTGGCCACACCGCGGCAAATGTTGGCGATCTCGCGCTCTAAGTTGCGCACTCCCGCCTCACGCGTGTAGCTCTCAATGATCTTCATGATCGCCGCATCTTCAAATTTGAGCTGCTCCTCGGTCATGCCGTGTTCTTTGAGCTGCTTCGGGATCAGATGCTCTTTGGCGATGTGCAGCTTGTCTTCGGTCGTGTATCCTGGAATCTCGATGATCTCCATCCGGTCGCGCAACGCCGGCTGAATGGTCTCGGCAATATTGGCCGTGGCGATAAACATCACCTTGGACAAATCGAACGGCACCTCGAGGTAGTGATCGGAGAACGTGGAGTTCTGCTCCGGGTCCAGCACCTCGAGCAGCGCCGAGCTCGGATCGCCGCGGAAATCCTGGCCAACTTTGTCGATCTCATCCAGCATGAACACCGGATTGTTGCTTCCGGCTTTCTTCAGGCCCTGAATGATGCGGCCCGGCAACGCGCCGATATACGTCCGCCGGTGCCCGCGGATTTCGGCTTCGTCATGCACGCCGCCGAGAGAAATGCGCACAAATTTGCGGCCCATGGCGCGCGCGATGGATTTGCCCAGCGACGTTTTACCCACGCCGGGCGGTCCCACGAAGCACAGAATCGGGCCTTTCATGTCCGCCTTCAGTTGCCGCACGGCCAGGTATTCCAGAATGCGCTTTTTGACCTTCTCCAGGTTGTAATGGTCCTCATCCAGCACCTGCTGGGCGCGCTTCACATCCAGGTTATCTTCGGTGGAGTTGCTCCACGGCAGCTCAATGAGCCAGTCCAGATACGTGCGCGAGACCGTGTACTCTGCGGCTGCCGGAGGAATACGCGACAGCCGGTCCAGCTCTTTCTCCGCCACCTTCTTCACGTCTTCCGGTAGACCGGCATCATCGATTTTCTTGCGCAGCTCTTTGATTTCGGCCGTGCGCTCGTCCTCATCCTCACCCAGCTCCTTTTTGATCGCCTTCAACTGCTCACGCAGGTAATATTCACGCTGGCTCTTGGAAATTTCACCCTGCACCTGACTCTGGATCTTGCTGCTCAATTCCAGAATCTGCAGCTCTTTTGTGAGCAGAACGGTCACCCGTTCCAGCCGTTTGCGAATATCCACGATTTCAAGCACTTCCTGCTTCTCTTCTGTCGGGATATTCAGATTTGCGGCGATCACATCGGCCAGCCGACCTGGCTCCTCGGTGTTCATCACCAGCATGGTGTGCTCCGAGGACAGATACGGCGCCAGTTCGGCCGCCTTCTGGAACAGGCCACGCAGGTTCACGGCCATGGCATCGATATCGAGTCCTTCCACCGGCTCTTCTTGCGCCGCCTGCACCATAACCTTGAAAAACGGCTCGGTCTGTGTATAATCCAGAACACGCGCCCGCTTCACACCTTGCACCATCACCGTCAGGGTGCCATCCGGCACCTTGAACGACTTGATGATGGTTGCGATCGTACCCCATCGGTACAGATCATCCGGCTGTGGATCATCGTTTTCGGCCTCTTTCTGCGCCACCAGCATGATCAGCTTGTTGCCGTTCTGCGCTTCATCGATCACGCGCAGCGACTTTTCCCGACCAATCTGCAGCGGGATGATCTGGTGCGGGAAGATCACAGTGTTGCGCAAGGGTAAAAGCGGTAGCACCTGCGGAATATCGAAGTCAATATTCTCAATCGCGTTCTCGGAGTCATTTTTGATAATTTCGCTCATTGGAACTCCTGTCTTTTATTCGGTTAATCGGGTCAATGCGTCGCTTCCGCTGCTCAGCGCACCTCGATTTTACGAGGTCTGCGGTTGTCGCGCTTCGGAAGCCGGATGGTCAGAATGCCATCCTCCAATTCAGCTTTGACCTTACGCTCATCCACATCGTCAGGTAGTTGAAACGCACGCTCAAATGCGCCGAGGTGCGACTCACGCTGATGTATCGCCATATCCTCGTGCGCCTCTTCGATGCGCTGCCCGGAAACCTTCAACACCTGATTACGGATCATAATCTTCACCAACTCTTTCTCAAATCCCGGGATTTCCATGACGATGGTGTATCCCAGGTCATCTTCGTACACATCCGTTTTGGGTCGCCATACCGAACCTTCGGTCTTTTGGTGAACGTATGGATCCTCAAAGGGTTCCACTCTTTTCTTTTTAAAAAACTCAGCCGAGGCATCCCACCATGACGAATCGTTCCAACCGCCGTTTGTGTGACCAAACTCCATCATCATGGCACTCCCTCATGCATCACGGTTTTATGTCCACGAACATGATAGCAATTATTGTGCCATGCACAGAATCATGGAATTATCCATTTATTTTTATTAATGTTAGGTCAATTTTGCATGACCAGGGGTATTCCTCGACTCAGAAAATCTGACACAATTTTCTGCCACCTCACGGCAGGCGCCCCGTCTGTCTGCCGCTTTGACAGAAGCGTTATAGCGCGTTCCCGCTGTGGCTAATATGCCATTGGTCATTTTCTATTTTATTTTACGCCCCAAACACGCTATTTTCTGTAGAATTCTAACAGGAGGTCAAGCCATGAAAATCATGAATCGGCGGGATTTTCTCAAGCTGGCCGGGATTGGCGCGGCGGGCGCCGGATCCATCTTCACGCTGCCGGGTGCGATTACCGCTGCTCTCGGCCGCGGCGTCAATCCGCCGGCGAACGACGATCGATTTACCTTCATTCACTTCACCGATACCCATGTCCAGACCGAACTGAACGGACACCTGGGCATGCGCAAGGCCATTCAGAAAATGAATCAATTCGATGCGGCGTTTGCCATTCACGGCGGGGATATCGTGTTCGATGTATTTGAGACCGACCACAAACGGGCGGATTTCCTGTACAAACTCTACCGCGATGAACTGGCCAACCTGAAGATGAAAACCTATCACACCATCGGTAATCACGACGTGTTTGGCATTTCGCCCAAAAGCGGGGTCAAAAAGAGCGATCCGGAATACGGCAAAAAGATGTTTATGGATTACCTCGGAGAAGGTCGCACCTACCGTTCGTTCGATTACGGCCGCTGGCATTTCATTCTTCTGGATTCCATCGACATTACTTCGGACCGCAGCTACCGCGGACTAATCGATTATGAGCAATTCGAATGGCTGGCCGAGGACCTGCAGAAGACCGGCAAGGCACGCCCCATTGTCATCGTCACACACATCCCCCTGATCACCCTGTTCTGGCAAATCGTGGATGCCAGGCGCACGCCGATTCCGCCGGGCGTGGCCATCGTCAACGCGAAAAAGGTGTGGGATTTGATTGAGCCCTACAACGTGCGCGCGGTGTTGCAGGGACACTTGCACATCCGTGAAAAGCTGGAATACAATAACGTGCAGTACATTACCTCGGGAGCGGTGTGCGGTAACTGGTGGAAAGGCCCACGTATGGGGCATCCCGAAGGATTCGCCGTCATCGAAGTAAATGGAGATGAACTAAGCTGGCGCTATGAAACCTATGGCTGGAAGGCGGCCGTTACAGAAAGCGATTCACGCGGGCACTGACAATTGCGCGCACAATGATTGCTTGTGGCTGTTTGAATCATTCTGGGCGCTATGCCGTTTTATGCAGGAAGTTTCCTGACAGAATTAACAAGATCGACCGGATAAATTTGAAGCTTTACACTACAACTGGCAGAAGGTTCATGTTACAAGCATTTTATTTGTAACCTGTGAATCATGAAGCGGGCTTCGCTATTTGACAACCAAAAGGCTCCTTGTCCCAAGAGGCCGCCTTCGACAAATTCATTAAGTCTCCCTTTCCGGGTTTAACTTGGGAAGGAGGTAAAATAGAGAAAAACAGAAGTGTAAGCGGTGAAGTTATAAAACAACCGTTCTGGATGATATTAGGAGATGATTGACAGGATGACGGTTGTTCATGGTTATTCACCAATTTTTGCCTTGAATTTTTCCTGTTTATCGTGTCAATCCCGTCAAAAAATAAACAAGCAAACCATACAGTGCAATATAGAACCGGATACTTTCCCGGTCATTCCGGCGTGCTTTTTTTGATGCCGCCGGGATGTCCCAGAGCCAGATGCTCAATCCATCGTTACCCTTGATTCACCCTGCAGCACGGCCTGCATGTGCGCCGAATCCCGTCCCTCAAGAGAGTCGAGCTGGCGCGGCCGCCCATTCCGCTTCGCCCCTGAGGCCATCAGCCGCCAGAGCGCCACGATCACCAGCGCCATGGATAGCTCCAGCACCAAAAAGCTGGCGATTTTCAAATAGGCAAAGGCGGGATGCACATAGCGCACCAGCCAGCTCGCGGCTTCGCCGACCAGCGCCGCGCCAAAAAACGACACGATCAGTGTGGTTTTCACCCATTTGGAAAATGGCGTAAAAATGAACAGGTGCGTCAGCAGGAGCGCCACCAGGGCCATCACCGGCAGGTGACCGTGCGTCACTTCCAGCATGGAACCGAAGGTGCGCGGCAGCTTGAACAGCTCCTCATTGCCGCGGTAATAATCCACCACAGACGCCGGCGCAAGATTCATTTTCGAGAAATACATCACCGCCGTGGTCAACCAGAAGGCCACAAAAAAGATCAACGTGAAAATGAGCGTCAGCCGCATGAGCGGATTGCTGTTGAATTTGCCGTTCTGCATGTATTTCATTGCGCCTGATCTCCGATGAGTTCAAACAGGGCAAGTGCTCTTCGTACCATGAGGGAAAACGCGCGCACGCTAAGGGTGGCGCCGGTGATGGCATCCACACCGCGGCCCGGCCACAGGTCGGGCGACAGGTTTTTTCCGTGAAAACGCCTGAACCAGCCGGGGGCCGGCAGGTAATCGCGCGGCTCGTAAAAGGCCAGCACCTCGACGGACTGCACCTTGCCGTCCGGAGTGATGACAACCATCATAATGGTCGGTTTGGTGCGCACGATTTGTTTTTCAAAAAAGGCATATCCCACAACCTTCCCCGCTTTCTGCCCCACATAATAAGAAATAATCCGCGAAGCAAATGGGGCTCGCGCCTTTTTCTCCAGCGACCGTTTTTGATCCTTGCTCAAAAATAGCGTTTTGCGCAACACCGTATCCACATCAGCGAAAGCGTGATGCAACGCCTCGGTCTGGGTCATGAACACCTGTGCCGGGGCAGGTTTATAGGACCCAAACAACAGTATTAGTCCAATCAGCGGGAAAAGCCAGTTGAGGGTTTTAAAGTTCATCGCAAGGTCATCTAATTAGTCATTTGTTTTATATTTAAAACAAAGAAAATATAAATCTACACTGCGCAAAAAACAATAAAAAATTATCTTTTTGGATAAAAAAATTTGCTTCTGCGGCTGGCCGTGAAAAACGATTGCCTCGTTCGCTGTCTGCGAGCGAGGCAATCATTGGACCCAGCGGAAACAGGACGCAATAAAGCCGGGAGGTGACACACGCCTATTGCATCCGGACCATCAGTTTGAAAGGGGGTGCATGGCCTTTTCGGCAGCATGCACGCTCTTCTCGATGTCATCGGCCGTGTGCGCTAGCGATACAAACGCCGCCTCAAACGCCGAGGGTGCAAGGTACACGCCTTCCTTGAGCATCGCATGGAAAAACTGCCGATACGCATCCGCGCGGCTGGCTTTGACGCTTTCGTAATCGGATACCGGCTCCGTTGTGAAGAACAGGCCCAGCATGGAGCCAACGCGGTGCACCTGCACAGGGACCTGCGCGGCTTCGGCGGCCGTTTTCAGCCCGGCTTCCAGCGCCGCCGCGCTCTGCTCCAGCCGATCATACACACCGGGCTTTTCCAGCTCCTGCAGCGTTGCGAGGCCGGCAGCCATGGCCAGGGGATTGCCCGACAGGGTTCCGGCCTGATAAACAGGGCCCTCCGGCGCTACCATGCTCATGATCTCCGCCCTGCCGCCATAAGCGCCCACCGGCAGTCCGCCGCCGATGATTTTGCCCAGGCAGGTCAAATCCGGCTTGACGCCAAACAGGGCCTGCGCCCCACCGATATGCACCCGAAATCCCGTGATGACTTCATCGAAAATCAGCAGGCTGCCCTGCTCCCGGGTCAGTTTGTGTAATCCCTGTAAAAAGCCGTTTCGCGGTGGCACCACACCCATGTTGCCGGCAATGGGCTCGACGATCACCGCCGCGATGTGTTTGCCGTGCTGTTCAAACAACCGCGTCACGGCATCAAGATCATTATACGGCGCGATTAAGGTCTCGTTGACCACCGATTCCGGCACGCCCGGCGAATTGGGGATGCCAAACGTGGCCAGACCACTGCCGGCTTCGGCCAGGAAAAAGTCGCTGTGACCGTGGTAACAACCGGCGAATTTGATGATCTTATTGCGGCCCGTAAAAGCGCGCGCCAGACGGATGGCGCTCATGGTGGCCTCGGTGCCGGAATTGACGAACCGCACTTTGTCGATTGACGGCACGAGGTGCACCACTTTTTCAGCCAGGCGGATTTCCAGCTCCGTGGGTGCGCCAAAGGAGGTGCCACGTTGCGCTGTTTCCTGTACCGCCCGGATCACCGCCGGATGTGCATGCCCGAGAATCATCGGGCCCCACGACCCCACGTAGTCGATATATTCCTGGCCGTCAACGTCGTAGATTTTGCTGCCCTTCGCTTTCACGATGAACCGCGGCGTGCCGCCCACGGCCCCAAAGGCGCGCACCGGACTGTTCACGCCGCCGGGCATGTACTGCCGCGCCTCCTCAAACAGCGCCGCCGAAGTGGTCAGCGTTTGCTCGCTCATATCACCTCTCCCATACTCATAGCCGGCTCCTCAACAGAGCCATTATTGGAATTGAACCTCGTATCGTCCTGCAGCCATCCAGCGAGCACTTCGATCCAGCGGGGGTTTACATTCAAACAGGGAATGAGCGTGAATGCCTCTCCCCCGTTCTCCAGAAACGCCTCCCTGCCACGTATGCCGATTTCTTCCAGCGTCTCGAGGCAATCGGCCACAAAGGCCGGGCATAAAACGGTCAGATTCCGCACACCAGATTTCGCGAGACGAACAATTTCTTCGTCGGTGAACGGCTGCAGCCACGTATCCGGACCGAAGCGAGACTGAAATGACAGGCCGTACTTGCCCTCGGGCAGGCCTGCCTTTTGCGCCAGGGCTTCGGTGGTGCGCATTACCTGATAGCGATAACAGGTGCGGTGCGCCGGGGACGCGTTCTGGCAGCAATCCAAACGGCGCAGACAATGTTGACCGGTTGGATCGCTTTTGCGCAGGTGCCGCTCTGGCACGCCGTGATAGCTGAACAACACATAATCAAATGGCGACTGAAGATACGGCCTTATGCTGTCATAGAGCGCTTCGATATAATCCGGATGATCGTAAAACGGCGGCAGCACGGTTAGACGGATCGGATGGCCGAGGTCGGCCAGCACGCGCCGGGCTTCCACCACTACGGTTTCAAAGGTGGCCATGGCGTAGTGCGGGTACAGTGGCACCAGCCGAAGTTCATCCAGTCGGCCATCGCTGCGTTCCAAAAGCCGCAGGATGCCCCTTCGGATGGACGGCTCGCCGTAGCGCATGCCGATCTCCACCGGCATGTCCACGCGCGTTTGAATGGCTTGCTGTAGCCGCTCGCTCAGCACCAGAAGGGGCGAGCCTTCCGGCCACCAGATTTGCTCGTAGGCATGCGCCGACTTTTTGGAACGAATCGGCAGTACGATGCCGCGCACAATCAGCTTCCGCAGCCAATACGGGATATCCAATACGCGCTCATCCATTAAAAATTCATCGAGGTACTCGCGCAAATCCGCTTCCGTGGGCGAATTCGGTGATCCGAGATTAACGAGAAGAATACCGCGTTTCGTTTCCATGGGTGCAACTCGTTGGGTTAAAATGAAAGACTGCTGGTTTTTGCCATTGTTTTCACTCACGGAGAGCGTCAAGGGACAATCCGCTTTAATCGGCAACTCCGTAATCCGCCTCCATCCGTGGCTATGAACATTAATTACCTGGGAAACAAGTCACTTCATTGCTGCAAATACGTCGCCGCTTCTTTGGCGAAATAGGTCAAAATCACATCCGCGCCGGCGCGCTTGATGCTGGTAAGCAGTTCCAGTACGATGCGCTGTTCTTCGATCCAGCCGTTGGCGGCCGCGGCCTTCACCATGGCATACTCGCCGCTCACGTTGTACGCCGCCAGCGGCAAAGTCGTCGCTTTCCGCACCCGCCGGATGATGTCCAAATAGCTCAGCGCCGGCTTGACCATCAACATATCCGCGCCCTCTTCCACATCCAGTTGCGCCTCGCGCAGGGCCTCACGGGCGTTGGCCGGATCCATTTGATACGACCGGCGGTCGCCGAATTGGGGCGCGGAATCGGCGGCCTCGCGGAACGGTCCGTAAAACGCCGATGCATATTTCACCGCATAACTGAGGATTCCCACGTCGGTAAAGCCCTCGGCATCCAGCGCGCTGCGGATGGCCCGCACCATGCCATCCATCATGCCGGATGGCGCCACCATATCCGCGCCGGCGCGCGCGTGCGACACCACCTGTCTGGCCAGCAATTCCAGGGTGGCGTCGTTATCCACGGTACCGTTTTTCAGCGGGCCGCAGTGACCGTGATCGGTATATTCGCAAAAGCACACATCGGTAATCACCCACATATCCGGCACCGCGTCCTTCACCGCGCGCACGGCCTGCTGGATGATGCCATCCTCGCTGAAGCTGTCGCTGCCCTCGGCATCTTTGTACGGTGGAATGCCAAACAAAATGATGGCCGGAATGCCCAGCGCCTTTGTAATTTTCACCTCTTCGATGAGGTGGTTGATGGAAAGCTGGTACTGTCCGGGCATGGACGGAATTTCACGCCGGGTGTCTTTTTCATAGGTCACGAAAAGCGGATAAATCAAATCCGCGGGCGTGAGGCGGGTTTCGCGCACCATCTGCCGGATCGGCTCGGTGGCGCGCAGCCGCCGCGGACGGATCACGGGTTTGGGCACGGTCAACGATTCGCTCATGATGCCACCTCGATTTTTTGCTTGCTGGCGGTTTTTGCCGCGGATGCGCCCGATTCACGCAGCAACATCCGCTGCGCCGTTTTCCAGCCGGTCTCCACGCAATCGGCCACCGAAATGCCTTCGAGATAATTGCCGGTGAAATACAATCCCGGCTGACGCGCCTCGAGCTGGCGGATCGTCCGTACGCGCTCGAGATGTCCCTGCACATACTGCGGAATGGCGCGCGGCCACCGGCGTACTTTCTGCAAAATTGGCGGTCCCTGCACGTTCAGCAGGTCCTTCACCTCGCGGTGCGCCAGTTGCAGCAGGCCGTCATCCGACTTTTTCATCAGCTCCGGCTGGCGCATGCCGCCAATAAAAGTAGTGAGCGCCACGGTGTTGGCTGGCGCTCGGCCGGGAAACAGGCTCGAACTCCAGATGCAGCCGAGAATCTCCCGCCGCTCCACCTGCGGCACCAGGAAGCCAAAGCCGTTCAGCGGATGCCGGACATCGGCGCGATTGTAGAGCGAGAACACCACCGCCACCGGAGCGTAGGGTATCGCCTCCAGCGCCGCGCTGGTTTCCGGGGCGAAATCCGCCACCAGGGAGGCGGCCACGTAAGCCGGGCTGGCGACCACCACCTCGCGGGCTTGCACGCTGAAATAATGATTATCCTCAAACCGGCACTGCAGCTCGAATCGACCGTCCAGCGGCCGGATTTGCAGCACTTCTACCTGCGTGAATAGTTCATCCTGTAGATGCTCAGCAAGATGTTCCGGCAGGGTTTTCATACCGGTTTTGTAGGAAAACATGGCCGCGCGAGATTTATCCGCGGTATGGCCACGTTTTTTCTGGCGCATTTTGACGATGGCGCCGCGGATAAGCCCGCCATGCTGCCGCTCCAGTTCATACACCTTGCGGAAGGCCGCCTTGATATTCAACTTTGCCGGATCGCCGGCATACACGCCAGCCACGAACGGATTGATCACATAATCCAGAAATTCGCGCCCGAGCCGCCGCTGCACAAACTCGGCAACGGTCTCCTGCGCGGCGTCTTTTTTCGCCGGCACGAACAGCTCACCGATCACCCGTAGCCGGGCGCGGCGACTGAGCAGATCGCTGCTGAGCAGCTCGTTGGGCTTCAGCGGCACCCGACGCAGCCGGTTGTCGCGCAAAATATAGCGATTGGCCGCCTCAGAATTGGCCTCGCATACTGCATCCTGCAGGTCCAGCCGACGGATCAGCTCGGACAGCTTTTCGGACGTGGCCAGGGTGCTATTGGGCCCGTGTTCAAAGAGGTAATCATTCGCGCGCTCGGTGACGATCACCCCGCCCACACGCGGCTGGCGTTCAAAAATCACCACTCGTTTGCCGGCCTGTTTCAGAAAAAAGGCCGTGCTCAGGCCGGAAATGCCAGCCCCGATAACGCACACATCGATCTTTCGGTTCACATTCATCGTCAGACTACCTATTTTCTCACCGTTTTTCCCGGAATTTCGCATGTTTCCTGTTTCAACCATCGAGCGATTCAGTCTTTCTTTCCCCTCCTCCCCAAGGTTAAACTGGGAAAGAGAGAAATAACTGTACATGCTGAATCATTGCGACGCCTGAATCATAACCACCGACGTCTCGCATCAAACCGTCCGCGAGAACCGCACCTCTTTAGCCCGGCGGAGGTATTTGTCAAACGTCATGGCAATGTTGCGAATCAACAGCCGCCCCATCTGCGTGACCGTGATGCCGTCGTCGGTCTGCTCCACCAGCCCATCCTGAATGAATTCGTCCAATTCGGACAGCTCGGTGCGAAAATAATCGCGGAAATGAATTTCGAACTGCTGCTCGATCTGATCGAATCGAAGGGCGAAATCGCACATGAGCCGTGTGATCACCTCGCGGCGCAGATAATCGTCGCCATCTAAAATCACGCCGCGTTCGGTGGCTGGCCTGCCTTGCTGCAGCGCCGCATAGTACTGCCGGAAATCTTTGGTGTTCTGCGCATACATGAACGGCGTCTGACTGATGCCGGAGATGCCATGCGCCAGAATATCGCAATCGGCGTGCGTGGAATAGCCCTGAAAATTGCGGTACAGCGTCTTTTGCCGCAAGGCCACTGCCAGCTCGTCATCCGGCAGCGCGAAGTGATCCATACCGATGAACACATACCCCGCCGCAGTCAGCCGCTCGATGGCCAGCTTTAAAATCTGCAATTTCTGTTCGGGCCGCGGCAGGGTCTCCGGTTCCATCAGCCGCTGGTGCTTTTTCATCCACGGCACGTGCGCGTAATTGAACAGTGCAATGCGGTTCGGTCGGATGCCGATGAGGATATCCAACGTTCGCGCGAAGGTCACGGGCGTTTGGTACGGCAGCCCATAAATAAAATCGAGATTCACGCTTTCAAAGCCCAGCGACCGCGCCAGCTCGATGTAATGCCGGGTCATGCTTTCCGGCTGGATGCGGTTCACTGCCTTTTGCGTCGGCTCGTGGAAATCCTGCACGCCCATGCTGATGCGATTGAAGCCGCCGTCCCGAAATGCGCGCAAATGCGCTTCGGTGATGTCGCGCGGATCGATCTCCACGCCCATTTCCACGTCATTCGCTACGTTGTAATGACGGTGGATAGCCTCGGTCAGTCTTTTTATTTCATCGGGCGTCAGATAATTCGGGGTGCCGCCGCCCCAGTGCACCTGCCGCACCAGCCGATCACCCACCCGCGCCGAAAGCAGCTCGATCTCACGGATGAGATAATCCACGTATTCGGCAATGCGCTGCCGGTTGTGGGTGATCACCATGGTGCAGGCGCAAAAATAGCACAGCGTGTTGCAAAACGGGATGTGGAAATACAGCGACAGATTGCGATGCTGATCGGCCGGATTGGACACATGCTGCAGGAATTTCAGCGGCCCCACTTCATCGGAAAATTGGGGTGCGGTCGGGTAGCTCGTGTACCGCGGTCCCGGCCGGTCGTATTTGCGCAGCAGGTCGATGTCCACATCCCACTCAATCGTGCGGCTGTTTTTCATGGCATTAGCCTCTTCCAGTTACGCATCCACCGTTTCAAATCCATGATATTTCGGGCTCAACTCATGCACAAAATCCACCAGAGCTTTCACATGATCCACTGGCGCATCGGGCAGAATGCCGTGCCCGAGGTTGAACACATGCCCGGGCGCGGCACCGTATTTCTGCAACACGCGCTCCACCTCGCGCTTCAGCACATCCTTCGGGGCGTACAGGGCAATGGGATCGAGGTTGCCCTGCAGCGACACCCGGCCGCCGGTCACGGTTCTGGCCCATTGCAGGTCGGTCTGCCAGTCGATACTGAGCGCATCGGCACCGATGCGCGACAGCTCGGCCAGCGCGTGCGCCGCACCGCGAGCAAACACGATGACCGGCACGGGCAAATCCGACAGCTCTTCGGCGATTTTGCGCAGATACGGCAGGGCAAACAACCGAAACTGATCCGGCGTGAGGTAACCCGCCCAGCTATCAAAAATCTGCAATGCCTGAGCCCCGGCTTCCACCTGCCTGCGGAGATAATCCACAATCGCTTCGGTGAGGCCCTGCAGCAGCCGGTGCAAGACAACGGGTTCGGCGTACAGAAACGCGCGCGCATGCCGGAATTCCTTGCTGCCCTGGCCTTCGATCATGTAGGCGGCCAGCGTCCATGGCGCGCCGGCAAACCCGATGAGCGGCACCCGTCCGCCCAATTCGCTGCGGATGATGCGCACTGCATCGTACACCGGTTGCAGCCGCTCTGCCGCCTGCGAAAACGGCAGTATGTCCACCTGCTCCGGTCGCCGGATGGGCTCCTCGAATACTGGCCCTTTGCCCTCCACAAATTGCAGGCGCATGCCCAGCGCTTCGGGAACGACCAGAATATCGGAAAACAGAATGGCCGCATCGACGCCGATTTGCTCTACCGGCTGCAGGGTAACCTCGGCCGCCACGTCCGGGGTGTACACCATTTCGTGAAAGCTGTATTTTTGGCGTACGGCCCGGTAGGAAGGCAGATACCGTCCCGCCTGCCGCATGATCCATATCGGCGTAAATCCGGTGGGTTGACGTCGAAGCGCTTTGATCAGTGTCGGCTGCATGGCTCAGTCTCCTGTCAATGGACGGTCCGCTTCCGCAAAAATGTCCTGCAGCAACGTCAGCATGCTGTTCATGCTGGGCCGCACTGCGGTGAAAATGCGCTTCATACCGGCTTCGGCCAGCGCCGCCGAGGTAGTGCTGCCAATGCTCAATGTCGGCAGTTCTTTCACCTGCATTTTGACCTCATATGGGCACTGCATCATAAACGCCTGTGCCGCCGATGGGCTGAAAAACGTCAGCGCGTCGATGGGCTGGCGGAAAGCCTCGCGAATCGCCGCTTCGGTGACCACCGGCACAGTTTCGTAAATGTCCTGCCGAATCACATCCACGCCAAATTTGTTGAACTCCTTTTCCAGCACGTCGTGCGCCTGCCGGCTGGTGGGGTAAAACACCCTGTACGGCAGGGTTTGACGCAACAAAAAGGTGCGCACGAAATCCCGCGAATCCAGAGCTTCGGCCGAGAAATCCACCCGGATGCCCACCTCTTCGGCCACCTTGCGGGTCTTCTGCCCGATGACCGCCACACGCAGGCTTTTCGGCAGTTTCGCTCCCGATGCATCCAGAAATTGCCGGCAGAAACGCGCACCATTGGCGCTGGTTAAAATCAGCCAGTCGGTGAAATGCAAATTGGCTTTGAAATGCAGCAGGGCTTTGCCTTCCGTATAGGCCCGGAATTGGATGCACGGCAACAGTACTGCCCTGCCGCCGCGAGCCTCGATCAATGTTTGCAGTTCTTTTGCCTGTGCCTCGGCGCGCGTGACCAGAATCGTCTTGCCTTTCAGAGAGTTACTCGATTGCATGGCTCACTTCTTTTGCATGGATGATGTCATGGGCACCTTGTTCAATCAGTTTTTCAGCAATTTGCCGGCCGAGCCGTTCGGCCTGCTCACGACGAGCATGCCCACTGGCCGCCAGCATGGGTGCGCCATCCGGGTGAATCACCCGCGCCTGCAGATGGATGTCATTGCCATCCACCTGCGCGAAGGCCGCCAGCGGAATGGCGCATCCGCCGCCCAGCGCGGACAATACCGTGCGTTCGGCCAGCACCGCCAGCGCAGTCGGCTCATGGTTCAGGGCGCGCACATAGCGCAGCGCCCGTTCATTATTGCGATGCACTTCGATGGCCAGCGCGCCCTGGCCAGGAGCAGGCAGCATCTCCTCAAACAGGAAAAACACCATGCGTTGGCTGAGCATATTCAGACGGAGCAGGCCCGCCGCCGCCAGAACGGTGGCGTCGTATTCGCCGGCATCCACCTTGCGCATGCGGGTATCCACGTTGCCGCGGATGTCAGAAAGGCGAATATCGGGGCGGAGTCGCCTGAGCTGCGCCGACCGGCGCAAACTGCTGGTGCCGATCCGGGCCATTGGCGGAAGTTCGGCCAGTGTGAGCTGCCGGGGATGATAAAGCACATCACGCGCATCGGCGCGTTCGGGAATGGCCGCGATGATCAGCTCCTCGGGCTGTTCCGTGGGCAGGTCTTTGAGACTGTGCACGGCCACATCGATTTCACCGCTGAGAAGCGCTTTCTCGATCTCCTTGACGAAAAGTCCTTTGCCTTCAATTTTCGCCAGCGGCTGGTCGAGAATGCGATCGCCAAGCGTTTTGATGATTTTCAACTCGCAGCGCAGTCCGAAAAACCGCCGTTCCAGAGCCGTCATAATGGACTGGGTTTGCGCCAGCGCCAGCTTGCTGCCGCGTGATCCGAAAATTAGCGTCTCATGGCTGCTCAAGGTTCATGCTCTCCATGGATTTCGTTTCATTACGCGTTTTCAGATTGATCATTTCTTCCACAAAACGCAGGTATGCGGGCAGGCTATCCTCACCGGCATGATGCCGCAAAATGACCGTGGGACGGTGCAGAATTTTCTGCGTGATGCTGTGTGCCAGTTTTTCGATCTTTTTCTGATCCTGTTCCGAGAGGTGAGACATGGCCCGCAGCGTGCGGTTCAGCTCGTCGCGGGCGATTTCACCGAAATAGGCGTGCAGCCGCTGAATCGTTTTGGACAGCTCGCGCTGCTTTTGACGGATGCGGAACTGCAGCCGCTCCGCCTCGATGATCCGTTTCGCCGCCTGCACTTCCGTGTCGGCGGCCAGCTCTCTGCGCCATTGAGAATGATACAGCGTCTCGAAGTCAATGAAGCGCACGCCATCGAGCTGACTGACGCCGGGATCGATATCGCGCGGCATGGCAATATCAATGACAAAGAGCGGCCGCTGGCGACCGGCCACGATTTCCGCGAGCTGCCGCCGGGTGATGAGAATGTCGCGGGTGCCATAGGCGGAAAACAGCACATCCGCCCTGGCAAGCTGTTGCGGCAGTTCATGAAAATGATAAATGGGCCGGCCGAATTGCCTGGCGAGATCGCTGCGTTGCTCGGGGTGCCGGCTGATGAACACGAATTCGCAGTGATGCTGAGTTTGTAGATAGTCGGCCGCGGCCCGCGCCATTTTGCCGGTACCGATGATCAGCACCCGGGGCTGATCCATGCTTTTCAGTTCCGGCAGGATCTGTTTCAGCGCCATTTTACTAAGCGAAAACCGGCCGCTGCCGAGCCGGGTCTCGTTGCGGATCCGCTTGCCCACGCGGATTGCGGTTTCAAACAGCGGCGACAGCATCTGCCGGGCCAGGCCCTGCTCACGCGCCGCCAAATAAGCCTGCCGGATTTGCCCCTGGATTTCGTTCTCACCAACCGCAATGGATTTTAGCCCGGCAATGGATTCGAACAAATGCTGAATGGCCTCCTCGCCCTCATATTCGCGGGCCTGCTGTATCAGGTCGTCCACGGCGATGCCAGTCAGCGCGGATAAGGCTTCGTACAGCTTTCGGGTGAGCCATTCCGGGGTTGTCGTAGAGAGGTAAAATTCGAGGCGATTGCAAGTACATATCGGCACGATTTCGTTGGTGTTATCAGCGTCGATTAACTGCGCGGCCAGTGCACATCCCTGATCGGCGCCGATAAACAGCCGTTCAAGCATGTCAATCGGAGTGTCAAAAACATGAAACGAAATAACCTTTACATGCATCAACCTACCCTTCGCTTAGCATTCACATATCCATTTGGCTCTCAACCTTGCACACATGCACTCACATTTGGGAAATACGCTATTGTAATTTTGTGCGAAATTCTTTATTATGAAAGCGTTATATCGCCGGAATCGGTTGCGTTTCATAGCGGCGGTTTGCCTCAACATAGCGCAAGGATTATACCACGTTTATTAGCCGCCGCTTGGGTTTCAGAGCGGCAGCCACGCAACTCATTAATTTTATTTATATTAGTTCGATGCCTTAATTTCCAATTTTTCAACGACCTGCATCAAGACTTCTGTCCAGACTGTCAAAAATGAAAAGCACCTTTTCAAAATGAAAAGGTTGTGCATCATTATTGTGCGTTTTTGATTGCATAAAACCCCGTTCAGGCTTAATTGGTTTTGCACGGATATTGCTCAGGGACTCAAGTATTGAAAAACGGGTAGGCCAATTCTCAGCGATTTCGCTTCCAAATAATGGAAGAGATATCCTGCGATCGTTGTTATGGCAATATTGAATATATAAGCAGCGTCGAACCAATAGCATCCCTGTCAGAAGCCATAGAAAGGAGAATGGCTCCTCAAGAGCAGGGTTGCAGTAATGCGTGTAAAATTTTTACATAAAAGTACCGTATTGAAATCCATCATTCCATCGCCTGCCCCGGTGGCCGATGGACGGCATTCTTTCGCAGACATCCTATTTCTGCTAAAGAATAACAGAACTATCTCGGTTTAATCGAAGACACGTGTCCTGAACCAATTCGAGGGATACCATGACTCGCTTCAAAAATCTGCTGTTGCCAGGGCTGTTTGCTGCACTGCTTTTCGTTGGAGGTGCGAAGGCGCAGTTAGCCAATCCGGAAAACCTTGTTAAGCTGGAGCTCCGCGCCGACCGCGAGGAGGTCAAGCCGGGCGAGACCGTCACGCTATCGGCGATTTTGTACATCCAGGAAGGCTGGCACATCAACGCCCACAAGCCGCTGGACGAATTTCTCATTCCGACGAAACTCAAACTCACGCCTTCCAAGCAATTCAAGGTCGTGGCCATCCGATATCCCAAACCGAAAATGGCCAGATTTGCCTTTTCCGAGACCGAGCTGGCGGTGTACGATGGCGAGGCGGTGATCGAAATCCGCCTGTCCATCTCGCCGCAGGCTACAGGAGATCGCATCCGCGTGCAGGGCACGCTGCAATACCAGGCCTGCAACGATAACAGTTGCCTACCGCCGGTGACCAAATCGTTTGCGCACGAGCTGAGACTGGCCGGACAGGCCGCGGCGACTCCGGCACCAGCTTTGACTCCGCAAACCGGAATCCAATTTCCATCCGGCGCCGAAACTCGCACAGCGGCGGCAGAGAATGCCGAAGACATCGTGAAGGCCAGGGTGCTGTTTTCGCTGGATCGCGCCTACCCGGGCAGCGAATTGAAAGCGGCCATTGAACTCAACATCCAACCGGGCTGGCACATCAACTCTGATCGTCCGCGCGATGAGTTTTTGATTCCCACCGAAGTGCACTTCGCAGATATGGCAGGCGTCACCATTCGCAAGGTGGTGTTTCCGAAAGCAAAAATTGCCAAATTCGATTTCTCCGAGGATTCTCTGGCGGTGTACGACGGCACCGTATATGTTGGCGTGCTGCTTACTATCAATGAATCGGTGAAAGCGGAGCAGGTCGAACTCCGTGGCGAGCTTAGCTATCAGGCATGCAACGACGTGGCCTGTCTGCCGCCGGCCACCGCTTCGTTTAGTGGCGTTCTGGAGCTGGCCGACCGCCAGGAAGCCATCAACATGCTGTATCCCGAAATTTTCGATAATCTCGATTTGTCTTTGACCGCAACGTCCAACGGTAACGACAACAAAATCGGCGGACTCATCGCCGAAAAGGGCCTGGCGCTGGCGCTGGTGTTCATTTTTCTGGGCGGCCTTGCCCTGAATCTGACGCCCTGCGTGTACCCGCTGATCCCGATCACCATCTCCTATTTCGGCGGACAGGCCAGGGGCAGCGTGGCCAAATCTGCGGTGCTGGCCTTCATTTATGTCATGGGCATTGCCATCACCTATTCCATTCTCGGGCTCGTCGCCGCGCTGAGCGGCTCATTGTTTGGCTCCATGCTGCAGAACCCTGTGGTGCTGATTTTCGTCGCCGCGGTGATGGTGGCCCTGGCCCTGAGCATGTTCGGCGTTTGGGAACTGACCGTGCCGCAATCGCTGAACCGGCTGGCCGGCGGCGCACGCCAGGGCTATTTTGGCGCCTTTTTCATGGGCCTGACCGTGGGCATCGTGGCGGCGCCATGCATCGGGCCGTTTGTCCTCGCCCTGCTGACCTACGTGGGCACCACCGGTGACCCGGTGCTGGGATTCTGGCTGTTTTTCGTGCTGTCGCTCGGACTTGGATTGCCGTATCTCATTTTGGGGACCTTTACCGGCTCGCTGTCGAAACTGCCCAAATCCGGCCTGTGGATGATATGGGTAAAAAAGATTTTCGGCTTTATTTTGCTGGGTATGGCGGCGTATTTTCTGGAGCCGATCATGCCGGATACCCTGGCCACTTACTTGCTGCCGTTCGTGCTGATTCTCGGCGGTATTTACATCGGCTTCGTTGACCGGACGCAATTCGCTTCGAAATACTTCGGACTGGTGCGCCGCGGAGTGGGGCTGACGTTTCTGGCCGTGGCGGTGTGGCTTGCCTGGCCAGAAAGCACGGCCGCAGCCGACGACTGGCAGCCGTATTCGAAAGAAATGTTGCAGCAGGCCAAAATGGAAGGCCGACCGGTGATCATCGATTTTACCGCAGAATGGTGCGTGGCCTGCCGGGAGCTGGAAAAATTGACATTTCCCAGCGAGCCGGTTCGGCAGCGGGCGCATAAATTTCTGCTGCTGCGCGCCGATCTGACCAAATTCGCATCGCCGCCGGTGCAGGCCATCCGCAAAGAATTCAACATCAAAGGGTTGCCCACGGTGGTGTTCATCGGCCCGGATGGCCAGGAGCGCCGCGAACTGCGTGTGGTCGGGTTCATTCCGGGTGAGGAATTCGCCAGACGCATGGACGCGGTGTTTGGCGGCACCAACTAATTGCGGTTCACACTGCAGTTTCTCTTTGCTGTGCCGGCTCATTCCAATTGGTTTGCGAATGGATCAGGAAAAATCTTTGATTCCCAAAAGCGGCGGCAATCGGAAACTGAAAAGCGCTTAAACTTTCTGCAAAACACCAGGCACCTTCGAGGTGCCTGGTGTTTTTTTTTCTGCGGGCAAACTCCAAAGAATCGACAACTTGATGTCTGAATCGCTTGACATTTTCAGCGCAAATGATATATTGGTAAGGATTCTTCCCTACGGATTGGATGTTTTGCCTTTCTGTGTATATCTTGTATGAAAACTTGAGGTTACGAAAAGGGTTCCGCAGCGGCTAATTTTGGCCGATTGTGCGAAAATGTCGCGGAATAGCCCCTTTGGTGTTTGCAAAACGCAACACGATTGGTGCGCCGCGTTCAGCGTGGGCACGGTGCAGGAAAGAAACAGGCGTAGAACTATGGTTAGTGCTTTTGTCATGCTACCATTGGGGGACGATCGGAGCCGCACCGCCCGGCGGATCATGATTTATTTTTACGGAGGGACACGATGAGATCGTTTTTGGCAATGGCCTTGATTCCCCTTCTCCTCGCCTGCAGCGGCAAAAACGAGGTGTCGCGTCAGGCGCAAGCCTTCCTCGATGACTACACGCAAACCTACAAAGACCTGCAATACAAAGCCGCCGAAGCCGAGTGGAAAGCCAATACGATGATTATTGAAGGCGATACCACCATTCAGGCCGCCGCCCGGGCCGCCAAAGAGGCCCTGGCCGCTTTTACTGGCAGCACCGAAAACATCGAAAAGGCACGCTATTTTCTCGAGCGCAAGGATCGGCTCGAACCGTTGCAGGTTCGTCAACTGGAAAAAATCCTGTACCAGGCGGCGGAAAATCCGCAAACCGTGGCCGATCTGGTCAAAGAAAAAATCAAAGTCGAGACCGAGCAGGTCAAAAAGCTGTTCGGATTCGATTTCCGCATCGGCGGGAAATCGGTTTCTACCAACGACATCGACGACATCCTCAAAAACGAAACCCGGCCGTCACGGCGCCTCAAAGCCTGGGAAGCCAGCAAAGAGGTGGGCAGGCCTTTGCGGGATGGCATGGTGAAGCTGCAGGCGCTGCGCAATAAAACCGTACAGGCGTTGGGATACGACGATTATTTTTCCTACCAGGTGTCGGATTACGGCATGACCACTGTCGAGATGCTCGAACTGATGCGTCGGCTAAACCGGGAAATCCGGCCGCTGTACCGTGAACTGCATACCTATGCGCGCTACGAGCTGGCAAAAAAATACGGCCTGAAAAAGGTGCCGGACATGCTGCCGGCGCACTGGCTGCCCAACCGCTGGGGGCAGGACTGGACCGCGATGGTCAAAGTCGAGGGCCTTGATCTGGACAGCGCCCTGAAAACCAAAACCGCCGAATGGTTGGTTAAACAGGGAGAGCGTTTCTACGTCAGTGTTGGCTTCGAGCCGCTGCCGCAGAGCTTTTGGAAAAAGTCGAGCCTCTATCCCCTGCCTCCAGATGCCGATTACAAAAAGAACAACCATGCTTCGGCCTGGCACATGGATCTCGAGCGCGATGTGCGCTGCCTGATGAGCGTGGTGCCAAACGCCGAGTGGTACGAAACCGTGCACCACGAGCTCGGTCATATTTACTATTTCCTCGAATACAGCCGACCCGAAGTGCCGATCCTGCTTCGCGAAGGCGCGAACCGGGCGTTTCATGAAGGCATGGGCAGTTTACTCGGCCTCGCCGCCATGCAAAAGCCGTTTCTGGCCCATCTCGATCTGTTGCCGGCCGATGCACAAACCGATGAAATGCGAACGCTGCTGAAAGAAGCGCTCAACTACATCGTGTTCATTCCCTGGTCGGCCGGGGTGATGACCGAATTCGAGTATGAACTATACGCCAACGACCTGCCTGCGGATCAATTCAACCGCAAATGGTGGGAACTGAAGAAAACGTATCAGGGCATTGTGCCGCCATCGCCGCGCGGCGAGGAGTACTGCGATCCGGCTTCCAAAACGCATATCACCGATGATGCCGCGCAGTATTACGATTACGCCATTTCCTACGTCATTTTGTTCCAATTGCACAATTACATTGCCAAAAATATCCTGAATCAGGATCCGCACGCCACCAATTACTATGGCAACAAAGCGGTTGGCGATTTCTTGAAGAAGATCATGCAGCCCGGAGCCACGCGGGACTGGCGCGAGCTGCTGCGTGAAACCACGGGCGAAGACCTGACAGCCAAACCCATGCTGGAATATTTTGCGCCTCTGCTGGATTATTTGAAGAAGGTCAACAAAGGACGCAAATACACTTTGCAGGAAATCTAAGACAAACGCCGAAACAACAGGTGAAGCAACCAGGCCGCCGGGCCTGATGAGTTTCGAACCCAAACAGGTGATGGTTTATGGTGACCGATGACAAGATGACGACTCAACCCAATGATCAGGACCCCGTGAATTCCGAAATCAACCATCAGGACGTGGATACATCAGACGCAGTCAAGCAGGAATTGCAAGACCCGCAAACCGCTCAGCCTGAGCCTTTTCAGGCCGAGCCTCAGGAAGCCGCAAGCCAGGCGACCAAAGCGTCGGAAGCCGCATTAGAAGAAGCTGCGTCACAGGAGACCGCCAGCGTCGATGATGCCCCCGCGGACGCCGGTGAGTTCGCCAGCGCAGTCGAGGAGAATCTGGAGCTATACTCGCCCCGGGTGGGAGATCGCGTCAAAGGCAAGATATTGGCCATCCATGATGATGTGGCCATTGTCGATTGCGGCGCCAAATCCGAGGCCACGTTGCTGGTGCGCGAGCTGGACGGCCAGGGCGTCGGCGATGAAGTGGAAGGCGTGATCGTAGAAACCGAGCCGACCCTGCGCCTGGCACGGGTGCTGCAGCCGGAGATGGCCAACCGCATGGCCATCGAAGCCGCCTACAAAACCGGCATTCCGGTGGTGGGGAAAATCGTTGAGAAAGTCAACGGCGGTTTTCGCGTGGACGTGGGCGGCGAAATGGCATTCTTGCCCACCGGTAAGCTGGACCGGCAATCGAATGAAAATCCCGATGAGGCGGTGGACAAAACCTTCACGTTCAAAATTCTGGAATATCAGCCGAATGCCAACAAGTTTGTACTTTCACGCAGCGACTGGCAACAGGAAGAGGCCGAAGAAAAAGCCAGCGAAATCTTTGACCGGCTGAAAGTTGGCGATGTGGTTGAGGGCAAAGTCGCCTCGTTGCACAGCTTCGGCGCGTTCATCGATCTCGGCGGTGTCGAAGGGCTGGTGCACATTTCCGAAATCAGTGAGAATTTCATCGAACATCCGTCAGAGGTACTGAAGGTCGGTCAGGAGGTGCGCGCGCGGGTCATCAAGCTGGCGCCGGAAAGCCAGCGCATTTCGCTTTCGATGAAATCGTTGCATGAGGAAATGTGGCAGGAATTTGCCGAGCAGGCTAAACCCGGCGATCCGTTCAAAGGCAAAATCAAACGCAAAACCGATTTTGGCATTTTTGTAGAATTGCAGCCGGGCATCGAAGGCTTGTTGCATATTTCGCAGATCCGTTCTGGCGCGCAGTACAACCAACCCGAGTACGATGTCGGCAACGAAATTGAAGGCTGGATTCGTTCGCTGGATCCGGTGCAAAAGCGGCTGCAACTGACGCAGCGTGAATTACCGTCGCACGATCCCTGGGAAACCATTCACGAAAAATATCACATCGATGATGTCATCGAGGCCAAAGTGGACGGAATGACCAATTTTGGCCTGCTGGCCGAGGTGGAGCCGGGCCTCACCGGACTGGTGCCATTTTCGGCGTTGAAGAAAATGGGCTACAAAAAGCCCACAAAGGCCTTTCCCATGGGCTCGAAACACCGGTTCAAAATTGCCAACATCGCGCCGGATAAGCGGCGACTAGCCCTGATGCCGGAATTGGATGCGCAGCAATACGAGGCACAGGTGAAGGCGCGCCGAACCAAGTCCAAATCTAAAGGCAAGGCGCCCAAATCCGCACCGGTGAAACCGAACCGGCCGAAGCAAATCACCGAATTCGGGGCTTTGCTGGCAGCGGCTTTGCAGCAGGAAAACCAGAAAAAGAAATAACCCGACGCTGCCGGCACCCCATCAGCATGTGGCTATCGATGAATTCCCATTTTATCATGAGACGGTCCCGGTTCTTTCTGGCATGTGGCTTTTCTGCCCGCCAATGTGAAGCGGCAAACCATCAGAACGCCTCCCGGGGCAGAAACCACGCTGCGCCAGGTTTATGGCAACGGGCGAGGCACCTGACCGGGATTTGAAATAACCGACAATTTTATCAAATCCAGAATATGGCAAAACAGTATTCCAAAAGTTATCTGTATCTGCGACTGTTCATCAATGTAACGGCCACCTTCACCCTGCTCATCCTGAGCACCTTCATCGTTTCGGGCATGATTCTCGGCACGCTTGGCCTGGCGCGCAACTGGGTGATTCAAAACTACGGCCGTTTTTTGGGCCGGACCGTATTGCGCATCGCCGGCATCCACATGAATATCGTGCAAATCGGTGAATCATTCGATGGCCCGGCCGTGTACATATCCAATCATAGCTCCACCATCGATCTGTTTATTATCCTTGGCCTGGGCCTGCCGCGCGTACGATTCGTGGCCAAATACGAGCTGCAGTACAATCCGTTTTTCTTCATCATGGGCCGCATTACCGATCAAATTTTTATCAAACGCCAGGATTCCGAAAAGGCGGTGACCATTTTGCGCCGCGCCTACGAAAAGATCCACCGCCATAAGCTATCGCTGTACGTTGCTCCGGAGGGAACCCGCAAACATCCTGGTACCATCGGCCCGTTCAAAAAGGGCGCCTTCCGCATGGCCATCGATCTGGGATACCCGATCGTGCCCATGTATTTTTCTGGCACCCGCGAGCTCTGCCCGGTGGATTCGCTTCTGGTGCGCCCGGGGGAGGTCACCGTGTACATTCATCCGCCCATTGATACGAGTCACTGGCGCCTCGAAACCCTGGACGAGCACATTGAGGATGTGCGCAACATGTATCTGAAGTGGGCTGGTGAATACGAGCAAGCAACCGCTCAGGCTATTTAATATCCGGCTGTTTTTCAGGATAACGAACATTGCCGTTCGGCCGTTTCCGCCGACGTTCCCCCCAAGGTACAGGGTTTCAATCAAACGTGAAAGGACGATCGCATGAGACTGGCACGCGAGGCAGGGATACTGCTGCACCCGACGTCTCTGCCCGGCATCTATGGCATCGGCGAGCTGGGCAGCCAGGCCGACACCTTCATCGATTTTCTCGCCGAAAGCGGCATCCGGCTATGGCAAATTTTACCCCTGGGCCCAACCGGATACGGCAACAGTCCGTATCAGACCCTGTCGGCCTTTGCCGGCAATCCTTTTTTGATCAGCATCGAATATCTGATTCGCGATAGGCTGCTGCCCGAACAGGTGCTGCAGCAACTCCCCGACTTCCCCGCCAAGCGCGTGGATTACGGCCGCCTCATCCCATTCAAAACCCGGCTCCTGCAGCAGGCCTTTCACAATTTCCAGCAGGGCTCCTTTCCCGAACTGAAGGCCGAGTTCGAGGAATTTTGTCATCATTACCAGTATTGGCTGGATGATTACGCCTTGTACCGGGCCATCAAAGATCAGCAGGGCGGCGGCGCCTGGACGGACTGGCCAGCGGAGCTGGTGCGGCGCGAACCACACGCCCTGCAGGCCCGGCGGTCCGAGCTGGCGCAGCAAATTGAGGCCATTCGCTTCGAGCAGTTTCTGTTTTACCGCCAGTGGCGAGCCATTCGCCGCCGGGCCGCTGAACGCAACATTAAGATCATCGGTGACATTCCCATCTTTCTGGCGCATGATAGCGCCGATGTGTGGGCGCATCAGGATTATTTTTATCTCGATGAAAATGGCCAGCCACTGGTGGTGGCCGGAGTGCCCCCCGACTATTTCAGTGAAACCGGCCAGCGCTGGGGCAACCCCCTGTACCGCTGGGATGTGATGGCAGCGCAACATTATTCCTGGTGGATTCAGCGCTTCCGCGCTATTTTCGATCTGGTGGATATCGTTCGGATCGACCATTTTCGGGGCTTCGAGGCATACTGGGAAGTCCCGGCCGAAGAAGAAACGGCGATTCATGGCCGCTGGGTCAAGGGACCGGGCGCGCACTTTTTCGAGGTTTTGCAGCAGGAAATCGGTAACTTGCCGATCATCGCGGAAGACCTGGGGGTGATCACCGAAGAGGTCATCGCCCTGCGCGATCAATTCGAATTCCCGGGCATGCGTGTGCTGCAATTTGCCTTTGCCGATGGCGAGGATGCGCGTTTTTTCCTGCCCCACAACTACCCTCGAAACTGCGTGGTGTACACCGGCACGCACGACAACGATACCTGCGTCGGCTGGTTCCAGGGTAATGATCTGAATTCATCCACGCGCACACAGGAAGAAATCGAAGCCGAACGCGCCCGGGCAAAGAAATACATGAATACCGATGGCCGGGAAATCCATTGGGACTTCATCCGGCTGGCGTTTGGTTCGGTGGCCAATACCGCCATCGTGCCACTGCAGGATGTGTTGGGACTGGGCAGCGAAGCACGCATGAACCTGCCCGGCCGGCCGGATGGCAACTGGGAATGGCGCTTCCGCACCGAAGCGCTGACCCGGGAAATCCGGCATCGTTTGCGAGAGCTGGTGGAACTTTTTGAACGTGATGGCAAAATGATGCAAGATTAGGAGGAGATGCCATGAAAACGCGACAGCTTGGTAAAAATGGACCGGAGATTACAGTGATTGGTCTCGGCACCTGGGCCATCGGCGGGCCGTGGGACTGGGGTTGGGGACCGCAAAACGATGAAGATTCCATTGCCGCCATCCGCCAATCGCTCGTTAACGGCATCAACTGGATCGATACCGCGCCAGTGTATGGCCTGGGTCACGCCGAAGAAGTCGTGGCCCAGGCGCTGGACGGCTACAACCGCGATGAGGTGTTCATTGCCACCAAATGCGGCCTGGTGTGGGACGACCGCGGCCGCGTCGATCGCAATCTCCATCCGGAGAGCATCCGCAAAGAGATCGATGCCAGCCTGAAACGGCTGAAAACCGAATATGTGGATTTATACCAGCACCACTGGCCGGACCAGAACGTACCGGTGGAAGATTCTTGGGGCGAATTGGTGCGCCTGCAGGAAGAGGGCAAGGTGCGTTACATCGGTGTGTGTAACTATGATGTGCCGCTGTTGCGGCGCTGCGCGGCCATTGCACCGGTGCAGTCGCTACAGCCACCATACAGCATGGTCAAGCGGGAAATCGAAAAGGAAATCCTCCCCTACTGCCGCGAGCAGCAGATCGGCGTCGTAGCCTACAGCCCGCTGCAAACCGGACTTCTCACCGGTAAGGTCAGCAAAGAACGTCTGGCTCCGGATGACTGGCGGCACAAAAGCGAATTCTTCAAGGAGCCTAAATATTCCAGGGTGCAAAAGCTGGTGGACCAACTGCGGCCGATAGCAGAACGCAAAAATCTCACTCTAGCGCAATTGGCCATTGCCTGGGTGCTGGCGCAGCCCGTCATCACCTCGGCCATTGTCGGCGCACGCAATGCGCAACAGGCCATGGAAAACGCCGCCGCTGCTGAAGCCAAACTTACGCCCGAAATATTGCAAGATATCGATGCGTTGCTGGTGGATTTTCAGCCGTGATTCAATGCATCGATCAGCCATTTTGTTTTCCGTCCCAAATCCAATTTGGGACGGAACGAATTTCAGAAGCTGAGCTTCTCATTCTCCCGCAGCGGCGCAGAAAGCGTGGGAAAAGTCAGCTCACGCAAAGCCGCAAAATAGCGCCGTCATTGCGAGGAGCCGCCAACAGGCGAAGACGAGGCAATCTCGTTTTCTTCCCACACATGAAATCTGTGAAAATCTGTGCAATCTGTGGTTCCTTTAGAGATCGGCTCCTTATTTCAACGCAATTAAAAAAGGCCGTCATTGAGACGGCCCTGGTTGCATCCCCTCCCCCCATTCATCCCATGCAATTGCGAGTCTATCTACCTGATTGCGTGACACTTAATACGGCTCCATTTTCTTGGGATCGATGCTGAACAGGCGAATGAGCTGCCGTGAAGTTTTTTCCAGTTGATACTGTCTTTGAATGCGGAGGCGGGCCTGGCGTCCCATCTCCTCGCGTACCACACCTTGCATTAGCAATTCTTCAATGACATCCGCCAGCGCCACCGGTTCTGGCTCATCCAGCAAGCGGCCGGTGGATTCATCCACCAGCTCGCGGATGCCTTCGATTTCCGTGGTCACCACCGGAATCCCCATGGCCATGGCCTCCAGCAGCGCCATGGGCGTGGATTCGTAATCGTTCTCACGAGTTCTGGGCAGGGGCAGCACAAACAGGTCTGCCCTGCCCATGATCTCGATAATCTCCTCCATCCTCCGAGCCCCGGAAAAACGCACGCGATGATTCAATCGATAGCGGTTGGCCGTTTCCTGCAGCTTTTGCCGATCCGGCCCTTCCCCGATGATGATCGCTTCGAAATCCACGTGACGGGCATCTAGAATTTTGCAGCATGTCAAAAACGCTTCCAGTCCGCGGTTCGGCGCCAGTTGCGTCACGGTCACCAGCCGGTATTGAAACAACGATTCTTTTTTTTCATCCACCGGCTTGAACACATCCGTATCCACTCCTGGATGCAGCACATGAATCCTGGATTGAGGCAGGCCGGGAATGTGATCCAGAAGGGTTTCTTTATGTGCTTCATTGAAGCATAGGACAAATTCGGCCTTTCGCAATGCAGCTCGCGCATCCCGTTTCAGCGACAGCAGGTCTTTGCCATACATCATAATGCTGAACGGAATGCGCGCAATCTGAGAGGCAACATAACCGACCGCCGTAATGGTCTGCGCATGATGAATATGCAAATGCTCGAGTCCGCGTCGATACAGCTTGCGACCCAAAACGACACCGATCCAGAATACGCGCCAGTTGCGCCAGAACAATAGCGGATTTTGGCCGGCAAACAGCATCTGCTTCAAAAAGGCCAGTACATACCGAAAAGGATGCCTGACGAACACGGCCACATGGTACGCCAGCTTGCGCGGAAGCGGCATCCGTTGCAAATAGGCCGTCTTTTCCAGGAGCTGTACCGCCTCATTGGGCACAGGGCCCGGCGGTTCACGCCGCAACGCAAACAGCGCCATATCCAGGCCCAGTTTATCGAGCTGCAGCACCTCACGATACGCATACGATTCGGTATAGCGCGGAAAGCTATAAAACAGATACGCAATGGTCTTACGCGCTCCGATCGCATCGCGGGGGAGCGTTTTACTCTTTTTTTCGTTATACACCAAAAACATGGCAGCCACCTTGGGTTAGAATACCTTCTGCAATCCTCCGCTCCGCTTGCGCACCATCATATCGAAGGGATCGTTTTTCAGCACGAAATACTGATACCAGAGCGTGATCGTCATGATTCGCGACAGAAACTCGGATACATCGAGACGATAGGTAATGGCATACCGGAACAACTTCTGCACGGTATAGCGATTGATCAGTTCGTCCGGTAGCAAATCGAACAGCAGGTAGCGCACGGCCTGCTGGAACCCGGCATCGCTTTCCAGCGCCTTTTGAAAATCGAAAATCGGCTGGCGCACCAGGGGGTTGTTTTCCAGCGGCCGACCGCGGTAGAACCGGAAATGATCGTTCAAAAATTTCAAAATGCGCCAGAAATATTCCTCTTTTTGTGAGGCATTTAGCGGCAGCATGGTGTTTTGCCATCGAATGTTTAACAACTCCGGGGCAAACTCCGCTAGCAAATGCCGGAACAGTTTTTGATCCCGCGACAGGTAACTTTCTGGCAATTTGAGCACGGTATCGAGATATTGAAACGTAAAATACGGCGCTTTGACCGGCGCATAGTGATTTAGCGCCTGGAACTGCAACGCCTGCCGGTACGGCTGCCGGTAAGCGAATTGCAAATAATGAAGCGCTTTGCCGGGGTATTCCTCGAACAGATCCGTGCTTGCAGCCAGGTGCCGCAATTGCGCATCCGGATCGAAAAGAGGCCCGTTGACTTCATCCCGAATGATCGCACCGGCCGGCAGGTATTCATCATCGGCGCGATAGATTTTGCCGAAAATACGCTCGGCCAGCCAGGTTTTGAATCGCACGTCGTGCTTGCGCCGCCTCCAGTAAGCGAACTCCGCATTGTAAAAAGGCGCATTGAGAAAATTCAGACCGTATAAATAGAGCGGTATCTCATTCTCCGAACCGGCCATCATCGAGAGCAAGCCGCCGGCGCCGCCATCGAGAAGGCCATCGCTGAGCCAGACGGCCCGCTGGAACGACTCGATGTACCGTTCCGGGGCCAGCACGCGCGTCTCATGTTCGGCATTCAGGGCGATGGCAACTTCCCGGGCGATTTCCATGTCATCGCTGAAATCGGCGCCGAAAGTGAAGGTTTGCAAATGACCGCGAAGACGTTTCTCCGCCGCGGCAAGAAATCGCGACGATATGCCGCCGGAGAGAAAAACCGCCGCCGAGTGATCCCCGGAATAGGCACGGATGCCGGTCATGACGGCATTGCGGATATGGGCACAGGCATCTTCAAACTGAGTGATGCCTGGAGACTGAGTGAAATCGAGACGGTTGGAATAGGGGATTTCCTTGATGCTGTCCTCGGCGATTTCCACACAGGCTTCCCGAGGAACAAACCGAATGCCGGAGAAAAACGTATTCTCGTTGAGAATTGAGCCGAAGGCCAGAAAATCGGCGATGGCCTGCACGTTGATGCCCGGCAGCGCTTCGATGCCCTTCAAGATGAATTTGATTTCCGATCCGAAAAAGATGCGCTCGCCTTCCTGATAATAAAACATGGGCATCATGGCGAAACGGTCATTGGCAATATACAGCTTTTTATCCACAAAGTCCCACACAATTATGCGATAAATGCCATCCAGCTCTTCGAACAGCACCGGCCCACGGTGCTCGAAACAGCGCGCGATCAGTTCCGGCGTGGACATTTCCCGCGCTGTTTCGAGCGAAATTCGGCTGGCCGCAGCGATGGAGGCGCGGTTGAGCAAATCACCGTCGAAAAAGACCGCCAACCGGTCATCGGTAAAAAACTGATCATCATAGGTGCGGGATGCTTCGTGGCGTGCAGGCAGGGCGCCCAGGCCGATCCAGCCATCGGCATGGAGCTGCAAACGCGAAGCGAGGTGATCCCCTTGAATGGTTGCCATATATTGAATGACCTTTTTCGGCGAACGCCGAGCAGGCCGACCGAAGTCAACGAGACCGAAAATCGCTCCCAATGAAACCTCCCTGTTTTAAATATGGCCTGAAGACCGGCCACACGAAAATCCCTTTCATTGCTCCTGCCGCTTTGACTCCTGTGCATCTTCAATCAAAAACAATGCCATGTCTGTTACATTTTTTTATTCTGCCAATTAATTGATTTTTATTAAATTAGACATATTTATTTTTGATTGCCTGTCTGAATGGTTTTCAAATTTTTGTCGAACCTGTAAACAATGTTTCATGGCTTCACAAAACATTCGACAACAATGTCTTGATTTCCGGCAAGCCCGCACCACACTTGCGGCGTTGCAGAAGATGGCGCTTTCATAAGCATCAACCATCCCGGGGCGCTATTGGTTTTCGAATGAACAAAAGACTTCCCAATTCACGCATGGTAAAAGAGGCCAGAATTGTTACCCTGCTCCTGATAAAGCGGTACGAATGCCAGAATCCCTGCAATTCGGCATCAACAAAAAACGCGACGCCGGGAAACAACTCCCGAACGCCGCGCAACAGGAGGATTGCCATGGAAGTGGGATTCTATAAGATCGTGTTCACCAATTTTGCCCTTTTTAGACCCATTCGTACACGAATTTCGGAATCGCGAACTGACGGCGATTCAGCACCGTGCCGAGAATGGAGGCGTTGAATTTTTGCGTACGCCGCTTGATGCGCTTGATGGCCCGCAGCGGCGTGCGGTAGGCATGAATCACCAGGATCAGGCCATCCGCCAGGCGGCCCCACAAATAACCTTCGAGGTTCAATTCCAGCGGCGGTGCCGCTACGATAATAAAATCAAACAAATCCTCCAGCCGGGCCAGATGCGTTTTGAGATTGGTATAGGTCATATATTCATGGGCGTTTTTGCGCTTACGTCCGTGGCCGAGAAAATAGATTTCTGCGCCGACCAGCTTTTGCAAAATGCCTTTGATTTCGCAGCCTTCAGCCAGCAGGTCCAGCAGGCCCTGCCCCAGCGCCATGCCACCGAGAAAGCGCGTCAACCCGGGGGTTTTCACATTGGCATCAACCACCAGCACGCGATGGTTTTCGCCGGCTTTTTCGAACGCCTTGATCAGATTCAGCACAACCGTGGCCACGCCTTCGTTCTTGTAAGCGCTGGAAAACACGAACACCTTCCGGCCCTGGCGTTTTTTCTGTTCCAATATGAATTTGTAAAGCTGCCGTGATTCGGCCAGGAGATGCTTTTGCAACTCCTGATAATAATTTTTGCGATTCAGGCTCTGTGCAACCGCGTGCAAAAAGGGCGAGCTGGTTTTATTCACCTGCGCCAGGCGCTGTTCGCGGGCGGCATGATTTTCCGCAATGAAATCGATATCCACAAACGCTTCGTTTTGATGAAGCAGTGGACTCCTCAGGGCGGTGCCGTTTCGATGCTGCAGTTCAATTTTCATTCTGGTAGGTCGTCCCGTTTTTACAAGTTCCGATCCCGGTCCTGTTGTGCCCTTTTCATAAACAAATGCCGTACCAAACCATTTCCGTCTGCCAGTTGATCCTTACTTCTTAATTTTATTGGAATTATAGAAGCACACAATTGTGACGCTTCATTAACATTCTGTCGCAAGATGAACTGTGTTTTGCTCTGCAACAGCAGATTGGTGATGGATGTCGAATGTTTGCAGTTAAAGAACAGGCTACTTTTTGCGGGACATTGGTGGGATCAAAAATGAGGCGCGATCGACGGCGTCTTCCCCGAACTTCTCTTTCAGCTCTTCCAGCAGCGCATCGATCCGTTCATCGCCATAGCCAGCGGATTCGCCGAACAGGTTGAGTTGTTCGCCGCCCAGGGTGTTGAGCATGGAAACGCCGAGCCCGATCAGGCGGATTTTCTTCTCCCCCTTCCAGATTTTGCGAAACAGTTGCACGCCGATGGCGCGCAGAGTCTCGGCATCGTTCACATAATCACCCAGGGTTTTGCTGCGCGTATGGGTCTCAAAATCCTCGTAGCGGATTTTCAGCGTGATGGTGCGGCCTTTCCAGTCCTTGCGCCGCATGGCGCGCGACACCCGGTCGGCAATTTTAAACAGCGTGAGCTCGATGGCTTCGGCATCGTCCACGTCTTCATGAAACGTGGTCTCCTCGCTGATGGATTTGCGCACCGATTGATCGGAAACCGGCCGGTGGTCGATGCCGTTGGCCAGTTTCCACAGATGCAACCCCCAGCTTCCCAGCGCTTTCACCAGATGCTCTTTGGGCACGGCCGCGATATCGCCGATGGTGCGGAATCCCAGTTGCATGAGTTTCTGCGCCGTCTTTTCCCCCACGCCCCAGAGCCGCCGGATCGGTAGCGGCGCAAGAAACGCCTTTTCCTGGCCCGGTGGGCAACAGGTCAGTCCGTCCGGCTTTTCGAGGTCCGAGGCCACCTTGGCCACGAACTTGTTCGTTGCGATCCCCAGGCTGGCAGTGAGGCCGGTTTCGGTGCGAATCCGCTCCTTGATCTGGAGGCCCAGGGCCAGCGGATCCGGATACAGGCCCAGGCTGCCGGTCATATCCAGAAAGGCCTCGTCGATACTGATTTGCTGAATCACCGGGGAAAAATCGCGCAGAATGGCCATGATCTGCTGCGACACATCGTGGTAGCGGCGGTGCCGGCCACGCAGATATATGGCATTGGGACACAGACGGTAGGCCCTGGAAATCGGCATGGCGGAACGAATCCCAAACTGACGGGCTTCGTAACTGGCCGTGGCCACCACGCCACGCCCTTTGCCGCCTTTCGGGTCCGCACCCACCACCACCGGCTTGCCGCGGTATTCCGGGTGATCCAGTTGCTCCACCGCGGCAAAAAACGCATCCATGTCCACGTGGATGATGAGGCGTTGTCTGGATGGTTTGCTCATGGGATTGCGCCGGTTTACAGAATCGCTGCGGCGATGGCCTCGGCCACGCGCTGACGGAATCGGTAATCCGAAATGTTCGCCCGGTCATGGCGATTGGCCATATTGACTACCTCGATCAGCACGGACGTCGGCACCTTGCTATAGCGAATAACGGCGGGAATGTACTTTCGGTTCCGGAGAATCACGAATGGACGGATCGGGCGCTCTTTCTGAACCGGAATGCGCTTGCTTTTAAGCGACCGCTTCAAATCAAGGCTAAATCGGTAGCTATAGGCTTCAGAACGTTTGATTTCGCTGCTATCGAAATGCAAAGTCACATTGCGGCTTTCTTTATACTTCTTATATATTCTTCCAGGCGGCCGGAATTGAGGTTTGCGCATCTTTCTATAGGGATAGTAAATCATTGCGCCACGCAAGCTGGGATGTCGGTGATCCAGATGCAAGCTGACGAAATAAATATCGCGATCTTTGACGCCCATGCGCTTGAGTTTGCGGTAAATGGAATGCACCAGATACACGCGCAAATTCACGCTCACGCGCGGATCGGAGATCAGATAGCGCGGCGTGGTGTTGACATACTCGCGCGTGCCGTTGGCCAGTTTGCGACTGTTTTTGGGCTGATTGTTGTCATGGCTGTCATGAATCGTTGTATATACGGTCACGCCGCGGGCCTGCAAAATGCGCTTGATCCGCAGCATGATATCATACGCCAGCTCGTCTTCATACAACCCACCCTCGCGCGTGCCCGGATCGCTGCCACCGTGACCGGGATCGAGAATCACGTATTTGCGGCTGCCCCTGCGCGGTAAATCGACTTTGACCATTCGGCTGGGCGCGCCTTCGGTCAGGAAATCGTCGGACAGGTACTCGAAAGGGATGCGGATTTTGAATCCGGTGGGAATGCGCCGTGGATCTTTCAGGCCATTGAGACGCAGAATTTTTCTCGCCATGTCGTTCACGTCATCCGCATCGACGCGGCCGGTAAAGCGCACCACCACAGCGCTGTACAGCGCTTCCCCCTCTTTGAGCCGGTACACCGCATATAGTTTGCCGTCGCGGCCTTTTTCAAACGTGAGATCGGGATGGCTTGGCAGCGTGCGCGTAAATTCTTCGCTAAGAATGCGATTGGGAATGATGATTACCTGCCCAATGGCGATGGGCTGCCCTTTTCGCATGCTATTGGCTTTTTGGACGATCGGGTAATTGGCTCCGTCTCCGGTGAACAACTCGGCAATAAACCAGGTGGTTTCGCCGCGGTAGGTAACCACATGCTTCCAGCCGTCGCCGGTCATGCGGTCTTTCGGGAACAGCTTGCGAACCGCCTGCATGCGGTAACGGGCGTTCAAGTAATCGTACGGTACCGGGATGGGCCGGCCACGCTGCGGAAACCGGCGATTGCCATTCCACCGTTTGAGTTTCCGCCAGGCCTTGGGCTCATGGCTAATCCGAAGCGCCACGTCGATATAGCCCTCGCCATGGCGCGGATACACATCCACCACGATCTTGCCGTTGCTAAACCGCGGCCGAATATCTTGCTGCGGCGCAGGCGCATGGGCGCCATTGGCAGCCGGTTCCGGCACAGCGCCCGGCATCACATAGATTGGAGCCGAGCCCGCACAGGACAGCATCAAAATCAAAAAGGTCGAAAGAATGGTTGGTCCTTGTTTGTTCATCATCCGCGTTGTCAGCGATCGTTTCCTGGCCCATTAAAGCTGCGTAATCAGGTACACCTCCCACAACACCACCGCCATAAAAATTCCGAGAAACACCACAAACAAAATCTTGGCCCGCATCCGGGTGCGAAATAAAAACGTATTTTTATGAATCAGCAGCAGAAGAATGGCTGAAACCGTGAGCAGATACTTGGCCGCCAGGAAGGCCGCCGGACCGTAATCGAGAAAATGGGCCATCACCGGGTTGACCTCCGCCGCTCCGTGCCCGATGAGATACAGCGTCAAAAAGGCGTCCGCGATGCTAAGCGCAATGATGACCAACACCAGCAGCAGCGTGCGCGCGCTGTACCGATCCACGTAATATTCGCCGGACTGCTCTTCGGCGCGGCGAGGCCCCATGCGCTGGCCGCGAAGCCAGAAGCGGCTGACCGGCGGCGTCGGAGCTCGTCGGCGGTCCGGCTGTGAGCGTCGGTCGTCCGGTGTCTGCGATGCGTTCGTCTTCATTTAGCGGAAATGCGTTTCGATCGCGGTTGGGATATCCTGTACCGTGTCGTAGCGAACCAGTACTATATTATCGTCATCGTTTCCTTCGATCATCGCAGACAGGGTCACATCACGCTGGCAAAAGCACAGCACCGGTTTGGCCTGCTGCAGCGCATAGGCGATTTCATAGCCCACACCCAGCGAAGGCACGCTCACCTCAGCCACCAGCCGGTCCGCCGAATCGATCCAGTCCAGATCACGGCGGAAAATGTGCTGCGGCGAGTATGCGCTTTCGATGTCAAAAATATCTTCCGCACTGATATGATCGTTGACGATTTCCATGCCCCGATTCTTCAGGGCGGCCTGAATCGTCCTGACGGCGGCGAGGTTGTCTCTCCCCCCGCTGATGGATGCAGCCAGATACACTTTCATGCAAGTCAGTTGCTTTCAAAATTGCGAATGATGGCCTGAATGTCCTCTTCCGAAAGCGTCGTCTTCGAGGTCTTGGCTTTTTCAAAGATGGCGCGGACCAGCTCCGGTCTGGCTTCAATGCCCCGCGTTTCCAGCCAGTGGATCACGTTCGATTCCCCGCTCATCGGACCAATATCGATGATCTGCTGGCGGCCGAGCCAGCTCGCCGGCACGCTGCTGTACACCCGGTCGGCGAGATCCGCCTCGCCCTTGCGCTGCGCCTTGATGATGGCCGCGGCGTGCACGCCGGTGGCCGTGCGGAACGCGTCCATGCCGACCATCGGATAGTTGCGTGGTATGGCCGTATGCGTGGCGCGCGACACCAGTTCGACGTAATCCAGCAACGCGGTGAGATCGTTATCGATCCAGCCGAGCAGCTTGCAGTTGACCAGCAGTTGCTCCATGGGCGCATTGCCGCAGCGCTCGCCGATGCCCAGCGCCGTGCCGTGCACGCGGTCGGCGCCTGCCTCAATGGCCGCCAGCGCCGTGGCCACGGACAGCCCGCGGTCTTTATGGCCATGCCAGTCGATTTTGACCTCCGGGTCGATGGTATCGGCCAGCCGGCGCAAGAACCGGATGATGGCCCGCGCGCCCTGCGGCGTGGCATGGCCCACGGTATCGGCGCAGCAAATGCGCTTCGCGCCGGCGCGGATGGCCGTGGTGTACAGCATTTTCAGATGCTCGGGATGCGCCCGCGTGGTGTCCTCAGTCACGAACATCACCGGCAGATCGTGCTTCACCGCAAACGTGATCGCCTTCTCGATGTTCTTCAGCATGAAATCGAGGTCCCAGTTTTCGGCGTACTGCCGGATTGGACTGGAGCCGATGAACGTGGCCGCCTCGATGGCCTTGCCGTATTTTTGCGACAACTCGACGATCGGCCGCACGTCATTTTCCAGGGTGCGGGCGGCGCAATTGGGTGAAATCTTCATGCCGGCGTCCACGATCTCTTTGAGCAGCCGCCCGGCATCCTCCACCGCGCGTGGCCCGGCAGCCGGCAGCCCGATATCCACCGCCTGGATGCCCAGTTTCTCCATGTAGTGCAAAATCCGGATTTTATCCTCGATGTCCGGATCCACCACCGATGGCGATTGCAGACCATCGCGCAGGGTTTCGTCATCAAATTCGACCGGCCGCTGCGGTTTGAACGGCTCGGTCTCGTGCTGGTTCCAGTCGTATATCAACTTCTTGGTATTGATATCTGCCATGATCCTTTCGCCTCAAGTTAATTTAAAGAAAAGGGCGGGGTTCACTTCAGCGCAAAGCGTTATTTGCCTCGGAACTGCGCTTTCCGCTTCTCCAAAAACGCCTTTGTGCCTTCTTTCATGTCTTCGGTGGAAAACGCCACCCCGAACAGGCTGGCTTCGAAGGCGATGCCGTCCTCCACGCCCATTTCGAGCCCGCGGGTGACGGCCTCCAGCGCCAGACGCACCGCCACCGGCCCTTTCTGGAACACGGTCTGCAGGAAGGCCTCGCAGGACGAAATCAGCTCCTCGTGCGGCACCACATGGTTCACCAGCCCGATGCGGTAGGCTTCCTGCGCGTCAATCATATTGCCGGAGATCACCAGCTCGATGGCGCGCCCCTTGCCGATGAGCCGCGGCAGTCGCTGCGTGCCGCCGTTGCCGGGAATGATGCCCAGATTGACTTCAGGCTGTCCGAATTTGGCCTTTTCCGAGGCCCAGCGCATGTGGCAGGCCATGGCCAGCTCGTTGCCGCCGCCCAGGCAGTAGCCATTGACCGCCGCAATCACCGGTTTGGGAAAATGTTCGATCAGGCCGAGGATCTCCTGCGCATTCAGGGCAAATTCTTTGGCTTCATAAGCCGACATTTCGGACAGCTCCTGAATATCCGCACCGGCGGCGAACGCCTTGTCGCCGGCCCCTGTCAGGATAATGCCTTTGACCGCAGGATCGTCTTTCACCTGCAGAAAAGCCTCGCGCAGTTCGCTCATGGTTTTCCAGTTCAGCGCGTTCAGCTTTTCGGGGCGGTTCAGGGTGATATGCGCAATTTGATCCTTCACTTCGTACAAAATATTCTCAAACGCCATGTTCACCATCCTCCATGCTTCTGTCCATCATCGCGCAATTCCATCAGCAATACCAAATTAGCATCGTGCTATTTTAATCATTTTTCGTTTTCACCCGCCATTGCGCGGAGTGAAACGACGATGCAATCTTCCTATTAAAGGCAAGAAGATCGCCGTCCGCCGGCAGTCGGACACGCCCCTCCGCAAGCCGGCGAAGGTTTGTGGCTAAACCTTGACTTCTAAACAAATGCAACGCTTTATTTTTCTTGCCTTTGTGCCGTTTGCGCCTTTGTGGTCAATCACACCCAATTCTCAAACCGCCGATAAAAATCCGGGCGGCGATCGCGCAGAAACGGCCGCTTCACCCGGCACTTGTCAATGCGCTCCAGATCCAGATCGCAGATCAGCAAATGCGATTCGCCGCGCGGCGCCCGTTCCACGACCTGCCCTTCCGGATCGACTACGAAACTGCCGCCGGCAAAGGTGGAAAGCTGCTCCTCTCCCACCCGGTTAACGCAGGCCACATACACCTGATTTTGAAACGCCAGCCCGCGCATCTCCACTTCATACAGATCCATGGGATCGGCTTCCATACCGGCGAAGGGCGAGAAAATCAGATCCGCACCTTGCAGCACCAGTGGCCGGGTGTATTCCGGGAAGTGGCGATCGTAGCAGATCGCCACTCCGATGTTCATGTACCCGAGGTCCCACACTGTGGGCGGCGTGTCGCCGGCCCAATAGTAGAATTTCTCGTTGTATCCCGGCTCCTCCGCCACGTGCACCATGCGAATCGGCCCGAGCACGTCGCCATTGACGCGGCAAATGACTGTGGTATCGCAAAATCGGCCGCGCCCCGCCTTCTCGAAAAAGTTAATGGCGCAATCGATTTGATTGGCTTTGGCCACCTTCAAAAAGTGCGACACCGTCGGCCCGTCCAGCGTTTCTGCCCAGTCAAAATACGCCTTTTCCCAGCGGACTTGCGGGAAAAACGGCCGGAATGCCAGCTCGGTGTAGCCAATGAATCGCGCGCCTTTCATCGCGGCCTGCTCGGCCATGATGGTGCCGCGAGCCAGATTTTCCTGCAAACTGTCGGTAACGGCAAACTGCGCCAGGGCAATACGAACCATGTCCGCCATGGTTACAGCCCCAGGTTGGTGACTTTCGGTGGATCGGTGGAATAATCGTAAAAGCCTTTGCCGGATTTGCGGCCATGCAGACCGGCCAGCACCATTTTCCGCAATAGCGGCGGCGGCGCATATTTGGCTTCACGGTATTCTTCAAACATGATGTTAGCGATGTAGTAAGTCGTATCCAGACCCACGAAATCCAGCAGGGTGAGCGGTCCCATGGGATAGCCGCAGCCAAGCTGCATGCCCTTGTCAATGTCCTCCACGCTGGCCACGCCGTTTTCCACCGCCCGGATGGCGTCCAGCAGATACGGCACCAGCAGCAGGTTCACCACAAAACCGGAACGATCCTTGCAGGCGATGGGTTCCTTGCCCAGCGATCTGGCAAAGGCAAACGCTTTGTCAAAGGTTTCCTGGCTGGTGGAGACCGTGCGCACCACTTCCACCAGCTTCATTATGGGCACGGGATTGAAGAAATGCAACCCCACGAACCGGTCCGGGCGTTTCGTGGCCGCCGCCATTTCAATCACCGTGAGCGAGGACGTGTTGGTGGCGAAAATCGTGTGCTCCGGGCACAGGCCATCCAGCTCGGAGAACACCTGTTTTTTCACCTCGATATTTTCCACCACCGCCTCAATGATGATGTCGCATCCAGCCAGATCGCTGAGCCTGGTGGTGCCGTGCAGCCGGTCGAGGGTTTCGGTCATCTGCGCTTCGGTGAGTTTACCCTTTTGGACCCCTTTGGTCAAAAAATCCTCGATCCGCGAAAGCCCTTTCTTCAGCACGTCTTCATCCACTTCCCGCACGTAGGTTTCATAGCCGGCCTGTGCGGCAATCTGGGCAATGCCCGAGCCCATCAGGCCGCAGCCCAACACACCCACTTTCTTTATTTCCATGCGTTGTCCCTCTCTATGGTTGTGGTTCACTCACTCGCGGTTTACGTGGTTTGCTTTTATGCCGTGCGGCTTACGACAGCGCCTCCACGATCACGGCGCCGCCCTGCCCCCCGCCAATACAGGCCGAAGCCAGCCCATAGCGCGCCTTACGGCGGGCGAGTTCGTACAGCAGGGTCAGCGTCAACCGCGTGCCCGTGGCCGCCAGCGGATGGCCGATGGCAATGGCGCCGCCGTTCACATTGGTGATATCGCGGTTCAGTCCCAGCTCTTTTTCCACGGCCAGGTATTGCGGCGCAAACGCTTCGTTGATCTCGACGAGTTCCATTTCATCGAGCTTCATTTCGGCGCGCTGAAGAGCATTACGGCTGGCCGGCACCGGCCCGATGCCCATGATCGACGGATCCACGCCGGCAAAGCCCCAGTTGACCAGCCGGCCCATGGGCTTGAGGTTGAGTTTTTCGGCCGCTTTTTCCGTGGCCATGATCATGGCCGCCGCGCCATCCACGATGCCCGAGGCGTTGCCCGCCGTGATGGTGCCGTCTTTTTTGAAGTACGGTCGAAGCGCCGCCAGGCCTTCAAGTGTGGTTTCCGGCCGCATGTGCTCATCGTGCATAAATTCTTTCACCTTGCCCTTGCGCGATTTGATTTCTACCGGCACCAGTTCCTGCTGAATTTTACCGGCCTCGTACGCCGCTTTGGCGCGCATCTGGCTCAAATAGGCATATTCATCCACCTGCTGTCGGGTGATGTTGTGAATCTCGGCGAGCTTTTCGGCGGTTTCGGCCATGGAAAGACCGCACTGCGAATCAGTGAGGCTTTCCCACAGGTAATCTTCCAGTTTGCCCTCATTCAGCCGGAGTCCCCAGCGCGCCCCGCGGATGATGTGCGGCGCCTGGCTCATGCTCTCGGTACCGCCCACCAGCACTACATCGGCCTCGCCCAGCAGGAGCATGCGCGCGCCCTGCACAATCGACTCGAACCCCGATCCGCATAGCCGGTTGACCGTCACCGCCGGCGTTTCCACCGGGCAGCCGGCCCGCAGCGCGATGTGCCGCGTCAGGTAGATGGCGTCGCGGGAGGTTTGCATCACGTTGCCGAAAATGACATGATCAATCTGGCCGGGTTCCAGTCCGGCTCGCTCTATAGCCCCTTTCGCGGCGATCACGCCAAGATCGGTGGCGGTGAAGTCTTTCAGAGTGCCCCCAAACGATCCAAACGCCGTACGCACACCCGATACAAAAACGATGTCCTGTATTTTCATAAACGACCCCATGTTAAAGTTGACTCCCAATTCCCGTCTTGTAAAGATAATCCAATTCTACAAAAAATCTACAAATTATGCAAGGAAATGTCATGCCGATGTTTGCGCGAAAAACACCCTATCCAAAAACACCCAGGTCATGCGGCCGGTCATGCCCCAGATGCAGATGGTGCGGTGGTGTTCGGGGCTGGTCCAGTGGTAGTGCAGGGAAATCATATCCTGCCAGCGCTGAAGGTCGAGGTCGCGCCGGTGCTGGGCGAGCAGGTCAGTGAACGGAATATGAAAAATGGCGGCGACTTCGTTGTGGTTGCGGTGCAGCAGCGGCGCGCGGTGCAGCCAGCCAACAAACGCTTCGGTCATGAAATGCGAGGTGAGGGTGGAAAACGTGCCGAGATGGCCGAGGATATCCACGGTCTCCGGCTCGAGCGCGATTTCCTCCCGCGCTTCGCGCAGCGCGGTTTGCAGCGGCTGTTCCCCCGGCTCGATCTTCCCCCCGGGAAAGGCGATCTGCCCGGAATGAATGGCCTCTTCCCCGCTCTGCAAAATTTCGCGGGCGCGCTGGATGTAGATGCCCATCAACGTCTGGCGCTGCTCATCCCAGTAAACCGGAATCAGCACAGCGGCCTTGCGGAAATGTTGCCGCTGTTCCACAGAAAGTCGGGGAATTTGAATTTTTTCGGAATCTTTTTTTAATTGTGATTGTATAAAATGCTTGAATTTGTTCTCAGGATATTGCATTTTCAAAGGAGTCTTTTAGTCAGGAAAGGATGATTCCAATGATTTTTGCTGTCCAGCCTCTCTCCTAACGTCTTCAACAAACGCGATTGTCCTCCCTGTCATCGGCCGGAATTACCATGACAGTCGTGCCGCCATCTTCGGGGGAAATGGGCATTTCCATGCGAATGGATCTGTATGCAACGGTCCATTCCATAGGCAGCTTTATGTCCAAAAATAAGGAAATATTGTATGAAGGGAAAGCCAAATCTTTTGCAGGGCCTGTTCGGGCAGCCGGATGATCTGCCCGCGGAGCTCAAGAACTGGATTGAACGCGAGCTCGGGCAGCCCGTGCGCATTTTTGCGTTCTGCGACTTGAGCGAGCAGTTTCGATTTCATCAGGGATTCCTGGTCGCCACCGATGACCACCTCATCATCGCCGACGCCACCGGACAGAACGGCCACTTTCGGTTTGTGCCGCGCACGTTTCCGCTTAAAGACATCGAGCAACTGGAGCTGATCGAAGGACTCACCTTGCACCGGCTGAACGTGGTCGGCCGCGATGATCTTGGCCTGCTGGCGGCGGTGTTTTTTACCCGCCGGCAGCGCCGCGCTATCGGCAATTTGATGTTCGTAGTGAACCAGCGCTGCAAACGGCTGCGCGAGAATCACGTCGACGATCACGAATTCGACACAATGGACGACCCGACGCGCGCTTATGTGGATAGTATCGTGCAGGCGATTCGCGAAGCGAAAGGCCTCACTCTGCTGCAGGATCGCAGCATTTTTCGCCGGTTGCTGCGCTATCTGAAGCCGCACAAGAAGAGTGTGATCGTCGGCTTCACGTTTTCTATTCTGCTCACACTGCTGGGGCTGTTGCCGCCGTACATCACCCGGTTGTGGATTGACGATGTGCTTGCGCCAGCGGAAACCGGAGCGCTGACCAATCCGTCGTTTTGGGGGTGGCTGATCATCGGCGTGCTGGTATTCATCTGGGGCACGACGCAGTTGCTGGAATTTTTCCGCCTGCGCATCATGAGCATAGTGGGCGAAAAAATTTCTACCCGGCTGCGGGATGAACTATATCAGCATCTGCAGCGGCTCAGTTTGAGTTTTTACAACCAGCGCTCCTCCGGCAATATCATCAGCCGCCTCATTTCGGACACGGACCGCCTCTGGGATTTCGTCACTTTCGGCATCATCGAATTCGTGATTTCGGTCATCACCATTATCGGCGTGGCCACGGCGCTGTTCTTTCAGGATGCCACACTCGCCATGTTTGTGGTGCTACCGTTGCCGGTTATGGGCTACATGTTTTACCGATTCAGCCAGCGTATTCACGGCATGTACCTGCGCATCTGGCGCAAGTGGTCGGCTATGACCAGCTTGCTGTCCGACGTGATTTCGGGCATCCGCGTGGTGCGGGCGTTTGCGCAGGAAACGTTCGAGGTGCGGCGTTTTCACAAACGCAACGTGGACGTACGCACCGCCGCGTTTGATTTCCACCGCTTCTGGACGGCGTTTTATCCGCGCGTGACCCTGCTCATGCATCTGTCGCGCTTCATCGTCTGGGCGTATGGCGCGCCCCGGGTGCTGCAGCACATCCTCAGCGGCGGCCAGGAGGGCATGCCTCTTGGCGTTTTCATCGCGTTCAACAGCTACATGTGGATGTTCTGGGGGCCGGTGCAAAATATCGGCAACATGACGCGCACGTTCAACCGGGCCACGTCCTCAGCCTCGCGGGTGTTTGAGATTCTCGATACCGCGCCGGCCATCGTCAGCAAGCGCCACGCGCCGAAGCTCGATCCGCTACAGGGCCACATCGTGTTCGACAACGTGACGTTCAGCTATGACGGCGTGCGTAACGTGCTCAAAGGCGTGAGTTTCGAGGTGTTCCCGGGCGAGATGATCGGGCTGGTGGGGCCCAGCGGCAGCGGCAAAACCACCATCATCAACCTGATCTGTCGGTTCTACGACGTGAGCGACGGCGCCATTTATATCGATGGTCACGACATCCGCGACATCGACCTCGGCGTGTACCGCAAGCAGATCGGCATTGTGCTGCAGGAGCCGTACCTGTTTCGCGGCACCATCGCCGAGAACATCGCCTATGGCAATCACGGCGCGACGCTGCATGAGATCGTCGAGGCGGCGCGGGCGGCCAATGCACACGAGTTTATCTGCGGTCTACCCGATGCCTACGACAGCATGGTCGGCGAACGGGGCATCATGCTGTCCGGCGGAGAGCGCCAGCGCATCAGCATTGCCCGCGCGATTTTGCATAAGCCGCGCCTACTCATTTTAGATGAGGCCACCAGCAGCGTGGATACAGAAACGGAGAAAAAAATTCAGGAAGCGCTGCAGCGGCTGGTCTCCGGGCGCACCACCTTTGCCATTGCGCACCGCCTTTCCACCCTGAGCCATGCCTCCCGATTACTGGTGATGGAGGACGGCCGGCTGGTGGAACAGGGCACGCACGCGGAACTGCTGGAAAAAGAAGACGGTGTTTACGCCAAATTGCATCGCATCCAGGCCGAGTTGCAATCCATGATTGCGGTGTGATGCTTCGCCGGGCTGCCAGGATTCGCCGCGGGCGGCGTGGAACCGCTGCCCGGGCGTTGATGTGAGGCTTGAATGTTGCAGGTACACCATAACCAGAGGAGGTGCTCATGCCCAAATCGTTACAAATCTATCGCAATAAAACCGGCCATCTAGCCACAAAAATTCCGAATGACCATGATGGCCTCAAGGAGATTGAGCTTTTCGTGGCCAAATGCTTTCCGTGGAGTCAGCCCGACGGCTTCATCAGCCTTCGAGACAAAAAAGGCCGCGAAATTGCATTCGTAGAACGTCTGGATGAATTCGGCGATGAGCAAACCCGGCGGTTGATCGAAGAAGAACTGCAGGAACGGTTGTTTCTGCCGCGCATCGAGAAAATCGATGCGCTGGATGATCAAATCGATCTGTTTCGCTGGAAAGTGAAGACCGATGCGGGCGCGCGGATTTTTTACACCCGACGGCGGGAAATCCCGCGCGAGCTGTCAAAGGGCGGGGTGATCATCAAGGATATCGCCGGCGATCGTTACTACATCCCGGAGCCGGAAAACCTCGACAGCCGCAGCCGGGAGCTGCTGTGGATGTATCTGGATTGATGAGCAGAGAATTGTGTGCTAACGCAATCCGGTTCCCTCCTTTTAGGCCCTCCATTCCTCCTTCCCAAGTTTAACTTGGGAAGGAGGAATGAAATGTGCGCTATAACGATCTGATAAATAAAATTTCTTTCGGCGGGCTCAGCGTCTCAGCGAGAAAACTGTAGCTTTTGGAGGCGACGGTATCAGTCGCCTAATTTTCGGGCACCGTGCAGATGGCATCGAGGCAATCGATGAGGGTTTTGAGACCGATGAATACGAAGGCACGGTGCTCGTCATCTTCGAACATCTCGTTGTTTTCTTCGTCATCCACGATGGTTTCGATCAGAAATCGCAACAGTCCGCGTTGATTATACCCCTTCCAGATGTTGAGCACCGTGTTCAAAATATCGCTTTCCGGCTCTTCCGACAGGTACTTCACCATCGAGGCATTGCGTTGCTCGGCCGCCTCGATGGCCTCACGCTGGATTTCCGGAATCACCGCGCCGGCTTTTTCAAAGGCCAGATAAATGGACAGGCCAAGAAACATGAAAAATTCCTGCTCTTCGGCGGTGAGAAAATCCTTTCCGGTATGAATCAAGTAATTCACCAGCAGCGGTTGGTGATCACTGAGATCCTCGACCATTCGGATGGCAGCATCCGGATCAAGATCGTTCATTTCTTGCCAGAGGGTATAAATTGTCGCTTCGGATATGGCCTGCATGGTTCGTTCGAGTTCGATGTTGGCTTCCTGCGTAAAAAAATGAAAGGCCGTTGACCGGCCCGGTGAATGCTTTCGAGCAAAAAATGAAGGGCCACTCTCGAGTCACGTCAAAAGCATCGCAATCAGCAGCCCTTCATCACCGCTCGCTTGCTCCGCATTCCCTGCAACTTTGCGAGAAATGCACCTTCCGTTTGCGGCATCATTCCTGACTGCGTCCCCGGACCGCCTTTTTGATTTCTTGCACTGCAATCCGGTCGGCGCGTTCGTTGAGCGGATGCCCGGCGTGTCCTAGTACCTTCTTAAAAGTCACATCATGAATACTCATGTATTTGAGCAATTCCTTCCATAGATCCACGTTCAAAACCGGCTTAGGAGGCTTGCCACGCGTCCACCCCTGCCGCTGCCATTTGTCCAGCCAGCCCTGCCGGATCGCGTTCACCAGATAGGCGCTGTCGGAATAAATCGTGACTTTGCAGGGATATTTAAGCGCTTTCAGCGCTTCGATCACGGCAGTGAGTTCCATTCGGTTGTTGGTGGTCTGCGGATCGTGGCCAGACAGCACTTTTTCGTGTTCGCCGCTGATCAAAATGGCGGCCCAGCCTCCGGGGCCCGGATTGCCGCTGCAGGCCCCGTCGGTATAAATATCTACCTCACGCGTGGGTTTCTTTTTGCTCACACGTGCACCTGTCCGTTATCTGACATGCTCTTCGGCATGGTAGGAGCTGCGCACGAGTGGGCCGCTTTCAACATGTTTGAAACCAAGACGCATGCCAAATTCGCGGTAACGCTCAAACTCTTCCGGATGGACGTACCGAACGATCGGCAGGTGATTTGGCGTCGGCTGCAAGTACTGGCCGATGGTCACGATATCGACGCCGTGTTCATACAGGTCGCGTAGCAGGTCGTATACCTCGTCGGTTTCCTCACCGAGCCCCACCATGAGTCCGCTTTTGGTGAGCAGGCCCGCCTGCTTGGCGCGCTGTAGCACGTTCAGACTTTGCTGATAATCCGCCTGCGGCCGCACGGTCGGATACAGCCGCGGCACGGTTTCCACATTGTGGTTCAATACATCCGGGCGGGCGTCAAAAACGATTTTCAGCGCCGCTTCATCGCCCTGAAAATCGGGAATGAGCACCTCCACCTTGCATTCCGGCACGCGCTTGCGGATTTCTCGAATGGTCATGGCAAAGATCGAGGCGCCACCGTCGGCGAGTTCATCACGGTTGACCGAGGTAATCACCGCATGCCGGATGCGCATTTTGGCTACGGCATCGGCCACGCGGCGCGGCTCGTCGAGATCCAGCCCGATGGGCCGGCCGGTTTTCACCGCACAAAAGCCACAACTGCGCGTGCAAATATCGCCGAGAATCATGAACGTGGCGGTGCCGCGGCTCCAGCACTCGCCCATGTTCGGGCAGCGCGCTTCCTGACAAACGGTATGTAACTGATGTTTGTCCACCAGCCCTTTGACATGGGCATAGTCCGGTGAATTAGCCAGCCGGATTTTCAACCACTCCGGATGCCGCGGTCGCGGCCGGTTGCGTTCGATCTGATAAATCTCGCTCATAGCGTCTCCGGATCCATGTCTTGCAGATATTTCACCACGCGCTCCAGAAACATGCCGCCCAACGCGCCGTCGATGATGCGGTGATCAAATCCCAGGGACAGGTACACCATGTCCCGGATGGCAATGGCATCGTTGATGACCACCACGCGCTTTTTGATAATGCCCACGCCCAGGATGGCCACCTGCGGCTGGCTGATAATCGGTGTGCCGATCAGGCTGCCAAAGGAGCCGAGATTGGTGATGGTAAACGTGCCGTCCTGCACCTCATCGGGCAGCAGCTTTTTCTCGCGCGCCCGCTGGGCCAGATCGTTGACCACGCGCGCCATGCCAACCAGCGTCAGCGTATCCGCGTTTTTCACCACCGGCACGATCAGCCCCTGCTCGAGCGCCACCGCCATGCCGATGTTGATATCCTTTTTCAGAATAATGCGGTCACCATCCACCGAAGAATTGACCAGCGGGAAATCTTTGAGCGCTTTGGCCGCCGCGATCATGAAAAACGGCGTGTAGGTTAACTTAAAACCCTCGCGTCGGTAAAATTCGTCCTTCACCCGCTCGCGGTATTTTACCAGATGCGTCACATCGGCTTCGGAGAACGAATATACATGCGGCGAGGTGTGTACGCTTTTCACCATGTGCTCGGCAATCGCCTTGCGCATGTGGTCCATTTCGATGATTTCCACGCGATCGCCGGCCGCGGCGGGAGCCACGGGGGGCGCCGCCGGAGGGGCTGCGGCAGGCGCCGGTTCCGGACGCGGCGGTGGCGGAGGCGGCGCGGCTGGTGCTTTCCTGCGGTTTTCGATGTACTGCAAAATATCGTGCTTGGTTACGCGACCGCCCATGCCCGTACCGGGAATGCGAGCCAGCTCTTCTTCGCTGACGCCTTCTTTAGCAGCGATGGATCGCACCAGCGGCGAGTAGAAGCGCTTTTCGGCCGTTGGCGCAGCCGCCGGCGCTTCCACGGCAGGGGCCGCGGCTGGCGCGGGCGCAGGCTGCTCGGGCGCCGGTGGTGGTGGTGGCGCTGTAGGTGCTGCAGGCTGTGGCTGTGGCTGTTGCTGTGGTTCGGGCTCTGGCGCGGCCGATGTGGGTTCGGCTGCTGCGGTCGGGGCCGTCTCATCTTTGCCGTTGCCGCCTTCCACGCCGGCTTCCTCGGTTTCGATCTCGGCAATCACCGAGCCCACTTCAACCGTATCGCCTTCCTGCGCCAGGATTTTTTTCAGCACGCCGCTGGTCGGCGAGGGAATCTCGGAATCGACCTTGTCTGTGGATATTTCCAGGATGACCTCATCGCGTTCGACCCGATCACCCTCTTTTTTCAACCACCGCAAAATCGTGCCTTCGGTGATGCTCTCGCCCATTTTGGGCATGATCATATCGACTTTCATGGGTAAGCCCTCATTCCTTCTTTAATGCAACCAAAACACCATCCCGGATCGGGATGATGCTGGTGAGCGCGTTTTTCTGCTTCAAAACCATTTGCGTGAATTCCAGAATGGCCCGGGTACGGGCGTCTGGCTGCTGATCCAGCACCTGGCCTTTCCAGAGCACGTTATCGGCGATGAACAGGCCGCCCGGACGCAACCGCGGCCAGGCCGCCTCGAAGCCGCGAACATACTCGTGTTTATCGATATCCATCAAGATGATATCGAACGGCCCGGTTTCGTTCAAAAGTATTTCGATGGCATCGCCCTGTCGGGCATCCAGCTTGCCTTGCTGCCCGGCTTTTGCAAAAAAATCCTGCAATAATTGAAGATTCTCGGAGGACCTTTCGGTGCAAATGACCGTGCCATCCGCAGGCATTCCGAATGCGAACCACAGCGCGGAATAGCCGTAGCCCGATCCCATCTCAAAAATTCGTCTGGCCCGCAGTAGCGCCACGTATTGCCGCAACAAATTGCCGACCACGGGCCCTATAATAGGAAAGCGAAGCCGCTCGGCTCGCTTTTCCATGTCTGTGAGGACCGGATGAGGCCTTCGAAGGTGCTTCGCCAAATAGGATTCAATGTCAGGATGCAGTATATTCAAACAGTTGTCCTGTTTAAATTAATACCAAATACTTTTCATCATTTAATTAACATCAAGAAAATAGAATATCTCGCAGAGGCGCAGAGCTCGCGGAGCGGATTGTCCGTACGAATTGGTTCCTTAGTAGCAAGGAATTATTCTATTTTTGCATTTTGTGGCCAACCGCATTAATGATACTCACTCACTTGCAATAACTTGACTTGAACAGACTCCAATATCGAATCACGCAAAAACGCACTGGCACTCAATCTCAAAATAAGCCAGCCGGGTTGTTGAATTTTTATTCGAACGAATACGTCCCCGTCCTGAGACGGAAATTGATTGGCTGGTACGTTGCGGTTGGAGATAATTGTTCCTTTCTTCAATTCATGCGGATCCTACCAAGTTTTCAATAAGCAATAGTTTTTCCAATTAAAGAGACCGTGGGTGTTATTGTTTATGCAAAATCAGCGCCCGGAATGGAACGCTTTTTTGCGATCGTCTTTTGCTGCGTCTTAATTTTCTCAATTTCATGCAACGTTTCGGCGGTGAAATAACGTTCTCCACAATTCGGGCAACTCACCATGGGGATATTCTCAAGCACCAGCAAATTATAACCCTTACCATAAAACGGGTCACATGTTTTAGCCGCGCGCCTTTTTTGCCACAAATTTCGCAAATCATCCGTATCTACTCGCGTATCTTTTTCAGAATTCGACCATGCCAAAGAGCCCCCCGGATTTCGATTTCAGTCTAAATTTCTGTCTTTGGGCATTCATTCACCGGTCCACTTCACCCAGCACGATGTCGATGCTGCCGATGTTGATGACCAGATCCGCGACGAGCTGGCCGCGGCTGATTTCATCGATCAGGCTGATGTTGACAAAGCAGGACGAGCGGCATTTGACACGATCGGGAATGTCCGAGCCGTTGGAGCGGATGTAGAAGCCGATTTCGCCACGCGGTGCCTCGGAGCGGAAATACGCTTCCTTTCCGGCCGGCGGTCGGATTTTGCGCGGAATCGCTTCGAACACATCGCCTTCCGGAATTTGATCCAGCGCCTGCCGTAGTATTTTAACGCTCTCTTCAATCTCGCGGATTCGCACCCAGTAGCGATCGAACGCCGAGCCGACCGGCCCGTACATACCCTCGCCCACCGGAATATCGAATTCAAATCGGTCGTATATCGAATACGGCTGGTCGCGTCGCAAATCCCATTTCACGCCCGAGCCGCGCAACACCGGACCGGTGGCGGCGTAATTGATGGCCACGTCCGCCGGCAGAATGCCGATATGCGCCGTGCGCTCAATGAAAATGTGATTGTGGGTCAACAGGTTGTTGAACTCCACCATCATCGGCTCGAAATAATCGAGAAACTCTTTGGCTTTTTCCACCCAGCCATCCGGAAGATCGCGAGCCACGCCACCGACCCAGATGTAGTTATACAGCATGCGCGCGCCGCTGAGCCACTCGAACAGGTCGAGGATTTTTTCACGGTCGCGGAATGCCCAAAGAAAGGGCGTAATGGCGCCGGCATCCAGACCGAACGTGCCGATGGCCATCAAGTGGCTGGCAATGCGGTTGAACTCGGCGCAGATGACCCGGATGTATTCCACGCGCTCCGGCAGCTCGGTCAGGCCAAGGAGCTTTTCCACCGCCAGCACGTAGCCCAGATTCATGTTCATGGCGGCCAGATAATCCAGCCGGTCGGTATAGGGGACGATTTCGTTGTACGGAATGTATTCGGCATGCTTTTCGAAATTGCGGTGTAAATAGCCCAGATGCGGGGTGACTTTTTTTACCAGCTCGCCTTCCAGCACCACCTCCAGCCGGAGCACACCGTGCGTGCTGGGGTGCTGCGGTCCAAAATTGATAACCATATCTTCGCCGGAGAAGCCGGCATCTTGCGTGGCCGCCTGCACCGCCTCCTGATAATGCACCGCACTGGACGGCGACATATCGACGACCAGCAGGCCTTCGCTGTCGAAGTAATAGCGCTGCTTTTTAAAAATGTTATTGAACATGGTGGGTTCCTGTTCAGTGCAATTTTACTCAGCCACTTTTGCCTTTTTCGCCGCCATGGCCTTCTCTTTGGCAGCAGCCCGTGCCGCCGCTTTGGCCGCTTCCGCCTCTTTTTCATCGACGATCAATTTGGCGGCGTAATCGGGGGCGTATTTCGAAAAATGGTAAATACCGTTGCTGCGATCGTAAACGGAAGTCTCATATTTGTCGGTCATGTAAATGCAGTCCGTCGGGCAGACCGTGGTGCAGAAGTTGCAATAGCAGCACTTGAACATATCGATATCGAAACGCACCACGTGCTGCCGGATGGGATTGCCAGTGGATGCTTTGCCGAGGTCTTCATCCGGCTTGGCCTTGACCGTATCGATATAGATGCAATCCACCGGGCAAATGCGGGCACATTTATAGCAGCCAATACAATCATCGATATTCACGAAAAGCTGCTGCCGAGTACCGACCGGCAGATCCCATTTTTCATGGGGATACTGCAGGGTCACCGATGGGGTGAACAGATGTCGCCAGGTTTGCCGCATCCCGATGAGGATGGTGATCAGGCTGCGATAGACGTTTCGGAAATAAGTTCTCATGGCGATGGCTTTTCTTTGGGTTTCGCATTTCCGTTAGCCGGCAGGGTCCGTTCGAATTGAAACACAAAATGGCCGCGCCGGGGATTTTTCAGAAATGTATCGAACTCCTCCCAATCTTCTTTGTACGGCACCCGGATGCCGTGGTAAAATTCCTGCACCTCGTAATCTTTGCGCAGCGGATAGCCTTCCCAGTCGTCGGGGCACAGAATGCGCCGCAAATCCGGATGGCCGTCAAACACCACACCGTACAGATCGAACACCTCGCGCTCATGCCAGTCTGCCGTGCGCCATAGCGATTCGATGCTGCGGATGCGCGGATTCTCTCGCGGCAGATCGGCCTTCACCGCGATGCTGTGCCGTTTGGGGAACGAATACAAATGAATGATGATGCCCAGCTCTTTGCCCGCGCCATAATCAAAGCCGCTCAGGCAAACCAGATTGTCGAATTCCAGATCGGCATCGGTCTTCAAAAACTCGCAAATATCGAACCAGGCCTCGGGGTTGACTTTGATCACAGGATCGAGGGCTTCGGCATCGAATTCCAGCACCGCGTCACCGAATTGCTTTTGTACCTTGTCTGCAATATCTTGCGGGGTCATACGCTCGCCTCAAATTTTCTGCGGATGTGACTTTCCCTGCGGATCTTCTGCTGCAGTTTGAGCAGGCCATCCAGAAGGGCTTCGGGTCTGGGCGGACAGCCGGGCACATACACATCCACCGGCACGATCTGGTCCACCCCTTTCAGCACATGATAACCGTGCTTCCAGTATGGGCCGCCACAGGTGGCACAACTTCCCATGGCAATCACGTATTTCGGCTCCGGCATCTGGTCGTATAGCACTTTGATTCGGTCAGCCATTTTCATGGTGACCGTCCCGGCCACGATCATCAGATCACTTTGCCGCGGACTGGGCCGGAACACGCCAGCGCCAAACCGGTCGATGTCGAACCGTGACGCCGAAGCAGCCATCATTTCAATAGCGCAACAGGCCAGACCGAACGTCATCGGCCACAGCGACGACAACTTCGCCCAGTTCAGAATTTTATCGACGGAGGTGATGATCACGTTATCCCCGTAACGCCCTTCGTAGATGGCTTTGATTTCTTCCGGCAAATACGGCTGAATCGAATCAGCCATGGCAATCCTCCTACCAGATGGTCATTTGAAATCCGTTCATTAATAAATTGGCTGGCCTTCCATCAAATCAGGACGGGATACATAGTTTTCCACTTTTGGTTCGATGTTGAGCAACTGTTCCTTTGTCAATAGCATTCCATTGCGGGTGTATGAGGCAATGTCGATGATGCCGGTATCCATACGAATGGCGTCTTCTGGACAGGCTTCCACGCAATAACCACAAAATACGCATTTGCCAAGATCGATATTAAAAATTTTGGGCTGCTTTTCGATCTGTACTTCAGGACGTTCTTCGGCTACAATATAAATACACCGCGCAGGACAGGCGGTTTCGCACATCATGCAGGCCACGCAGCGCGGTGAGCCATCTTCGCGCCGCATCAGCCGGTGCAATGTCCGCGTGCGCGGCCACAGCGGACGCATCTCTTCCGGATACTGGTAGGTCACTGCGCCGCGCTCTTTAGTTTTGATGCCGATCACGTTCAAGATGTGCAGCCGGATATTGCGGAAAAAATGCCGCAATGTCACCGCCAGGCCATCGATGACCAACGGAATGTATGTCTTATCCCACCAGCTAAGCGGTTTATATTTATCGTGTACGTTCATAGCCCTCGATCCTATCCAATGATTGTAAGAACCACTGCCGTGATCAATATATTGATGAGCGATGCGGGCAACAAGATTTTCCAGCCAAGATGCATAATTTGATCATAACGGAACCGCGGCAATGTCCAGCGGATGGCCATCATGATGAATAAAAGCACGATGAGCTTGATCAGAAATGACAGGAACTGCAATGCCGCCACAGCGATATTGGGCAGCAGGATCGCCTGCCCCCATGGAAAATGAAAACCGTCGGCGTACAGATACGGAACCTGAAAACCGCCCAGGAAAAACGTTACCGTTAAACTGGCGATCAGGATGGTCTCCAGGAAATCGGTGAGAAAATACATGCCGAATCCCATACCCGAATACTCGATGAAGTAGCCAACGATTTCGCTTTCGCCTTCCGGCGCATCGAACGGGATGCGCTTGGTTTCGGCGATACCGGCGGTCATAAAAATCAAAAAACCCAACGGTTGCAATAAAATGCCCCATTGGGGAAGCCAGCCCCAGAGCAACTGTCCCTGGGCGCGAGCGATCTCCATCAGATCCACGGTTTGATACACCATGATCACACCGACCAGCGAAACGCCGATGGCCACTTCGTAGGACAGCATCTGCGCGCTGGCGCGCAGTCCGCCCAGTAGCGCGTAGTTATTATTAGAGGCCCAGGCGCCAAGCACCACGCCGTACACCGCCATGCCCAGCACGGCAAAGATGTACAAAATCCCAATGTTGACATTGGCGATTTGCAGCGGGATTTCGCGGCCGCCCAGGATCAGCGTATCGCCAAATGGGATCGCAGCGAACCCCACCAGCGCAAACAGCAGGGAAATCATCGGCGCCAGCAAATAAACAAACCGGCGCGCGCCCATTGGGATAAAAAATTCTTTGGTGAACAGCTTAAGCATATCCGCCAGCATGTGAAACATACCCAGCATGCGGATGCCAAAAATGGTAGCGCGGTTGGCGCCAATCCGATCTTGCATCACGGCGCTTTGTTTGCGCTCCACCCAGGTCAGGATGGCGGCGATGTTCAAGACGATCAATCCGATAAAAAAGACAAACTTTCCGGCAGCTTCAGCTAATGCTTGCATTTCGGTCCTCTATTTGCTCACCACGGTCAGCTCTTCTTTCACTTCCGCCTGTTGTACGGAGCGGCCGTTTTCGCTCACCAGCATCCCTCGATCGCCGAGGGCGCGATACGACATGCCGGTGAAGGCCGGAACTTTTTTGACGATATCGCGAAACACATCCTCCGCTTCGAAATAAGCAAAGGTATGATCAAACTGCCTGGCCAGCCGCCGCAGGATTTTCCATTCGGGCAGGCTACCTTCTAGCGGCTCGATGGCCTCGTTAATTTTTTGCACCCGGCCGGCGTAATTGGTGAACGTGCCGTCCTTCTCAGCCCAGGTGCAGGACGGTAGGACGTATGAGGCCAACTCCGCTGTGGGATTCAAGTTGCTGCCCACGAATATCACCGAATCCACCTTGTCGAGCGCGGCTTTCACTTCATCTTCGGCAAAACCTTTGAACAAATCGTGATGGAAAATGATCAACGTGTACACCTCGCCGTTGCGGCAGGCTGTGAGCAGCTTTTCGGTTGCCGCAGGTTCGGTATCAAAGCCCAGCAGCGCAGCGCCGCGGGTGTTGGGATTTTTGTCTTCACGGATCAGAAAATCGTCACTGTACGGTTTTTCCAGCGGCTTCACGGTCACCGGGATGTCGTGCGTTTCCAGCACTTCGTTGCCGAACCGCTTCAGCGCGTACAGGTCTTCGTTGGTCATCTGCGCGCTACCCAGGATGCGCACCGCTTTGCCGTTTTCCAGAGCAGTGTTGATGACCCCAGAAACCATTTGCAGCGCGTCGTCCCAGCTCAGCTCCTGGAACTCACCGTTCTGTTTTACCAGCGGCTGCTCGATGCGCGAATCGTCATCTACAAACAGGAAGCCGTAGCGGCCGTAGTCGCAAATCCAGTAATCGTTGACATCCGGATTGTAGCGAGGCTTCAGTCGGGCAATGCGCCGGCCCTCATTTTTATACGGCCGCGCCTTACTGGTATGGATTTCGATATTGCAGCCGGTGGCGCAGCCGGGACACACCGACTTGGTCTCGTCCAGATACCACACCCGTACTTTGAAACGGAAATCGCGTTCGGTCAGCGCGCCCACCGGGCAGATATCTACCACATTGGCCGAGTACGGATTATCCAGCGTGCGGCCCGGATACGGCAGCAGCTCGGCGTGATCGCCGCGGTGGAACACGCCCAGCTCGGACGTCTTGCTGATTTCATCGCAAAAGCGCACACAGCGAGTGCACAAAATGCAGCGCTCGGAATCGAGGACCACATGCGGCCCTACCGGCACCGCTTTGTGCTTTTTGTTCTTGTCCTCGACCATCTTTGGGTCGTACAGACCGAACTGCATGTAATATTCCTGCAAATAGCACTCCCCCGCCTGATCGCACACCGGACAGTCGATAGGATGGTTCACCAGCAGGAATTCCAGCACTTGCTGGCGGGCGCGTTTGGCTTTTTCGGAATTCACATGCACCACCATTCCGTCCTGCACCCGGGTGTAGCAGGCCACTTGCAATTTGGGCATCTTTTCAATTTCAACCAGACAGATTCGGCACTGGCCAACGATCCGCAAGCCGGGATGATAGCAGTAGCGCGGAATGTAAATGCCGGCTTCTTCGGCCGCCTGAATGACGGTCTTGCCCTCGTCAACAGTCAGTTGTTTTCCATCTATGGTAATGGTTGGCATCGCTCTATCCTCAACTCGCTGCTTTTAATTCCGCGAATTCTCCATCAAAACATTTTTTGTACAGCGCGTGCGATTCGAACTCCTCCCGGAACCGCTTCAAGTACCCCAGCACCGGCATGGCCGCCGCATCGCCCAGCGGGCAGATGGTGTTGCCCATGATGCCGCTGGCGATCTCTTCCAGATGATCCACATCCTCGATCCGCCCCTCGCCGCTCAGCATGCGGTTCAGAATCTTGTCCATCCAGCCGGTGCCCTCGCGGCACGGCGTGCACTGCCCGCAGGACTCGTGATGGTAGAAATGCGTGGTCACGGTCAGGATTTCCAGCAAGCAAGTGTCTTCATCCATTACGATGATGCCGCCACTCCCGGCCATGGTGCCCAGCTTCATCAGCGCATCAAATTCCGCCGCCACATCCAGTTCATCTGCCCGCAGCGGTGGCGAGGACGAGCCTCCCGGCACCACAGCTTTGATCTTTTTATTGCCGGGAACACCGCCAGCATGCTCGTAGATAATCTCGCGCAATGTGGTGGTCACCGGAAGTTCATACACCCCGGGCTTGTTCACGTGCCCGGAAACGCAGTAAAGCCGCATGCCGCCGCTGCGTTCGGTGCCCATTTCGGCGAACCAGCGCGCGCCGTTTTTGATGATGAACGGCACATACGCCAGGGTCTCTACATTGTTCACGATCGTCGGGCAGCGGAACAGGCCCTCGATGGCCGGGAACGGCGGTTTCATGCGCGGCCAGCCCTTTTTGCCTTCCAGGGATTCCAGCAGCGCCGTTTCTTCGCCGCAGATATACGCGCCCGCGCCGCGGTGCACATACACATCGAGCGAGAACTTTTTGCCGAGCACCTTTTTGCCGAGGATGCCGTTGTCGTAGGCTTCTTGGATGGCCTGCTCCAGCACCTCGGCCTGGCGCACGTATTCGCCGCGGATGTAAATGTAAGCCGTGTGCGCGCCAATGGCGTACGATGCGATGATGATGCCCTCGATCAACGCGTGCGTGGCCCTGGTGATGATGTATTTGTCTTTGAACGTGCCCGGCTCGCTCTCATCGCAGTTGACCACCAGATACACCGGCTTGGACGAATTTTTCGGCACAAACGCCCACTTGCGGCCGGTGGGAAACCCCGCGCCGCCGAGGCCCCGCAGATTGGAGCTCTGCACCTCCTGAATCACCTCGTCCGGCGTCATGGACAGCGCCTTTTTCGCCGCTTCGTAGCCGCCCCGATCGCGGTAATTTTTCAGAATCTGACACTCACTCTGGATGAGCGGCATCAAAATGCCCTGTGTTTCCGCCATCTCTTCCTTCTCTTCTATTGCAGTTTTTCCAGAATTTCGTCGATTTTTTCGCGCGTCAACGGACCGATGTAATCATCGTTGAGCTGCATCATGGGAGCGATTTCGCATGCGCCCAGACACTCCACCTCGGTGATGGTGAATTTCTGATCATCCGACGTTTCGCCACTCTTGATATTCAACCGGTTTTCCAGATGCTCGATGATCTCTTTCGCTCCGCGAAGCCAGCACGACACCGTGTGACAGACCTGAAAATGATATTTGCCAATCGGTTTGGTCTGAAACATGGTGTAAAACAGAATCACTTCGCGGATTTTCACCGGCGGCTCTTCCACCAGTTCGGCCACAAACGGCTCCGCTTCTTCCGGAATGTAGCCGTGCTCCTTCTGAATCACATGCAAAATCGGCAAAGTGGCCGCCCGTTTATGAGGATATCGTTTAAAAATCGCTTCAATCTGCTTTTTGGATTCGTCCGATAATTGGAAGCTCATCGATCCAATTCTCCTGCAATCATATTGATAGTCCCAAAAGTCGCAATCACGTCGGCGATCTGATCGCCTTCGATCATTTTATGAAATCCGGACATGAGCGTAAAACACGGGGGCCGCACACGCACGCGGTAAGCATGGTCGCTACCATCGCTGACCACAAAGAAGCCCAGTTCGCCATTGGCGCCTTCCACCGCGGCATACGCTTCACCCGGTTCCGGCGCGATGCCCACACCTTCCATCACCAGCATGAAGTGATTCATCATGCCTTCGATGCTGCTGTAGGTAACTTCTTTACGCGGCAACACCACCGCTTTTGCATCGGGATAAATTTTGCGGTAAAATTCGGCATTGCTGCCGGAGAGGGTGGGATCGGTGACGGCCTCCATCTGCAGCAACTCATGCGTTTTGCCGAATTTACCGTAATCGGCCATCACGTGCGCCGGAATGATCTTGCCCTCGTGATCGACGTTCAGCGGCCCGCCGGGCAACTTGGCCAGCGCCTGCTCTACGATGCGACAGCTCTGCTCGATTTCCTCCATGCGGCACAAGTAGCGGTCATAATTATCGCCCTTTTCACCATAAGGGACATCAAAATCAAACTCATCATACACCAGATACGGATTGGCTTTCCGTACATCAAAATCAATCCCGGTACTACGCAGGACCGGCCCGGTGAAACCGTAATGCAGCGCCGTGTCTTTGTCGATCACGCCGGTGCCGACCATGCGGTCATAGAAAATGCGATTGCGCGTCAGCAGCTTGTGCACTTCTTTGAGCTTTTCGCGCACCAGCTTGATGGCCGACGTGCACCGCTCCGGGAAGTCGGGCGTGAAATCAGCTTTCACGCCACCGATGCGCACGTACGAAATCGTCAACCGAGCGCCGGTAATTTCTTCGATCAGGTTGTACAGTTCCTCGCGCGCCTCGATGAAATACAGAAACGCGGTCATGGCGCCGAGCTCCATGGCGTTGGCCGCAATGCAAGTCAGATGGTCGGTGATGCGCGACAACTCGGACATAATCACGCGGATATATTTGGCGCGCTCGGTGATTTCAATGCCCAACAATTTTTCCACCGCCATGGCATAGGCCACGTTGTTGATCAGTGGCGAAACATAATTCAGCCGGTCGGTATATGGAAACACCTGGCCCCATTTCACCACCTCGCACTCCTTCTCGAACGCCCGGTGCAGGTAGCCGATGCCCAGGTCCGCCGCGCGCACGTACTCGCCATCCAGCTCTAGCAGGATGTGAATGACGCCGTGCATGGCCGGATGCGACGGCCCCATGTTGAGTAAGAAACTTCGCGTGCTGCGATCGCCCTCGAACGTCTCGCGGCGCTTGAGGAAATCGCGCAAATATTCCGGTCCAGAATCCCTTTGCGTCGCCTCATCCTGCTTGATACGCTGCAAGTACTGCAGGATTTCGGTGTCCTCGTACGGTTCCGTGTTTTTGACCAGCGGCTGCCGTTTGTTAAAAGGATAATCCTTGCGCAAGGGATGGCCTTTAAACTCGTCGTACATAAGTAGCCGACGCAAGTCCGGATGCCCTTTGAATTTGATACCGAACATGTCCCAGACTTCGCGCTCGAACCAGTTGGCCACGCCCCACAGCGGCACCACCGTGGGCAGAATCGGATCGGATTCCGGCACCGGAGCCTTGAGACGCAGCCGGCGATGCGTGGACATCGAATAAAGCTGATAGATCACGGCGAACCGCGGCTTTGTGCCTGTATGCAGGTAATCCACCGCGGTCAGGTCCATGAGAAAATCATATTTCGGATTGGTGCTTTCTTTCAAATACTGGCAAACTTCAAAAATCCGGTTGCGATGGACAATGTACACTTCATCGCCAACCCGCGATGGCTCCGGAGTCACATCCTCCCCGAAGCGCGCTATGAGCTGTTCTTTCAGAGTCATGGATTAATAGACCTGCTTTCCTTTTTCGATCTTTTCTTGCAGCAACATCAGTCCATTGAGTACCGTTTCCGGCCTTGGGGGACAACCCGGAATATACACGTCAACCGGAATGATCGTGTCGATGCCCTGAACCACGGCGTAATTATCGTAAAATCCGCCGGTACAGGTGCACACACCAAAAGCCACGACCCATTTCGGTTCGCACATCTGCTCGTACACACGACGCAAGATTGGCGCCATTTTGTGGTTGATGGTACCGACCACCATCAGCACGTCGGCCTGACGCGGTGAAAACCGCGGCAGCCCTGCCCCGAAACGGTCGATATCGTGATGAGATGCCGCTGTGGCCATAAATTCCATGCCACAGCAGGCAGTAACAAACGGATATTGAAAAATTGAATACTTTCTGGCCCAACCAATGGCCTTATCGAGACGGGTGGTCAGAAAATTCTCACCACCCAATATATCTTTTACTCCCATTCCAGAGCTCCTTTCTTCCAGGCATAAACCAATCCGAGGAAGAGCACTAAGATAAAAATGCCCATTTCAATGAGTCCTAGAATCCCCAGCTTGCGAAAGACCACCGCCCAGGGATAAAAGAAGATCATTTCTACATCAAATAGAACAAATAATATGGCAATCATATAAAACTTGATAGACATGCGATGGGTGGGAAGCGTAATCGGAGCGCGACCGGTTTCAAAGGGGACACTCTTGACCACGCTCTCCTTGCGCGGGCCTAGCAACCGATTGAGGGTAAAAAATATCAATGCCAACAGTGCCGAAACCGCAAACATGAAGAGTACCGCTATGATCTTTTCCATGAACCCGAACCCTCACAATACCATAGTTTCAATCTTCAATGGAACCGCGGCCTTTTTCTTACCTGCATCGTAAAGATTGCAATATAAAATATTTTTTGACAAAATTCACGAAAAAATTTTTTAAATCCAACATTTTAAGGATTTATTCGCGCAACAATTCAGCCTTTCGTCTGCCTTTACGTACGTTGCTGCAGAGTGGTCCATACGTCCATGTCGTTAGGCACGGCCTTTGCCCGATTCGTCATTCCAGTTTTCAGCGGCGATCAATGGAAGCCGCTGAAATGCCGGAATCTCTTACCCGTATCGATCCATGGATGGAAATTCCGGTATCCGTCAATAAACTCCCGGCGGCCAGGGACGGCATCTTACCGAACAAGCATGATGAAAAATCGGTTAGAGGTGGCCCCTGCCCGCCAGATCGCTGCTAAAGAGCTCCGCATGGTGCCCTTATGGACTCACGCAGCCCACATGTGCCAGCCTCCGGGCCTTTTCGGCGGCTCGCCACCCCTCACTGTTGGCGCATCCACTTCGCAATGTCCTCGGCAATCGCCTCCGGCTGCATATTCGCGCTGGAGAGTGGCAGACGCGCTATGGGCGCATCCAGCACATAAAAACACTGTTGAAACAGCTCGGCAGCCATCGCTGCGCCAAAGCCCGCATCCAGCCAGGCCTCCAACACCAGCAGCAGCCGGTTGGTTTTACTGACTGAGATTTTTATCAAATCGCGGTCGTACGGCCGCAGCGCGCACAACTGAATGACCTCGGCTTCGACACCATCGCTGGCAAGCTGATTCGCTGCTGCCTGTACCGCTCCGGCGGCATTGCCGACCGTAACCAGGGTCATCTCCTCACCCGATCGCGCAAGATGTCCCCCCCAGGGCTGCACAATTTTATCATCGGTGGTTTTGGCAAAAGATGCAGCCAATGGTGCCGGATGCAAATGAGGATGCTCTAAAAACACCAACGGCTGTCCGCCCTGCTCCTGCCAGCGCAACAGTCGGCGCGCCTCCTCAAGATCTGCCGGATATCCAACGGGCCAGTTCAGCATCTGCCAGGGCATCGTCTCCGATGTGACCGCCATCCGGACCGTCGGCAGGCGCAGGATCACTTCGCCCGCCACCTCACCCTTTTGCGACAGCGCCTGCAGCATGCGCCGCGCCAGGGCCGGATCATCGCAACTTGCCACCACCCTCTGCCCCGCGGCGGAAAAAGCCATCATGGCTGCAACCAGCATTTCACCGGAGTGTGGCAGATAGCGAATCCGCGCCGCCAAATCGTGCCGGCGCAACGTTTCAAACAGCGGATCGCCGGCGGGCGGGTGAGGCCACAAAAACAACGTGTCCGCCGCCTGTTCATTATAAAGAATGTGGTGGATGTCTGCAGGCGCTGGCGAACCGACCACTACCGAAGTCCGAACAACGGCGCTGGCGGCTTTTTCGACCTCTGAGTTGAGTTCAGTCTCTAGTCCGGCGAGCCAATCGGTCAGTTCCGGTTCGTCCATACGCTCACGCAATTCTTCCAGCAGGCGAGCAACCGGATCGCGCTGTCCGGACGGAGTCGTCTCTGGCAAAGTCGGTTGCAATGTTAGCTGCAAATCCGCAAGGGTGTCCACATCCGCCACAATCAGCGCCGGCCCTTTTCGACGCACGGCCTGCCGGTACGCGGCTTCCAGCGCCAGCCGGCACTGCTGAAACTCGCTGCCATCGACCCGAAATCGCTCCAGGTTGCGGTATCCGGCGGTGAGATCAAAAATGGAGCTGTTGGCGAGAACCTGCCGGCTGGACAGTCCTGCAGATGCGTGATTGTCCTGAATGAGGAAAACCGCGGGCAGCCGCTCTCGCGCGGCCCAGGTGAGGGCCTCATGAAACGCGCCGGTAGCCGCCAGGCCATCGCCGGCGGACAGCACCACCACCGCCTCGCCGCCAGCGGCTTTGAGAGCCGCCGCAGCAGCCACGCCGTCGCGCACCCAATCCGGTTGCGGCGCTCGCTGCCAGATCAAGCCATGCGGCCGGCCTTCCGGCCATGCGAAGGCCAATTGCGCATCACTGCCGCGAACGGCCTGCAGCCACGCTTCGGCCGAAACGCCAAGCTGCAGCAATGCTGCCTGATCGCGGTGATACAAAAACGCGCGATCCACGCCGGGGCGCAGTTGAACCGCCAGGGCCAGTTGAATGGCCTCATGGCCAGCGGCCGCGAACCGCGCCGCCGCGGTTGCATCGCTGGCTTGCAGCGCCGCGGCCAGTTTGCGACTGAGAGCCGCCGTCCGCAGCGCCCGTTGCAGCGACGACACATCGTCCCGCACCTCCGGCAGCGGCTTTTTGCCGCCGCGCCGGACCGGCCTATCTATGGATGTCATGGGTTTATCTCGCTTTCATTCTCCGCCATCGCAGCCGATAGCGGCAGCCACGCCTCTCCGCGCCACCGGGCGTCAGGCGCTAGCCGGGTTCACACAAGCGCGGCTTGCTTCACCGGTCGCAGCTCGATGCCGAACACCTGCTCAAAGGCCCGCACCACGCGCGCGATCACTGTCTCCATATTCACCTCATGCCCCAACACCTTTTGCATGGAGGTGACAGGCTTGTCGGGAATGCCGCACGGCACGATGTGGCCGAAATAGCTCAGGTCGGTGTTCACGTTCAGCGCAAAACCGTGTTTGGTGGTCCATCGCGACAGCTTCACGCCGATGGCGGCGATTTTCTCCTCGCCGACCCACACGCCGGTGAGCCCCGGAATTCGGCCGGCCTCGATGCCGAACGCCGCCAGCGCCACGATCAGCGCCTCTTCCACATCGCGCAGGAACCGGCCGACATCGAGATAAAAGCCGTGTAAATCGAAAATCGGATAGCCGACGAGCTGTCCCGGTCCGTGGAACGTAATATCGCCACCGCGATCGATCCAGAACAGATCGATGCCCTTCTGCTTCGCATGTTGTTCGGTAATCAGCAGATGCTGGATTTTGCCACTTTTGCCGAACGTGTACACCGGCGGATGTTCGGTCAGAAACAGAACATCCGGGATGTCGCCGCGCATCCGCTTATCAAAGAGCCGGTTCTGCAGGTCCCACGCCTCTTTGTAGGCCATCGGCCGGTGAATGTACAACCAGCCCAATTTGTCCGGCTGCCTGTCGGCGTTCATGCCGCCACACCGCTAAAAATTGATCGCCTCGCCATGCGCATCGGCGGCCGCTTCCATGATGGCCTCAGCCAGCGTCGGATGCGCGTGCACGGTTTTGAATAGCTCTTGGGCCGTGGTTTCCAGGGTACGGGCCGTGACCAGCTCGTGAATCAAATCCGTGGCTTCCGCGCCGATGATGTGCGCGCCGAGCAGCTCGTCGTACTTGGCATCGAACACCAGCTTCACCATGCCTTCGGTTTCGCCCACGGCAATGGCCTTGCCCAGCGCGCGGTAGGGGAACTTGCCCACCCGCACCTCGTAGCCGGCTTCGCGCGCCTTTTTCTCGGTCATACCCACGCTGGCCACCTGCGGACTGCAGTAGGTGCAGCTCGGAATATTTTGGTAATTCACCGGCACCGGCTCGAGCCCGGCAATGTGTTCGGCAGCGACAATGCCCTCCGCCGACGCCACGTGCGCCAGCAGCGGCGGGCCGATCACATCGCCGATGGCGTAGTAGCCCGGCACGTTGGTCTGATAGTACGAATTGGTTTTGATAAACGTCTTTTCGATCTCGATGCCGAGAGTTTCCAGCCCCATGCCTTCTGTGTTACCCGTAAAGCCAATAGCAACCAGCGCGAGTTCCGCCGTAAGCATACGTTTTTTTTCGCCAGCGGTGATCTCGACTTCGACGCCCTTGGCCACCTTACGCACCGTTTCCACGCGCGCGTTGGTTTCGATTTTGATGCCGCTCTTCTTGAAACTCAGCGTCAGCGTTTTGACAATCTCCTCATCTTCGAACGGCAAAATCTGGGGCATCATTTCGACGATGGTAACTTCGGTGCCGAATGCGTTGTAAATATACGCGAACTCCACGCCGATGGGCCCGCCGCCAATGACGATCATCGATTTCGGTACCTTTTTCAGCACCATCGCGTCGCTGCTGTTGATGATTTTCTTGTGGTCGATCGCCACATCGGGCAGGCTGCGGTGTTTGCCGCCCGTGGCAATGATGATGTGATCGGCTTGCACGGTTTGCATTTGGCCGTCTTTTTCCACGCGCACCTCGCCGCGTTTTTCGAACGACGCCGTGCCGAAAATCATGGTGATTTTGTTCTTTTTCATCAAATACTCGACGCCTTTGCTCAGCCGGTCGGCGGCGGCGCGGCTACGTTTCACCACTTTGTTGAAATCCACCTTCACATTGCTGACGGCAAAACCATACTCATCTACCTGCTTCAAAATGTGATACACCTCGGCGCTACGGATCAGGGCCTTGCTGGGGATGCAGCCCCAGTTCAGGCACAAACCGCCGAGCCGCTCTTTTTCGATGATGGCGACTTTCTTTCCCAGTTGCGCGGCCCGGATGGCGGCGACATAACCACCGGGACCACCCCCCACCACAACGACATCGTATTTATCTGCCATGGATCTCCCTTTCTATTTCGCTGCCAGTTTGGATTGAATGTCATCCAGAATCAGTCGGGCATGTTCGCGTCCGTTTTCAATAAAAATTTTATTGATATCATGCTTCCCGCCACAGGCCACGCCCGCAATGTACACGTTCTCCAGCGTGGTCTCCATGGTCTGCGGATTGTAAATCGGCTTCTGCGTTTCGAGATCGAGCTGTACGCCGACTTTTTCCAGGAAACTATAATCGGGATGGTAGCCGGTCATGGCCAGCACGAAATCGTTCTCCAGCTCGAACCGGCCACGGTCCTTCTGCTCCACCACAATCGCGTCCTCGCGGATTTCGACCACCCGGGCGTTGAAATAGGCTTTGATGCTGCCTTCTTTGATCCGGTTCTCGATGTCCGGCCGGATCCAGTATTTTACGCTATGCCCCAGGGTCGGATCGCGGTGAATGAGGGTCACCTCGGCCGCGCCGGCGCGGTACACCTCCAGCGCCGCTTCCACCGCCGAGTTCTGCCCGCCGATGACCGCCACTTTTTGATTGTAATACAGATGCGCTTCTCTGTAATAGTGCGTCACCTTAGGGAGGTCTTCGCCCGGCACATTGAGCATGTTGGGATGGTCGTAAAAACCAATAGCCAGCACCACAAAACGGGCGCGGTACGGCGTTTCGGCTTTATCCGTATAAACAAGGTACCGGCCATCCTGCTTTACAATTTTCTCGACGCGTTCGAACAGATGCACGTCGAGCTCAAAGCTCTGGGTGAGGCGCTTATAATAGGTAAGAATTTCCACCCGCGTCGGTTTGGGGCCGGACGTGATAAACGGCACCCCGGCCAGTTCCAGAAGCTCCGGGGTGGAAAAGAACACCAGGTTGGTCGGAAAGTGATAAACGGAATTGGTCAAACAGCCTTTTTCTATGATCAATTCGGACAGGCCCCGGGTTTTGGCCTCAATGCCGCAGGCGATACCGATGGGGCCTGCGCCGACGATAATAATATCTTTCTCCACCGATGCGTTTTCCTTATTATGGTTGATTCGTAGTTAATGCAATCGGGCGCCTATCAGGTGACAACCATCCATCAGGCATTCGCACCCCTGTCCTGAATGTGCGATTGAAAGTCCCTTCAATCGAAGTGGATGCAGGGGTGGGTTCAATCCCAAACTACAATCCATTTATAAAGTCGAATTCCCCAGATATAAGCTCGCTGCATGCGCCTGAGCGTGTTCGCCCATTTCATCAAAGAAACAAACAGAGCCGCACACAGGCCGTCGCCCGTTCCGATTCACGTCATGGGAATCGCTGCGCCAATCGCCTTCGGGCTGTTTAGCACAGCATTGCCTTCATGTACTCGCGGCGCATACGCGCAATATGGGCGATGGAAATCTCTTTCGGACACACCGCCTCGCATTCGGCATGGTTCGAACAATCGCCGAAGCCTTCCCGGTCCATCTGCTCGATCATGCGCAGAGCGCGGCGCTTGCGCTCAGGCTGGCCCTGCGGCAGCAGCGCCAGTTGCGAAATTTTCGCCGACACGAACAGCGAGGCCGAAGCATTGGGACAGGCCGCCACGCACGCGCCACAACCAATGCACGCCGCCGCATCCATGGCCTCGTCGGCAACCTCTTTCGGAATCGGGATCGAATTGGCATCCGGCGCCGAGCCCGCATTGACGGAAATGTAGCCGCCCGCGGCCAGAATACGATCGAACGCGCTGCGGTCCACCACCAGGTCCTTCACCACCGGAAACGGCTTTGCGCGGAACGGCTCGATGGTGATCGTGTCGCCGTCTTTGAAATGCCGCATGTGCAACTGGCAGGTCGCGGTAGCGTGTTCCGGCCCGTGCGGGATGCCGTTGATCACCAGACTGCACATGCCGCAGATGCCCTCGCGGCAATCGTTATCGAACTCGACCGGTTCCTCGCCTTTGGCCACAAGATGCTCGTTCAGCACGTCGAGCATCTCCAGAAAGGACATTTCCGGCGTGACATCGTTCAGCGTGTATGACACCAGTTTTCCAGGAGTGTTTGCGTCTTTTTGTCGCCAGATGCGCAAATGTAAGGTCATTTTCTTCATGATTCCGGGGCTCCCTTACTTGTAGCTTCGGGTTGTCGGCTTGACATATTCAAACTCGAGCGGTTCTTTATGCAATTCGGGCTCTTTGCCGTCGCCCTTGTATTCCCAGGCCGCCACGTAGGCAAAGTTTTTGTCGTCGCGCAGGGCCTCGCCATCGGGCGTCTGATATTCCTCCCGGAAATGCCCACCGCAGGACTCGTTGCGGTGCAACGCATCGATGGCCATCAGCTCGCCCAGCTCCAGAAAATCGGCCACCCGGCCGGCGAACTCCAGGTCCTTGTTCAGGTTGCGCGAATCGCCCGGAATGTACACGTTCTGCCAGAATTCTTCGCGCAGTTTGCGGATTTCCTTGATGGCGTGCTTCAGGCCCTCGGCATTGCGCGACATGCCCACGTAATCCCACATGATTTCGCCGAGCTGTCGGTGAAACTCCAGCACCGATTTCTTGCCCTTGATCGACAATAGCTTATCGATCTGCTGCTTGACGCCGTCTTCCGCTTCTTTGAACGCGTCGGCGTCGGTGGATACCACTTCCAGCTCAGTGCCGGCGATGTAATCGCCGATGGTGTACGGAATAACGAAATACCCATCGGCCAGGCCCTGCATCAGCGCGCTGGCGCCGAGGCGGTTAGCGCCGTGATCGGAGAAATTTGCCTCGCCGAGTACAAAAAGACCGGGGATGGTGCTCATCAAATTGTAATCCACCCAGAGACCGCCCATGGTGTAGTGCACCGCCGGATAGATGCGCATCGGCACTTCGTATGGATTCTCGCCGGTGATGCGCTCATACATGTCGAACAGGTTGCCGTAGCGGTCGCGGATCACATCGATGCCTAGCCGTCTGATGGCATCGGCAAAGTCGAGATACACCGCCTGGCCGAACTCGCCCACGCCGCGGCCTTCGTCGCAAACGGCCTTGGCCGCCCGCGACGCCACGTCGCGCGGCACCAGGTTGCCAAAGGCCGGATAGCGGCGCTCCAGGTAGTAATCGCGTTCGTCTTCGGGGATTTCGTTCGGATGGCGCTTGTCGCCTTTTTTCTTCGGCACCCACACCCGGCCATCGTTGCGCAAGCTCTCGCTCATCAGGGTCAACTTGGACTGATAATGTCCGGCGCGCGGGATGCAGGTGGGATGAATTTGCGTGAAACACGGATTGGCGAACGCCGCCCCGCGTTTGTAGCAGCGCCAGGCCGCCGTGGCATTGGAGTTTTTCGCGTTGGTGGACAGGAAATACACGTTGCCGTACCCGCCGGTGGCCAGCACCACGGCATCGGCCACGTGCCGCTCGATCTCACCGGTCACCAGGTTACGCACGATGATGCCCCGCGCCTTGCCGTTGATGACCACCAGGTCCAACATCTCGCGCCGCGAGAACAGGGTCACCCGGCCGAGATCGACCTGCCGCAAAAGCGAGCTGTACGCGCCCAGCAGCAATTGCTGGCCGGTCTGGCCGCGGGCGTAAAACGTACGCGACACCTGCGCGCCACCAAATGACCGGTTCGCCAGCAGGCCGCCGTATTCGCGCGCAAACGGCACGCCCTGCGCCACCGCTTGATCGATGATCTGCACGCTCAACTGCGCCAGCCGGTACACATTGGCTTCCCGTGAGCGGTAATCGCCGCCCTTGATGGTGTCGTAAAACAGCCGCCAGATACTATCGCCATCGTTCTGATAATTCTTCGCCGCATTAATACCGCCCTGAGCGGCAATGCTGTGCGCGCGCCGCGGCGAATCCTGAATGCAAAAACTCTTGACATTGTATCCCAGTTCGGCCAGCGTGGCGCCGGCAGAGGCGCCCGCAAGCCCGGTGCCCACCACGATGATGGTGTGCTTGCGTTTGTTGGCCGGATTGACCAGCTTCAAATCCGCCTTATGGCGATCCCATTTTTCGTGCAATGGGCCCGAGGGGAGTTTCGAATCGAGTTTCATTATATCGCTCCTTTTAAGACGACTTCTCTCACATAAATCCAGATCGGAATGCCTAAAAAGCCCACAGCCAGCATAATAGCAATTAAAATGCCCAATCCATATATGATTGGCATGTACCTCGGATGATACAGGCCCAGCGACTGGAAGGCGCTCCAGAACCCGTGCCGCAGGTGAAAGCCCAACAAAATCATGGCCACCACATAGCCGCCAACGTACAACGGATCGCGGAACACCTCACTCACCAGCTTATACAAATCGCGCATCACCACACCATCGATGGTGGTTTCATAATACGGTCCAAATTTGAAGGTTTTTAAATGAATGGCCAAAAAAACGAAGATAATGATGCCCGTGTAGATCATGGTTGTGGAAGCGAACGTCTTTTTGCTTGGCCCTCCTGCATTACCTTGCACGTGATACCCCACAGGCCGGGCCTGCCGTTTTTTTAAAAACACCGAAATGCCGGAGATCATGTGGATCACCAGAAATGCGACCAGAATCAGCTCAGCCACAATCAGCAGCCAGCCGAAACTCAACAAAAAATGGGCATATTTGTTATAAGGAACGGGATCGGATTGGAGGAGCAGAAAGTTACCGGTAAGATGCTCGATGAGAAAAATAATCATCGCAAGGCCTGTTATGGCCATCAGGAATTTCTTACCGACCGAAGATTTGACGGTAGTCATAAAAGATGGCATTTCATAGGCTCCAATTGCGTTCGGTTCATGGAGTATTTTAGTGTATCATTAACATCAAGCCAGCGGAAAAAACGCAGGTGCCAGATCACGGAGTGCAATTTGCCCTAAATATAAGCAATGAATAGGCGATTTCAAAATGAAATTTGACTAAACTTTAACGTAACTCATTAAAATATAATACAATAGCTTAATTACTTCTATAAGATATTATTATATTGACGAAAGTCCATCATCGCCAGCATAAGCCGTATTTCATGGTTTTGGCAATCAACCGCTCAAATCTTTCAAAAAGGAAACTCTCCCAGGATTGGCAGGGTAGGCAAAAACCGTAGATAGACCTACGAAAAACTCAAGCAGAATGACGGAAGTTTCAGTTCAATCAACCAGGATCATTGCGACAGCCGCTTCATCCGTAGTTATCTGCGTCAATTCGTGGCTCAAATTCATCAGTGGCATTCTGTGAAATCATCGGCTTTCCCTAAATAACGATAGAAATTTGCCCGATCGAACACGGTCTCCGACGGCGTTTCGTCGAATGGATTCGCGTCAATACACGGTCAGAGACCGTGTAGGATCATTATGACATCTGACATCCGGTTCATCCGTGTTTCATCCGCGTCCATCCGTGGCTAATAACAGACTCGTCTTTGTGCTTTTTATGTATTTGTGGTACATCCCCCTCATCCTACTCTACGCCTCAGGAATCCGCAATAAGATTTTGCCAAACTGCTCGCGGCGTTCCATCAGGGCGTGCGCCTCGCGGGCATCTTTCAGGTCCAGAATCCGGTCGATCACAGGTCGCAGCTTTTTCTGCGCCACCAATTCCGTAAGCTGGATGACCTCGCCTTTCGACCCCATGAGGTTGCCAAGAATCTTCAGATGCTTGTAAAACACAAACCGCAAATCCGTCACTGCGCGCGGACCGGTCGTCGCGCCGCAGGTGACCAGCCGCCCACCTTTCTTTAAAATGCGGATCGACTTTTCCCACGTCGCCTCGCCAACATTTTCGAACACCACATCCACGCCTCGGCCGCCGGTGATTTCCCGCGCCCTTTTATAAAAATCCTCTTTTTCGTAATTGATGAGATACTCCGCGCCCAGTTCCTCGGCCTTTTTTAATTTCGCATCCGAGCCCGCCGCAGCGATGATACGCGCCTGAAACATGCGCGCGATTTGCAGTGCCGCCACGCCCACGCCGCTGCCGGCCGCCAGAATCAGCACCCACTCCCCGGGCTGAATCTGCGCTTCAGACACCAGCATGTGCCAGCTCGTGAGAAACGTCAGCGGAAACGCCGCCGCCTCTTCGTACGTGACGCTGTCCGGTTTGGGGATGATATTGGCCGCCGATACCACCACATACTGGGCATAACCGCCCGGGAAGTGCTCGCCCACAATGCCGTACTGATCGCACAGATTGTCCTGCCCGAGCAAACACTGGTAGCAATGGCCGCATGAATGCCCCGGCGACACGATCACCGGCTGGCCGGGCTGCAGGTGCTCCACCCCCGCTCCTAATTCCGCAATGTCGCCGGAAATGTCCGAGCCGAGAATGTGCGGCATCTGCAACTTCAGTCCAGGCCAGCCCTTGCGCACCCAGATATCGAGATGGTTCAGGGCGCAAAATTTCACCTTCACCAGCACCTGCCCGGGACCAGGCTTCGGCGCTGGCCGCTCGCCATATTGCAGTACCGATCGATCGCCATGCTCGTTGAAAAAAACCGCCTTCATCGTGCTCATTGTTTGCTATCTCCTCCGTTTGGCCTCGGCTTCCACTTCTTCTTTTTCCTTCTTTTTGGCCGCCTTTTCATTTTTCGATTTCTTTTTTGGCGCGGCGGGCTTCCGCTTGCCTTCATCCAGCTCCTTCAGGCGGCGCTCCACGCACCAGTGCACTGAATTGCGCGGAAAGTTGCCTTTTTTGTTGCGCACGCCCGCTTTCACGCCGGTTAAAATCTCGATGCCCTCGTCGATGGTATCGATGGCGTAAATATGGAACTCGCCTTTCTGCACCGCTTCCACCACCTCAGGGCGCAGCATCAGGTTCTTGAGGTTTTTTCTCGGGATGATCACCCCCTGCTTGCCGGTGAACCCCTTGATTTTGCACACATCGAAAAAGCCGTGGATTTTCTCATTTACGCCGCCAATGGGCTGAATGTGTCCCCACTGATCCACCGAGCCGGTCACCGCGATATCCTGCCGCAGCGGCAGCTCGGACAGCGCCGAAAGAATGGCATAGATCTCCGTGGACGAGGCGCTGTCACCTTCGACATAGCTGTAATTTTGCTCGAAGGTGATGCTCACGCTCATGTTGAGCGGTGTGTGCGAGGCGTACTGTCCGCGGAAATAGCCCGCAATGATGGCCACCCCCTTGGTGTGCGTTTTGCCGCTCAAATCGGCCTCGCGCTCGATGCTGATGATGCCAGACTGGCCGATGCCCACCTGCGCCGTAATCCGGCTTGGTAGCCCAAAACTGTACTCGCCGATCTGATACACCGATAGGCCGTTCACCTGCCCCACGCGCTGGCCATCAGTCGCGATGAGGATATGTCCGTCGCGGATCATCTCTTTCATTTTGTCTTCGATGAGCCGCGATCGGTAGATTTTTTCATCGATGGCGCGGGCCACGTGCTGGCGCGTTACCCGTCTGGCGCCGTCCTCTCTGGCCCAGAAACTAGCCTCGCGGATCAGATCGGCGATGAGCGAAAACTGCGTAGAAATTTTGGCCTGATCTTCGGTAAGCTGGACGCCATACTCGGCCACCGCCGCCATGGCTTCGGCATCAAACGGTAGCAGTCCCTCTTCGTCGCAAATCTTGCGTACAAACCGGCCGTAATTCAGCAGCGCTTCCGGCTGAATCTCCATTTCCGTGTCGAAATCGGCGCGGATTTTGAAAATCTTCGGGAAGTCGTCATCGTAATAATAAAGGTGGTAAAACAAATCCGCGTCGCCAATGATCAACACTTTAACCTTTACCTTGATCGGCTCGGGCTTCATGCCCGAGGTGCTGACCATGTAAAACGGATCGTAGGCCTGAATATCGACCTGACTGTTTTTCAGCGTCCGCTTGAGCGCGGTCCACACGCCCGGCTCGATGAGGGTGTCGATGAGATTGAGCACCAGGAAGCCGCCGTTGGCGCGCACCAGCGATCCGGCCTTGATGCGCGTGAAATCGGTGCGCCACACCCCGGTGAAATCCACCACCCGCTCAATGGTGCCGAACAGGTTTTTGTAGGATGGCGAATTTTCGATGATGACCGGCACCTTGTTCAGGCCGGAGTTGTCCACCAGCACATTCACGCGATACTTCAGGAACGGATCCGGTTTGGCGCCCGCGGGCATGGGCGCGGGTGCAGTCGCCTGCGCCTCGGTTTTAACCTTGAATTGATCGAGATGTTTCAAAATGTCTTCACGGACATCGTCCAGATAGCCGTGCACCTTCTCGATGGGATATTTCTGTTTGAGGTCGGCGAAGATTTCGTGAATGGTGGGCCGTACCGAATCGATTTCCAGTTTTTCCATCGCCTCGGTAGCCTGTTCGTTGATGCGACGCACCTGGCGCAGGGTGTCCTGCAATTGCGCCGACAGCTCCTGATAGGTTTGCTGCAGCTTCTCGAAATCGTCTTTGGACAGCCGTCCCTGCTGCACCATCTGCATCACTTCTTCCCACTGCACCACCCGGTCGTCAATTTTCGGAAAAATCTCCGGATGGCTCATGGGCCCGGCATCCACGCGCACGATGGCAAAACCGGCCTGATTGATCCTCTTTTCCAGCTCAACAAAAAGCTGCCGCGTCTGTTCGTTGTACGATTCCAGCATCTGTTTGGCGCGTTTCTGGAACGCCTCGCTTTCGAACAGCGTGGACAGCAGCTTTTTGATGTAGTCGATGGTGCGCTCGAGGTCTCTGGCAAACTGCCGTCCCTGTCCGGGCTTGAAATACAGCACGATGGGCAGGTCTTCGTTCTGGAAATTATTGACGTAGCAAATATCGCCGGGGATCTCGCCTTGGATTTCGATTTGATCGAGGAAGTGTTTGATGGTGGTTTTACGGCCGGTGCCGGTCATGCCGGCGACGAAGATATTGTAGCCGGCGCTTTTGACTTCCAGGCCGAGTTTGATGGCCTTCAAGGCCCGGTCCTGGCCGATGATCTGATCCAGAGGCTTGAGTTCATCGCTGGACTTGGCGCCAAACACTTTTGGATCGCAACGCCATCGCAGTTGCTCCGGCCGAACTTCCCACTTCTGCTGCGAACTGGCCATGTTGAATCTCCCTACTCAACGCATGAGCCTCTTTCATCCTGTTGCAAAAAGGAACACGCAAAAATAAACAATTTGAGGGAAAATTCAAACGAGAAATGACGGGAGAGCCGTTATCGGAGAAATGCAGAAACCGAAAAATAGCCTTCTGATAACTAAAGTTTACAATCTTTGATCACAAAACTTTTGCATCATAAGATTAAAATTTTAAATTATATAGAAATTTTTCTTGCTTGTAACAAGCTAACAGAAATACGTTCACCGGAAAATGCAGAACCTTCGTAGAGCGACTCTCTGAGTCGCTCACTAAATTGGAAAGCTATCGGTCTATTAGAATGACAAACCCCGGTAAGGAGCATAACATTCAGTAGAAAACGACCTTGCCAAAGAAATAGTGGTAAGCTATCTATTGACAAGCTGATATTTCAGAGCTTCTCTTTTGCACGATGAGGCACAATGTTGAGGTTTTACTTTTAGTAATGAATAGCTACGAACCAATGAAAGGTAAGAGGATAAAGCTCATAATCGTAGAATATGATGACTACCCAAATCAAATCGCGACAACGCGTGATTGATCACGGGGAGGTATTGACCCCAGAGCATATTGTCAACGATATGCTCGACCTGGTAAAACCGGAAACCGAGCGGATCGACTCACGTTTTCTTGAACCAGCCTGCGGTACGGGGAATTTCCTCGCAGCGATTCTGCGGCGCAAATTGCGTATTGTGGAATTGCGATATCGAAAAAATCAGTTGGACTATGAGCGCTATGCCGTGCTCGCGGTTTCTTCCCTCTATGGCATCGATCTTCTGGAAGACAATGTGCTGGAATGCCGGCAACGGCTTTTTGAGATTTTCGATGCCGAATACCGGCGGTTATTCAAAAAAACCATAAAAGACCAGTGCAGGGGGGCGGTCAAATACATTCTGAGCAGGAACATCATCCATGGCGACGCCCTGACCCTCAAAACCGTAGGTGAAACCCCGCAGCCCATTATTTTCTCGGAATGGTCGCTGGTGAACGGTAGCCTGCTCAAGCGACGCGACTTTGCTTTTCATGAACTGCTGGACCATGCCAGTATGAAGGAACTCCCATTGTTCTCCGACCAGGGGGAAGAAGTTTTTATCCCCGATCCGATCAAAGACTATCCACCGGTGCATTTTCTGGAGGTGGCCAATGCTTTTGAGGACTAATTACAACCCCGATATCCTCTCCTGCCTGGCGAACCTGAGCAGCGACGAGGTCTTCACCCCACCCAATTTGGCCAACGAGATGCTCGACCTGCTGCCAGAAGACCTGTGGAGCGATCCGAATGCGAAATTCCTTGATCCGGCCTGCAAATCGGGCGTGTTTTTACGCGAGATTGCCAGGCGGCTTGATAAGGGGCTGGAAAGCAAAATCCCCGACCGGCAAAAGCGCATCAACCACATCATGAAGCGCCAGCTTTTCGGATTGGCGATTACCGAACTGACCGGGCTTATGTCCCGCCGTTCGGTGTATTGCTCCAAAACCGCCAACGGCAAATATTCCGTGTGCGATGCTTTTAAAGATGAACAGGGCAACATCCGCTACCGGCGCATCGAGCACACCTGGGGAGACAATGGACGGTGTACCTATTGCGGCGCCAACCGGGAAAACTACGACCGCGGGCCGGAGCTGGAAACCCACGCCTATGAGTTCATACATACCGCGGAACCAGAGGAGGTTTTCAGCATGAAATTTGACGTCATCATCAGCAATCCACCATATCAGTTAAGCGATGGTGGTTTTGGACGCAGCGCCAGACCTATTTATAACAAATTCGTGGAGTAAGCTAAAAAACTAAATCCTCGTTATATAGTGATGATCATCCCATCACGTTGGTTTGCGGGGGGGAAGGGACTGGATCAGTTTCGCAAGGAGATGCTTAACGACAATCGCATTCGGAAGTTGGTGGATTTTGAGAATGCTTCGGATGTTTTTCCGGGTGTGGATATCGCCGGTGGGGTTTGTTACTTCCTTTGGGAACGTGATTCGCGTGGACTTTGTGAGGTCACCAATATACGAAATGGCGAACGCACAGTTTCAGTACGCCAGCTCAACGAGTTTACAACCTTTATCCGTCACAGCAAAGCCGTATCTATCATTCGTAAGGTGCAGGCGCATAAAGAACGGAGTATGAGTGATCAGGTATCGTCGGCAAAGCCTTTCGGCCTGCGGACATTTGTACGACCACAATCACAAGGCGACTTGATACTTCGATGGCATGGGGGAGAAGGTCCGTACGAACGAAAGGATGTAACCGTCGGCGTTGAGATGATTGACAAATGGAAAGTAATAACGTCCAAGGTATCTTATGACCATGCAGGACTCCCTGACAAAAATGGAATGCGGCGCGTGTTCTCAATCATAGACATTTTACCACCTGGAACAATTTGCACTGAGACTTATCTAGTTGTTGGTTATTTTGATGACAGGATGTAAGCGGAAAATCTTGCGGCCTATCTTAGAACCAGGTTTGTGCGCTTCTTAGTGTCTCAGCTATCATTCTCCCAAGACATTTTCAAGGACAAGTTTTACTTTGTTCCAATCCAGGATTTCTCTCAAGCCTGGACCGAAGAAAAACTCTACCAGAAATACGGCTTAACGCCCGAAGAGATTGCTTTCATCGAGTCCATGGTTCGCCCCATGGAGGCCAACGGCGATGAGTAAGGAATTGGTTACGGCAGATTACCGTCAGCTGAAAC
>JAUZRQ010000110.1 GCA_030950365.1 Candidatus Zhuqueibacterota bacterium | reverse complement strand
AGGCCATCACCGGATTTGGGCGCTTTCAGGGTCGTACGGCAAAGGTTGTCCAGACTGACGCGCCGGCCCTGCTGCTGCTCGATGGACTGCAGCAAATCCAGCGTGGGCAGACTGTTCAGTTTGAAATCGGTGTAGGGCTGAAGCACCGGATAGTCAAAAGCGAAAAGATTGAATCCCACCACGAGCGGCGCTTCGCGCAATTGCTGCACCAGATGTGGTAGATCGCGCTCCAGGAACACATGGCACACGTCCAGCCGGCTGTCGTACATCACTGCCACGGAAATTTCCAGCTTGTGCAGATATTGCCGGCCACCAACATCCTCGAAACTATGTTTGGTTTCCACGTCAAACACCACGTAGTCCAGCACGAGGGCCCCTGTCAAAATTGCGCTTCCAGAAACGCCGCCGCGCGCAGCAGTGTAGCTTCATCGAATGGTCGGGCCAGCAACTGCACACCGATGGGCAGGTCGTTTTCATCTTTGCCGGCCGGAATAGAAATAGCTGGCAGGCCAGCCAGATTGGCCGAAACCGTGAAAATGTCCGACAGATACATGGCCACCGGATCCCGGGTTTTCTCCCCGATACGGAAAGCCGTGGATGGCGTGGTGGGCGTTATTAAGACATCACACTGCTCGAAGGCCTGTTCAAAATCGCGGCGAATGAGCGTGCGCACCTTGAGCGCCCGGCGATAATACGCGTCGTAATATCCCGCACTCAGCACGTAGGTGCCCAACATGATCCGGCGCTTCACCTCTTTGCCAAAGCCCTCGCTGCGCGTGAGCCGGTACATTTCCTCAAGGTTTTGCACATCGGCAGCGCGGTGGCCGTAACGCGCGCCATCGTAGCGCGCCAGATTGGAAGATGCTTCTGCTGTGCAGATGATATAGTATGTGGCAATGCAATATTCTGTCATGGGCAGGTGCACGTCGCGCACCTGGTACCCAGCCTCGGTGAAGGCCTGTTTTGCCGTCTCAATGGCCTGCACGATGTCCGGCTGCACATCGCCGGACAGGTATTCCACCGGCAGACCAATGGTCAGCGATTCCGGCCGGGTATGTAGCTGGTCGGTAAAATCCGGCACCGGCTCGGGGGCGCTGGTACTGTCCATGGGATCGTGCCCGGCCATCACGTTCAGCAAGCGGGCCACGTCCTCCACCGTGCGTCCGAAAGGACCGATCTGATCCAGTGACGAGGCAAACGCTACCAGGCCAAAACGGGACACCCGGCCATAAGTCGGCTTGAGGCCGACCACGCCGCAAAACGCTGCGGGCTGCCGGATGGAACCGCCGGTATCGCTGCCCAGCGCAGCGGTGCACAAATTGGCCGCGACCGCCGCGGCCGAGCCACCGGACGATCCGCCGGGCACGCGCTCGGGATCACGCGGATTACGCACCGGCGCCACGGAGGAATTCTCGCTGGAACTCCCCATGGCAAACTCGTCCATATTGGTTTTGCCCAGCACGATGGCATCGGCGGTCCTCAGCCGCTGCACCACGGTGGCATCATACGGGGAAACAAAATTAGCGAGAATGTGGGAAGCGCATGTGAGTTTCTTGCCTTTGATGGCAATATTATCCTTGATGGCCAGAACGGCTCCGGCCAGCGGACCGGCCTTTCCGGCGGCCAATTTTCCCTGCACCTTGCGCGCCTGTTCCAGCGCTTCATCGGCATACACATCCAGAAAAGCATTCAATGAACGTTGGGATTCGACACGGCGCACATAGAATTCAACCAGCTCCGGAAGCGAAATCTCGCCTGCAGCAATCCGGCGTTGGATTTCCGAAATCGAAGCGTTTGTCGTTAGCAACGTGTCCACTATTCCTTTTTGGCTTCCTGCTCTTGTTGTTTGGTCGTGGATTGCGCAATGGTGGTTTTGGGTTCTTCGATTTGTTCCACGTCATCAATTTCCCTGGCCGCTTTTTTAAATTCACGGATGCCTTTGCCCAATCCCTGCGCCAGTTCGGGGAGCTTTTTGGCACCAAATAGCAGCAAAATGATGAGAAAAATAATAATGAGTTCCTGGCCACCAATCATGACTCGCTCCTTTTTGTATGAAAAGCAAACATGCTGATTGTTGCACAAATGAATTTAGCGCTTCAAATCGTTGATATCATCCAGCTCATCGATCTGCAACTCTTCCTTTACGTCTTCAGCCGCCCGCCGCAACTCATTAAGACTTTTCCCCAGGCTTCGCGCCAGTTCGGGGATGCGTTTGGGGCCGAACAGCAGCAAAATCAATAACATCAGTACCAGCAGTTCACTCATGCCAATCGAGCCGAACATAGCGCATCACTCGCATTAGTACCATTTTAGCAAATAAATGGCGATGAGAATTCCAATGGCTCCGGAAATGTTGACTTTTAAGCTAAGCCCAAATGTAATCGAAAAAATCACAAGATTCAAAGTCGCCGGTCCGAATTCCGGACTCCAGGACCGGACAAAAAATTCTTTGACCACCCCTTCCGGTAATACCAATCCCAGTAATTCCCCCAGCAGGCTGCCAAACAAGGCGCCAAGTAAAATCACCAGCAAAACCTTGCCAAATGTTTTTCTTGACCGCACGCCGTTCTCCTTATTAACCCGCCTGATGACTGTTCGTCCTGCCGCCGTTCTAGCACTGTTCAAAATTCCTTTTTATGGACGATGAATGGATCAACTCACCACATCGAGCGCGGCTACCACCAGCGATTGAAAAATCCACCGGCCGTCATCGGAGCCGAGGACGGCTTCGGATGCGCGCTCCGGATGCGGCATCATGCCAACGACATTGCGTTTGCGGTTGCAAATTCCGGCGATGTTGTTCAGCGAACCATTGGGATTGGCCTCCGCATTCACCTCGCCTTCAGCGGTGCAATAGCGGAATATGACCTGCTGACGCTCTTCCAGTTCTGCCAGTGTAGCCTCATCCACAAAAAAATTCCCATCGCCGTGAGCAATGGGCATTTTCAAAACCTGGCCTTGTCGGCAGGCGCCGGTGAAAACCGTGTTCTCGCTTTCCACCCGGATGTAAATGGATTTGCAGATAAAATCCAGATTCCGGTTCCGCAGCAGCGCACCGGGTAGCAGCCCACTTTCGCACAAAATCTGGAAGCCGTTGCAAATGCCCAGCACCGGCCGTCCCTTTTTGGCGAATTCGATCACCTCAGTCATTACCGGGGAAAAGCGGGCAATGGCGCCGGTGCGCAGATAATCTCCGTAAGAAAACCCCCCCGGCAGAAACACCGCATCCAGATCAGCCAGATCATGCTCTTTATGCCAGACGAAACGTGTATCCAGACCCATCACATGTTTGAGCACATGGTATAGGTCATGATCGCAGTTGGAACCCGGAAAAACCACCACACCGCATTTCATACGGCCACATCCTCTTCGACGTCTTCAATCTCGAAGCTGTATTCTTCAGTGACCGGATTGGCCAGCAGTTTGTCACACGCCCGCTTAACGATATCTTCGGCCATCTCGCGGTTTTCTGCGGTCAATTCCAATTCCATGAGCTTGCCCGTACGCACGCTCTGCACCTGCGCAAAGCCCAGCGATTGCAGCGCATGGGCGATCGTTTGTCCCTGCGGATCGAGAATACCCGCTTTCAATCGGACCTGAATTCTGGCTTTAAATATTGGCATGCTGTACTCTAATTGTTTTCTCCGCGGCGGGCCAGGATGATTTCGATATCCTCATCCAACGACTGGTCGCTGTCCTCATCCTCCGAAGCGCCGCGGTTGATTTGAAATAACGCCCGGATGGTGGAATACAAAATATAAGTAATCGCGAGCGGGAAAATCGCCTGGTTCGGGAAAAACACCACCAGGGTGGCACTGACGATCAACAAACTCAATAACACGTTGTTTTTACGGCCTTTGGTGAAGCTGAATTTCGGCATGGCATCGAACGGAATCGTGCTCACCATCAGCAAAGACACCAGCACCACCAGCGGCAAAATGAGCGATGGCATCCAGAGCTCATTCCAAAAATAATAGTTAAAGGTAATGAACGATGCCAGCGTACCGGCGGCCGCCGGTATCGGTAGCCCCTGAAAATTAGTTTTGTCGAAACCGCTAATATGCACATTGAAGCGCGCCAGGCGAATGGTGCCAAACACCAGCGGGAAGAAGCTGATCACCAGCCCGGCTGGGCCCATCTGATGGAGATTTACTTTGTAAATCAAAAACGAGGGCGCCACGCCAAAGGACACCACATCGGCGAGCGAATCGAATTCGATACCGAACTGGCTGAAACTTTTGGTGGCGCGAGCCACTTTACCATCAAAAGCGTCGAAAATGGCCGCCAGAATGATCAGCCAGGAAGCCATCATGAAGTTTTCACCAGCCGCCAGAATAATAGAATAGAACCCCAAAAACAGGTTCATAACCGTGAGAAAACCGGGCGCGAGAATGCGTTTAGGAAACATGTTTAAACACTCCTATAATCGACTCCCCTGCTTTAACTTTCTCTTTAAGCTGCACGCGAAGCTCGACTTCGCCGACAGGAAAAAACAGATCCACGCGCGAACCGAATTTGATAATACCGATGCGTTCCCCTCTGGAAATTTTGTGTCCTTCGCGCACATCGCAGGAGACCCGCCGTGCGATCAGCCCGGCAATTTGTTTGAACACCAGCCGCTGGTTCCCATTTTCGACGCCGATAATCGTTTGCTCGTTCTCGATGGATGCTTCATCCAGATAGGCACGCAAAAATCGGCCCTTTTGATACCGAAAATATTTCACCGTGCCTGAAATCGGCGCACGGTTCACATGCACATCCACCACCGACATGAAAATGCTGACTTTGGTGGCCTTTTGTTGCAGAAATTCCGGTTCTTCGACTTCGGAAATTTCGATGATCCGGCCATCGGCCGGCGAAACGATCGCTCCCGTCTCCTCTGGTATGGTGCGGTCTGGATCGCGGAAAAAGTAGCCGGTAAATACGGTTAAAAACCACCCCAATCCGGCCAGCGCCGTCACCAGACCGCTGCGCGACCAGAACAGCGAGTCCAAGGTCATGACCACGCTGACCAGCAAAAACGCGAGCAATGGGCCGTAGCCTTCTCGATGCACGCTCTTACCCCGCCTATTCCGTCACCACTTCTTCCAGAAACACGCGGCGCCGAATTTCCTCGTAGGCCTCTTCCACATTGCCAAGATCGAAGCGGAAGCGGTCTTTATCCAACTTTTCGCCGCTTTGCACGTCCCAGAACCGGCAGGTGTCCGGCGAAATCTCATCCGCGAGCAGGATTTTGCCGTCTTTGTCTTTGCCGAACTCGAGTTTGAAATCCACCAGTTTGATACCCCGCCGCTCGAAAAAGGATTTCAGCACGGCGTTGATTTTCAACGCCATCCGCTTAATGTATTCCAGTTCCTCTTTGCTGGCCAGTTCATCTTTCAAAATGTCGTCCTCGGTGATTTGCGGATCGCCCTTGGCATCGTCTTTGAGGAAAAACTCCACCAGCGGCTTCGGCAAAACCTCACCTTCTTTGTACTTGCTACGCTTCAGCAGCGAACCGGCAGCAATGTTCCGCACCACCACCTCGATGGGAAACATCTGCAGCCGGCGCACCACCATGGCCCTATCCGAATGCAAATCCACAAAATGATTGGGCACGTAATAGCTGTTCAGGTAGCGGAATAGATGAGCGGATACCTGATTATTCACGTAGCCCTTGTTAGCGATTTTGCCCTTTTTCACGCCATTAAAGGCCGATGCATCGTCTTTGAATTCCTGGATCAAATAATTGGAATCTTCGGTCTCGTATAAAATTTTGGCCTTGCCTTCGTACAATTTTTTTTTCTTTCTCACGTTCGCCTCACTTCTGGTTAAAACGACTGTTGAACCTTTAGGTAAATCTCAATGAAATAGTTTCGTTCTTCGTGCTGAGCCGTTATGGAAACGGTCTGTCATCGCCAGCGTTCACATCCGCGAATACATTTCGATCCCCGTGCCATATTGCCAGGGAGATCGCGCTGCCTCCGTTTGCCGGCAGAATCTCGCAATGACCGGTGATGCTTCAATATCTTCCTATCTTTAGGATAAAGCTACAAAAATTTAATGGCGTATGCCAGAGGATTCAAGCAGAAAAATCCAAATTTTCAAGATTTCAGCCCGACGCGCTCGAAAATGGTATCCACATGGCGCAGGTTATTCTGCAAATCGAAACAGGATTCGATCGTGTCGTGACCGATGGCCTGCTCAATTTCTGGATCGGACAGAATCCCGGTTTTGAAATCCCGGCCGTGCTCCCACGAGGCCATGGCGTGTTTCTGCACCAACGCATAAGCCTTTTCACGCGTCAGGCCGGCTTTGGCCAGCTCCAACAAAATCGATTGCGAAAACACCAGCCCGCCAGTTCTCTCCAGGTTCTTGCGCATGTTCTCGGGATACACGATCAATTTATCCATGATCTGTGCGAATTTGTGCAGCATGTAATCAAGCACAATGGTGCTGTCTGGCAGGATCACCCGTTCCACGCTGCTGTGGGTGATATCGCGTTCATGCCACAGGGCCACATTCTCCAGCGCCGCAACGGCATTGCCCCGCAGAAGGCGCGCCAGCCCGGCCACGCGCTCGCAGGTGATGGGATTGCGTTTGTGCGGCATGGCCGAGGAGCCTTTCTGCCCTTGGTGAAAATATTCTTCCACTTCCAGAATTTCGGTGCGTTGCAGGTTGCGGACCTCGGTAGCAAATTTTTCCAACGAGGCGCCGATTCCGGCCAGGGTAGTCAGAAAAGCCGCGTGGCGGTCCCGCTGCACGATTTGCGTGGAAGCCGGCGCCGGTTTCAGCCCTAATTTGCCGCACACGTACCGCTCCACAAACGGATCGATATGCGCAAACGTGCCGACTGCGCCGGAAATTTTGCCGTAGGAAATATCATCGATCGCCTGCTGCAAGCGCTTTTCGGCGCGGCCGAGCTCATCGTACCATACCGCCAGTTTGAGCCCAAACGTGGTCGGTTCGGCATGAATGCCGTGCGACCGTCCGATGCATGGCGTGTACTTGTGCTCCACGGCTCTCCGCCCCACCACATCACGCAGAGCACGGAGCCGATCCTGCAGCAGCAATCCGGCCTGGCGCAGCAGATAGGCCAACGAGGTGTCCAGCAGATCGGATGAGGTCATGCCAAGATGAATGTACCGACTCACCGGCCCGACGTATTCGGCAACGCTGGTGAGAAACGCAATGACATCATGCCGGACAACGTCTTCGATTTCCGCGATGCGGCCGATGTCGTATCGGGCTTTGGCCTTGATTTCCTCCACCGCCTGTTTTGGAATCACGCCGAGTTTGGCCTGGGCCTCGCAGGCAAGTATCTCCACTTTTAACCAGGTATCGAACTTGTTTTCCTGGCTCCAAATTGCGCCCATTTCGGGCAGGGTGTATCGCTCAATCATGATGCGTCAAGGTCAACGGTTGATTTTTTCCAATTTTACCGGAATTTTGAATATCTTGCCGTCGCGGTAAATCGTAAATTCCAGCACATCTCCACTGCGCACATCCAGGTCCTCGATAATCTCAAAAATGTCATGCTTGTTGGCGATGCGCTTGCCATCAATTTCAAGAATCACGTCGCCGACTCGCAGGCCTGCGCGCTGGGCTGTGCTGCCGCGCGCGATATTGGTAATGATAGCGCCCTTGGTGGAACGCAGGCCAAGATAGCGTGCCACCAGCGGCGAAAGGTCATCCACCTCGATGCCGGTGGTGAAACTGCGATCCACTTTGCCGTATTTTTTCAGCTCCGTCACGATGCTCAGAATGCGTTTGGACGGAATGGCAAATCCGACACCGATGGAACCGCCACCATCGCCCGAGTAAATAAACGTATTCATGCCGATGACCTCGCCTAGCGCATTGACCAGCGGTCCGCCGCTGTTGCCCTGGTTGATGGCCGCATCGGTCTGGATCATGTCCTTGTACACCCGGTGCTGCATGCGGCCAAAATCCTGATCCACCGCTGAAACCACGCCGACAGTGACGATTGGCTTGCTGCTGATGTCGAACAGGCCAAACGGATTGCCCAGAGCAATCACCCACTCGCCGATGAGCAGGTCATCGGAATTACCAAAGGTAACCGCCTTGAGATTTTTGGGGTCGCGAATTTTTAGTAGTGCAATATCGGAAATATAATCCGATCCGATGAGGTCGGCCTCGTGTTGGGTTCCATCGGTAAGGGTGACCGTGATTTCCACCGCGTTGCTCACCACGTGTTCATTGGTCAGCACGTGGCCTTCTTTGTCAATGATGAAGCCGGAACCGAGGCTTTTCACTGCCTTCCGGTACGGCTCAAAGGGGAAGAATCCCCGGAAGAACGGATCGATATCGAAGATACTGCGGCGGTATTCGCGAATGGACAGCACGTTGATGCCAACCACCGAATTGCTTACTCGACGCACCGCACGTGTAATCGCGGTTTCACGACTGACGGAAATGCTGTTTTGTGCCTCTTTCAACAGGCCCGCCCGGGCCGACGTCGATTCCACTATAGCCAGACCGGCGGTCTGTACCTCCTGGCTTTCGCTGGATTTTTTACAGCCCAATACTGCAAGGCCCATGCCCAGCGCTACCGTTACCCAAAAACCTGATTGGATCAGTTTCTTATTCAATGCTTGCATGACGTCCCGAAATGATTGGTATGAAAACCTATTCACCCAGCAATCGATCCTTGACTTTGTTCCAGTCGGCCAGAAAACGCTCGATGCCAATATCGGTCAGCGGATGTTTGAACAGTTGATCGAAAACTTTGGGTGGCAGCGTCGCGATGTCGGCCCCGGCAAGCGCGGCTTCAACCACATGCATTGGATGTCGTAAGCTAGCTGCCAGGACTTCAGTGCTGATGCCGTAATTGTCATAAATAGCGATAATCTGCTGCACCAGTTCCATGCCCACGTGGCTGATGTCGTCCAGCCGGCCCAGGAAAGGGCTGACATAAGCCGCACCGGCCTTGGCCGCCAGAAGCGCCTGGCTCGGGCTGAAAATCAAGGTCACATTGACCGCAATCCCTTCAGACGCCAGGGTTTTGGTGGCGACCATACCGTCCGGGGTCATCGGAATTTTGACCACGATGTTTTCGTGCAGTTTTGCCAGTTCGCGACCTTCGGAAATCATTTCGTCTGCTTTGAGTGAAACCACTTCCGCATTGACCGGCCCCTTGACCACCTCACAGATGTTGTATAAAATATCTTTAAATTTGCCTTCTTCTCGGGAAATCAGCGTTGGATTGGTGGTGACGCCATCCAATAGCCCCATGGCGGCGATGCGCTTGATATCTTCCAGATGAGCCGTGTCTAGAAAAAGCTTCATAAGATGATCCCTCCAGTATTATGTAAATGGGTGAATACCTGCATGACTTCATTTTAATAGAATACCTTTTCGAGAAATAGACCATGCGCCGGCGCTTTGAAGCCGATGTGATCCCGGCTGCGCGCGGCAAGAATATTTCCGAAATCGTCCGGCGTGAGTTTGCCGCGCCCCACCTGAATCAGCGTGCCCATGATAATACGGACCATATTGTGCAGAAAGCGGTTGGCGCGAATGCGAAAGCCGATACGATCGCCCTGCCGCTCCCATTCGATCAACTCGATGTGGGAGAGGTAATGTTTTTCTTCAGGCGTTTTCTGCGAAAAGGCTTCAAAATGGTGCTCGCCGTACAAATGCTCGGCTGCGGCCCGCATGGCCTGGAGATCCAGATCGAATTTGCAGTAAAACGTGTAGTGGCGTCCCACAGCCACCGGGCGCATACTGAAAAAATAAATATATTGCCGGGCGCGCGCATCGAAGCGGGCGTGAAATTCATCCGGCACCAGCTCAACGTTCAGAACGGCAATATCTTTATCGGTGATGCCGTTCAGCGCATGTTGTATTTTCTCGGGTTGCCAGTAATCCTGCAGCTTGAAATTGGCGACCTGTCCCAGCGCATGCACGCCGCGGTCGGTTCGGCCAGCGCAATGGATGCGCACGCGCTCTTTCGTTAGCGTCTGCACGGCATCCTCCAGCTCGCCCTGCACGGTACGGAGTCCGGGCTGGATTTGCCAGCCGAAAAAATGCGAGCCGTCATATTCCAGCAGAAGCCTGTAATTGGGCATTTTGGTTCAATACATCGGTTTCGTGATCACCGTCACGGCCAGCGCGACCAGCAGGATCAGGGTTTCCCGCCACCCCCAGATGAGTTGCGAATAGGAGGTTCGCCGTGCGCGGCTATTGTAGCCACGCGCTTCCATGGCCAGCGCCAGCTCTTCGGCTCGACGTACCGTGGCGAACAGCAGCGGCACAATCAAGGGAACCGTGGCGCGCACGCGTTGCAACAATCCGCCCTGAAACCGGGCGCCCCTCGCCAGTTGCGCTTTATAGATCTTCTGACCTTCTTCAGAAACGGTGGGAATAAAGCGCACCGCGATGCTGGCCATCATGGCGATTTCATGCACAGGGACTTTGAGCCGCTTCAACGGTTTGAACAACCGTTCCAGCGCATCGGCCAACTCAATAGGAGATGTGCTGCTCATCAGCAAAGCCGAATAAAAAATAAAAAGAAAGAGCCGAAAAGTAAAAAACGCGGCCCTCTCCAATTTAAACATCAGCATATCGAAATCCCATAATCGCCAGAACGGTTCATCCGGACGGGCTAAAAAAAGCATTTGCAGCACAAACGCCAGGACGATGAGCCATAAAAAACCGCGCATCTGCGCTAAAAACCGTCGCACCGGAATATCGGATACGGCCTGCGCCACTGCGGCTACCCCCGCCCAGACTAGCAAATCGATCCAGCCAGCGCCCACGAACAACGACAGGGTTGCCACGATGACAAAGAGCAATTTGGCCCGCGGATCCAGCTTCGATATCAGCGAATCTTCAATCCCCGATGGCCCTGAAAGCATATGTGCAAAATGGCGCATTCAGCTATTCAATACACGCGTTTCTACAATGCGAAACTTTACTTCAATTTTTCCAGAAGACGATCATGCATACCGCGCTTTGGTGAGCAGGCTTCCGGGATTGGCAACCATTCAGACAAACCGTCGCGCCTTCCCGCAAAGGCACTGGCCGAAACCAGGCGATCATGCATCCGGTTCACGTAATCAGGCAATAAATATATAATAAAATAGAACAAAATCCAATAGAAAACTCCGACGACCGCTGCTCGTTTTTCGTAGGCTGTGCCCGCAGAAAGGGCTCTGTATGGTTGCAGCAGGTGCGAGAATCCTGCATGGTTCGCGGCATGGCCGCGATAGTTTGCGCTTTGTATGACGCCCATCCGGCCGCAATGCTCAGGGGATTTTTTTGCTTGATTTTTTTTCAATTTTGTTATATGTTGATTTCTGTTTGATTTAACAGGTTCGGCAGGAAATGGACATTCCTGCTGCACATTGAAACTACCCAACCAAACACCCATCCGCATATGCCCGGAAAAATTCATGCGCATCATAAATCGATGTTTCTTATTCTTCCCCCCCATCCTATTGCTTTTTTTGTTGTGTGCTATCCGGGCCGATCCTGCTTTCAGGGCTTGAATTAGGTAAACCACATGTGACCATTCGGAGGGAGGACTTATGGACCAAAAACCGTTTAAACCATTTGTGCCGGCATCACAAGAACTTCCCGAGCTAACCATCAAAGCGGTAGTGATTGGTGTGTTAATGGCTCTGGTTTTGGGTGCGGCCAATGCCTATTTGGGGATGAAGGCCGGTCTGACCGTAGCAGCGACCTTTCCCGCAGCCGTTGTGGCGATTGCCGCGCTGCGGCCTCTGGGCGGCTCGGTGTTGGAAGAAAACATCGCCAGAACAACCGCATCCGTGGGGGAGGCGCTGGTGGCAGGCGCCATCTTCACGCTGCCGGCTTTCGTTATCACCGGTGCGTGGGACGAATTGAATTATTTCGACAGCACGCTGATCATGCTGGTGGGCGGTACCCTGGGTGTGCTGTTCGTCATCGTACTCCGGCGTACACTGGTGGTGGAAGCGGAGCTGCCCTTTCCGGAGAGCGTGGCCGCGGCTGAAATCGTCAAGGCCGGCCAGGGCGGCGAATCCGGAGCCAAATACGTATTTGGAGCAATGGGGCTGGCCGGGCTGTGGGAGCTGCTGAAAAACTCCAACGGCGTCAAACTGATCGAGGCCAGCTCGCAGAAATTTTTTGCTTTTGGCGAATCGACCATCGAGATTTTGAAAAATAAAATTACCTATGCCGGCGGGCTACTGTTGGAAACACCGGCTGCCTCTCCAGCGCTGATTGGCGTCGGCTATATCGTTGGGCCGCGGGTGGCTGCCGTGCTATTCAGCGGCGCGGTGCTGGGCTGGCTGCTGCTGGTACCGCTGGCGATCTTCCTGAATCCGGCTTTAACGCAAAACCTCGCCGCCGGCCAGAGCATGGTGGATCTATCCATGTCTGTATGGAAAAATCAAATCCGGCCGTTGGCCGTAGGCACCATGATCGTGGCCGCGTTCTACACGCTGTACGGCCTCCGTAACTCGCTAATCGGCGGCATTCAGAAAGCTTTCAAAGATTTCAGCCTCAAAGGCGGCGGCAATTCAACCGACCGCACGGAAATCGACCTGAACCTGAAAAAGGTGTTCATCGCCATTGCCATCCTCTCGATTCCGATGTTCTTTTTGTATAACTACTTCGCCCATTCGATTCCCGGCTCACTTTTACTGACCGTGGTTATGCTGATCCTTGGCTTTTTGTTCACAGCCGTGGCCGGCTATCTCGTGGGCATGATTGGTAGCTCCAATAACCCGATTTCTGGCCTGACGCTAAGTACGCTGCTCATTTCGGCGGTGCTCATGGTGGCGCTTGGTGTAACCGGCATTGCGGGTGTGGCTGCCGTGCTGGCCATTGCCGGCGTGATTTGCTGCGCGGCCGGAATTGCAGGGGATATGATGCAGGACCTGAAAGTCGGTCATATCCTGGGCGGCACTCCCTGGCGCATGCAGATTGCCGAAATCATCGGTGTCATAGCTGCAGCGCTGGTGCTGGCCCTGCCTCTGTCTGCACTGGACAAAGTGTACCATATCGGCAGCGCAGAGCTTCCAGCGCCTCAGGCTGGTTTGATGGCGCTGATGGCCCAGGGCATCGTCGGCGGCGAAATGGCCTGGCCACTGGTAATCGTGGGCATCTTTTTTGCCATCGGGTTGATTCTGATCAATGCGCCTTCGCCTATGCTCATCGCGGTGGGCATGTATTTGCCGTTCGAATCCACCGCTGCCATTTTTGTCGGTGGCCTTATCAAATGGCTGCTGCAGCGTAAAATGGAAAAGGCCAATGCCTCCTCGGAAGAGCAAACTCGGGCCGAAAACCTTGGTACCCTGCTCTCTTCCGGATTCATTGCCGGTGAGGCGCTTATGGCTGTGCTTCTGGCCTTCGTGGTGCTGGGCCAGAACCTGACCGGCGGTGAAGGCGGCTTGATGCACATCGCCGATAATTTCTGGCTGGGATTGCTGATCTACCCGATTCTCATTTACCTGCTGGTCACCTTCCCCTTCAAAAAGATGAAAGAAGGCGGCATCCCAACGACCAGAGTGGACTAACCGGGGGTAACCCATGCTGCAACTGCGAAGGAGAAAACATCGAATCAATCTTCTGGACCTGATTCCGGAACGCACGCACGAATGGATCACCAACGAGGAAGGCAAGGTGAAGATTCTTGTGCCAAAATACGGCAAAAATGCTGTGGGTGCCTGGCTTGCCAGGCATCTGCAGCAGCCGTATATTTACATCCAGCTCGATCATATCGGTAGCGCGGTGTGGCTCGCCTGTGACGGCAATTCCACCGTCAACCAGATCGGACGGCAACTGCAGCAAAAGTTCGGCGAGGAAATCGAGCCGGTTTACGATCGACTCGGTCTGTTTTTCAAGCAGCTCGAGCAGAACAAGTTCATCAAATGGAAAAATCTGCCATAATCCTGTTGTCACTTGCACCCGGGGGTGATACAATCGGGCTGATAAGGCCCTGTTGAAGATTACCCGGATATCGCGGCATCGCTTCCCGAAGCTCCATCCTGTGAGGCATCGCGTTGAAACGCTACCGTGCTTCAATCTGGCTGTAATCGCACATCCAATCAGCACCCAAATGGACTTGGGGCGGCCGCCAAAGCCCCGTTCAATTTCTATAATCCTAACGGTACGATCGCATCGATTCAGGCTTGTTTGACAAAATAAACAGGACAAATTGGATAGTGACGGACCGTCACCGGCATAATAGCGGTTGAATTTGGTCCGAGATGACCGATTTCGGATACAGGGTCATATTTTATCACCTCCATTTTCTGAAATCGACCCGAGAACCGGCAACATGTGAACGATGAAAGGACTCGATCATGGCGACCCATCCCACTCAGGAACTCATCCAACAGATCGATCAGTATCGTGACGACATGATTGACATGCAGCGCGCGCTGTGCCAGATCCCCGCGCTGGCTCCGGAAAATGACGGCGACGGCGAGGCGCAAAAGGCGGACTGGCTACTCGAGCATATCCGTAACTGGGGATTCGATCGCATTGACCTGATCAAAGCACCGGATACGCGGGTTTCTGCCAGCTACCGCCCTAATATCGTAGCCATGCTCAACGGTAGGCGCACGGATCGCACTCTATGGATCATGTCCCATCTCGATGTAGTTCCGCCAGGGGATTTGAGCAAATGGACCGGCGATCCCTGGGAATTGCGGGTTGAAGGCGACCGATTGATCGGCCGCGGCACCGAAGATAACCAGCAGGGCCTGGTATCCAGCCTGTATGCAGCCAAAGCATTTATGGATTTGCAGATCCAGCCGGAGTTGAGTATCGGGCTGCTGATCGTAGCGGACGAAGAAACCGGCAGCCAGTACGGGGTTCAATACCTGCTAAATCACCACCGCGAACTGTTCCGGCCGGACGATTACTTCATCATTCCGGATGCCGGCACGCCGGACGGCACCATGATCGAAATTGCCGAGAAAAGCATTCTGTGGCTCAAGTTCCAAGTTAAGGGTGTGCAGACGCATGGATCAACGCCGCAGGAAGGCAGAAACGCCCACAAGGCCGGTGCAGAATTGATCGTCCGTCTGGATGAGCTTTACCAGCGGTTTGTGGCGCAGGACCGGGTATTCGATCCGCCCATATCCACCTTCGAGCCGACCAAGAAAGAGGCCAACGTGCCCAACATCAATACCATTCCGGGCGAGGATGTGTTTTACTTCGATTGCCGCATTCTGCCGCAGTACGACCTGGCAGAGGTATGGCAGTTTGTGCGCGATATGGCCAGCGCTATAGAAGCGAAACATGGAGTGAGTGTGCAGATCAGCAGTCCACAGGAAGAAGCAGCTGCACCGCCCACCCCGCCAGATGCGCCGGTTGTGCAGGCCATCCGTCGGGCTATGCAGGAGCTCCGCGGCGTGGAATGCCGCCCAATGGGTATCGGCGGCGGCACCGTAGCTGCGTATTTCCGTCATTCCGGGTTTCCGGCGGCCGTCTGGGCCACCATTGCAGATGTAGCGCACGAACCGGATGAATATTGCCTGATTTCGAATATGCTGGAAGACAGCAAGGTGTTTGTCCACATGGCCTTACAAAAAGCATAAACCTACGAACAATCCATGGGAAGTCCTAAATACCTGCAAGTTGCCAAAGCAGCGATTCGCACGTTTTTGGCGCCATCCGAAGAAGACTGGTGTATTGTACTCTGCGATGGTGCTGGTCGGTCTATTGGTGAGCTGTTTTACCAGGCATTTGAAACCATTTCTAACCGCATCGTGTTCATGCAAAGCCCCCTATTCGCGATCCACAATGGCGAACTTGATAGCATGTTGAAGGGCCCCTTTACTAAGACCTCTTGCGCCGTGGTGATCCTGCCCGACTTCATTCCGGCCAGCCTGCCGAGCTGGTTGGCTCATTTGCAGCACAATCGCGTGCTTTGTGTGCATGCAGCAAGGCCGCAAACCCTGCTGCGTTGGTTGCAGGCGGCCCGTCCCCGCTCCATCGAAAAAACCGAAAAGCTGGCAGATTTAGTATCTATTGGCAAAAAAATGGTTTTGAGGACTGTAAATGGCGCCACTCTCACCTTACCATTGCCCCACAGTAGTGGCATACCGGACATACGCAGCACACAACGATCCAAATACACGGTGTTTTTGCCATCCGGCGAAGTACGATTGCAACCCAATGCCCGAGCACTAACCGGCACATGGCGAGTGGACTTCATCTCCGGCCAAAAACACGATGCAACGCCGGTGGAGATTACACTTAAAGAGGGCAAGCTGGCCAAAGTGCGCGGTCAGTCAGCCACGGCCAACGCCATCCGCAAATTCTTTAAGGATCACGGAGCCAACTCAAGACAGGTGATGGAAATCAGCCTTGGAACTAATGACAATTTTTCATTTGGAAAATCCGCAATCGAAGATCGCAAGGTGCGAGGCGCGTTCACCATCACTTTTGGAGATCCAGATGCCATTGCTGCCGGTCATGCATCCGCAACCCTGAGCCTGGTCACGGCCATGGCTACCATCACCATTGACGGACGAACGATAGTGGACAGGGGGCAATTGTTGATTTAATGTGGAGACACTCCGACATTTCACTGGCCAGGACGCTGCAGTACTGCCCATGAGTCGAATTAAGGTAGGGGAAACGTTTCAGGATTTGGTCTCACGCTCCAGCAGGCTCTTCAGCGCCGTCCAGCCCAGCATGGCGCATTTCACCCGCACCGGGAACTTTTTCACCCCCTCCAGCGCTTCCAGGTCGCCTAGCTCAACCGTGATTTCGCCTTCGCCGGTCATCAGGCTGGTAAAGCTCTCGATGATTTTTTGCACCTCATCGAGCGGCTTGCCTTTCACGGCTTCGGTCATTAGCGAAGCCGATGCCTGGCTGATGGCGCAGCCTCGTCCTTGAAATCGGATATCTTCGACCACCATATCGTCATTGAGGACAATCTGCAGATCGATTTGATCGCCGCAAGAGGGGTTTTCATAATGAGCTTTGGCGCGCGATTCATCCAGTTTGCCAAAATTGCGAGGGTTTTTGTAGTGCTCCAGTATGATTTCCTGATACAGTGCGTCAAGTGACATAGCCGAACAGTCTCTTTGCGGTTTTCAGTGCATCCACCAGAATATCGATTTCTTCCGGCACATTATAAAAATAAAAACTCGCCCGGGCCGTCGATTGCACATTGAATTTCCGCATCAGCGGTTGTGCGCAATGATGGCCCGCACGGATGGCGATGCCCTGTTCGTCGAGAATGGTGGCAATGTCGTGCGGATGCACGCCCTCGATCTCGAACGATATCGCGGCACCGCGCTTTTCGGATTCCCCAAAGATACGCAATCCTTTGATGGATTTCAACTTTTCTATGGCTAAAGCGCCTATTTCTTGCTCGTGTTGCAGGATGTTTTCCATGCCCACTCTTGAAAGGTAATCGACCGCGGCGCCCAGACCGATAGCCTGAGCAATGTTGGGCGTTCCGGCCTCAAATTTATTGGGAATATCGGCGTAATCGGAATGATTGAGGTGCACCTCGTGGATCATCTCTCCCCCCCCCAGAAATGGCGGCATATCGCGCAGAATTTCAGCTCTGGCCCACAGCACGCCAACGCCGGTGGGCCCACACATCTTGTGGCCGGAAAAGGCATAAAAATCACAATCGATGTCCTGCACATTGACCGGCATATGGGGCACCGCTTGCGCACCATCAATGAGCACTTTTGCACCTGCGGCATGAGCCTCTTCGGTAATGACTTCCACCGGATTGATGGTACCGAGCACATTCGACATGTGCGTCACGGATACCAGCCGAACTCCATCCAATAGTTGTTTAAGGTGCTGCAAGTCCAGCTCACCACGAGGCGTAACTGGAATGAACCGCAGCTCGATGCTTTTTTCTTCACGCAGCAGATGCCAGGGTACAAGATTACTATGATGCTCCATTTCGGTGAGCAAAATGGCATCCCCTGCCTTCAGGAATTTGCGCGCCCAGGTGTACGCTACCAGATTGATAGACTCGGTGGTGTTGCGAGTGAAAATAACCTCCTCGCTGCGGGGGGCATGGATAAAACGCGCGACCTTTTCACGGGCTTTTTCATAAGCCCGGGTCGCGCGTTCGCTCAGCGTGTGCAGGCCACGGTGCACATTGGAATTGTATTCGCGGTAGTACTGATCCACCGTCCCGATCACCTGTAGCGGCTTCTGGGCCGTGGCCGCGTTGTCCAGATAGATTAGCGGCCGGCCCTTTACCGTTTGATTCAAAATCGGGAAATCTTTGCGGTACCGCGATAAATCAATCATGATTTAAACCAGGATAAAGATCGCATCGTTTTCGATTTTCAACTCATACGATTGCACCGGAAACACCGCTGGCAGGCTGAGGTTTTTGCCGGTTCGCAGGTCAAATCGGGCACCATGCAGGGGGCACATTACCTCGGTCCCTTCTACCGTTCCCGCGGCTAATGAAGCGTCTTCATGGGAACAGGTATCGTCGATAGCGTAAAACCGCCCATCCACATGGAAGATGGCGATTTTCTTATCTTGGACCTCAACCACTTTGGCTTTACCGGCAGGAATGTCCGTCGTTTTTGCAACTTCAACAAAGTCAGCCATGCTTGCGAATCCTAAATTTTATCGATCACCGTTTCGGTCCGTTTCTCGATGATTTCATTCATCCGTCCGGCGATGTACTCCTGGTCGATGTGCTGCAGCACCGGGAAGAAAAAGCCTCGCACCAGCAGTTGCACCGCCTCCGGCCTTGACAGGCCGCGGCTCTGTAGATAGAACAACTGATCTGGATCGATCTTGCCAACTGTGGCGCCGTGGGTGCAGCGTACATCGTTGGCGATAATCTCCAGCGCCGGGATCGACTCGGCGCGGGCATTGTCGCCCAGCATCAAATTGCGGTTGGCCTGATAGGCGTCACTGCGTTGGGCATGCTGAGCAATGCGAATAACACCACGGTACACGGTACGGCCGCCTTCCATAATAGCATTTTTGAATAGCAAATCGCTTCGGGTATGGGGAGCTTCGTGAATTTGATGCGTATGCTGATCGATAAACCGGTTGCGCTCACCAAACGCAATACCGAGCATCTGCGTTTCCGCACCTTCTCCATTCAGAATACTGGAAATGGTAGATTTAGTGAACTCGGAGCCAAACGTACCGATCAGCCAGTTCATGACGGCATCGCGACCGATGCGAGCCCTGCGATGTGCGAAGTTATACACGTTCCCGGACAGGTTTTGCAGGCTAATGTACTGCAGGCGCGCGCCGTCTTCCACAAAAATCTCAATGGCGCTGTTCACCCATGCCTGTTGCTCTTTTTCAGCGGAGGCGAACTCATCGAAATATACTGCTGAGGCCCCCTGCTCCAACACGATCAGCGTATGCAGATTGTGCACCATTTTAGTGCTGTCGAACCAGTTGATCATATGCAACGGCAGTTCGATGTCCACATTCTTTGGGATGTACAAAAACATGCCGCTGTTCCAGAAGGCCGCGTTCAGCGCGGTGAATTTGTTTTCTTCGTTCTCATCCACCGACCGCATGAAGTATTTCTGCACCAGCTCGGGATATTCTCGCACGGCTGTCTTCATATCGGTCCAGATAACGCCTTTGGATTTCAGCTCCTCTGCCAGGCGCTGATAGGCCTGCCGTCCGTCCACGGCGAGGTACAATCCGTTGGTCTGAGCTTCATCAGGCAATTCTATGCCGAATTTTGATGGCAGGGTGTCCAGGGAATAGGCCGGCCGATCATCGGTCAGAAAGGGCAAATACGAATCGTAAGCCAGTTTGCTGATATCGGATTTGCGCCATTCTTCATCGCGTCGGCCGGGCATGGGCAGTTTCTCGAACAGCTCAAAATATTGCAGCCTCGCCTGACGCATCCAGTCTGGGTTGCCCTGCCATTCGGCCAGCGCTTCCACATTCTTACGCGTGAAATGAGGGTTGTCATTTTTTATCATGACCTCACGGTCTAACGGCGGGTGTAACACGCTTCACCTCCTTAACTTCAAATTCAATCAAAAAATAGAGCCTCTGCCTTGAAAACCGACAGAAGCTCTGCACAACTTATCATAGGTTCGCAATCGGTTTAAAACGGTATTCAGATAGTTACCTGCATTGCGGAATCCTGCTTTGAGATTTTAGCCAATGGAGCCTTCCATTTCAAGCTCGATCAGACGGTTCATTTCCACGGCGTATTCCATTGGCAGCTCTTTTACCAGCGGTTCAATGAACCCGCGCACAATTAGAGTCGTGGCTTCGTCTTCGCTCAAACCACGGCTCATCAGGTAAAACAGCTGCTCCTCGCCAACCTTGCTAACCGACGCTTCGTGACCGATAGTCACATCGTCTTCGTCAATTTCGATGTATGGATAGGTGTCTGAGCGCGAATAATCGTCCATCAATAGCGCGTCGCAGCGCACGTTGGATTTGACGCCAGTGGCGCCAGGATACACTTTCAGCAGTCCGCGGTAGCTTGAACGGCCACCGGCCTTGCTGATGGACTTAGATACGATGGTCGAATAGGTGTCAGGGGCCACGTGCACCATTTTTCCGCCGGCATCTTGATGCTGCCCTTTGCTGGCAAAGGCCAAAGACAGAATCTCACCGCGAGCGCCCCGTCCCATAAGATAGCAGGACGGGTATTTCATGGTCACTTTCGATCCGAGATTGGCATCCACCCATTCCATCGTGCCCTCTTCTTCCACAATGGCCCGCTGTGTGACCAGGTTGTACACATTGCTAGACCAATTCTGAATGGTAGTGTAACGGACACGTGCACCTTTTTTGACCACAATTTCAATCACGCCACTGTGAAAGGAATCGGTGCTGTAAATCGGTGCCGTGCAGCCTTCTACGTAATTCACATAAGCGCCTTCATCGGCGATGATCAGCGTCCGCTCGAATTGGCCCACATTGGCGGCGTTAAGGCGGAAATACGCCTGCAGCGGCATGTCCACTTTCACGCCCGGGGGCACATATACAAACGAACCACCCGACCATACCGCGCTGTTCAGGGAAGCGAACTTGTTGTCGTTCATGGGCACGACTGTGCCGAAATATTGCTTGAACAGGTCGGGGTGTTGCTTCAGGCCATCCTCGATGCTCAGGAAAATCACCCCCTGTTCCTCAAGATGTTCGAGCAGGCTGTGATACACCATTTCGGATTCGTATTGTGCGCCGACCCCCGCGAGATATTTACGCTCGGCCTCGGGAATGCCTAATCGCTCGAACGTCTCGCGAATAGTCTCCGGCACGTCATCCCATGAGCGTTCCATATGCTCGGTCGGCCGGATGTAATAATAAATGTCATCCAGGTCGAGCTGCGACAAATCCGGCCCCCAGGTGGGCATTGGCCGCTTCATGAAATGCTCGTATGCTTTGAGCCGGTATTCGGTCATCCACTCGGGCTCATCTTTCATTTTCGAGAGCTTTATGATGACCTCACGGCTCAGCCCCTTTTCCGGCTTAAAGACGTAATTCTCCGGATCTTTAAAGCCGTATTTATATTCATCAAAATTAAGGTCTACCGGGTTAGTAGCCATGATGTTCTCCTTTAGGGTTTGCTTAAAGCGGACTTACTTTTCCGTAATCCAGGCATAACCATGCTCTTCCAGATGCAGGGCCAGCTCGGGCCCACCGGATTTGGCGATTTTGCCATCCACCAGAATGTGAACGTAATTCGGTTTGATGTAGTTGAGTATCCGCTGATAGTGCGTAATCACCAGGGCGCCAAAATCCGGGCCAACCAGGCTGTTGAAACCGGCGGCCACAGTTTTCAGAGCATCGATATCGAGACCGGAATCGGTCTCGTCCAGAATCGCGATGCTGGGTTTTAACACCGCAAGCTGCAAAATTTCCATGCGTTTTTTCTCGCCACCCGAGAAGCCATCATTAAGATAGCGGTTCAAAAACGAATCATCCATTTGCAGCAGTTCTAATTTTTCCTTCAGCAGCTTGCGGAACTCGCTAATGCTCATTTCTTTGCCATTGCCGTTCACCCGGGCTTTGGTGGCCAGGCGCAGAAAATTCATCACGCTCACCCCCGGGATTTCGGCAGGATATTGAAAGGCCAAAAACAATCCACGCTTGGCCCGCTCATCCGGTTCCATCTCCAGAAGGCTTTCTCCATCCAGAAGAATATCGCCGTCGGTGATCTCATAATTCGGATGTCCCAAAAGCGTATTGGCCAGTGTGCTTTTTCCAGACCCGTTTGGCCCCATAATTGCATGTATTTCACCGACATTTATGGTTAAATCGAGTCCCTTCAAAATCTCTTTATCTTCAGTTCTCACATGCAGGTTCTTGATTTCCAGTTTCTTTGCAAGGCTCATAAAACTCCCTTCCTTTGGTTTTGCTGATACATCAATCGATTTTGGGTTTTAATGAAATTAGACGGAAAAGGACGACCCGCAGCCGCAAGTTCGAACGGCGTTCGGATTGTTAAACACAAACCCTCTTCCCATCAAGCCATCGGTAAAATCAAGGATGGTGCCCTCGAGATACATGGCACTCTTCGAATCCACCACTACCTTGACACCATCGTGCTCGAGGATTTTATCCTGAGGACGGATTTCTTTATCGAGACTGAGAAAATAGGATAAACCGGAACAGCCTCCCCCCTGCACGCCCACGCGCAAGAAGAGATCCGGCTCGTTTTCCTGCTCGAGAATTTTTCTGATTTCGTCAATCGCCTTCTCGGTAATGGTAATCATAGCTACCTCCGCGAAAAAATTCAGGCCAAGTCGGGTAATTTTATCCTATCGAGGAATTTTTCAAATTCAAACTGAATTTTTGCTAGTGGCTCGTCAATATTGCAAACGCCAAGATTATACTGCACGCAAGAGCACCCGTCAGCCTCCAGGGCGCATTCTACAAGGCCAACGGGCCCCTCAATTGCGTGCACGACATCTTTCACTGAAATATCGGCGGCATCCTTCAAAAGTCGATACCCGCCTCTGGCGCCTTTGATACTCTCTACCAGCCCGGCTCTGGCAAGACTCTGCAGAATCTTGGCCATGATTTCGACCGGTATAAGATACCTTTGCGATATCTCACGGGCTGAACTCAGATGCTCCGGGCCGTGAAGGTATATATGCTTTAACGCAATGATACCGTATTCGGATTTTTTGGATAATTTTAACATATAGCCTTTTCACTAAATACGACTAATTTGGTCGGATATAAGTATAATACAAAAATCCCCATTTTTCAAGAGAAAAATGGGGATTTTATAATTTTTTCGATAAGCTTCATCAAAAACTAAAGCGTGACGTTGCCCGAATGAGATTTTAAGAAGCCAGCTTAAAAATCTCTGCCTTGGCTTTTTGGTAGATTTCCACCTTTTCGTCGAATGGTAAAAATACACTTTTAAAACCGTTCAAAATGACTTTCGTGATTTGTTCAAACGAGAGGTGAAACGTCTGGACCGCCAGCCAGAGCTCATCCGTCATCGTGGTTCCGCTGATCAGCCGGTTGTCCGTATTCAAAGTAACACGCAACTGCTTTTCCAGATAGTACTTGAACGGATGCGCCTCAATGCTGGGTACGCTCTGGGTTTGCACGTTGCTGGTCAGGCATATTTCCAGGGGAATACGGTGATCGCGGACGTAATTTAGCAGGTCCTCATCCTCAATCAGCCGCGTACCATGCCCGATGCGGTGTGCGCCGCAATAGTGAATGGCCTGATGAATGCTGGCCGGTCCGAAGGCCTCGCCGGCGTGCAACGTGCAGTTGATGTTGTTGTTGCGCACGTGGTAAAATGCCTTGATGTGATCTTTGGCTGGGTAGTTGTATTCAACCCCTGCTAGATCGAACGCAACCACACCTTTGCCTTTGTACGATACGGCCAGCTCAGCCAGCATCAACGAGGTTTCCGGATGAATGCTGCGAATACCGCAGATGATCACGCCGGTACGAATATTGAATTTTTTCTCCGCCTCATGCAGACCGTCCAATACCGCATCGACAATGGTGTTTAAATCCAAACCTTTTTCCTGATGTAAAATGGGCGAATATCGCACCTCCATGTAACGAATGTTTTCCGCTGCCGCATCTTCTGCCAGCTCATAAGCCGTCCGACGCAATGCTTCCTCAGTCTGCAACACTGACAGGGTAATGTCGAATTTTTCTATGTATTTACCAAGGTTATCGACTTTGCCCTGCACCGTCAGCAGCTTTTCCACGTCTTTGGGTTCATAGCTTGGCAAATCGACATTTTGCTTGCGTGCCAAATCTGCCACAGTCTCCGGTCTCAGAGAACCATCGAGGTGTACATGAAGGTCTGTCTTCGGTAACTGAAACAGAAAGTCCCGTGTGATTTCCAGATGCTTGTGTTGATTATTCATGTACGGCAGTTACCTCTTTTGCTGGGGTTCCAAATTTTCGTTCGTTTTTTTCGCCTCGGCGCTCATCCGGCAGCAGGCAGATAATGGTACCAAACACCAGAACCAGCCCGCCCAACCAGACCAGCATCACCAACGGCTTCAAATATATTTTAAAGCTGGCTGCTTCGGTTTTGTCATCCACCCCTACCAGTACTACATAGAAATCCGATAGCAGCGTGCTATACACTGCTACTTCGGTTGTCGGCTGTTCCTGAGCCAGATAAAAATGACGCTGTGGATGGATTTTCTTGACTAGTTTACCATCTCTCTTCAAAGCCAGATCTGTTCGGAGCCACTGTTTATTTGCATCCTGACCGGTGAAATAGCCTTCATAAATGACTTCATAGTGACCAATTTTGACCGATTCGCCTTTTTTGAGGTTGGCCTCGATTTCGGTGTCAAAGGCAGAACCAGCAACCCCGAAAAAAATTAACACCATGGCAAAATGAACTATATAACCGCCATAACGGCGCTTATTTTTCAAGGTGAGGTTGACCACAGCCTTCAAATATCCCTCGCCAAATTTTTTCATGCGCGCCATTGCGCCTCGGTGATATTCAGCAACTATTGTGGCCGTAACAAACACACCGAGGGCAAAACTAAGTAGCGCGTATTGGTGTCGCACGCCAATCGCAAACAGGACAATATAGGTTCCTACCATCGCAACGGTTGGCCACAGGAAAAGTCGCTTCAAATACTGCGGGGAGGATTTGCGCCAGGCCACCAGTGGTCCTACGCCGGTGAGAAACAGCAGAAACAGGAAAATCGGCACATTAACGGCATTGAAAAAGGGAGGACCTACTGTGATTTTAACCCCACGCACGGCTTCAGACACCACCGGAAATACCGTACCCCAGAATACCGCAAAACACGCCCCCACAAACACGACATTATTGATTAGAAAAGCCGATTCACGCGAAACAATCGATTCGAGGCGTGCCTTGCTTTTAAGCCGATCGATGCGCAAGAAAAGGAAGCCAAAGGAAGAAACAAGGATAAATACCACAAAGCCAAGAAAAAGCGGACCGATGGACGACTGTGTGAACGAATGCACCGATGAAATAACGCCGCTTCGGGTTAGGAACGTCCCGAAAATTGATAGCGCAAACGTTAAAAAGATGAGCACGATATTCCAGATTTTGAGCATGTCCTTTTTTTCCTGGATGATAATCGAATGCAGAAATGCCGTGCCAGTTAACCAGGGCATGAAGGCTGCGTTTTCCACCGGGTCCCAGGCCCAATAGCCGCCCCATCCGAGTTCCATATAAGCCCATTTTCCCCCCAGGAGAATGCCGATCCCTAAAAAGAACCATGGTACGATGGTCCAGCGGCGGACATTTTTAACCCATTCATTGCCCGTCTTTCCTCGCATCAAGGCGCCCAGTGCAAAGGCAAACGGGATAGCAAATCCAACATATCCCAAATATAAAATGGGTGGATGAATGACCATAGCCCAGTGCTGTAAAAGGGGATTTAGGCCGCGCCCATCCGGAACCGGTTGAGGGAGCAGTTCAAAGGGGTTGGTGACAAAGGTTGTTAAACTAAGAAAGAAAATGACAATACCCATTAGAATCCCCAGGACAAAGGGCATGTCGGCTTGAAGCCTTTTTCGATAAGTAACCAACATCACCATAATATAAAGGACTAAAATCCAAGCCCAAAACAGCAGTGAACCTGCCTGGCCTGCCCACAGAGCGGTGAATTTAAAAAATGCTGGTAAGGCACGGTTCGTATAGCTGGCAACATATTCATAGCGAAAATCGCTGCTCAGCAGCGCCTGCTCTAATGCGACAATGGCCAGTGTAATAAAAGCCGTTGTGGCAATGGCAGCTCGCTCGGCCGATAGTACCAGTTCGGTGCTTTTGCGGTACAGTCCTAAAAAAGAAGCGAATAATGCATAGACGGCACTGGAAAGCGCCATAATCATAAAGAGGTGCCCGAAATCAGATAGCATGGCCTTGCTCCATTAATAAAGTTTTTCTATCGATTTGCAATCTACCTTCCTTTTCACACCGTAGTCTCAGCCCCAATCATCGATTTTCAATACGTGCTTGTTCGCCTGGCTTGCTCCTGAGTGCCTTCGTCCATGGGTTCATATTTGCTGGCGCATTTGGTGAAAACATTGCTGGCCTTAAATGTGCCATTCGCCTGCATGGTGCCTTCGATCAATACTTCGATGTCTTCTTTGAAAGTATCTGGCAAAATACCGTCATATTCAATTCGCAGCGTTTCGCCTTCCTCGCTGATCACGAACGACGCATGCACGCGATCGGTTGCCCGTTCGACCGTGCCCGGCACCACTTTGCCACTGACACGAAATCCCCGGCCATAGGCGTCGGCGCCGCGGGCCTTCAATTCCTTGACCGTGGAGTAATAAACCATGGTCTGTTCATTGAAGCCCCACAATATAAGAAAAGCCATTGCCAGCACAACGGCCAGAAAAGCGACATAGACTTTTTTGTTCCTGGACATAATCTCATCTCCGGGTTGGTGTTGATGAACAATTCCTGCGACTTACCAAATAAATACAACAGGAATGCAAAATTCAATAGAAATATTGAAAAAGTAGTTTTTGGGATACACGTAAGCCATACAGCATTCTGAGATTTATTTAGAGCTTCCTACATTTCAGCATGTCCCAAACAGGTCGTCATTGAAAGTCGGATGGGAGCTCACTATAAATGCTTAATAGAGACTTTCTCAGTTTTATTCCACAAAGCACCGAAATCAGGCGTAAGCCGCCGCACGGCGCTCGCGAATCACGGTCACTTTCACCTGCCCCGGATAATCCATATCTTCCTGGATTTTCTTGGCAATTTCCGAAGCCAGCAGATCGGCTTCGGCATCGCTCACCTTATCGGGCTGTACCACCACCCTCACCTCACGACCGGCGGAAATGGCGAAGGCCTTCTCCACACCCTGGAATGAATCCGCCAGCTTCTCCAGGCGCTCAATCCGGCGAACATAGCCTTCCAGAGTGTCGCGGCGTGCGCCGGGGCGACTGCCACTGATGGCGTCCGCGGCGGCCACTAGCACAGAGTAAATGTTGTCTGCCGGAACGTCTTCGTGGTGCGAAGCGATCGCGTTGAGCACGATCGGATTTTCATTGTATTTCTTGCACAATTCAACGCCGAGTTGAGTATGCGTGCCCTCCTGGCTCTGGCTCACGGCCTTGCCGATATCGTGCAACAGTCCGGCGCGCCGAGCCAGTTTGGCGTCAATTTTAAGCTCCGCCGCCATGGCGCCGCACAGCAGCGCCACTTCCTTGCTGTGCATCAGCACGTTCTGGCCATAACTGGTGCGGTAATACAGCCTGCCGAGGGTGCGAATCAGATCCGGATGAATCTTACCGATTCCCACAGACGCGACGACCTCATTGCCGGCGCGCCAGATGGTGCGCTCCACTTCCTGCTCGGCCTGCTTGAGCGTCTCTTCGATGCGCTGTGGATGAATCTTGCCGTTCTGGATCATCTTCTCCAACGCAATACGCGCAATTTCCCGCTTTACCGGATCAAAGCTGGACAAAACCACCGCTTCTGGCGTGTCGTCAATAATCAGCTTGACGCCAGAAAGTTGTTCGAATGCTTTGATATTGCGGCCATCTCGACCGATGATACGGCCTTTGACTTCCTCGTTGGGGAGACTCACCACCGCAACGGAAGACTCAGATGCATATTCGGATGCCTGCCGCTCAATAGCCATGGAAATAATGCGTTTGGCCTCGCGGTTGGCGTTGGCCTTAGCCTCATCGATGATTTGTTTGTATAGCTCCGCCGCTTCCTGACGGTATTGCTGTTTGAGGTTTTCAATCAGCTTCTCCTTAGCCTCGTCGATGGACATACCGGTCACACGCGAGAGTTCGATATTTTGCTGTTGAATGATGCGATTCAGCTCTTCCTCGCGTGTGTGCAACGCGTCTTTCATCGATTTCAGTTCATGCTCTTTTTGCGAGGCCAGGCCTTCCCGTTGTTTCAAAATTTCTTCGCGGCGGTTCAGTTTTTTCTCCTTTTCGAGAAGCTGATTTTCAAGCTCCTCGACTTCAGCCATTTTGGCGCGTAGTTTGGATTCCTGTTCGTCGCGAACCTTAAACCAATCTTCCTTGGCCTTGATGATAATGCGATTCTTTTCCCGTTCAATTTCTCGGCGCGCATCGCGGATCAGGTCTTTGGCCGTGCGTCCGGCCCGTCGTAATTTCCACTGGATCAGCACGTAGCTGAGAACCGCTCCTACCAGCGCCGCACCTGCAACGGTGATAATCATTTGTGTATCCATAGCGTCTGTTTCCAGTATTGGTGATCTATCCTGAATGATTCAGAATTTTGGCTATTTTTGGCAATGATTCAACCATGCCAACAAGTTCAATATATACTTTGAAATTCCGGTTCCTTTTTGCGGCTAATAAGAGATTTAATCCATAATTGTCTTAATTCAAATTCAGCTTTGCTGGATTTAATTCTCTCCGGCTAACTGCAATTTGTGATGATAACGTTTGCGGCTAAGCCAGAAGCCTACTTCGTATAATAATTTATCCAAAATTGGTTTCACCAGTGGAATGACTTTTTCCTGTTTCGCCTGCAGAAGCACGCCGAGCCATCCAATATGAGGAATTCCAAAATGATATACAATTTTTCTGCCCTGGCGTTCGTCAATCAATAAAAGATCTGCTTTCAATTATCGTCTCAAAATCCTGTTCAAGTTCTTCAATGTCATAATGAATGGGAATATGGCGACTGGCGATCAGATTTTGAAACTGCATTTGACTCATTCCAGCAAATTGCGAAGCCTGTCCCAAAGCGAGTTTTTCCTTTTCATATAACATTACGGCAATTTCTTGCCTTAGCTCTTTATAGGTCATTCGCGTGGCCAGAAGGATTTCTCCTGGAATTGTTAGCATCTTCATAATACACCCGATCCGAAATTTCGAAACAGCAAATTTTCGATTTTTTAAGATTGCACGCCTTCAAAGCACTTCATGTCAACCTATTTCGCCAACACATCCGAAGCTTTTTCTACCCGTGCGCCGTCAAAGTATTTCATGATCTGCCGGGCCATCACTTCCATGTTGTTTTTAACTTTGTTGCCGGCACAGATGGGATTCGACCAGATGCATTCCACGCCTTTGCAATAATCGATGCGCAGATCGCAGCCCTGCATTTTTTGATATTTCGCCGACGGAATCATGTGGCGCGTCACATCTTCGCGCCGGAACTCATAATCCTGCGTGCGCACATGGATTTCCACCATCGCATCCCACAGGAAATGATGCGCCTGTACCAACTGCGGAATGGTCAGCGAATCCAGAAAAGGGCGAATGGCCTGCCGGTTCACCAGCCGGACCAAAAGCTCCAGCTTCTGACCAAAGGTCAGTTTTTCTTGGTTGTTGTTCGCCGACTCCATCGCTGCGGTCCATCAATTCAATGAAATTTCGAAGCCTTCAAGCTCGGGATGCTTAATGGGTACCCGGTCGCGAAAGGTTTCGGTGACTTTGTGCATGTATTTGATCTCTTTTTCACCGTAGGTCCAGCAAAAATAGATTTCCGGGTTCGGACTGACGAAATCGCAGGTAAAGTATCCTTTGGGCAACACCCCCATCCGGCTGATTTGCGCCGCCCATTCTTCCAGGATCGCACTCACCTGGGAGTGAAATTCCTTTTCCACTTCCTTGCCATAATGAATCACGTCCATTTCCATCCGGGCGCGCGTTTCTTCCAGCCGTTCAATCGCATCCTGGGTGATGCGAATGATTTCCGGCAACAGCGCATTGGCCTGCTTCAGTGTGAACTTCTTTTCCATGGATCCGCGATTCGTTTTTTATTGATATGCCGCCAGCCCGGTTAAAGTTTCGCCCAAAATCAACGTGTGAATTTCGTGCGTGCCCTCATAGGTCTTCACCGTCTCCAGATTATTGGCATGCCGCATGGGCACGTAGTCATCCATAATGCCGTTGGCGCCGAGAATTTCGCGGCAGGTGCGGGCGATTTCCAGTGCATGGTAGCAATTGTTGCGTTTGGCCATGCTCACCTGGGCAAAATGCATCTCGCCCCGGTCTTTAAGCCGACCAAGCTGATACGACAGCAACTGCATTTTGGTGATTTCCGTGGCCATATCAGCAAATTTGTTCTGGGTTAACTGAAATCCGGCGATGGGGCGATCAAACACGATGCGCTCTCTGGCGTAATTCAGCGCCTCCTCAAAACATGAAATGGCCGCGCCAATCACGCCCCACGAAATGCCATAGCGAGCTTGAGTCAAGCACATCAGCGCCGATTTCAGCCCATCGGTGCCGGGCAGCAGCGCCGATTCCGGCACTACGCAATCTTCAAACAGCAGCTCGGCCGTGTCGGATGCCCGCAACGACAGCTTGCCATGCATGGCTTTGGCCTCAAAGCCTTTGGTGTCCTTTTCCACCACGAAACCTCGGATTTTGCCGTCCAGCTTAGCCCACACCACGGCCACATCCGCAAGCGTGCCGTTGGTAATCCACATCTTCCGGCCATTGATTTTGTAACCACCCGAAACTTTCTCGGCCCGTGTAATCATACCACTGGGGTTTGAGCCGTAATCGGGCTCGGTCAAACCAAAACAACCGACAAATTCGCCGGAGGCCAATTTCGGCAGGTACTTCTCTTTTTGCTCCTCGCTACCAAAGGTGTAAATGGGATACATTACCAGGGCGCCTTGCACCGACACAAAACTACGCAGTCCGCTATCGCAGTACTCCAGTTCCTGCATAATCAAGCCGTAGGCCACATTATTCAGTCCGGGACAGCCGTAGCCCTTCAGATTGGCCCCCAGCAGTCCCAGCTCGCCAAACGGCCGGATAAACTGGGTCGGGAATTGGCCCTCGCGAAAATAATCGCGGATCACGGGCATGGCTTCGTTGCGAATGAATTCACGCACCATATCACGCACCTGGCGCTCTTCATCGGTCAGCAGCGTGTTAATGTTGTAGAAGTCATACGGATTCGGCGCTTTCACGGTCACTCCTTTCGCATTCAAACATTCACTTCAGTCACAATCGGCAAACGACGCGGTTCTTCAATCAGTTCACCAAACAGGGTATGGGTCCCTGCATCCACAATTTTGACTTTTACGAAATCTCCGGCATGGTTCTTCGGCGCCGAGAACACCACCCCCTTGTTTTGATCCGTCCGTCCCAGCCATTCGTCCGGATTTTTCTTACTGGGTGCTTCAATCAGCACTTCACGGATACGTCCGATTTCTTCCCGATTTCGCTTTTTCGAGATCTCACGTTGAAGCTCATTCAGTAGGACAACACGCTCGGTTTTCACCTCATCGGGCACATCGTCCTCAAATTTCCGCCATGCGATAGTGTTCTTCCGCTCGCTGTATTTAAAAATGAACGCAGAATCGAACTCCACCTCACGCATAACCTCGAGGGTCTCCTGGAAGTCTTCCTCGGTCTCGCCGCAGAACCCTGCGATGATGTCAGTGGTAATCGACACATCCGGGATGATCGTACGAATGGTAGCCACCAGTTCAAGAAATTCTCTTTTTGTGTAGGTACGGTTCATGCGCTCCAGCACGCGGTCGCTGCCGGCCTGAAGCGGTAAATGGATGTGGTTGCACAGATTGTCATGCTCGGCAATCAGGTGCAGCAGCCGCACCGGAAAGTCTTTGGGATGCGGCGATGTGAAGCGCACCCGACGCAGACCGGGGATGTTGGCCATTTTTTCCATCAGATCGGCGAAATCCTGGCCCTCATAGCGATACGAATTCACGTTCTGCCCCAGCAGCGTGATCTGCTTGAAACCCTCGGCCACGATCTGATGCGCCTCGGCGATAATGCTATCCACCGGCCGGCTGCGCTCGCGGCCCCGGGTGTAGGGGACCACGCAAAAGGTGCAAAAATTGTCGCAGCCGCGCATGATGGCGATCCAGGCATTCACGCCGGGCAACCGGCGCGGCGCAATATCCGAATAGGTTTCGTATTCCGACAGCGAAAAATCGAAACCCTTCTCGCCTTTCTCGATGGCCGAGCGAATCAGGTATGGCAACCGCTTGTAGCTATCCGGGCCGGCCACGATATCGACAATCGGCGAGCGCTCGGCCAGCTCCTTGCGCAAATTTTGCGCCATGCAGCCCAGAATACCGACTACCTTGATCTCGCCACGTTTTTTCTTCGATTTCAACTGATCGAGGCGGTGAAAAATCTTCTGGTGCGCGTTTTCGCGGATGGCGCAGGTGTTCAGCAGCACCACATCCGCATCATCCTGGCCGCCAACCATGGTGTAATCATTCTTCTCAAGTATGGCTTTGATGAGCTCCGAGTCGTACTCGTTCATCTGGCAGCCGTAGGTTTCAAGATAAACTTTTTTCATCATATCCGCTTTATGGTTAAAATGCGATTTGCCTACACGAGTTACGAATTTGAAATCTCATTCCCATTTCTGCCGATGAGTTTGCCGATGGCAATCCCTTTATCATCCACTGATTGGATTTCGCACAACACCAACTGGTTTTCCTGCAAATCGGGTTCCGCAATGGCCACGCGGATGTAATTATCCGCAAAACCCAGCCACCGGCCTTCGAAATCCTGCTCCTCGGTCAGCACACGCACGGTTCTGCCAATGAACTGCTGGTAAAATGCCAGCTTACACTGTTCGGACAGCCGGTGGATCGCCTTACTCCGCTGCTTTTTGATGCGCGGATCGATTTTCTCGGCGATCTTCGTCGAGGCCGTACCGGGCCGCTCGGAATACGTAAACACATGTGCGTACGCGATTGGCGTGTCGGTCAACATTCGGCAGCTTTCCGCGAAATCCGCATCGGTTTCTCCGGGAAAGCCGACCATGATATCGGTGCCGATCAGCACATCAGGCACGCGCTGGTGCGCCCGTTCGACAAAATCCAGAAATTCGCGTATAGAATACACCCGGCGCATGGACTTGAGAATGCGGTCCGACCCGCTTTGCACCGGCAAATGCAAATGCGAGCACAGCACGTCGCTGTCGGCCATCAGATCCAGCAGCTCTTCATTGACCGTCGTCGGCTCGATGCTGCTGATGCGCAGCCGCCGCAATCCCGGAATTGACAGCAGCATACGCACGACATCCATGAAGGTTTTGTCTTCAAACTGATAGGTGCCGATGTTCACGCCCGTGAGCACGATCTCCTTGATACCCGTTTCCACCAGCTCGATGGCCTCTCGCTGGATATCCCAGAATGCCCGACTGCGAGCCCGTCCGCGCGCAAACGGGATGATGCAGAAGCTGCACATGAAATCGCAACCGTCCTGAATTTTGAGATTGGCGCGTGTGGTGGGCAGGTCAGTGCCGTAAAACGGCAAAGTGAACGGCGCGCGCGTCATGCGCGAGCGCACGATGCGCGGCTCGGGGCGCTTCGCCGGCTCGTCAATCAGATCGATTACCTGCATCTTGTCTTGATTGCCGACAATTAGATCGATGCCCTCGATTTGCTGCAACGCTTCGAAGCCGGTTTGCGCGTAACATCCCACCACGGCCACGAACGTATCGGGATTTTTACGCAGCACCTGTCGGACAATCTGCCGGCACTTGGAATCGGCCTGCTCAGTCACGGTGCAGGAATTGATGATGCACACGTCCGCCGGCTCGCCGAAATCCACGATTTCGTAGCCTCGTTCACGAAAGCTGTTGGAAATGAGACCGGTTTCCGCCTGATTGAGACGGCAACCCAATGTATAGAAAGATGCCCTAAGTCTCTCTTGCATGGAAAACAACGATTTTCAATGCCATAGATTCGATGCCATATAAAAATAAGTGGCCACTCGCCACTTTCAATTTGTTAAATATACAATTTTATTTAATTTCTGTCAAGCCTTTGCTCCTTGCAGGTTGGCACTTTTTTATTTATTTTCGATCCGTCGCTGAAGTTTCACAGAAAAATTACAAAAATCGGGAATCGAATGACTCCGTTTCACCATCCGATCCGCGTTCTCAAAATTTGCTATTTCTGCCATTTCGTTTACCTCGGCACCGTGGTGGCTTTTATGCCGGTGTATTTGGCGTACCTCGGCCTCAATAAATCGCAAATCGGTACGCTGTTTTCCGGCATGGCGGTGTCGCGCATCATTAGCGCGCTGTTCATGAGCTTCATCGCCGATAAATTCCAGAACCGCAAAAGAGTGCTGATCGTGGCCATTGCCGGCACGTTTTTCGGGCTCACCGGGCTTCTGGCCACCCGCACCTATCCGCAGCTACTGGCCAATCTGTTCGTTATTGGCCTGTTCATCGGGCCGGTCATCCCCATGTTGGATGCCACCACCATCGATCAGCTTGGCGATAAATACCACAAATTTGGCCGCATTCGGCTATATGGCACCCTCAGTTTCGGCCTTGCCACCCTTGGCCTCGGTTATTTAATCAAGGCATTCACGCCCGGCGTCATTGTCATTGTGCTGATTTTATCCTACGGTTGCATGCTGATCATGACCCCTTCCCTGCCCGACAGTCAGCTCAAAGGCAACATCCAGTTTTCATACAGGGAGCTCAAAGGCAATTTGTTCCGCCGCCGCATTCTCATTTTTCTGCTCACCGGCTTCATTTTTAACCTGGCTTTCACGGCCTACAACATCTTTTTCAGCCTGCATTTAAAACAGATCGGCTATTCATCGGCAACGATTGGCTTTGCTTGGCTGCTCAGCACCCTGGCAGAGGCCGGCTATTTTTTTGCGGCGCCGGCCGTAAGCCGCCGTTTTCGCTCCGAAAGCCTGATCTTCCTGGCCTATGCCCTCACCGGATTGCGCTGGCTGATGATGAGCTGGAGTTCCTCGTTGACCGCAATTCTATTTTTGCAATTGTTACATGCGATTTCGTTTGGCGGATTTTATGCTGCGCTGGTCAATTTTGTGCGGGAAAATTTCTCTCCGGGGCTGCGCACCATGGCGCAAAGTCTGATGCTCATGGTCAATTACGGCCTGGCCATCATCATGGGTGCATCACTTTCCGGCTGGATTTTTGAGCAATTCGGTGGGTTTGCGCTGTTCAATCTGGCCGGCTGGCTCACGCTGGTTGCCGCTGCCCTTTTCGGCGGGGATGTGGTAATGAAAGGCAGGAAAAAGACGTAGCTCAAGTGCCTACTATGCAAAAAA
>JAUZRQ010000011.1 GCA_030950365.1 Candidatus Zhuqueibacterota bacterium | reverse complement strand
ACGAACCCATCTAAAATCGATCAGATATTCTAAAAATCACCACAGAACGACTCGATGCGCAGTCACGCTCCAATTTTGGTTTTCATCCTCGGCTGGCTCTGTTTAACGCTGGCTCCGGCCTGCGACAACCAAACCGACGCCTCCCATAATGCCGGCGATGACTACTATCATTCCATCCTGGAATTTCGGCGCATGCGCGATCGGCGGTTCAAAACCGCCAGGGATTCCCCCATTCCACCAGAAGCCCGCCGCCAAGACCAGGGACTGGTCTATTTCCCCATCAACCCCAGCATGCGCTTTTCGGTGCGGCAGCACCGGCAGCAGCCGGCGGACACCGTCTGGATCATGACCACGCATGGCCGGGACCGTCCAGCACTGAAGATCGGCTACTTTGAGTTCGCGATGCATCAAAAGAGCTACCGTCTGTTTGCCTACGTTTTCCTCGACCAGCATGCCTCCTCCGGGCCGCATTTGTTCATTCCGTTCCGCGATGCGACTTCTGGTAAGATAACCTATGCCGGTGGCCGGTATCTGAAGCTGCCCATCAACCAGGACGATCGCTATATTCTGGATTTTAACCTGGCTTACAATCCAAGCTGCGCTTACGGCAACATGGATTACATCTGTCCGATTCCGCCTCCCGAGAACGCCCTGCCCGTGGCCATCCTGGCCGGCGAAAAACGCTGGAATCCGCCCCAATCGCCATAAACCATTTGCCTGCCATCGACTCAGTCCTTAAATTCGTTCAAATGCGGATATGCCGGCAGGCTGCCGGCACTGGCCGATGTGGATGAACGGATGGGAGAAGCAATGAGAAGAATATGCATGCTGTGGATGGCATTCTGGCCGATATTTACCTCAACTGCGCTGGCTCAGCCAATCCCCACGGACCTCGATGATCCCCGCGTGTTGCACGACCTGCTTGGCCGCACCAAAGCCCGCCTGCTTGACCAGCGCTTCAAGGTCATGCAACAGCTTGCCATCACAGAGACGCAGTACGGTTACGATGTCACTTTTTACGGCCTCGAGTTCAAAGTTGATCCGGTGGAACGGCTGCTCACCGGCAGAGTCGAAATCCGCGGGCGCATCACCGCGGCTGGAGAAGGTCCCGGTGGCAAGCGAGAAATCCTGCCGGTGGACCTGTACAACAACATGACCGTGACAGCAGTCGGTGGCGATGCACTGGATTTTCAGCGCAACGGGCACCGGCTGCTGGTGCAGATTTCCCCCAGAGCCGTGGGCGAACCGTTTTCGATCGTCATCGACTACCACGGCCAGCCGCGGGAGACCGGCTTTCTCGCGTTTGCATTTCGCGAGCATCAGGGCACGCCGGTCATCGCCACGCTATCCGAGCCGTATTTCGCGCGCGTATGGTGGCCGTGCAAGGATGTCCCATCGGACAAGGCCGATTCCGCGCGCATCAAAATCACCGTGCCATCGTTTCTCTATGCCGTCTCCAATGGCCGGCTGGTCGGCATCACCGAAGACAGCGGCTGGAAAACATACGACTGGGTCGAAGCATTTCCAATCCCGGCCTACCTCATTTCGCTGGCCATCACCAACTATCAGATCTATCAGGACTGGTATGTTGACGAAAACGGCGATTCGCTATCCGTGCCCTATTACCTGTATCCCGAGGATTACGATGCCGGCGTGGTCGGGTTAAGCGAGACGCCGCAGATGCTGCGGGTATTCGAATCGCTCTTCGGGCCGTACCCGTTTCCGGGGGAAAAGTACGGTCAGGCGCAGTTTCCATGGCCCGGTGGCATGGAGCATCAGACGGCCACCAGTTTATGCTGCTTCGGCCGCTCGCTGGTGGCTCACGAGCTGGCGCACCAGTGGTGGGGCGACATGATCACTTGCGCCAACTGGCAGCACATCTGGCTGAATGAGGGCTTTGCCAGCTATTCAGAAGCGTTATATGTCGAGGCCAGAAGCGGCGCCGAGGCTTACCGGGAGTATATGAACCGCATGGCCAGCAATTTTTCCGGTCGCCTTTTCGTCGATGACACCCTCAACCCTGGACGCATTTTTGCCCGCATCGAGTATCATAAGGGGGCGTGGGTGCTGCACATGCTGCGCGGCCTGCTCGGGGATGACACGTTTTTTGCCGTGTTGCGGGCCTATGGCGATGATCCTGAACTGAAATACGGCGTGGCGACCACCGAAGATTTTCAGCGCGTGGCCGAGCAAGTCTCCGGCCGGGATTTGTCCAGTTTTTTCCAGGAGTGGATTTATAGCGCCGGTATGCCGCGCTATCTGTATGGCTGGGACGTGCGCAAATCGGGTTCCCAATTTCAGGTGGTGTTGCGCATCAAACAGGCGCAGAAGGACACCACCACGTTTTCCATGCCCATCCGCCTGCGGGTGGAATACGATGGCGGACAGGAAGACTTGCTTCTGGAAAACAGCCAGCGCTGCCAGACCTATATTCTGCCCCTCACGCAGCAACCGCAGCGGCTACTCCTGGATCCTGATGACTGGATTTTGAAAACCGCTGCTGAAGTGCCATTTGAAAGTCTCAGCGAATCGTGTGAGGTGGTGCCACTGACCTTCCGGCTGAAGCCAATCATGCCCAATCCGTTCCGATTCCATGAAAGGCTTTCGGGACCTTCTTTCCGTTTCACGCTTGATAGCGCAGGACCTGCCACATTACGTATTTATAATGCATTAGGGCAGGAAGTGAAGACACTATTCCAGGATCGTTTCCTCGATCCGGGTTCCTATAACATCCCATGGAATGGTCTGAATGCGTCCGGACATCGCATCAGTAGTGGGGTCTATTTTGTAGTATTGCACCACCGTGGCCGGATCGCCCGGCAGAAATTCTTGTTTATTCTTTAATTGAAACAAGCGATTATACTTCAAACATTTCGCGGTTGCGCAAACCGCGATCAACAGGAAATTGACAACAGACAAACCGTCTTCACTGCGGTTGCAGCATCTCCGCATCCTGGCGGCAATTGTTATTGCCCGCAAACCGAATGCGCTTTTTCCAAAAGACGGATGGAACGCATTTTTCCTTGACATTTATGAAACATATTAATACCATCCATAAGAAAAATCACCCATCCATATAAAATCCAAAATTCGGTGCAAGAACATCTACAAAAGCACTTTTTTCCTCGCCGCTATCGAATTCCGCGATCAATTTTTCACTCTTCAGAAGGATGGCCGTGAGTTTAAGCAAAGAAGTGCGGCAATGTTTTTTTAGATGTACAAATGGAAGAAACCGTGGCCACTCGCATCCATACAGTGGTTCTCTTGGCTGCAAAAAAGCCCTTCCACTCGGAAAAACCGCTGCAAGTCAGCGGGGCGCCTATTCGTATCATCCTATTTGCAACCGTGGGGAAGGCTTTCAATGCATCTGCCAGAGTATGCCTCCATCGACTCAACTATTGGCTTTCCTGGAAGCTCGGCGGCCCTGATGCGCCTGCGCGTGTTTATTTTCCCATGCTACGAATTATGCCCGCACAATGGAGGCGTTCTGATACGGTTAGTGCGCAGGTTGCAATGAATTTTACGCAAGCCATTCAACACCAGGAACTTTTATCCGCCACCGATATGCCAGCTTTGGCCAACCTGTTCGTCAGGCAGGATACGGTTTCTCTTTACAACGGGTTCTCAGTGCCCAGGCGTCAGGCAGCGCACGCATCCATTTTTTCGGCCCTGGTGAAAAGCCGCATGGCCCAGCAACCGCCTGGCTACTGGAACATGCCTTTTTCCCTGTTTGTGGAAATACCGCTGAAGACCCAATTCCCATATTATGGCAAGAACCATCCGAATGGGGCAAAGAAAGAGAATACAATCATCAATAGAAGCCGTATCCGTCCAGCGCCCAATTTTCATTGCAAAACGTCCCTACGAATAATCACTTTCGAGAACGTTTCTTCTGTCTATTCCCCCCTTGTATTTCTACTTCAGTCCTTTGTCTCGCCCCGAACTCGCCCGGCTCGATCTACTCGAAATCCTCGATCCCTTTTCCATTTCCAGGGATATCCAGTCAAACTTCTTTTTTGACAACCTTGCCGGACAATGGAGGTTCACGTGCATGCAAGAAAGCCTGCCACCGCGCCCGTAGGGGAGGCCATGAGTCAATAGCTATCTACCTGGCAAAAGAGTGCAAGTGGCCTGCTGAGGGTGTGTAAGCCTGGTGCGGGTGAGACGCATTTTAGGGTGGTTATGATGGGGGTTGCATTGCCGCATAAGGATGTAAGCTAAGGAAGGTGTGTACTTCCATAAGATTGCATGGATATCAGCACCATCTGCCTTAACAATTTACGACTATTTGGAACCAAGTTGGAGCAGACGATATGAAATACATCATTTCCTGTAGGTTCGTTATTACGATGGTTTTTCTTTTCACCGTTACCGATGCCCGTCTGCAACCCCGGGTCATTTCCATTACCGATCTTGGCATTGTTTCACACCCACCCACGGTGATCAATCGCGATGGCGGGTTTACCACCCTGGTTGGCGGCAAAGTCCTCTGGACGTTTGGCGATACCTTTTTCAACATCCGTGCGGCGGATGGCAGCAGTTATCGATCGAACACGGCGGCGCTAGCGGATCCGGCCGCCCCGCTCCTGCTTTCCGAAGCAGTGGATAGCAACGGCACCCCTCTGCCGGCCCTCCCCTTCACTGCCGAAGAGCAAGCGTTCAACGACTCGACTGGCAGCGCCACTGACCGAATCGCCCTGTGGATCGGCGGACTGGTGGCGGAAAATGACAGTACGGCCCTGGTGTTTTATGCGAAATGGCACGTGCGCGGCGCATTGGATTACCGCTTCCTCGGCGTGGGAACCGCACGTTTCACCTCTGGTAGCACCACCGGCACCCGGGACACGAGGCTGTTGTTTTCAGAAAACGAGCCGGTATTCGTGAAAGCGTTTTTGCACGAGGGCATGGTCTATCTCTATGGTAGTGTCCCTGGCGATGGGCTTGCGCAACGACAGTATCTCGCCCGTGCCCCGATGGATAGTGCCAGGCTACGGGCGGCTTACCGCATCTGGAATGGCAACGATTGGGATATCGATGTCGAGAATCGCGCGCCGGTGTTCAGCGGCGCCAGCAGTGGGGTGAGTGTTGCCTATAATCGCTTCCTGCAAAACTTCACCGTGGTGTATAGCCCGCCGTTTTCCAACCGTGTGCTGATGCGTACGGCGCCGCGGCCTGAAGGACCGTGGAGTGATCCCCTTGAGTTGTTTATCGGTATGGAACCCAATGCCGGTCGTTACAACCGCCAGGGCCTGCAGCACCCGGAGCTGGCTCAAAACGACGGACAGACGATTTTCGTCAGTTATTTCCGGCCAACCGGCGGTTTCAGCGGCGAATTGCGCATGGTGGAAGTGACCTTTGATATGCCTGTTTCGGTTTCCCGGCCAGGAGCACGGCCCACGGAGTTCTCCCTTGAGCAAAGCTATCCAAATCCATTCAATTCATCAACCGTGATCCATTATCAGTTACCGGTGAACAGCCTGGTTGAGCTCGCCATTTTTAATGTGAAAGGCCAACGCGTACGCACGCTCGTTCAAACGGTAAAATCAGCAGGTCGTCATCGCTCGGTTTGGAATGGCCGCAATGATGCAGGTAATCCAGCGCCATCGGGGGTGTACCTGTATCGGATCAAAGCCGGAAAGTTTTACACCACGCGGCGGCTGATTCTGATGAGATAGAAGGTGACAGCTCGTAGCCGGTATCGCTTTTCTACCCCGGACTGAACAACTTCAAGCGGCATGCAATGGTCCAATGGTTCATTTTTATCCAAACAAGGAGGGGTCATCATGATATCTTTTAATAGCTTCATCCTGTTTCTTTTCGGTTTGATGCCGCTGATGCTCCATGCCCAAACCGCTTTCTGGCAGCAAACCAATGGCCCCATTGGGGCCACCGTTACCGAGATGGCCATCAGTCCCACGACCGGTACCATCGTTATCCTCATCGAGGATGAAGGGCTTTTCCGTTCCATTGATGACGGGGACACCTGGACAGCAGCCACGACTGAGTTCAATAACACGAAGACAGCCCGTCTGGTAGCCCATCCGGATGGGGCCTTCTTTGCACTAACTCCCAAAACACTTTATCGCTCAACAGACGACGGCTATACCTGGCAGGTTATCCGCAATGCTGAGCTATTCCAGACGATGGAGGAGCTGGCCATCGATCCACAGAACGGAGACATTTTCGTGGCTTCTTTACGGTTATTCGATGGCGTCATATCCCAATCGACCGATAACGGTCAAACATGGCAGAAATTTGCGAACGAGGAGCTTGATAAAATCTGGGGCATTCACGATCTGGCGGTGAGTCCCGCCAGCGGCGCGTTATTCCTGGCCAGTGAAAGAGCCGGGGTGTTTCGTTCCGACGACCGCGG
>JAUZRQ010000109.1 GCA_030950365.1 Candidatus Zhuqueibacterota bacterium | reverse complement strand
GACAGCAGCGCCAGCGTCTCGTTCAGCATCGGCGCCAGGATACGCGTGGTATAAAAGCCCGGACCGTCTTTGACCACGATGCAGGTCTTGCCCTGCCGCCGGCCGACCTCAAACGCCGTGGCCGTGACCCACTCGGCGGTTTTTTCCGTAACGATGATTTCCAGCAGCGGCATTTTCGGCACCGGTGAAAAATAGTGCATGCCCACCACCTGCTCCGGCCGCTTCGAGGGGCGGGCGATTTCCGTGATCGGCAGCGAAGAGGTGTTGCTGGCAAAAATGCAGTGCTCGGGCACCACGGCCTCCACTTCCTGCAGCACCTTGTGTTTCAGCTCCAGGTCCTCAAACACCGCCTCGATCACCAGATCCGCTTTTCCGAAGCCGTGATAATCCACCACGCCGGTGAGCCGGCTGAAAATCTGGTCGCGCTCAAACGGAAGCAAGATGCGTTTTCTCACCTTGCGATCCAGTTCCTGCCAGATGGCCTTTTCGCCGCGGCCCAGCGCTTCATGGCTGACATCCTTCATCAGCACCTCGTAGCCCTGGTGGATGCTCACGTCGGCGATGCCGGAGCCCATGAGTCCGGCGCCCAGTACGCCAATGCGTTTCACCTCGCGGATCTGATCCGCCAGCGGATTTTTCTTCTTGCCCGTCATGGCGAAAAACAGCCGAATGAGCTGCTTGCACTGTGGGGTCAACATCAGCTCGTCGAACTTTTCTGCCTCGGCAGCATACCCGGCCTCCGTTCCCTGCTCCATGCCGATCTCGACACAGTCGATGATTTTCAGCGGCGCGGGGTAATTGCCCAGGGTTTGCTTTTGCACCCGCTCGCGGGCCTTTTTGTAAATCAATTTTCGCGTGGCCGGCACGGCCTCGGTCCATTTCATGGCCGCCGGAATTTTGGCCTTGCGTTTAAACGACCTCTCCGCCAGGTCCCGGGCTGCGGTTTTGGCCGCCTGCAGCAGCCCATAGGGATGGATCAGCGCATCCACCAGGCCCATTTTGTATGCCTGCCGCGGATAGATGTTTTTGCCGGTAAGCATAATTTCAAGCGCCCGCTGAATGCCCACGAGTCGCGGTAGCCGCTGCGTGCCGCCGCCCGCCGGTAGCAAGCCCAGTTTGACTTCCGGTTGGCCTAACACGGTTTTGGGGTCCTCCGTGGCAATGCGATAATGGCACGCCAGCGCCACCTCGCATCCGCCGCCCAGCGCCGCGCCGTGAATGGCCGCCACGATGGGCTTCGGGAACTTTTCAATGCGGTTCAGCACTTCATGGCCCTTGCGGCTGATGTCCGCGGCCTGCCCCGGCTCGGTGATTTGCAAAAATTTTTCAAGATCCGCTCCGGCAATAAAATTGTCTTTCTTGCGGCTGATCACCACGATGCCTTTCACATCGTCCTGCGCTTCCAGGTCGTCCAGCAGCTCGTGGAACACCTCCACCAGATCGACCGAAATTTTGTTGACCTTCTCTCCCTCCTGATCCAGCCAGATGATGGCAATCTGGTCCTGGACTTCAAGATCGGCATAACGCATCGGACGGCCTCCTCCAAATTATTAGCCATTGGGCTTGCGAGCTACATATGCAATATAACGCTGGGCTCCCCGCCGCAGTAGCCATGGAATGCGCTTTCGTTCATTACCATTGCCTCTTAGGGCCCCCAGCCATTGCCACACCACATCTTGTATGCCTCCGGTGGAGCCTTCGTCAGACCAGCGGCCATGGTTTTGACTCTGAATGCATCTCTCATTCTTTTGCTTTGTGACTCCCTCACATTATTATCGCAAAAGGGTCATTTTCTTCACCGGCTCAAATGGATTAGTATTTGGCTGACTTGGTCGCACCTGAATACGCTAAAAATAGATCCCTGAAGCCAATTCTTTGCCAGAGTCGTCTCTACCATCCCAAAGCACCCGGTGATTGCCGGACGGTTTTGGTCCCTGAACCAGCGTGCGCCCCCTGTGGCCTGCGAGATTGAAAACAGCCATGGTCACTTGCCCTGCCATCGGCATTGCGTATCGAATTTCGGTTACCGGATTGAACGGGTTGGGATAGTTCTGATGCAGGGCGAAGCACTGTGGAGCATCGGTTTGTTCGGCTGCAGTGCCTCTCTTTTGAAAAGTATGGCCCCAGGTGGAGACGATGTTGGAGGCTCCCGACTCGCCCGCAGAATTTTTCGCCGTAACGTAGTAAAAGAACTTATCATCAGCGTCATTGGAATCGGAAATGATGATCTCATTATCGGTATAACTGGTATTTGTGGTCGTGGCAATCACCTGATAATTGCAGGTCTGATAGAAGCCGGCGCAACGGCAGACCTTGTATGAAGTGGCACCGGAGCTGGCATCCCAACTTAATTTTGGATTCTGTCCGATATTACCAGCATTTGCAATGACCAAATTCTGCGATGCCGGCGGTGGAGATGGAGCTGGAATTCCTAACACGGCGTAAGCAAAGGTCACGCTGGAGGGCGTGGTTGGAAACCAACCAAGAAATTGTCCGAGGGTGTTATACTTCTTGTACAAAAATGTCACCAGTTGACAACCAGTTGCAGATTCCGATCCAGGTTCAATACCTGTATAATTGTAATAGAGCTGTGTCTCATCGCCTGGCCAACGAACCGCTCCCGTTGAACCGTTTCTGCGCGCCCAAATAACTGGAACGCTGGCGAAGTTTTGTGGGAAGGAAACGGTTTTGGTGACCTTATACCTTTGATAAACATAGGATCCAAAGACAAAACCTTGATTATCATTAATAGCAGTGCCTCCTGAAGCTGTCCAGTTATACTCGGTCGCGTTGGGATCACTGAGCAAATCCAGCCCTTTGCGCATCTTGATGTAGCCGTAGCCCTCGGAGGAGCTCCAGGTTGGGTAAGTTGTCCCGGAGGCGCGAATGATTGCCTCAACCTTTTCGAAGCTGGCGTTTGGATCCACCGAGAAGATGAGGCCGGCAAAACCGGACACAAACGGAGCTGCAGCGGAAGTTCCTCCAAACGCCCGATAGCCGCCGCTGTGCAGTCGGGCGGTTGTCCAGTGATTAAGTCCAGGCGCCATGACGTCGAGCCAGGAGCCGGTGTTCGAACCCCAGTCATAACCACGCTCGGGGCTTATTCTTTTTCCATGAAAATCTATCGCACCGACGGAAATCAAACTGTTGTCATAAGCTGCCGGCCACCAGGGGCTGCTGGTATTGTTATTTCCCATCGAGGCAACGATGACTGCGCCGAGATTGAAGGCCTCGGTAATGGCAAATCTCAACGTACTGGAGCCTACGTTTGAACTCAAACTGATGTTTAACACGTCGGCGCCTTTGGTCTGGGCCGCCCACAGAATGGCGTTGGCCAGATCATCATGCTGCCAGCTTCCGTCTGGCTGGGTGACCCTTACCGGCAGAAGCTGGAAGCCGAAGGGAGAGTTGGCCCAGCCACCACCAATGCCGGCCACTTGATGGTCATCGGTGCCGTCGTCGTTATTGGTCAAAGCGCCAATGATACCAGCCACCGCTGTTCCGTGAGATGTTTCCCCTAAATCCATGGGGTCGTTATCATCGTCGACATAATCATATCCAGCAACGACTTTTTGGTTCGGATAAGCACCGAAATCCGCGCCCAGGTCCGGATGATTGTAGTCGATGCCACTGTCGAGAATCGCCACGAGTACATTGCTGCTGCCGGTGGTGACATCCCAGGCTTCCAGCGCATCGACATCCACATCGGCCGTGTAACCAAATTGACCGGTATTGTGCAGTCCCCACTGGTTGCCCTGCACAAAATGATAATCATTGGGAAGGTCCGAATCCTCGGTACCGATAAAGTTGGGCTCGGCAAAAAGAACGAAAGGCAGGGATTGCAGCTTTTCTACTGCGGAAAGTACGTCTGCCGATATGGTGAGTTTATAAATCTGGGATGCATCGGCGACGCGCACGATTTCACCCAGGCGATTGGTTTTCAACGTGTCGTGCGGCACGGCAAAGCGGAACACCCGGCCGATTTTTGAGGTGACGAGCTCTTCCAGAACCGCCCGCGCCTGCGGATTGAGGATGCTGACTGCGGTGATGGGCTTTTTGTCCGAACCCACCGGAAAGTCGATGATGCCGGGTTTGAAGTGGACAATGACTTCTCCGGGTACGAAGTTCTCCTGCGCCTTCGCCAATTGTCCCGGAAAGATGATACCTGCAAACAAGATCGCCAGAAATACAGCAAACAACAGATGTTTCCCACTATGAGAAGGTCTGCTTTTCTTCATTTTGCCTCCTCCTTTCTTTGTCCTTGTTAGAGCTGTTTGAAAATTCTTAGCCTGCTATTTGTTTTAAGTGCCCATGGCAATCACCTCCCCTTCTCGGTTTTCAAAAGGTGAGCTGCCTTAAGCCGGTGCCATCCGCCTTGATGATGAAAAGGCGAGCGCGGGCCGGCGTATCGGTCGCACCATGAAAGACAAGATATTGGTCATCGGGCGACCATGATGGGTGGGCGCTTATCCTTTTATAAATCCTTCTCTCGTTTCTCCCATCAGCATCAATAATGACAATGCCTTTTCTTGATGACGAAAAAGCAATTCTGTCGCCCCCATGAGAATATGAGGGGAACCCATGATCATCCCCCTTTTCCACAGATTTTACCAGTTGGATCAGTCTCGTACCATTTAAATTGATTTTGTAAATACTGGGCGAAGAAAAGGGCGTCTCACGGCGTGCAAAGACCATTTGCCGGCCATCCGGCGACCAATCAGGCTCAAAAGCATTATCCAGAAATTTTTCAGGCGGCCCGTCTTTTGTCAGATTAATTATGAATGTTCTCCCCCCCCACCGGTATCATAAGCGATCTTTTTACCGTCCGGCGACCAGGCAGGGAAGAACCCTTCGGCGCCCAGGGAGCGAAGCCCACTCCCATCCCGGTTAATGATGCCGATGACCCCGCCCAGAACAAAGGCCAGCTTCTGGCCATCCGGCGACCAGGCAGGCGAATGGGCCCCCAGTAAGAACAACCACCGCCCCGACCCGTCGGGATGGATGAAATAAATCCCGAACGGTCCGCCGGAGGTGTCCTCGGCTACAGGCCGATGGGCAAAGGCAATAATGCTGCCATCGGGCGACCAGGCCGGATCGAGATCATCGCTGAAATCCGGCGGCACCTCCGGAGTGATGCCCATGGGTTTCTCTTTTTGACAGGCAGTTAGTGAAAATAAGATTATTAAAAGCAGTGCTGCCCTTTTATATAATGGTCTTTTCATGGCGATCCCTGGTGCTTTGTACATGTGTGAAACTACGTTCTGGCACAATCTAACTTCAATCCGGTAAAATTTGGTTCAAGTTACGGATCGGCGACACGAACCATTTCACCCAGGCGATTGGTTTTCAGGGTATCATGCGGCACGGCAAAGCGGAACACCCGGCCGATTTTTGAGGTGGCGATCTCTTCCAGAACCACACGCGCCTCTTGATCAAGGATGCTGACTTCGGAGAAGGGCTTGCGGTCCGAACCCACCGGAAAATCAATAACCTCGGGTTTAAAGTGTACAATGACTTCGCCGGGTACGAAGTTTTCCTGCGGTCTTATCAGACAAATAATTGCGCCAGCCGGACCATAATACACATAAGCAATCCAATCCCCGCTTGGCGACCGGGTAGGATTCCCTTACCATGACGACGGTTTATTAGCGGTCATTGGTTGGTTGTTATTTGGCTGTTTGTGTCATAAACTATCCAAGATAATCCCATTAAAACAATCAAGATCAAGTCCGAGCATGTTTTTATGAAATTCATGTGCCTCTTCAAATAAACTACTGAGCCGGCAACAATTGGCACTGCTCCCGGGTATTGGCGTTCATGATCCACAGGCTGCTATGCACTTTATCATTATACGGCCAAGCACTCCTTTAAGCAAAGTGAATCATTTTTTGACGGTTGGACGCTTCGAATGGAATATGCCAGACTCTGGCAACGGCCGCTTATTCGCCGCCTTTTTTGCGATTGGCCAGCTTCTCCAATCGCTGCAAAGAATTCACATAATCTTCGATCACATGCTCGGAGATGTCGAACGAGGTGTCGGTGTCGGCGATTTTAGGTGAAGGGCTTTCGGTAGCGGGCGCTTTGACCGGCGCCAGCCGATCCGGCAGCAGCTCGCGCAGAGCGGCCAGCACGGCCTCCACGGTCACATTTTCGGTTTTATGCGCGTGTCCGCGCAGGGCGATAAACGGGTCACCGAGCGGCTTCCACTCGGCGGGGTCGGTCGGACCGAAAATGGCCACCAGCGGTACCTTGTTGGCGGCCGCCAGATGCATCACACCGGTGTCGTTGCAGATCAGCGCATGGCATTGAGTGAAGGTAGCGGCCACCTGCCGCAAACTCATCGGGGGCATCAGCACGGGGCGGAAATTGGCCCGCGCTAAAAATTGATCTTTGAGGTCATCTTCCTTTGGCCCCCAGAACAGCAAAATCTGACAGCCATAATCCGTATGCAGGGTTTCGGCCAGGCGCACGAATTTGTCCACCGGCCATCGGTTGGCCACTTTGCCGGCGCCCACATGCATGCCGATCACCGGCCGATCGGATTTGACGCCGTTCTGCTGCATGCGGATGCGCGCATCGGCCAGCTCTTCCTCGGTGAGACGCATCACCTCGCTCAGGTCCGCCGTATCCACATCGATGTAGCGCACGATATCCAGATTGCGCTCGCTCTGATGCCGCACGCCTTCCAGGTAGGGCGCGACGAGGTTGTACAGAAAATTGCGGCTGCACCCCGGAAAAATCCGGTGCTCGGAGCCCAGAATGTATTTCGCGCCGGAAAAATATGCGATGAAATCGCTGGTTACCGAATGGCTCACCGTGTTCAGCACGATGGCCAGGTCCCAGCCGCTGCGCAACTGCCGGTAAAACCGCCAGATTTCCGACGGCGTCCATTTGCGCAGGTCTTCGTGCATTACCAGGACTTCATCGGCAAAGGGATGGTTTTCCAGCAGATCGGCGAAATAGCTGCGCACCACCACACCGATGTGCGCCTGCGGGAAGTTTTCGCGCAGCGCCCGCAGCACTGGCGTGGCCAGCAGAAAGTCGCCGAGCTGGTCATGTTGGCGCACCACGAGAATGCGCTGGAATTTGCCGAACGGCACGAATTGCGGCAGAACCGGCTTTTTTGCCAGAATCAACTCCAGAATGCGCAGAAACCGGCGTTTGAATCCCTGCTCTATGCGATCCCACAATCTCATCGTTTCGGTCGTTGACCTCGTTTTTTCTTCAATTCCCGTTGGAATACGGCTTCCAGATGGTTGATCATGGCCACGTGGCTGAACAGATGTTGCACGCGCGTATTGCCTTTACGCCCCATGGTCTCGCGCAACGGCGGATCGGTGAGCAGCGCAATGGCGCGCTCGGCCAGCATCTCCGAATGTCCCGGCTCGATCAAATAGCCGGTTTCGCCATCGACCACGATCTCCGGCATGCTCGACACGTTGGTGGTGATCACCGGACGGTATGCCGCCATGGCCTCAATCAGCACGATGCCGAAACCCTCCCAGAACGACGGCAGCACCAGCACGTCGATGGCGCGCATCACCTCCGGGATCTCATCATGAAAACCGGCCAGCAGCACCCGATCCTTCCAGTCCTTATCGCGCGCTTCGCTTTCGATCATTTCTTGCAGCGGTCCCTCGCCCACAAACACCAGCCGCGCGTCCGGCACGGCTTTGTGGATCAGATCAAACGCCGTAAGCAGCACGCCGATGCCCTTGCGGGCGTCGAGCTGGCCGACGAAGCCCAGCACCGGCGCTTTCTTGGGGATGCCCCAGCGCACCCGAAGCGCGTCCCCGCTGGCCTGCTCAAAGGGCGCGGGATCGATGCCGTTATAAATCACCTCGATCCGGTTCGGATCCAGCCACGGCGCGTTGCGCAGCAGCGCCTGCCGGGTGGCCTCGGAATTGGCAATGATGCAATCGGCCAGTACGTTGTAGGCGAACCGATAGCGCAGGCGGTTTTTTAACGGATAATCGATGCCGCGGCGCGGAATGACCACCGGTTGCGGCCGCACCAGTTTCGCGGCCATCCCCGCCTGCCGCAGCTCTTTGTCCATGTTGGTCAGCACCACATCGATGCGCGCGCGGCGCATCACATGCGCCAGCCGGAAAACGGTCAACAGATTTAGATCGCCGCCGAACTGGACTTCGACCACCGGAAAGCCTGCTTCGTGGGCGCGGTATCCCACCTCGGTGGCCGGCCGGCAGCACAAAATGAGGCGATGCCCGCGCTCGCGGAACGCCTTCATGGCGCGCAACATCCACACTTCGCCGCCGCCGAACATTTGAATGCTGTTGACGAACAGAATGTTCACTCTGCGTTCCCGTCAGAAGTCATTTCCGCCTGCTTCGCGGCAGTTTTTTGCGCTCGTTCTTCCAGCGCGCGGTGAATTCGCTGTACGATGGCCCGACTGTCGTGGTGGCGTTCCAGCCAGCGCCGGCCCTGCTCAGCCAGTTGGCGCCGGCGCGCCGCATCGTCAATCAGCGCCAGCAGCGCGGCTTTTAAATTTTGCCGTTGCACTTCGACAAACGGATGATCCGGGTATGCCCGTGTGAACGCTGGCACCAGTCCCGTGCAGGTAGGGATGCCCATGGCCAGCGCCTCCAGCGCGTTGATACCGTAGCCCAGATCGCCGATCTGATCAATGAAGATATCGCAGGTGTCCTTGCGCGCGACCGCCTCGCGGTACGGGAGATGTTCAATCAGCACAATCTCGATGTTGCGCTCGTCTTGCAATTGCTGCAGCACGGCCAGAATCACATCGCTGCCTTTGGCGGCGCGGTTGGTGGGCGCATGCCCGATGCGGATGGCGCGGCCCTTCGCATCACGGATTCGAAACGGAAATCGCTCTGGCTCGAACGGAAACAGCACATGCGTCAGGCTGTCATCCAGATCGAGATGATCCCATTCGAACGTGATGCGCAAATCGGCCGCCGCGTCCACCGCCGGGATGATCCCACGCGTGCGCAGGTCGCTACCGGTATAGGCGACGATGATGCGCTTGCCGGCCTGCCTGAGCCGGCGTACGATTCGCCCATCGCGGTAAAAATCCAGTCCGGCATCGAATTCATACACATCGAAATTCCAGAAATCCGCCTCCAGCATCCAGCGCTCGATTTTCGGCTGCCACAGCCGCTCGCGCAGAGTCACCAGCCAGCGTTCGGCCGCGCCATGGGAGCGCCACACTGGCGGCCCCTCGCCGGTTGCCCGGCTCGAATTATCCACCCGCTGCCGGTGAGGATCCGACACCCAGCGCTTCAGCCGCTGCACCACGGTGGAACGAATCAGCGGCAGTTCCAGACACATGTCCTCCTCATACCCGCGCGGATCGCGAAAAAATGTCACCAGACGGCTGTCGTGTCCGAGGGCGCGTTCGGCGCGCACCAGAGTCATGGGCACGTCGGAAATGTTTTGCGGCGCGATGTGCAAAATCCGCATGGGCATCGTGGTGACTGATTAAAACGGCTTTATATTTTTATGGATTTCGGAACAACCTTTCGGCCATCGTTGATGGAGACAGCTCTGGTCTGAGAAAGCCGGGCTACCGATCACGTCCACCGCAGCACCATCGAATCGCGGAACACGCCCTGCGCCCCGAAGCTCTCTTTGAACCGCGCCAGTCCCCAGTTGGGCTCCATATTCACCGTAAACAGGCCGAAATCGAGGTACGCAAATCCCTGCTCGATACAGCGCTGAAATACCTCGTAAAACAGCAAGTTCACCGCCCGATAGCGCTGAAATTCCTCGCGGTGACTGATGTAAAACGCCAGCGTGCTGCGCGCATGCGCGTGAAACATCACGATCCCGGCCACCATCTGCCCCTCGACATACGCCGCGAACAGGTGGATCAGCTCCGGGAACCGCGCAGCCAGGGTTTTCAATTCTTCCAGACTGTGTGTGGGGATGACGTTGTGGCGCAACTTGAGGTTGCGTTGCAGAATGGCGTAAAAGGTTTCGTAATCGTCGCTAAGTCTGACTTGCACCCCCAGTTTTTGCGCCCGGCGCACGTTGCGCCGCGATTCCGGCGACAGCATGGGCAGCACCTGCGCCGGATCGGACGGCAGCAGCACCACGCTGGACACTTCCCGCTTGCGGTACTGAAACCCGCACCGGAACAGTGCGAAATCGATGTACTGGCTGGGCCGGTGCTGATAGATGATCGGGGGAAGCGTGATGTCCAGGCCGCCGTAGTGGCGTTCCCGCGCGTAGCGAATCAGGGCCTGCACCAGCCGCATGGCATCGCGCAGGGACAGGTCTTTACGGGTGACGAACGAGCCAAAACTGGCGCCCGGATGCGACACCAGGATTTTCTCGTCATCGCCGTGCCGGCGGGCCGCCGGAAGAACGGCCAGCAGCCGGCCCTTTTTGTAAAACAGCAGCGAATCGTCGATGAACCGATCCGGCGGATGGTAGCTGAGAAAGGTCCGCTTGTGGAACAGGGTGCCGTTGTTGCTCTGCTCCACAAATGCGTCCCAGGTTTCCCGGAGCTCCGGCATGTAAGGCTCAATTTCCAGCCGATCCATCGCTGCGCTACGCCTGCTCCGACATGAGTTTCACCATGATGGCCTTTTGAATGTGCAGCCGGTTCTCCGCCTGATCGAACACGATGGAATGCGGGCCGTCCATCACCTCATCGGTCACCTCTTCGCCGCGGTGGGCCGGCAAACAATGCAAAAATTTTACGTTCGGATCAGCCAGCTTCAGCAGCGATTCGTTCACTTGAAATGGTGCAAACACCTGACTGCGCTTCTCGGCCTCTTCTTCTTGGCCCATGCTGGCCCAGACGTCGGTATAGACAAATTCCGCGCCGCGTACGGCTTCTTCGGCGGAGTGGTACAGGAAAATTTCGCTCACGCCGGCTGCGCGCGCCCGCTCCACGAACTCGGCTTTCGGCTCGTAACCCTCAGGTGTGGCAATGGACAGCTTGAACGGGATTTTGGCCGCCAAATTCAGCCATGAATGGCACACGTTGTTACCGTCGCCCACCCAGGCCACATGCACGCCCTCGAACCGGCCGCGGTGCTCGATGATGGTCAGCATATCGCCCATGATCTGGCAGGGATGCACCAGATCGGACAGGCCGTTGATGACCGGCACGCTGGCCCATTCGGCCAGTTGCACCACGTGGTCGTGATCGAACACGCGCGCCATGATGCCGTCCACGTAGCGGGCCAGCACTCGCGCCACGTCCGCCACCGACTCGCGCTTGCCCAGGCCGATTTCCGCCGGGCCCAGGTACAGCGCATGCCCGCCAAGCTGATACATGCCGACTTCGAACGAAACGCGCGTGCGGTTGGACGGCTTCTGAAACACCATGGCCAGAGTCTTGCCCTTCAGCGGATGATACACCTCGCCTGCCTTGAATCGGGCTTTGAGTTCGCGGGCAAGATCAAAGGTCTGCAAAATTTCCTCGGTGCTCCAATCAGCGATGGTAACGAAATCTTTTTTCAATGCTGTCCCTCCCTCATGTTGTGCATGGGATGCAAGATTTCACAAAAAATATCTGTGCTTGCCATTCAGAAAACGATCGGAACCATTTAGCCGCGTGGTAAAGTCGTTCTTTTTTGGTCAATTCCTGAATTGCCCTTGTAAGAGATTCCGGCATTTCAGCGGCTCCCGATCGCTCCCCGCTCAAGGCCGGTACGACAAATTGCTGCGCAGGCTGAATCCTGCCCGAACTTCGCTTACAAAATATACCGGCTCAGGTCCTCGTCCTCGACGATGTCCGACAGTTTCTTCTGCACCATTTCCCGGTCCACGACGATCTTGTCCTGCTTTTTATCCGGCACATCGAACAGGATATCTTCCAGCAGGGTGGTGAGGACGGTGTGCAGCCGGCGGGCGCCGATGTTCTCGGTGCGATCGTTCACCCGGAAAGCAATTTCCGCAATCTCGCGAATGGCGTCACCGGTGAACTGAATGTCCACGCCTTCGGCCGCCAGTAGCGCCGTGTACTGCTTCAGCAGCGCGTTTTCCGGTTCTGTCAAAATGCGCACGAAATCGTCGGCGGTGAGGTTGTCCAGCTCCACGCGAATGGGGAACCGGCCCTGCAGCTCCGGGATTAAATCCGACGGTTTGGACAGATGGAACGCGCCCGAGGCGATGAACAAAATGTGATCGGTCTTGACCATACCGTATTTGGTGAGCACGCTGGTGCCCTCAACCACCGGCAGCAGATCGCGCTGCACGCCTTCCCGCGATACATCCGGGCCGCTTTTGCCGGAATTGCCGCCGGCCACTTTGTCGATCTCATCGATGAACACGATGCCCGAATTCTCCACACGTTCCAGCGCTTCACGGATGGCGCCCTCCTGATCGATGAGCTTTTGCGCCTCTTCCTGCGTCAGGGTCTCGCGCGCCTCGGAAACCTTCATGCGCCGCTTCTTGGTTTTCTTGGGAAACAGATTGCCGAAAATGTCCTGCAGGTTCAGGCCCATTTCCTCGATGCCGCCCGGTGAAATGACCTGCATCATGGGTATGGAGTCGGTCGGGACTTCGATTTCCACCATGCGATTTTCCAGCTCGCCGGCTTCCAGACGGGCGCGCATTTTTTCGCGGTTGCGGTAGTACCGCTCCTCCGGCGATTCCGTGGCTGTGTCCGACATCACCTCGACATTGTCCACCGAATGGTGCCGCGCGGCGTGCACATCCGGCGGCGGGGGATACAGAATATCCAGCAGCCGCTCGTTGGCCAGGCGACGCGCCTGCTCTTGCACCGCGGCCAGCTTTTCCTGCCGAACCATGGACACCGCCAGGTCCACCAGATCGCGGATGATTGACTCCACATCCCGCCCGACGTAGCCCACTTCGGTGAATTTGGTGGCTTCGACTTTGATGAACGGCGCTTTGGCCAGCCGCGCCAGCCGGCGGGCAATTTCAGTCTTGCCCACGCCGGTGGGGCCGATCATGATGATGTTGTTGGGCATGATCTCCTCGCGCAGCTCCTGCTTCACCTGCAATCGCCGCCAGCGGTTGCGCAGCGCGATGGCCACGGCGCGTTTGGCCCGGTCCTGTCCGATTATGTATTTATCCAGTTCGGCGACGATCTGTCTCGGTGTCAATTCCTCAATTTGCATTTATCCCAGCTCCTCAATAATCAAACGATCGTTTGTGTAAATGCAGATCTCCGCGGCGATCCGCATGGCCTGTTCGGCGATATCGCGGGCGCTCAGATCGGAATGGCGCACCAGGGCGCGCGCCGCCGCCAGCGCGTAGCCGCCCCCCGAGCCAATGGCGATCACATCGTCGTCCGGCTCGATGATATCCCCCGTCCCGGAAATCAGAAATGTTTGCTGCGTGTCCATGACGATCATTTGCGCTTCCAACCGGCGCAGAAACCGGTCGGTGCGCCATTCTTTGGCAAGGTTGATGGCCGATTTGTCCAGCTTGCCGCGATTGGCCTCGAGGTGCTGCTCGAATTTTTCGAACAGGGTGAACGCATCGGCGGCGGCACCGGCAAAACCGGCCAGCACCGTGCCTTTGTACATGGTGCGCACCTTACGCGCGTTGGCTTTTAGCAGGGTATCGCCCCAGGTGACCTGTCCGTCCCCGGCCAGCACGGATTTGCCTTTATGTCGCACGCTCAAAATGGTCGTGCTATGGATATTGTTTTTTTTCATCGAACCACAGACTCCAATGGGCTGAAAATACCTCTTGATCGCTAACGATCGCTTTTTAATAGTTTTTCATAATCGGCATGGGAGCCGATCCAATATGAAGAAAGACGATTTATTGAATAGCTATCAAAGAAATAGTTAAACCACAAAGGCCAAGAAGATCATGAAGAAAAGATTCAAATATTTTTGATTCAGAACAGATTGGCCATTCGGCTGTACTTATTTTTTTCCACAAACCGTTTTGTCATTCGGCAGGGATATTCATCAACCCTGGCGTTCACCTGTCATTACGAAAAGCCCCGCGTCGACGCGATATTCTCAACAAAAGCAAAGGGATCGCCACGCGGCCGCTTTGCGGCCGCTCACGATGACGGGTGAATGGCATATCTCTTTTTATTACCAGAGGTTTGCGACAGAATACACTAATTTTTTCAAGGTATAAGCGTAGAATCAAAAATCATCCGCGTTCAATCCGTGTCAATCTGTGGCTAAAACTCTTCCAATTCCTAAACAAACTCACAGTCCCATATCCCGGGTTAGCAAAGTTTGCCCCAACATCAATATCTAAAAACCTTCGTGTCCTCTGCGCCTTTATGGTACCCCTCACCCCAGGCTCAGGTGCCCTTTTCCATCGTCGGGTTCTGATTGTATTCCGCGCTTTTGCCCGGCGGGATGGTCAAAAACTGCCACCGGTCTCCGGCAAAATGCTTCACAATAATCGCGATGGAATTGCTGGTTTCGCCGATCTGCCGGAAAAAATCCTCGTCCGATACCTGCGCCACAGCATTTTCAAGCAACCCTTTGTACCTTTTATACTCGCCGACAAACACATTCATGGTGTGCTCCTCCGATTGGGTGGAGGAAGAAAGTGTGCGGACGTCGTTTTTCGCTACCTCCGCGCTTTAGAAAGCTTGGATCCATGCTAGCCGTGGGCCCCATACTATCCAGATTCACGCGCTAAATCTTGCGGCGCAACCGCGAAACCGGGATGCCCATCTGTTCGCGGTATTTCGCCACGGTTCGGCGGGCGAGTTTATAGCCGCGCTCGCGCAAAATCTCCGCAATTTTTTGGTCATTCAGCGGCTTGTGCGGATCCTCGTTCTCGATGATCTCTTTGATCATTTGTTTAATCCGGCGGTTGGAAACATCTTCGCCGTCTTCAGTCTGGATGCCCTCGCTGAAAAAGTACTTCAGTTCAAAAATACCCCATTCGGTCTGCACGTATTTGCCATTGGTCACGCGGGACACCGTGGAGATGTCCATGCCGATTTCGTCCGCCACATCCTTCAGAATCATCGGCTTGATGTATTCCTTGCCCTTTTCGAAAAACTCGCGCTGTTTCTTGACGATGGTCTCCATCACCTTCAAAATCGTCAGTCGGCGTTGGTGAATGGAATTGATCAGCCAGCGCGCCGATTCGAGGCGTTTGCGCACGAACTCACGCGTCTCGCGAGAGGTATTTTTCTTATCGAGCAGCAGCTTCTTGTAATTGTTATTGATGCGCAGATGCGGGATGTGCCAGTCGTTCAAAATAATGCGAAAATCATCGCCATCGCGTTCCACGATCAAATCCGGAATGATGGCCGTGTCTCCCAGCGAGGTGTAGCCCTCACCTGGCTTCGGATTCAGTTTCATGATGTGGTCGAGCGCATCGCGCAGGTCTTCCAGGGTGATGTCGAGCTTTTTGGTGATCTTTTCGAAGCGTTTGTTGGTGAAGTCGTCGAAATGGTTTTTGATGATTTCGATCGCCAGCTCGTTTCGCGGTTCCTGTTCTTCCAATTGGATCAGCAGGCATTCTTGCAAATTGCGCGCGCCAATCCCGACCGGATCGAAATGCTGGATGATCTTCAGGACCTTGAGCACCTTCTCCTCAGGCACATCCAGATTGTGGGCAATGACCTTGGTGTCGCAAGAGAGATAGCCAACGTCGTTGATGTTATAGATGATGTATTCGCCGATTTCGTATTCTTCCGGCGACAATTTGGTCATATGTAGTTGCTGCAGCAGGTGCTCGGAGAGGGATTCCACGGCGACATCCGGTCGCTCGAACACCTCGGCGCTGGCGTCCCGGGGCGCGCGGATGTCCGGCATGTTGTCGTCCCCAAGGATGGTCTCCCAGTCCGATTCATCCAGCATTTCCTCGCCTTTATCGATTTCCTCGACGGCGTCGCCGCCATCGATTTCATCTTCAATGTCGTGTTCCTCGTCCTCGCCATCCTTTTTGCCGTCCAGATCCAGCTCCATCTCCTGCTCTTCGTCCTGCAGCTCTTCCTGTTCCAGTTCCATTTCATCCACGGCTTCGAGCAGAGGATTGGCCTCCAGCTCGAGTTTGATCTGCTGCTCGAACTTCAGCAAAGGCAACTGCAGCAACGAAGACAGCAATACCTGTTGCGGAGACTGGATCTGTTTCTGCGCTAATCTTTGTTGAATTCCTATCATACGGGTCTTTCCCTCTTGCCAATGGGTTTTCGGTCAAGGCACATTGCCCATGCCTGACGTCTGCTCATGCTGTGAAAGTGTCCTTCGAGCTAAACAAAGTTATAGGTTCTAAACGCCATTTTCAAGTTTAAACAGGGTGATATCCGTGACAATTTTTCAAAATCGTTCCAGGCGAAACTTTTCCCCCAGGTACAGCTTGCGCGCGTCCGGGTCATTGGCCAGAAATTCCGCCGTGCCCGAAAGCAGCACCGTGCCCTCATACAGCAAATAAGCCCGGTCCGTGATGGACAGGGTTTCGTGCACGTTGTGATCGGTGATCAGTACGCCGATGCCACGTGACTTGAGTCCGCGCACGATCTCCTGGATGTCCTCCACGGCGATGGGATCAACGCCGGCGAACGGCTCATCCAGCAAAATAAATTTCGGTTGCGTCACCAGCGCGCGGGTGATTTCCACCCGGCGGCGCTCCCCGCCGGACAGCGTGTAGGCCTTGCTTTTGGCCAGATGCGCAATGGTCAGCTCTTCCAGCAGCTCTTCCAGCCGCTGCTTGCGCTCCTTGCGTGACAGCGGCAGGGTCTCGAGAATCGCCATGATGTTTTCGGCCACCGTCAGTCGGCGGAAAATGCTGGGCTCCTGCGATAGATAGCCGATGCCCAGCCGCGCCCGCCGGTACATGGGCAGACGCGTGATATCGCGTTCATCCATGAAAATCGCGCCGCTGGTGGGCCGGATCATACCGGTAATCATGTAAAACGTGGTGGTCTTGCCCGCGCCGTTCGGGCCGAGCAGTCCCACAATCTCACCCTGCTCCACGTCGATGCTGACATTATTCACCACGGTGCGCTTGCCGTACACCTTGACCAGATTTTCCGCTCGC
>JAUZRQ010000108.1 GCA_030950365.1 Candidatus Zhuqueibacterota bacterium | reverse complement strand
TGAAATTCGGCCGGCAGACGATCAGGAGCAAACAGCGCCGAAGCTGTATAAAGCGCCCGCTGATCCAGGGTGATCGTTCCTTTTGCGTAAGCGCGCTCTATCTTTATCAGCGATGACGCTTGTTCGGTATCTGACCTTAGCGTCTTTTTGGACAAAACCTGAGTATGACTCATCTTTTGAAAAGGCGGCGCTATGAAAACCAGGATAAATGTGTACACAGCAAGATGAGTATTGAACCGGGGACGATGGATGCATCGACTATGCATGGCATGGTCCTCGTTGTATGGTTTATGGATGATTTATGGAGATACAAAGAGCCCGGGAAACATGAGAAGGGCAATTTCAGAAGTACTTCGGCTAGTCATTCTTGAATGGGTTATATAAAAGATCAATCGGTCGCTTTTTAAAAAACTTTATAAACAATTTCTATATTCTGCAGAACGTTTTAGCATTTGATAGGTGTCCGAATGGTTGGGCTAGTTTGATATGTTTGATGGGGCGCCTCGTTATTCGCATAAATGCGCCTGTTTCAGTCCGATTCATGGCGAATTTTGTCTATCAGGTCCGAGATGCTGGCCGTGGCCAGGCAAATGCTGGAATCGGCGGCGCCGTAGTACATCCACAATTTGCCGCCGCGCACGAAACCGCCGCACGGAAAGATCACGTTCGGCACATCGCCGGTGCGCTCGTACGGCTCCTGCGGCGATAGCACCCAACGCCGGGTTTTGGCAATCAGCTTGTGCGGCTGCTCCAGATCGAGCAGGGCCGCCCCAACCCTATAAATCGGTCCGCCAGGCATTTCCTTCACGCCGTGATAGATCACCAGCCAACCTTCCGGAGTTTCAATGGGCGGCAACCCGGCGCCAACGCGGCTGCCATCCCACCAGGGACCGCCGCGCGCCGGCAGCACCACTTCGGACATGCCCCAAAAACGCAAATCCGGCGAATAGCCGATCCAGATGCTGCCGCCCGAAGCGGTGGGCCGGTGCAACATGGCGTACAGGCCGTTGAAGCGCCTGGGAAACAGGGCCGCATCTTTATTGTTGGGCGGATAGGCAATGCCAATGCGCCGGATTTGCAGAAAATCTTCGGTCTGCGCCAGTCCGATCGCCGGGCCAAACGGCGAATAGGCCGTGTAGGCCAGCAGCCAGCCATCCATGCCTTCCACCGCCGTCACCCGGCAGTCTTCGATGCCGTACTCTTCGTACGGATGCCCGTCCCCGGGATGCATCAGCGCCTGCGAATCGATTTGCCAGTCATGCACGCCGTCTTTGCTGCGCGCCAGGGTAATGTGCGAGCGGCCGGAGGTGCTTTCCACGCGCAGCAACAACAGCACTTCCGGGCCCAGATCGACGACGCCGGCGTTGAACACGGTATTCACCTGATACGGAATATCACGCGCGGTGATCAGCGGATTTTTCGGATGACGCTGAAAGAGATCCACTTCCATGCGGTTGTCCTCGTTTCAAGTTTGTCTGCTCAAAATGGTTTCATACACGCGCAGGTAATTTTCCACCATGATCTCCTGGGTAAAGCGCGCTTCCACGGTCTGGCGACAGTGGCGGCGTTCGATGCGGTCGATGTTCTGCACGCAGGCGATGAACTCCTCCAGATTTTCCGGCAGGTAACCGTTGTAACCGTGGCGAATGATTTCCGGCATGGAGCCGCGCGGGAAAGCAATCACTGGCGTGCCGCAGGCCATGGCCTCCACCACGCTCAGCCCGAAAGGCTCGTTGAAAGAAATGGGATGCAAAAGAGCCAGTGCATTGCGCAACAGCACATCGCGGCGGGCTGGCCCCACGCTGCCGATGTACTGCACGCGATTCTGATCGAGATGCGGCCGCACCCAGCGATCAAAATAATCCTGATCCTGAATGATACCGGCGATGATCAGCCGGTGCCCGGTTTTTTGGGCGACTTCGATGGCCTCGCGCGTACCTTTGTCTGCATGGATGCGCCCGAAATAGACCAAATAGTCCTCTGGTTCGGAGTTGAAAGTGAAATTCTCGATGTCGATGCCATGATACACGGTGGCCACGTAGCTCAGCGTGGGCGCGCGGTCGGCATCGCTGATGGACACGTAATACGTGTTGTCGTTGTACTTCTCATACACCGGCAGGATTTTTGGCGATGAAAAACCGTGGATGGTGGTCAACAGCGGCGTTTCTACCAGCCGTGAATAGGCCAGCGCCATGAAATCGAACTGATTGTGAATCAGATCGAACTCGTTCGCATGCTCAAACACTTCCGATAGATGCAGGTACTCGTACACCTTTGGGTCGATTTCCGGGTCTTCTTCGTAACCGCGCGGACACACCGCTCGCAATTGTCCCGCCGTTTGTGAATTGGCCGTGGCAAACAGAGTTACGTCGATGCCTTTTTTGACCAGCCCCTCGGTGATGAGTGAGGTCACACGCTCCCACGGCCCGTAATGCTCGGGCGGGGTGCGCCACGCAATGGGAGCGATCATGGCGATTTTCATGCTCGCTGAGTCTCCTCTTGGTGGTTGCGAAATCCAGTCAGGCACCGGGATGCTTTTGATCCGGCAGGAAATCCGGCTGCTATTGCTTCTGCCGCTTCAAATACGCTTCGATCGCCTCCTCAAATTTCTTGATGGCGTTCGAGCTATAGCCGACCTGCTTCAGTAAAATGCGACCGTCCTGCGCAATGAGGAAGGTGGTGGGCAGCACCTGCACCTGCCAGCGCTGCATCACCTTGTTGTTTTTGTCCAGCAAAATCGGGAAAGACACTTTCATTTTTTTCAAAAACGGCCGCAGCCGCTTCGCGGTCATGTTGCCGTCTTCATTGATGCCGATGACTTGCAAACCCCGTTTTTTGTATTTTTGGTGCAGCGCTTCCAGCTCAGGAAATGCCTTGATGCAAGGTTTGCACCAGGTGGCCCAGAAATCCACCAGCACCGGGCCGTTTTTCAGCAGAGCCTGAAGTTCCTGCGATTTCCCGTCCAGATCGGGCAGTTTGAAATTAGTCGCCTTGCGAGACTGAAAATTGAGCGATAATATCACCAGCAACGTCAGCCCGATAATTCTTGCATATTTCATGGCCAATCCTCTTGAAATTGCATTGGAATCCGAATCACTGCCTGTCCACAAATGAATTATAAGATAACCGAAAAGTCGATCAGATGCAAAGGCAATCTATCCGGGAGTTCGCATCGAATGGCCCTATTTCACATGCATGCACTTAAATCGTAATTTTTCTGCTATATATTCATTTCGTCATTCCCGGCTCGTTCCGTAGAAACAGATTCCGGTATCCGTCAGCTGTGTTCGTGCTGCCGCATTGCGGCGGCGAAAGCGGGGGAGCTCCTCAGTTTGCAGCAAGAATCGGCATAAAAATTTCAAAACTATTCAGCAAATACAGTTTTTCGTCATTCCGGCTTTCAGCGGCGACCGAAGAAAGCCGCTGAAATGCCGGAATCTCCTACCCGGCGCGTTCTATGGAAACGGATTCCGAAAATTTTCGCTACTGCCCCTTCGCGGAACGGCGGAAAAACCGAAATCACAGGGCAAATATCGAAATGACTGATATACCTGAATCATAATGTCTTATCCATATTCTACCGCAAACGAGTCCCTGTGGGTTTGTATGCCAATCCCGGGGCAGACTTCGAAAGATTGCATGATCGCGGAGTTTGCCCCGCTCTCGCGCAGTTCCTCACAACAACCGGTTTACGGCTGAGTCAGGTGCATACACGGATAAAACTTTTTTCCCGGCTCTTGCGTCATATAAAATGAAGTGAACAGCAGGAGCGCTGGCCTGAACCGACTGGCAATCGACGGAGGTGTACGTCGATGAGAATAAAACGCATGCAATGGCCATGGATCGCATCATGGTTGATGCTGGCTTTGCTGGTATTTTCGAGCGCGCCGCATTCGGCGTTTGCCGCCAAACAGCGCGGATGGCTGGGCGTGGCCATTCAGGAAATGACGCCCTCGCTGCAGGAAGCCCTGAATGCGGGTGATCAGTGGGGACTGGTGATCACAGAAGTGATGGACGGCAGTCCTGCCGAGCGCGCCGGTTTGCGCGAGGAGGATATCATTCTCAAGTACGACGGCAAGCCAGTCACCCGCTTTGAGGAACTGGCGCGACTGGTTCGGCGCACCCGTCCGGGGACCGACGTCACACTGGTGATCCTCCGGGACGGCAAACAAATGGAAATTCGGGTCAAAATCGGCAAAAGGCCACGCCGCGATTCCAATGTTTTTCTATGGCGCGGGCCGGGCAAAACCATCGAAATCCGCGGCGGCCATCCGCGTCTCGGTGTGCGCGTGCACGATTTGGACAAAGACCTGGCTAGCTTTTTCGACGTGGATGCCTACGAAGGTGTGCTGGTGCTCGAGGTGATGGAAGACTCCCCAGCCGAGGAAGCCGGCCTCAAAGCCGGCGATGTCATCCTTCGCATCGATGACGAGAAAGTGCACGATGCCGATGAATTGCGCGAGATTCTGGAGGATTACGACGAAGGCGATGAAGTGACTCTGGAAATAGTGCGGCATGGCAAGCGCCAGCGTTTCACCGTCACGCTGGAAGGTAAACGCTTTTTCGGCGGCTTTTGGTGGCCGCCCTTTCCGGGATTCCAGATGTTTGATGACGACTGCGAGGACAAAGTCATTATCATTCGTCCGGACTTGCGGCACCGGCTACACCAATTGCGTCAGGAGCTGCAGAGGCGAAAAGAACGACTAATGCGAAGAAATCCCGGTATTTTGGTGTTAGATGATTTGAAGGTCATCTAATGATCTTGCTGTCCTCCCCTTTTCTCCTCTTTTCCCGCAAAAGCGCAAGTCCTGATAGGATTTGCGCTTTTTTTGTTTTCGCCCCGCATGCAGGTTTTGGTCCCTGCGTCCCCGGCCAGACGGCGCAGCACCACAAAAAAAAGCGATGGCCGGAGCATGGCTCCCCGCATCGCCTCGGCTCGATTGCTAACATCTTCTTAAATGAACAAATTCAACAGAATCACAAAAATAACCACCGGACAGATGATCTTGATCAAATATTTCCAGCCTTCACCCTGCCAGCTAAAATCGACAGCTCCCTGCCGCAGCTCCGCAAGCGCCCTGTCGGCGCCCCAGACCCAGCCAACAAAAATGGAGAGCAGCAATGCGCCAAGCGCCAGCGAAAAATTGCCCCAGATAAAATCCATAATATCCAAAAAACCTGTTTTATGAATGAGCGGGAATTGAATACTGCTGAAAAAGCGATTCGCGCCCAGCGACAGGGCCGATGGAATGCCGACCAAAAACGTGGCAGTTCCCACGGTCCAGACCGCTTTTTTCCGCGTCCAACGTTTTTCATCCACGAAATAGGCCACCGGTACTTCCAGCAGCGATATAGTGGACGTCAATGCCGCCACCGCCAGCAACAGGAAAAAGAGTGCGCCGAACAGGTTGCCCAGCGGCATGGCTTTGAAAATCTCGGGCAGCACCTGGAATACCAGGCCGGGGCCGGCAGCCGGATCTTTGCCCATGGCAAATAAGGCCGGGAAGATCAGCAATCCGGCCATGAACGCAATCATGGTATCAAACAGCGCCACCTGAAAACCGGAGGCCACCGCATTATCGTCTTTCTTCAAATAGCTGCCGTAAGTCATCATGGTTCCCATGCCCAGGCTCAGGCTAAAAAACGCCTGGCCGAGCGCGGCGATGATAACATTGTAATTGATCTTACTGAAATCCGGTTTCAAATAGAATTCAAGCCCTTTGAAAGCTCCATCCAAAGTAAGAGACCGGATGATCAAAATCAACAAAAGTACCAATAGCATTGGCATGAGGATTTTTGCCCATCTTTCGATGCCTCCTTCCACCCCGCCGCTCACTACGACAATGGTGATTATCATGAACAAGGCCTGATAAAAAATCATGGCCATCGGATCGGCGACAAAGGAGCCGAAATCGAGCGGTCGGCCAATCGCGCTACTGATCATATATCCCACCGTCCAACCGGCGATCACGGCATAGTAAGAGAGGATGGCAACTCCGGTCAAAACTCCCAGAATTCCAACGGCTTTCCAAAGGCTACCGGGGTGCACGGTTTCAATGGCGCCAACTGGATTGCGCTGTGTGGCGCGACCCAGCGCCAGCTCCGCCAACATGACCGGCAGACCAATGGCAATCACACAGATCAGGTAGGTAAACACAAAGGCCGCTCCGCCATTCTCCCCGGCGATATACGGAAACCGCCAGATGTTTCCCAGCCCGATCGCCGATCCGGCCGCCGCAAAAATAAAGCCCAGTTTCGAACTCCACTGCCCTCTGTGTGCGCTCATGTCGCTCCCTCCTAAAAGTCCATATCCGCGTTGTCGGTTTTTCCGGTTCATGATACACGCAGCCAAAAGTCAGGCTCAAAATAAACAACGCTCGGGGTTTGCGCAAGTGAAAAGTGCCCGATTTGCTGCCGATTCCCGTGCCGGTCATTCGGCGATCCTCACTTGCAATGGCGATGGCCCTGTTATAAATTCGAAGAGTGGAGGAGTCGCAACACCTGGCCAGGCAAGACACCTGGAATCTTCAAGGCGCCTGGTGTCTCTGTTCTCATTAGAAAAATCACAACCCGGAACCATGTGGCATCTTTCCCTCAAAACCCGTTTCAAGAAAAATCGCCCGGCGCGTTTTTTCACCACGGCAGCCGTCCTCACCGCCGTTCTGTGGGTGGCGGGCTGCCGTAAAGACACCCGAATCGTGCTGCGCGTGGCGGACTGGGCGGGCGTGGATGAAATTCATCTGGTGGACCGCGTTCTGAGGGAATTCGAGAAGCGGCATCCCGGCGTTCGCGTCATTCAGGAAGCCATCCCCAATCAGTACCGCGAAAAAATCCTCACCTCCTTTGCGGCTGGCACTCCTCCGGATGTTTTCCTGCTGGATTCCGGCGATGTGCCAGCCTTTGTCAACCGTGATTTGCTGGTGGATCTGGCGCCGTACATGCAGCGCGTCGGCTTCGACCCGGATGCGTATTTCCCCAATGTGCTGGCCATCACCCAACGCGGTGATGCGCTGTATGCCTTTCCCAAGGATTTCACGCCCATGGTTGTGTATTACAACCGCGATTTGCTCCAGAAAGAAGGCGTGCCGGAGCCGCAGCCAGGCTGGACCTGGGATGATTTCGTGCAGGCCTGTCTGGCGCTGCGCAAGGACACCGACGGCGATGGCCGTGTCGATCAGTTTGGCACCTTTTTCCTGCGCTATTTTTATCAATACCAGCCGTTCATCTGGATCAATGGCGGCGACATTCTCAGCCCGGACGGAAGCCGGGCCACAGGCTATCTCGACAGTCCGCCCACCATGGCCGCGTTTCGCTTTCTGATCGACTGGCATGTGCGATGGAATTTTACCACGCCGCTGGACATTCAGCGCAACCCCACCGGTTATCAGAAAAATCAATTCTATCTCGGACGGGTGGGCTTTTATTTTAGCGGGCACTGGTGGTTGCCGGAGTTGCGACGGTACGTGCGCCGGCGGCGGCTCAATATCGGCGTGGTGGGCCTGCCTCGCGTGCAGGGAAAGCCTTATGTGAACGTGATGTACGAATCCGGCTGGTGCGTGCCCAAACAAACGCGTCACCGGAAATATGCCATTCAACTGGCGGCGTTTCTGGCCAGCGAATATGCCCAGCGGGTGTTCGGCGAGGCCGGTCTGGCCATCCCGGCGATGAAGTCGGTGGCGGCAGAAATCGCCCGTGCCGATACCACCGGCATGGAAGCCGTCTTTTTGCGTGAGGTAGAATTTGCCCGGCAACCCTGGGGAACGGTCATCGAGGATTTCACCAGCATTCAGGACCTGCTGCCGGATATTTTCGACCGGGTGATCTGGGGCGGGGAGCCACTGGAGCCGGTCATCCGCGATGTGGCGCGCAAGATCGACCGGCTGTTTGAGGAACGCCGCCGCGAGCGCGAAACGGTAAGCGATGGGAAATAAGTTGGATCATTTGGAATGGTTTTGAGCACCACTGAATTCAAATGAGCACAAATTTTCACCAACTTGCTTAATTCATAAATCTATCACGCAAAGACGCCAAGGCGCAAAGACGTAATGACTTATTATTTCATTTAATAATAGCTTAGTTTGTAACTATTTAGCAAATGGCGAAAAACTTATAAGGAAGAAAAGCAAACCTCTCGCAGTGGCGCTGAGATCGCTGGGGTTTCATTTGAAGGATTTCGGAAGCGCGAATTCATCATTTCAAGGTTTCAGGGAGACCATCCGCGTCAATCCGTGCGCATCCGTAGCTCCCCGAAAATCAGCGCCAATCTGTGAAATCTGTGGTTCTTTGGGAACGATATCCAAATTCATTCGCAAGGCGTTTCATGGCGATTCAAAATGGCAGTACCCAATTTGTGCTGAATAGTTACGTTGCGCCTTTGCGTGATGAATTATTCAGGACCAATAAGGATGGAACCCATCATTTTCAATTTACATCGCATAGGGTCGCTGAGATATCATAATACCATAAGGCTCAAATGATTTTCAAAATCTCAGCGTTCTCTGCGCGCTCTGCGAGAGGCACTTTCATGGCAAAAACCCGCCGCCAATGATTTGTTTTTTAGCGTCAGCTTTTTTCTTCGTGCACAAAGTCCCGCAATTGATCCCTTCTTTTCATCAATTTCTTGGAATCCATCCGTCATTCCGCCCCATGTAGGGCGATTGTTCAACTCGGTGCTTGCGCGCAACAACCTATTCTCCCCGATCTCCCAATGTCTTTTGCATAGCATACAATTGAGCGGTCAGGCGGTCCCTGATCCCGGCATAGTCCGGATGGGCATGCACGCTGCGCATTTCCTGCGGGTCCTTCTCCAGATCGAACAGTTCCCAGGCATCGATATCGCCGTAAAAGCGGATGAGTTTATAGCGCTCCGTGCGGATGCCGTAGTGCGGCCGCACGCCGTGCTCGTTCGGGAATTCGTAATAGTGGTAGTACATGGCCGTGCGCCAGTCCTGCAGCCGCCTACCCTGCAACATCGCCAGAAACGAGCGCCCGTGCATGCTGCGCGGGATACGGGCACCGGCGGCTTCCAGAATCGTTGGCGCAAAATCCACGTTCAGCACCATGCTGTGCTCCATGGCCCCGGCGCCGATCACCCCGGGCCAGCGCATGAGCAGCGGCACGCGCAGCGATTCCTCGTACATAAATCGCTTGTCGTACCAGCCATGCTCGCCGAGAAAAAAGCCCTGGTCCGACGAGTACACCACCAGCGTGTTTTCGGCCAACTCCTTTTCATCCAGAAAATCCAGCACCCGGCCGACATTTTCATCCACCGAGGCCACGCAGCGCAGGTAGTCCTTGATGTAGCGCTGATAGAAAAACCGCACGCGCTCCTTTCCCGTGGGAGGATGTTTCAGATACTGCTCGTTTTCTTGCCTGTACGCCGCTTCCCACTGCTGCCGCTGCTGGTCATTGAGGCGGCCAAACATGCGCTGCCAGTATTGCGCATCCTGTTCATTGGCCGGGTCCAGGGGTAGCTTCAGGTCATAGGCCGGGTACATGTGCTCCGCGATGGTCATTTTCGTCATGTGCGCAGCCGGACCTCGGCCGGTGTAATCATCGAACAAATTCGGCGGCTCCGGGATGGGCCTGTCGCGGTACAGGTGCAGTTGTTTCGGACCGGGCATCCAGTTGCGGTGCGGCGCCTTGTGATGCAGCAGCAGGCAAAAGGGCCGGCGTCGGTCCCGGCGTTCCAGCCAGTCCAGCGCAATATCGGTGGTAACATCGGTGGCATAACCCGTGTACGGTTTACGCTCGCCCATCTCGATGAAATCCGGATTGTAGTACATGCCCTGGCCAGGCAGCACATTCCAGTAATCGAACCCTGTGGGATCGGTTTTGAGATGCCACTTGCCCACCAGCGCGGTTTCGTAGCCGGCGCGCCGCAGGAGTTGCGGAAACATGGGCTTGCTGGAGTCCAACCGGGTACGGTTGTCGATGACGCCGTGCGCGTGGCTGTACAGTCCGGTGAGCATGCTGGCGCGACTGGGCGCGCAGATGCTGTTCACGCAAAAGCAATTGGCGAAGCGCATGCCGTCGTGGGCCAGCCGGTCGATGTTCGGTGTGCGGTTGATGCGGCTGCCGTAGGCGCTGATGGCGTGCGCCGCATGGTCGTCGGTCATGATGAACAGGATATTCGGGCGCTGGGGCCGGGATCGAATCAGCACCGCCGGCCCACCCAGCGCCATCCCGGCCAGGCCAAGGCCCGTCTTTTTAATAAAGTCACGACGATCTGGATTGTGTAGTTTCATAATCGAATTCCCGCCCATTAAAGCGAGCGGTATTTCGATGAATTTGAACCCGTCATTGCGAGGCCCGCCAGGGCCGAAGCAATCTCATACACCTGGGTTTAGGATCGCTTCGCTCACTGCGTTCGCTCGCGATGACACTGCGAGGTTATCGCGAACGCGACTCTGGCGCAGGTGACACGCCTTTTGCGGAACTAAAGGAGATTGGATCATTAGTTGCAGCATGTTGAAGCCGCGAAAAAAGCCTACTTCACCCGCTTCCCCCGCTTGATCACCATATCCACATCTTGCAGCAGATTGATATACCGCAGCACATCGCCGCGCACCGCGATGATATCGGCGTACTTGCCGGCGGTGATGGTGCCGACTTTGTTATCGACTTTCATGAGCACCGAAGGCCAGTAGGTGGCCGCGCGGATGGCGTCCATGGGATCCACACCGAGCACGCGTACCCAGATATCCAGCTCGTTCCAGGTGGACTGGCTGTGAAAGGTCATGGGCACGCCGCTATCCGTGCCGATAAGCGGCACCACCCCGGCCTCGCGGAGCTGCTGAAATTTGCGTTTCAGCGTCGGACGCCGCAGCGGCGTGATCTGAAAATACGGCAGCCGGTCCGGATGCTTGAACGAATTGCGGATATCCTCGATGATGGAATCCGGCAGGCCCACATGCCAGGACGGATCGTCCAGCATTTCGCGGTAATCGCGGATGTACTCGTAATTGAACAGCACGGAAATGGTGGGCGTCCAGAAAAACGGTCCCAGGTTCATTTTGGCGGTGCGGTCTTTGATCATCGCCATTACATCCGGCGGGTACTCCGGCGCGGTGGCCAGCCCGGTGTGCTCAAAACAATCCACTCCCGCGATCAGGCCGCGGCGGATTTCCTCCGGCCGGTGCGAATGCGCCACCACGGTGAGACCATGCTTGTGCGCCTCATCCACGATGGCATTCACCTCGGCCTGGGTCATCTGATCCTGATCGATGAGCTTGATGAAATCCACCCCGGCGCGGGCCAGCTTGCGCACCTTTTCGCGGGCATCGCGCTCGCCACGCACGCCCCAGCGGAAATGCTCGGTGCCGGGATAAGGCTTGTGCTGCAAAAACGGCCCGCTTACGTATAGCGTCGGCCCCGAAATTTTGCCTTCGTTGATGGCCTTTTTCACCGCCAGGATATCCTCCAGCGGCGCGCCCACATCCCGTGCGCTGGTTACTCCGGCCAGCAGCAACTGTTTCGCCGACGCCGGCATGATCACATCCCGGAACAGCGGCGGATATTTTTTATCCCAGTGCGCATAATCGGTGTGCCCGTTGATCATTAAGTGCACGTGCATGTCCCACAGCCCGGGCATCACGCTCATGCCCTCGGTGGAGATGATCTCCGCGCCTTCGGGGATCGCCAGCTCCCCCACCTGCCCCACGGCTTTGATGCGCTCACCCTCGATCAAAATCACGCTATTACGGATCGGAGTCGAGCCATAGCCATCAATGAGCGTCCCGCCGACCAGGGCGGTGATTTTTTGCGCTGGCGCCGCCGCGGCGATGAGGATCACGCTCAAAATCGCGATAACCCGCATCCATGTTTGCTTTGAAAAACGCATACTAACCTCACAAGCTATTTGTGCTTCTGGAAAGGAGTTTTGTAAACAAAATAGTTGAGAAGGTCCACGGTGGCAAGCGGAAAGGGACGGGCTGCTATGGAACGGAATGAAATGCTCTATCGCGCGGAAAAATTTTAATAATAAGCTCAATTTCCTTATTGTTAATGAGTTCATCTAACAAAATCGGAACTATTCAGTGCAGATCGGGCACTACCATTTTGAATCGCCATGAAACGCCTTGCTAATGAATTTGGATATCACCCCCCAAAAGACCACGAATTTCATAAATTGGCGCTGATTTTCGGGGAACTACGCATGCGCACGGATTGACGCAGATGGTCTCCCGGAAATCTTGAAAAAAAATCCTCGATTCCGAAGTCCTTAAAATGAAACCTCAGCGATCTCAGCGCTACTGCGAGAGCTTTGCTTTTCTTCCCTATGAGTTTTTCACCATTTGCTGAATAACTACACAACATCAAATCGCCATAAAGGAAGAATAAAAAAGAAGTTTATACAAAACAACAGCGCCAACGATGCCAATACTGGCTTCAAGAATAAACTATGGGAAATGGCCGGCGAACCGCCTCTACCGACGGTGGAAAAATTTTAGAGGGACGATATCATGTACGATCCCGAATGGCGCCTCGATCGGTACAATGCCGCTGCTTTTCCTGCCCGGAAAATCTGAAATCATAAAAATTTGCCCCCGGGCCTGCTGTTGTTGATGTCGCATACGCGGGTTGTCCAGCATGAATCCATAAACAAAACCCCGAAAAGGGCGCGATGACGACGAACGGCCTTTTTCGGGGTTTTTGCTCTATATCCGCCTTATTTATTGCACGACGATGCGACGCATGAGCCGGTGGATTTGCCCGTTGGGCCGGGTCAACTTCACCTGCACGAAATAGGCTCCCACGGAAAGATTTTGCAATAAGTCCTGCATACGCAGGGTATGGGAACCGGAAGTCAGGCGCCCATATTGAACGGTTCGCACAACCTGGCCAAGCAGATTGTACAAAACAATTTCCACGTCAGCCGACTCTTGCAGGGTAAGCGGAATATGGATTCGCCCTCCCGCTTGCTGTGGATTCGGATATACTGGATGTATCTGAAAACCTTCAGGGAGTCGATTGCCACTCTCCTCGACATTGACCAGCACATCCCCGGTAATGGCATCGAAAATAAAGGTCAGCCACTGATCCTGTGGCATAGCATACGTACCATACTGCACCATCCAAACCAGCAAAGAGGGATCCTGGGGATAAAGACCATACGCCAGCCAGGCGGTCATGATTGCGCCAGGGTTGTTTTGGCGAAAATCGGCCCCTCCACGGGCTTCGGCTTTGGCCAAGGCTTCATCACTATCCATAAACGTATCTGGAAGGGGCTGTTTGGATACGAAACTATCGGCGCCAGAGACTCCGAAAACCCGGCTATTGGACATCATTAACTGAAAAAAGGAATCTGCGCTGGCGGAATAGAAAACAAATGCCCAAAAAATCGCCTGACCATCGGGCTGCAGCGCCCCAAAAAACGGCGGCGTCATAATCCCCACAAGAGAAGCGTCACTCACAAGGGTTGAGGCGAACTGTTTAGCCGTTTGCAAATTGCTTCTGGCCACTCCGAAGGCCGGGCTCAAAACCGTCGTCTCGGCGGTTAGCATATTGACAGCCGCGATAAAAAAGGATAAAAACTCCTCCGCCTCCTTTGCATCCATGATAAAGATCCAGAAGGGTGCATACACTTCGGGGGAGAGAGCCTTGTTGGGAACAACCCGGGTCTGCCATCGAACAAACTGTCGGTTGCGACGCGGTTGGGGCTGCGCAGATTTGCTTAAACTCTCACCGCTTTCAAACCTGAAAAGACTATCCGGATCGAACGTAGCGCCAAACGCCGAAATGTCGGCATCAGGGTATTTTTGCAGGAAATCGGCCGCTCCGGCATTTTTAACCACCGTCATGGCGGCATCGCTATCCATCCAGTTATCCGGCAGAGGCGTTTTTAAAGTATCGAAAAGCGTAAACGAGGTATCTCCGGCAAACAGCAAGGCAGGGACGACCAGGTTCTGGGTGGCGAAAAATCCAAATCGTTTATCTTCAGCAGCCGAATAAAACCCATACCCCCAGATATATGCCTGGCCATCCGCATTCAATTGGGGACCAAAAATACTGATCAGGGCAGGGTCCGAAGCCAGCCCACCGGCACCCTGTCCTTGCGTGGCCACAAAGGGAGCCACTACCTGGAAAATGGTGCGCGCCGTGGCGGGTGTAACGCTTTGTATCGCAAAATGGACCCCATCGACCGATTGTCCCTGATTCACATTAACGGCATCCACCAATTTATCCCCATTCGGATCATAGCCGCCGACCCAGTCCCCTTCGCCCGGATCGAATACACCGTTTCCGTTGGAATCATACGTGGCAATGACATAATACGAGCCGGCGGGCAAATAAGGAACACTGTAATTGCCAGAATTATCCGGAACCGCAAAGCCGGCAAAAAAGAAATCGTTAAAAGGCGATTGAACGAAAACATTGACCAGCACGCGTTGAAAATTCACCCCTGTACCGCTCACGCTGCCGGAAATCCGTCCATCGGGCAATCCATCGCCCGTCGTGAACATGACCACCGCCGGACCGGAAAGGGGCGTTCCATCGGCTGCGAATGCTCCTTCCACGACAAAGGTGTATTGAGTATTGGCTTTTAAAGAGAGATTAACAAGCGTAAACGTTTTACCATCGCTACTGATCATTGTATATGAATTCAAAGTCTCGTCGGTATCGGGATACAAACGCCAATTTACCGGTTCGCCATTCTCATCGAAGATATATTGCCCGGACTGGTCAATCGGCTGATTAAAAACAATAGAAATTGATGTATTTTGTGGAACCTGGGCCGTCCCATGCGAAGGCGTAATGGAGGTGACAGAAAATTGCGCCTGAACATGCCAAGCCCCCAGCAAAAGAAACATTAACACCCAGGAAGCCTTCCGTAAGCCATTCATAGCGTCCTCCTTCTAAAATTTTTAACATCTTGATAATGATGTGTTTGAGAGCTTCCCCTTGGTAAGCGTCATCCATGGACAGGCTTATAAAATGAAAGAAGCGGACCCCTGGCGAAGATCAAACAATCATCCCTAATTGAAAGAGCGCGCGTCTCCTCAGAATCCCTGCTACTCCCTCTGTATCTGAGGAGCGATGTGCGAACCTATAAATTTATAATATTTAATAAATTTCATTAACAAATGCAAGTAAATGCTTTGTAATTTTTTGGTTTGCAACGATCAACTGTAAAATCCTATCCAAATGACTTGTGCATTCTTAAACCACCACTAAAATAGTGAATTTCTTATAGGATACTTATGCCAAAATGTAACAATTCAACCCACCACCCGACATTGCGAGAATCGCGATGACAACCACGATTTCATCAGACGAAATTTTCTGAATCGTTCCAAGAGTTCTGATTGATGCGCATAAGCAGAATCTAACCATCTCTCAGAAATGGAGTGATGCCATAAAGCCCCAACTGCCCAATGACAAAACCGCGCTGCACTGGCAAATAGGTTACCGTCTCTTTTCATCTCCGAGGACGCTTATACCATTCAAGCTCCAAACGCGCATGCGGTTTCAAACGTCCAAGCATCCGCTTTCGGGAGTCTTCCCGTAGCGGCCGAAATGTTCGGGCATGCTGCAAATTGTCCTTCAATTCTTGCATATTGGTCATGCCCACTACCGCCACCGACACCGGCAGCGACCAGACATAGTGCAGACATTCGCCGATGGTGAGCAGTCCCTCGCGCAGCAGGCGGCCATCGGCGGAGGTTTTCATGGCGATGACGCCGATACCGCGTTTGACCAATTCCGGCAGTACCTGACGCTGGAAACTCTCCTGGTGGTAATCCACCGCGTTGATGGGCATTTGCATGGTATCGAATTTCCAGCCCTGATCCCAGTAATGAATCGCTCGCAGATTGGCATCCGGATTGCGGTGGCCGGTAACGCCAATAAACCGCACCTTGCCCTCCTGTTTGGCTTTCATAATGGATTCCATCGCCCCGCCCTCGCGAAAGGCGCGGTCCACGTCCTCCGGGGTTTGCACGCTGTGCAGTTGCCACAAGTCAAGATAATCGGTTTGCAGGCGGCGCAGACTGCCCTCCAGGTGCGCCCGCGCTCCCGCGGCGTCGCGATTGGCCGGCTCGTAGGTCTTGGTCATCAAAAACGCGCGCTGCCGGCGGTCTTTGAGTGCGCGCCCCAGCCGTTCTTCGCTGCCACCGCGCTGGTATGACTCGGCGGTATCGAAGAAAAACAGGCCCTGATCGAGCGCGAAGTGAATCATGCGCATGGCCTCGGCCTCATCGCGGATGCGGCCGATGTGGTAGCCGCCGAGCGCCAGAATGGGCACGCGCACGCCAGTGCGGCCCAGCGTCCGCTGCGGCACAGGCTCTTCCTCGGCCATTAGCGTCTCCGCCGACCGCACCACCGGCTCGAACAGGCCAGCCGCCAACCCGGCCAGAAGCCGCTTCAAAAATTCCTGGCGGTTCATGGCATCCTCTTAGATGATGGCTCTGTTTTCAATAAAGTTGATTGCTCCATGATCAGCGATGATAGGGATCCGGTTGGATGAGTAAATGGTAAATCCACACTCATTGAATGGCGATAGATACTGAAATCTCATTTCTAACAACAGGACAGGGTATGAGATTCCGGCATTCCGTCGCCCACCTTCCGGTGGGCGACGGAAGCCGGAATGATAAAACTGAACTCATGGTTGAATAGTTATCATGCAGGCATCATCCGTGTTCAATCCGCGTCAATCCGTGGCTATAAAAATTCAGAGCGAATTTGCAAATGGCTTTTGTTTGCAATTACACCAAATAGTGTCTCATCCTTTCCGTCATTCCCGAGGCCGATATGTCAACTCCTTTGTGCTCGTAATGTGCTTGAACAGCTCCTCACGCGTGAACCAGGTCGGTTTCATGCGCCGCATGCTGAACAGCCCCATTTGATCGATGTAATGTGGCGAGGCCGGATCGTCGCTGACGCCATACGGCAGCACACTGTACGACTCGATCGGTTGCGTCAGATGAACGATCATCGGGCAGGACTGGCCGCCAAAAGCTACATTCGTCCCGTCCTTGTGCCGACGCGACCAGATGCTTCGCAGCGTTGACCCCATGCCGCCCAGCGGCAGGTCTTTTTCCCCGCGGCGTAACCGCACGGTTTTCCCCCACGGCACGTGGATACTGCCATACTGTTTCTGCAACGCATCCACCGCCTTTTGCAGCGCATCCAGCAGCGCTTTTTGCTGTTTTCGGCTCATCCGGCCGTTTTTAACCTGCGACAGGTTCGGCCCTTTGAGCGCACGCACCTGTCGTTTCCACGCATCGTATAGCGTAGCCGCCTCGTTATCCTGGCTGAAGCTATGATTCCAGCCGGCGATCCTATCCACCGCCTCTTTCAGCGCCGCGTATTTCCCGTTGCCGAACCGCTGGAACGCGCGTTTCAGCGCCACCTGCCAGGGCTCGATGTTGGCGCCATCGGCGGTCGTGTCAAACGCGATCTGCATGGCCGTTTCCACATCCGCTTTTTTCACCTGTTTCAGCAAGGCCACGGCGCGCCGGCCGCGCGGATTGCTGCGATCCGGCCGATCGTTAAAAATGTATTTCGGATAATCGTCCGCCCGCGGCGCGCCTTCGTGGATCATCGTTCCCGGGGAAATATTGCAATTCTGCATATATCCAGCGGCAGGATTCAGAATCTGCACCAGATCGGATGTCAGATGCAGGCCGCGCCACTCGGTTTTGGAGGTATTGCCCGGAACGGGATAGCTGTAATCATAGCCATCCGGGCGCACGGGCACGCGGCCGGTGCGCTGGTAATAAATGTTGCCGTGCACATCGGCGGCCATCATGTTTTGCGGTAAAAATTGCTGGCTGGATAGCGCCTTAGCGAAATCATCCACCGAGCGCGACCGGCAAATTTGCAGCATGGTTTCGACCAGCAGCACCTCGTTTTCGTAAGGCAGCGCCATGGCGTAAGCCTTGTTGCCCACCCGGCGCACAATCGGCCCGTGATGGCTGCGTTCGATTCGTTTGACAATTTCTTTATAGCCGTCACCGTCTTTATAACGAATTTTGAAGCTGTCCACCGTCATAGTGCGCCACTCGTCATCGTAGCGGTAGCGCAGCGGATTTTCGGGATCGGTTTCGATTTCGAAGATGTCGCCGCAGTCCGGACCGCCGGTGGTGGCCGCCCAGGCCACGAATTGGTTGTGCCCCAGGGCGATAAACGGCATGCCCGGGATCACCATGCCAGCAAAATTCAGTTCACCGCCATGCAGCCGTACTTCGGTCCATTTACCATTGGTCTCCCAGCTCAAATGCGGATCGATCAGCAAAATGGGCTTGCCCGATTGCGTGCGCGATCCCGCCAGGGCCCACTGGTTGGAGCCGCGGGTTTTCTCCTTCGGCACCGGCTTGCGGCGGTTCAGGTCATCCCAGGCCTGTCCGGCCGGCCAGCCCCAGATGAACGCGCGCCCGAGCGCCACCACGTGCCAGGGCTGCACATCCGGCGCCCAGTCCGGCACCCGGTCGGGATGCTCTTTCATGTAGGCTTTCAAGCCATCCACAAACGCTTCAATGAGGCGGCGCGTCGTTTCCGGAATGTCCGAATAGCGCTCGCGGCTGATTTCCGCGTGCCGCCAGACGCGCGCGTGATAATCACTGGTCACATACGATTTGCCCGCCACCTCAGCCAGCGTGCCCTCGGCCCAGCGGTAATGCCGCAGCACCTGCTCCAGACGATCCTCGCCCTGAGCGTATCCATGCGCGTACATGGCCGCCTCTTCGCTTTCGGCATAAATGTGCGGGACTCCGAATTCATCGCGGTAGAGAGTTGCATGTTCAATTTTCTTGCCAGTGGTGCAGCCTGAAAGCAGCCATAACAGGCCCAAAATAGCCGGACTGTATAGCAGAATCCTGGCGATACGCATGAGAGCTCCTTATTCGATTTCGGATGGAAAAGGGATTTTTAGAGGGAAGGTAGCCACTGCGCTTCCGTTTCGCAACTTATAGCGAACGAATGGAAAATAGGATCAACCTCTTTCAGGAAATTGCCCTGCTGCCAACGATGCCGGGAACAATTAAAAGGCGCCAGGCCAAACGATCCGACCCGCCCCTAAATCCCCTCCCGGGAGGGGACTTTAAAAACACTCCGCGGACTCAGAGGCTCTGCGAGAGATTCCATTTTACCATTCTGCAGAAGCAGAACGGAAACGGATTTGCTTGAACCACGGTCGCCAATTGGGTTTAGCGGCCAAAAAGCTTTACCGCACCACTCGCCATTTCACCACGGCCTCCCGCCTTGCGCCGCGCATCCGGATGAAATACGCGCCAGTCCCCCACTCCCCGATCGGGATCACAAACCGATGCGAACCGGCCGGCAGCCACGGCCATGACTTTTCCATCACCGTGCGCCCCAGAATATCCAGCACCGACAGCCGCACCGCTTCCGGCCGCGCGAGGCGGAAGGTCACAAAGACACGCGATGGCAAGCGGGCCGGATTGGGAAAAACGCGCAGCGCGTAATCCGCGGGCGTGACGCGCTCGGCCGCAGGATGGCGCTTCATGCCGGACACTGGATCCACGCGCACCGGAATGCGAATCACGGGCAACCGCCGCCCCCGGACATCGCGGGAAAAAACCTGAACCGTATCCGAAAATCCGCTGGCCAACATCGGTTCGCGGATAAACAACTTCAGATGAATGGAGTCCTGCGGAAAAACCAAATATGGCCCGCGGGTGAAAAACGTGTGCGCATATCCCAGACCATGATAATAGGGCTGCGAATAAAAGCGCTCCTCATACTGCATGGCCAGTGAATCGATAATGGCCAACCCCTGGCCCGTGTTTTGAAAAACCACCGTTTGTTCGGTTTGCTCCTTTGAAAACAACAGCCGTCCGGGAAGGGCCAGCAATTGCGGTCTGCGGTAACGGAGCGGAAGCCCAAGGGTATCGCCATCGATCACCGCGCCCTGCAACACAAACGCGGGGCCGACCGGCTCTCCGCCGCTATAGCTCCACATGCCCAGCCCTTCCGCCGTCTCGAAACTGGAAAACACCAGCGACTGCGTCGTGGCCAGTTTGCGCACCCACCTCGTGGTTCCAAACAGCTCCCGCTGCCGGACATCGATCAGCAGCAGCGCGCCGGGCGAGCTCCAGAGTGTGTCGCCGGCCTGAGCCAGCAGACTGTCATACAGCACCTCGTTCATCGGCCTGACCCAGGGATCGATCCGGTAAATGGTGAGCCGGGTCGAATCCACGCGCTGCAGGATGGTGCGCCGTCGGATGGTGCCCAGCGCCCCGGGCCGGCTCTGCCCGGCCATTTCATACTGAATCAGCTCAATCACCGTGTACCGGTGCCCATTGGCATGGAGACTGTCGCCAACAGCACTGTAGAGATGCCATGCAGGATAAGTGGGCACCCCGAGGAAGGGAACGTCGCCATAATAATCCCAGGCATTGCCCATTCGCACGGGATAGTGCGCCAGCAGTGAATCTGCCGGTTGCAGAGACGCCGTCCCGGGGAAACTCCACATCAACAGTATCAGGATGACCGGAGCAATCCACTGACCGGCTTGCTTTTGTCGCTTCATGGGCTCACCTTTGGATTCCCTGTTCCCGGCGACTCAATTTTATTAATAAAAGCCTGAAACCTATTCCCAGGCCAGTTGAATGGCCTCTTCCGGATGGCGATCGAAATAAAACACCTGTTGGCTGGCAAAAAACGACGTTTTCATCCACAAGCGCGACAAAATGAACAGTTGCTGCACGGCCAGAAGCCCGTAAGTGGAAACCGCTGTGGTATTGCTGAACTGGTTCTCGAGAACCAGGTAGAGCACAAACAGCGCCGCGACGATGAGGTAATTCAAAAAATACAGGCCGATGGTTTGCAGCGGATGCCGCAGCGCAAAACGCATGCTACTGAAAAAGCCGACAAACACACTCCCGATATCGCGGCTGTGAATGGCGATCTTGGCATAATCGAACAGCATGTTCCAGAAACCGATCAGCAAAAGAACCAACAATATTGAGAGCAACTGGAGCTGAAACCTGACATCCGGGTTGGCCGAATCGGCAAGGTTTTTCAGCGGCGAAAGCACGGCAAGCCGGAACACAAAATACAGCAAGATCAAAACCACCAGCGACAGGAACAGCAGGCGCACAAACCGGCCGAATAGGTTGGCGCTTTCGTGGAGAAACGGCCGCAGCCGGAATCGCTTTTCCCGCGACAGCACGCCCAGAATGCCCCCGGCCAGAAACGTATTCGTGAGCACATAAAAAAGGCCCACGCCAATGAGCATGGCGATGATCGCCTGAAAGCTGTCGCCGTATTTTTGAAAATACTCGATAACGTAGTCCACCGCGAATCCGTCAATGAGATGATTGGCCAGCTCCTTGTTCGCCAGCCGGTCCAGACGTCCGCCGATGGGCAACGTCAGGATGGCCGCCATGAGCACATTGAACACATACAGGAATCCCACAATGCCCCGGCGCAGCCAGATTTCTTTTTGGGCTTTCAGAAAGGCCTGTAACGCGGTCATGTTGTCCTCCCGTCCTATGAAATCGTTGCCAGCAAAGCCAGAATCGACTGCATCCAGAAAAACCACTTCCAGCGGTATTTGCGCTTGAATTGCTCGTTGGGCCGGGTCCAACTGTTGTTGAGCCAGTTCACATCCAGCGGCACTTTGTAATCGGGATCGATCACCACCCGATCCAACCGGGAAGGATAGGTGAAGGTGAACCTGTGCAGCCGCGATCGCCCGTCCCATCGTTTCCGCTTTTCGGTGCCATCCTCAAAACGAATCAGCACTTCCACAGGAAACGCCACCTCGCCGATCCGCCGGATGACGATATCGTGGTAATACAGTTTTGGCTTTTCGGCCACAGCCGTATCGGTTGCCTCCGTATCGGCTTTCGCGGTATCGCTGACCGCCGTCAGGGTATCGCTTGCACTCAGCGAATCGACGGCACTGGCCTCGAGACTGTCCGCACCGCTGGCCTGGGTGGTATCCGGCCCGCGCTCGAACAGGCTCACCGGCGCCGACCGCACCCGGGCGATGCCGTAATCGATGACGCCGTCACCCAACAGCACGCTATCGAAAAACCAGTTTAGATCCTGGCGGGCCACTTCGTTGGCCACGGCGATGAAATCGTTTCGGGATGGATGCCTGAATCGCCAGCGCTGGAAATATATGCGCATGATCCGATCAAACGTTTCCCTGCCAAGGTAGTGTTCCAGGGTTTTCAGGGCAAGCGACCATTTGTTGTAGGCAAAATTGCTACCGTTGAGGGCTGCGAAGGTCGGATCGGCCACCCGGGCGTCGCGCTGGCCCTCGCCGGTCACGTAGCCCATCCGGCGCACCGATTCCAGACTGGCGCGGAAACCCCAGAAGTCGATGAGCGACCCCACCCTGCCGTACAGGTCATCGCCGATGCGGTTTTCGGAATAGGTGTTGAAGCCTTCATCCAAAAACGCCTCTTCGAATTCGTTGTTGGCTACCATGCCGTACCAGTACTGGTGCCCCAGCTCGTGGATGGTGACGGTTTCGACCATGCGCAGCCGCTCGCGGGTCAGCACGGCGGCCGGATACACCATCATGCCGGTGATCAGGGTGGGATATTCCATGCCGCCGGCGCCGCTGCCGGGTTGTGGATCAACGATGGTCAGCAGCGGATATGGATAGGCATACGGCCCCAGCCACTCGTCGAAATACGCCAGAGTGGCCTTGGCGGATTCGAAATAATTGTCTTTGGCGATGTCATGGCCGGGCTGCAGCAACAACCGGATGGCCACCCGCTGTCCGGTTTTGGGATTCTCCCAGGCGTCCGAATAATCGAGCACGGACGCATCGGCCAGCCAGGCGAAATCGTGCACATCCTCGGCGTGGGCGACCACGGTTTTGCTGCCATCCGCATGCTCCACCTCGCGCTCGATGATGCCCGTGGTGGCGACCACGTATTTTTGCGGAAGCGTAATTTCAACATCATACACGCCAAAATCGGCATAAAATTCGGTGTTCGCATGGAACTGGTGGCAGTTCCACTGGCCGCGCGGCGCGTCTTTTGGCACGAAACGCATTCCAGGCGGTTCATACACACCGATTTTGGGGAACCATTGCGCCATAAAAAAGAAATCCTCGCCCCACCAGCCGGTGCGCACATGGTTGCGCGGAATTTTGGCAAAAAATTCGATATCCACCTCGAGCGTTTCGCGCGGCTGCACCGGCTGTGGCAGCATCACCTGAGCCACGGTGCGGTCGTCCGCGTTGCCATCATCCGGCGCGATGAATCGCAGCGAATCGGTCACATCCCGGCCGCGCACGGCGATGCGGCGAATGTCCATCCAGCCCCAGCCGTTGTCGGGCGCCCACGGCGCCGAGCCCATGTTTTCGCGAATAAACGTGGATTTGGCATTGCTGAAGGCGTTGTAATACAGATGGAACCGCAGATCGGGAATCACATCGTCGGAAGGATTCGTCCAGGTCAAACGCAATTGGCCCTGAATCGTTTTGTTGGTATCATTCAGTGTGACCCGGATGTGGTAATTGGCCAACCGCGGGCTCAGCGGCTCTCGAAAAATCGTCGTCTGTGCCTGCGCCACCGCCAGGGGCGCGCATACCGCCATCAACGCACAGCCCAATCGCAAATATCCCAGCATGATCTTCTCCCATCTGCTGCCGTTGGTCCGTTCGACTCCTGCCCCAAATTACACATCGAATACGGGGAAATCAAGGAAAGGGTTGCGAGTCCGCCATGATTTTTTGCGTGCAAAGTTTGTGGTATGGCCTTTAAAAACTTGTTGGGACTAAAATAAAGCCATTTTAGCCTGGTGCCCGAGAACGCGATCCCCTTCTTTCCTAATCTATCGACGAGGGCAATGGCCGCATCATGAAAAGTCTGGAATCATTCCACCACGATGCCTGGCAAAAGCGCACAAACCGACGCCCTCAATCCGCGTCAATCCGGGGCTAATTGTCCAAGCATACAAGCTGGAACCTCGTGCTACAAGCTCCCCCATCGTCATTGTGAGGGTCCGCCAACCGGCGGCGACGAAGCAATCTCACTGCACAAATTTCAGGGCCCTTCGCACGGCCACTCTCGACGACAGGGACGATGGCCACATCATGAAAAGGTGAAATCAATCCATTTGCGGTCCTGCTATCGCTCAACGGTTTTAAGGCGGGTTAAGCCTGGGATGGACTCCCCCCATATCCCCCCTACACGGTTTCTCCCAAGGGCTTGCTCTCCATGGACTTCGGCCTTGTGTGGTTTCGAAGGAAAGCATACACCGTTTCAGATGGTATTGAATCGAAATTGGCCATTCCAGAATCAAACGTCTTCGGTATCCTATTAACCTTCGCGAACCCAGTGTCTCAGTGAAAGATCGGATTGAACTTCAAACGAAATTTATTTACAGATTCACTGCCCCTTGCCCCGCAACATCACATAAATCGTATTCAAAATAATCTTCAAATCCATGCGCAGGGACATGTTTTCCAGATAAAACAAATCGTACTGCAACTTTTGTTTCACATCATCGATGCTAGCGTCGTAAGCGCCTTTGATCTGCGCCCAGCCGGTGATGCCCGGCCGCACGCGCAGGCGGCGCGAATACAGCGGCAATTCTTTTTTGAGCTTCTCCACAAAATACGGCCGTTCCGGCCGCGGGCCCACCAGACTCATCTCCCCCTTGAGCACGTTCCAGAATTGCGGAATCTCATCGATGCGCAGCTTGCGAATCCATCGGCCCACCCGGGTGACACGCGGATCGTCCTTTTCCGCCCCTTTGGGACCGGTCATCTTTTCGGCATCCTGTACCATACTGCGGAATTTGTAAATCTTGAACAGCCGGCCGTTTTGACCAACGCGCTCCTGGCGGTAAATCACCGGGCCGGGGCTGTCCAGTTTGATCAATAGCGCCACCACCAGCCACAATGGCAGCCCCAGGATCAGCACCGCCACGGCCACGGTCACATCGATGAGCCGCTTGACCCGTTTCTCCCAGGTGGGCATGAGCTGCGGCAGGATTTCGATCAGCGGGAAGCCGTAAATCTGATTGGTGCGCGCCTGCCCGGTGATGATGCTGTACAAATCGGGCACGATTTTCAGCCGCACCGGCAGGCCATCGGTTCTGGCAATGACGTCGTAAATGCGCTTACGGTCGGAATTTTCCAGCGCAATGAGGATTTCCTCGGCCTGGTTTTCGGCCACGATGTCCGACAGCCGGTCGATGGTGCCGAGCAGCGGCACGCCGCGGTAATCCAAGCGGCCGTTGGCGGCATTGGGCGCCACAAAACCGACCACCCGGTAGCCCAGCGCCGGAAACCGCGTGACCTTCTCAAACAGCTCGTAAGCTTTCTGGCCCCAGCCCACGATCAGCGTGCGCCGCAGTCCGATACCCAGTTCCAGCAGCTTGCGCTGAAACGTGCGCAGCAGAAACCGTCCCGCGCCGACAAACGCCACCATGATCGCCCAGTACGACAGCAGCAACAGCCGGCTGCCGGGCAGCGGATTGGGCAAATCGCGTTCGATATCGAAGGTGATCAAATAGATAAATAGCACGCCCCAGAACACGGCCTTCATCACCTGGATGAATTCATCCACGCGGCTCTGCGCTTCCCAGGTTTTATACATGCCGAAAAACAGAAACAGGAAAAACCAGAACAGGAAAATGATGTTGGAGATGTAAAATCCCACCGGGAATTGCGTGGCCGCAAACAGCCCGAGCTCCGAGCGCAGATTGGCCCACACCCAGAACGCCGAATTGACGGCGATGTAGTCGCTCGTGAACAGCAACAGCCGCTCGGCCCAGAGCGGCATGGCGCCGCCCCATTTCTGCGATTTGAACATGCCGATGATGAAGCCGAGGGCAAAACTGGTATGCAAGGTAAAAAACACCGCCGGCAGTGCGGGAAAATACCGCCAGCCGTGACGGCGGGATTCCACCAGCGCCCCCGCCAGCAAACCGGCGCCGTACAGTCCGATGGCACCAAGCAGGATGTACAGAAAAAGTACATTCACGAACGACAGCCCGGCCAAAGCCAGGCCGCCGAACACCGCGGCCGCCGGCAGGAGGTGCAGCCACCGGAACGCATCCGGATGTTTCTTGATGACGTTCACGCGCATGAGGCCGTAGTTAAAAAACTGCTTGAACAGCTTGCGCAGGTTGGGTCGGGGGTAGTAATACGAAACGATATTGGGCGAAAAGAAAATCTTGAAGCCGGCCTGCCGGATGCGCCAGTTCAGTTCGGCATCCTCGGCGATGTGCAGGTCCTCCTCGAACAGGCCGACCTTTTCGAGGATGTCGCGGCGGTAGGCAGCGTACACCACGGTATCCACGTAGCGCTCGTTGGTTTCGTAGCGATACGGCGCGGTGGGAATGCCGAATTTCGAGGCCATGCCGATGCCGATGGCCTGCTGCCAGTAGGTGTCGCCGATGTTGATCTGTGTGCCGCCGGTGCACACCTCGCCGCGCTCCAGCATGAGCTCGATGTTGCGTTCGATGAAATCGGGATTGATCTTGGTGTGGGCGCCGAGGATGATGATCACATCGCCCCGGGCGTTTTGAATGCCGATGTTCAGCGCCCGCGGCGTGATGCGCAGAGGGTTGTCAAAGAAATACACGTTTTCGTGCTTTTCGGAAAGCTCTTTAAGGATGTCGCGCGAGCCGTCATCGGAGATGCCGTCCACGACGATCACCTCGAGCCGCTCGGTGGGATAGGTCTGGCCGAGAATAGACTCCACGCAGCGGCGGATGTTCCGGGCCTCGTTGTACATGGGGATGACCACCGAAACCAGCGGCAGCTCGTCGATGTCGCGTCCCAGGAAGCGTTTTTCACGGGTCGTCGTTTCAGGCATACCATTCGCGGAGATTTGCATACTCGGTTTTGGATTTTATGATGCATTGGGGCGCGGTGGCCTGACGCCAGCCGCGCGCACAGATCGTCAAACCGGTGACCAACGATCGCTCAGCGTTCCTTTTCGCCGAGCAGGTACGGTTCCCACACGTACGGCCGTTCGAAAAATCCCGGCGGGCAGGTCAGTTCGTCGATGCGTTTGATGACCCTGGCTGGCGAACCCGCCGCCACCATATTATCGGGGATGTCCTTCGTCACCACCGAGCCGGCGCCGATGAGTGTGTTTTGGCCGATCGTTACGCCGGGCAAAATGGTGCAGTTGGCGCCGATGCGCGCGAGCCGTTTCACCGTGGCGCCGCCGAGGCATTCTTTGTATTTCGGGCAGCCCATGGGATGCGGATCGTCGGTAAACACCACATTCGGGCCGATGAACACATCGTCTTCCACCGTCACCATTTCTAAAAACGCCAGCGAGTGGATGCGCACGTTGTTGCCGATGCGGTTGCCGAATTCCAGCACGGCATTGGTGCCCACGGACACGTTGTTGCCGAGGACATTGTCCTCGCGGATGCTGGCGCCCTGTCCGGTCTGGAAATCATCGCCGATGGTGGTGCCGGCGTAAATGGTGGTAAACGGCCGGATCACGGCATTCCGGCCGATGATCAGCGGCAGCTCGCCTTCCGTTTTGCCGCGCGGCGGTTTCCCGAGCAGCACGTTGAAATCGACGGTACTGCCCTCACCGAGTTTCACATTCGGCAAAATTCTGGCCGTCGGATCGATTTGCATGTTGTGGTCCTTATGCAATAAGGCGGGTATCGGTTCAGCCAGAAAGGGTCGAGCATGCAAGCGAACGCGCCGTTTGGCCGATTGGTCGAGGCGCGCGATGAAAAAGCCGAATCGTAGCTTCATCATCGGGCTGAATGAATACCCGCAAAGACTAATAAGTTATTATTTTTTTGCTGATTTTCAAGGCAGAATTGACAAAATTGCAGGATCGCGAAAGGAAAATCGGCGGCAAATTGTAACACAAGCTTCCAGCTTGTGAGTCTGTCTCTGTAACACAAGCTTTCAGCTTGTGAAGCATCCAGCCACAAATCACGGATACCGATCTGCGTCTGCCGCCCCTGCCTTCAAGCGAACACGGATGAAACGGATGACGCGGATGGGCACGGATGGTTCCGCTGTAAACGTTCCTTGTCGAAAAATGCATCGTGAATCCTGACGATTCACGGTGATCGGCCTTCAAAGACTCATCCTCTGGCAAATCTGGTAAAAACTCTCCGCGCTCCCCGAGCCTCTGCGAGAGAATGTCTCATCAACG
>JAUZRQ010000107.1 GCA_030950365.1 Candidatus Zhuqueibacterota bacterium | reverse complement strand
TTCCAGTATGTTCATCCGAGAAGTTACCAAGAAAAACAAAGGCTACGAAAAGACCTTTGTCTATCACCTTTTGGTCGAATCCTACCGTACGGCCAAAGGCCCGCGGCAGCGTACACTTTTGCACCTGGGCCGCCTGGAATTAGATAGAAAATACTGGAAAGCACTGGCCAATCGCATTGAGGAGATCGTCTCAGGGCAAACTTCCTTTGGCGAGCCGGTGCCGGAGGAGGTCGAGCGGCTGGCGCAGCATTATGCTTCGGCGTTGATTGACAAGCATCTTCGCAATCAATCTGAGACCGTCTCAGAGGCCTCCGAAGAAGCCAGGACGTACGAGACGGTGGCTTTGGATTCGCTCAAGATCAGCGATTGCCGCAGCATCGGTGGGGAATGGGTGAGCCTTTCGATGCTGGAACGGCTTGAATTTTCGGAAGGGCTGCGCCGCCTGGGCTTGAGCGATCAGGACATCCGGCTGGCGCATCTTTTGGTGATCGGCCGGATGGTGTATCCGGCCAGTGAATGGGCGACCTGGCAGTGGGCCCGGCATCGCAGCGCCATCGGCGAGTTGTTGGATTTGCCGTTGAACCGGCTTTCGCATAATCATCTTTACCGGGTGGGGGATATTTTGTATGCTCACAAGGAAGAGCTGGAGGCCTTTTTTGCGGCGCGGGAACGCGATTTGTTTTCTTTGGGCTCGCAGATCATTTTGTACGATTTGACCAACAGTTATTTCGAGAGCGGCGAGGGCGCCAGCCAATTGAAGCGGTACGGGGTGTCGAAGGAGAAGCGTCATGATTGTCCTTTGGTGACCCTGGCGCTGATACTCAATGGTCACGGTTTTCCATTGCACAGCCAGGTGTTTGCGGGCAATGTTCGGGAGCCGGAGACGTTGTTTGAGGTTTTGGATGGCTTATCGCAGCGGCTTTCGGTGGGGGAGGACGGATCGTCTCTTCCTGTGGTGGTGATCGATGCCGGGATTGCCACGGAGGCGAATTTGACCGCCTTGCGGGAACGGGGGTACCATTATGTGGTGGTTTCGCGGAGCAAACCACCGGCAGAGATTGAGGCCCGGCTTTCCGAGGGCGCCGACTTTGAGGTGTTGCGGCATTCGCAGGATCAGCATGTGGAGGCGCGGCTGTATCGTCAGGCGCAAGAGAGCTGGCTTTGGGTTCGGAGTCTGCGACGCAGTTTGAAAGAGCGCTCGATGCAAAGCAAGCTGCAGTCGCGTTTTGAGGCGGATTTGCAGGCGGTGTTGACGTCGCTGAACAAGAAATGGGGGACGAAGCGCTATGACAAGGTATTGGAACGCATTGGTCGGCTGCGGCAAAAGCACCGTCGCGTTTCGCATTATTACGAGATCGAGGTGGAAGAGAGCCAGGGCCAGGCGGTTGGCTTGACCTGGCGGCTGCGGGATGCCAAAGCGCTGGATGATCGTTTTTCGGGGCGGTATTTTTTGCGCACCAGCCGCACCGATTTATCGGCAGCGGAAATCTGGCAGCTCTATGTGATGCTGACCGATGTGGAAGATAGTTTTCGTTCGATGAAGAGTGAGTTGGGCTCGCGGCCGAATTATCATCAAAGAGACGATCGGATTGCCAGCCACGTGTTTATTACGGTGTTGGCACATCACGTGGTGCAGTGCATTCAGTGGTATTTGCACCAGAAGGAGTGCTACATGCGCTGGAACACGATCCGGGAGCTTCTTTCGACGCAACAGCGCGTGACGACATCGCTGGAGACGCAAGACGGCAAACAGGTTTATCTTCGCACCAGCTCCGAGCCGACCGATTTTCAGCGATTCGTCTGCCAGGCATTGAACATCAAATCCAAACCATTGCCTATGAAGAAAACCTATATGTAGTTTGAAAACAAAATACTGTAGTGGTAATAAAATTTTGAGACACATTGTTTTGATGAGAGTTAGCGCTTAATATTGTTAAAGATGGGTTAGGTGAGTTTATTAAAGCTAGAAAAGAAACGGACAAGTGAAGAGGGCGATCGCGAAAATCATGTCGGTCGCCATTTATGGAGGGGGTATGTTGATTTGGTCGCTTGCTGCCCTTAAAATCGACTGAATCCGGAGTATAGCCGAAAAATCGCATTTTGAGAAATGGTCGAACAAAAAACGGAGACTTGAACGCGATGCATGCCGAGAAAACAGGGGGTTCGGCCATACCACTGGAAAATGGTCAATGACGGGCCAATTACAAGTCCTCCGGCGGCACCCGCCCGAGCCATTTGCGGGCGAAGCGTGTGTTGGGATCAAAATCACCGCGGGCGGTTTGCAGCAGCGGCACGGCAGTCTGCAGCAGTGGCACGGCTTCAGAGTACACCCCCTGCGCCGCGAGACAGGCGCCGAGAATGCTGTTCGCCCGGGCGCGCTGCCAGTGCTCCGGAGGCAGCATGCCGTCGTAAATCGCCACCCCTTGCCGGATCAACGGCTCGGCCTCAGTGGCTCGGCCGAGATCGACGAGCGCGGCGCCGCAGCCGAGCAGCGCATTGGCCACGTGCTGGTTTGGCTTCTGCCACGCCTTGCGGTAGATCGCCAGCGCCGCCCGGTACACCGGCTCCGCCGCGGCCGCATCGCCCTTCGCGTGCAGCAGCGCCGCCAGGCTGTTCTGCGTGTATGCCACCAGCCAGTGCGCATCGCCGCGCAGTTGCCGTTGCAGCGCCAGCGCCTCCCGGAAAAGCGGTTCCGCCGCGGCATAGTCCGACTGTGCCGCCAGCACCCGGCCGAGGTCGGTCAGGTCGTCGGCGATCGCGGGATGCCGCTCGCCGAACTTCTGCCGGTGCTTCTGCAGAATTTCACGGTACATCTTCTCCGCCCGGGTATACTCGCGCCGCGCTTCCAGCAGCACGGCGAGATTGGTACGGGTGTACGTCGTCAGCGGATGGTCGTCGCCGAGCAGCTTGCTTCGCACCCTTAGGGCCCGGCGCATATAGGGTTCGGCCGCATCATACGCACCGCTCGCATATAACGCCGCTCCGAGATTGTTCAAACTCTCCGCCGTTTCGAGATGCGTTTCCCCGAACAAGGCCTGCCGGATGGCCAGAGCCTGCCGGTGCAGCGAATCCGCCGCAGGGTAGTTGCCGCGCTCGTACATGAGCCAGCCGAGATCATCGAGATTTTGCGCCACCCCGGCGTGCTGTTCGCCGAACAGCGCCCGGCGGAGGGCCAGCGCCCGCCGGTGCAGCGAATCCGCCGCCGCATAGTTGCCGAGCTGATACTGAATTTTGCCCAGACTGCTCAGATTCTGCGCCACCGTTTCGTGTTGATCGCCGTACAGGCGCCGGTGCCGCGCCAGCGACAGTCGTTGCAGCGAATCGGCGGCTTCGTAATTCCCCTGTTGCGATCTCACCTTCCCCAGCACCCACAGCGTGCGCGCGATTTCCGGCCCAACCTCGCCGGCGAAGTGTTCCCGTACGCTCAGGGATTTTTCCAGCAACTCCGCGGCCTCATCGAGCTGCGCCAGGCTCTGGTACACCGTGCCCACCACCTCCATCATGTTCGCCTGCACTTCCGGCTGCGTTGCCAGCTCGCGTTCGATGCGGGCTGCGCCGCGGTCCAGCAACTCGCGCGCAGTGATGCGGCGGCCGCGCGCCTCACTCGGATCGGAGGTTTTGAACAGACCCGCGAGAAAGCCGGCCACCTGCTGTGCTTTTTGCGCCTCGGCCTGTGCCCGGTCCCGCTCTGCAGCCAGCCGTGTGGTGTAATAGCCGGTGAGTCCCGCGAGCAAGATCAATCCGGCCGTAGCGGCGGCCACCGCGGCCGTGTGACGGCGCATGAATTTCCCCACCCGGTAGCGGAGCGTCGCCGGTCGGGCTGCAACCGGCAAGCTATTGAGGTAGCGATGAATATCATCGCGAAGCTGCGCCGCTGATCCGTAACGCCGTTCCGGCTCTTTGCGCAGCGCCATCAGGCAGATATTGTCGAGATCCCCGGCGAGCAGGCGCTGCAGGCGTCGGGGTTGCGAGCGGCGCGCATGGCTGACCGCGGCCAGTGTGTCTCCGCCGGAAGTGGCCGCTTTGGGCGGCTGGTGCACGGCAACGCTGGGCCTCTTCGGCTCGGTGCCGGTGACGACCTTCTCGACCTGCGCTGGCGTGCGTTCGGGAAAATCGTACGGCCGGCGGCCCGCAAGCAGTTCGTACAGCACCACCCCCAGACCGTAGACGTCCGATGCCGTCGTGACCGGCTCGCCCCGCACCTGCTCCGGCGAAGCATACTCCGGTGTCATCACCTGCAGGCCGCCTGTCTGGACCGTAGCCGGTACGGCGCCGTGGTGGCTGAGCACCCTGGCGATACCGAAATCGAGCAGCTTTGCGGTGCCGTCTGGCGTGACCAGAATGTTGCCGGGCTTCAGATCGCGGTGGACGACCAGGTTGCGATGCGCCGCATGCACGGCGTCACACACCTGGAGAAACAGCCGCAGCCGCGCCTCGATGGTCAGCCGGTGCCGGTCGCAGTACGCATCGATCGGTTCGCCTTCCACATACTCCATGGTGAAATAGGGCTGGCCATCGCCGGTGAGGCCACCGTCGAGCACCCGGGCGATATTGTCATGCTGTAGCTGTGCCAGAATCTGGCGTTCCCTGCGGAAACGCTGCACGATTTCCTGCGAGTCCATGCCGCGCTTGATGACTTTCAGGGCCACTGTCTGCTTGAATTGACCGTCGGCGCGTTCGGCGAGGTAGACCGTACCCATACCGCCGGTACCGAGCACGCGTACAAGACGGTAATTTCCGATGCGGGTGCCGGTCGGCAGGGCGGTGTCCGGCAGTGCCACGGCGTCGACGGCATGACCGCGCAACAGGCTGTGGGTGTCGCGATCGGCTTCGAGAAGGGAAACCACTTCATCGAACAGGGCCGGGTCGCCGTCGCAGGCCTTGCGCAAAAAGGCCTGCCGCTCGGCCTGGGGTTTTTGCAAGGCGGCTTCGAACAGGGACTGGACGCGATGCCAGCGGGTTTGTGGCATGTGGGATCCTTTATGTGAGTGGCGGGCTTGTCATGTCCCGAGAACCTCCAGCCACGGCGTTGTACTTCACCTTGACCTGAGGTGATTTGCTCCGAGAAACCGTTCTACAGCAGCGGCCTGTTTCCGCCCGCATCCCCCTGTATCCGTCATGGCCGAACGTTTCAATCGGGCATCCAGAGGCACAGGTTCACATTCCCCTGCGCAGCTCGCGGGTCAAGTAGGCACGGGCCAGGCGCCAGTCGCGGCGGACGGTGGGCACGGAAACGCCGAGTACGTGTGCGATCTCTTCGTGGGTGAGGCCGCCGAAAAAACGGTACTCGACTACACGGGCCTGGCGCTCGTGCATGTGCGCGAGCGCAGCCAGTGCCTCATCCAGCGCCAGGAGCTCTTCGGCCCGCGTTTCGCGCAACATGCTCTGCTCGTTGAACGTGGCCAGCGGCTGGCCGCCGCCGCGTTTTTCCGCCAGCCGTTTCCGGGCGTAGTTGATGAGAATCCGGCGCATCGCCTGCGCGGCAATCGCAAAAAAATGCGCCCGGTTCTGCCATTCCACCCGCTTCTGGTCCACCAGTTTGAGGTAGGCCTCGTGCACCAGCGCCGTCGTATCCAGCGTATGGTAGCGGCGTTCACGGCGCAATTGCCGGCGGGCGATGGCCTGCAAGGTCTCATACACCAGCGGCATTAGCCGATCGACCACGCCGGTATCCCCCTCGCGCAATTCCCTCAGCAAAAGTGTGATTTCCGCCATCGAATGACAGTCCTCTTTTTCGCCGCAGCAGGCGGATATGACCAGTTACGGATATATTTATCCAATTTGTGGTTATTTTAAACAAATTGCAACAAAAAAAGGATGATCACTTTGGCGCGATTTTCCCGCGTTACTGATAAACAGACGCGCCCGCCGGCCTGTGGCGACGCGGCGCTCCTTGCCCATCACAAAACGCCGGGAAGTGCATCCCGGCCACTACAAAAGGAGGTTATACCATGTACGCTGCAAAGAATTCTATCGTCGCGGCATGTGCCGCACTCTTCATGATTTTGCTGCCGGCGCGTATCCCTGACGCGCATGCGCAAACGATGCGTCTGCAACAAGCCGCAACGGGCCAGATGATTGTTTTCACCGCTGCGGACGGACGGGAAATCCGGTTGCAGGCCAATGCGGACGATGACGAAGACGGCATCGAAAACGGCCTCGAAGTTAATGGATACGCCTATTCGCCGCAACAAGGGCTGCAACCCTGGAACGGCGACAGCAGCCAGACCTTTTTCAGAACCGACCCCCTCCGCTGGAGCTCGGATGGCGATCCGTACAGCGATTTCATGGAAGTATCCGGCGTCAACATGCCTGCCGGGGTACCATCGCCGGAAAGCCACCCGCTGGTGGCCGCACGCCCGGTGATCAATATCAGCATGGCGGACTACGACGTGATTCTGATCAGCGAAATTACCAACACCGAAGGCGGCGAAGAAAGCTCGTCGTTCACCAACGAAACCAGCAGCTCTGATGAGGTGGGCGGCGAAGTCACGGTAAGTGCGTCACTCAACCCGTTCAAGCTGGTGAGTGCAGAAGTCACCGCCTCGTATTCACACACATGGACCCGCACCCAGAGCTCGACGAGCACCTTCGGCAGCAATTGGAGCAACACGCGCTCGACCAACCCCAGTCGCGCCGCGCGGCTGAAGCTTCGCATTTTCATGCAAAATCTCGGCAGCGCCACGGCCCTCGACGTGCAGCCGACCTTTAACCTGGTGCTGGGGAAGAAAACCATTGCCACCATTACGCCCGGGCAGGCGGCCGACCGGCTGGCACCCCACGGCCTGCCACGCAGCCGTTATCCGGAAAGCGGCACAATCATCGTCGAGAAGGATGATCAGAATAATGACCTCATCCTGTCACTGGAGGAGCTGAAGGCCATCCAGATGGGCGCACCGCTGGGACTGGTCGTGACGCAGGTGCGCGCGGACGTGGCGCGCTGGAATCCCGACACGCAGAGCTTCGACTCGCGCGAGGAATGGTCGAGCTTCGAAGGCGAAATCGACCCGGTGGTCGTCACCATCAAGGCCAACCTCGGTGAGGACGACATTCGCTACTACCAGGTCTACGTGGGCACCGATTTCTATTCCCTCGGCTTCACTTTCCGCGACGTGCTGGCGCATGTGTTCGAGGTCCAGGACCGGAATGGCGTCACCTTCATCGAAGGCCGGCGCTACCCGGACGATTGGTACGTCTCGACGCCATCGGCGCAGGTGTTGCAGGAATGGAACGACCGCGGTCAGCCGCGGAACATGCTGGACCTGACCATGTTCCGCAACACGCAGATGGCGTTGATGAGCCCGGGCCGGGATCCGAAGCCTCGGGTGGATCTGGCAACCTATTCTCCCGACTTCAAACGCGTTTACGTGAGCGCGTTCCCGGGCAATTTCCCCATCCGGTCGGTGCGCGCGCAGGTGACGGTCAACGGTGAAACCCGCGAACTGCCGCTGCAGGCCGGGGATGATTCTTTTTACAGCAACCCCACGCTTCTTGAGGATAACGCGGAGCCCGGCGGCCGGGTGTTGGTGGAAAATGCCCGTGGCGACATCGCCGTCGCGGAAATTGTGCTGCCGGCCCTGTACCGCAATGCCGCAGAGGTGAAAAAATTTACCGGCTTATTGCCCAATCCCGGTGGCGAGTACCTGCTGTTTTCGGGCGGTGACGAGAGCAAGCCGGTGAAACTCTTCTGCCTGTTTTACGACCCGCGCACAGGCACTGAATTGGCCACCCCCCGCGAATACCTCACCCTGCCTGCTGCCGGCGATTCGACCAATTTCATCGAATGGCTGCAAGATGCCTATCACCGGCGCATGTATTTTTCTAAAATCCGCATCAATCCGGACAACTTCGAACTGGAGCGGCAGGATACGACCTTCACGCAAACCCAGTGGATCAGCAGGAGCCGGGGCGTTTACGCCGGGCAGGAACCGCCGCTTTACGGCGGCATTCGGCTGTCGTTCTCGCACCTGGATTCGGCATTCGCCAGCGTCGACCTGACCGGTACCCCGTTTTCCATCGACCCGTTCACAGCCTTTCAGGGGGCGGAGCGTGGGGCGGTGGAGACGATATTTGTCGATGCGCGGCGGAAGGTTGCGACCATCAAAGCTGTCGTGCCACCTGATTATCGAAGCAGTTCCGAAGGATTTGTCGGTATTCAACCCGGCGCCGTGGCGCTGGTTTACAAAGCAACGTTTTACGACGGCGCCGGCAGCGTTCGTCTGCCAGGGAATTCGCTGCTGGTCAACCAGGATCCGGGCGGGCAGCAAGGCTATGTGAACATGGATTCCTCGAGCACCCTGGAAGTTCGTGACGCGTTCACCATCGAGGCGTGGATCAAGCCCGCACCGCACGCCCGTGGCCAGTTCGATGGCGTGTTCATCAATCGCGAAGGCGAGTACGAGATCGCGCGATTTGCCGACGGCAGCATCCGCTGGGCCGTTACACTGGGAACGACAAAGTGGGTCTGGGTGAACACACGGTACCATGCGCCGGCGAATCAATGGGTGCACGTGGCACTGGCCTACGACAGCAAAGCCGCACAGCCGGCGATCAAAGTGTATATCAACGGCAATTTATTTCAGGCGGTACCAGCCTCGGGGCCGGTGGGCGATACGCATCAAAACCTGGACACGTTTCGCATCGCGGCACGGGAGGGCATAGCGAGTCAGCAATACGCCGGCCTGGTCGATGAAGTGCGGGTGTGGAAACGCGAGCGCACGCAGGCAGAAATCCGCGCCACACTGGGCGATACACTGGCCCCGGCCATCTACCGCAGCGCGGATTCCGGGCTCATAGGCTACTGGCGCTTCGATACCCTGGAAGATCTCGGTGTGGGCAACGACGGCGCCGACGACGTGCGCGATTTCTCTGTCAACGGGAACCATGGCGATCTGGTAGGCGACGTCCGCGTATCCGGGATCACCACACATGTTGCGGGAAGCGGTAGTGAAGGCGTACCCGAAGAGTTTGTACTCGAACAGAATTATCCGAATCCGTTCAACCCATCGACGTCGCTCCGTTTCCGGCTGCCGGCGGCCGGGCATGTGATCCTGGCGGTGTACAATCTCGCCGGCCAGAAAGTGGCTGAACTGGTAAATGGGAGGTTGCGCGCCGGAATGCATGTGGTCCGGTTCGATGCTTCAGGCCTGGCTTCGGGCGTTTATCTGTATCGGTTTCAAAACGGTCGAAGCGTTCACGTAAAAAAGATGACGCTGGTGCGATAACCTTCGCAGGAACAGGGCGAAGCGCACCTGCTGGCAAACGCCAGGTTAATTCCCCACAAGAAAATCTTTTGGGTCGAGCTGTTGTGTGCTTCGGGTGCGCAGATGCCCTTTGATCAGGGTACTTGCAAAACAAATGCAGATCGGCTTTTCGGTGGCTCTGATCCGGACAGGGAAGTGTAGCCGGCGGCAGGGCCGTAAAGCTCGCAAAGGACCCCGTAAGCCCTTTTGGGCTTCAGCAGATAAAGTTGGCGCGCCGGGCAGGGAATTCTCTTGTGAGGCAGGGGCAGGCGTTTTAAGCAACGCATCTTTTCCCGGTCATGAACATTCGCGGCGGATGCCATTCTCACGGGCAAATGAAGATAGTGGCGCACCGTTTTCCGACCCACCCCGGGGGCGGTGCCGATCCGGCTGATAGGATAGCCCGAATGCCTGCGCTGGATGATCCGAAAAACATCCATCGCGCTCAAAAAGTGGGGAATTAACCTGGCGCTATTTCAATTTTGGTGGGGAATTAGGTTGGCGCCTGACCACGCTGATCTTTCATCCGCAAGTGTACTATCTTGTGCCTGCCGGCAGCCTGACAGCCGATCTCTCGGACTGGATCGAAGCGCACCAGAAGTTCTTTTTGCCGGTGCGTGCCCTGTCAAAGCTCTTCCGCGCCATGCTGCGCGATGCCTTACAAGCTTTCGATCCCGAGTTGTTTCAGCAGGTGCCAAAAGAGGTCTGGCGCAAAGACTGGGTTGTGCACTCGAAACCGGCCGGCAACGGTAATGCGGTGCTCAAATACTTCGCGCCTTACGTCTTTCGTGTGGCGATTTCGAACAAGCGCCTCATCAAGCTGGAGGCCTGTCCTGAGCGTAGCCGAAGGAATGATCAAGTCACCTTTGTCTACAAGCACCCGCGAACTAAACGCTGGACGCCCATGACGCTGCCCGTTTTCGAGTTCCTTCGCCGGTTCCTGCAGCATGTGCTGCCCAGGGGATTCAAAAAAGTCCGCCACTTCGGTTTTCTGGCTTCGCGCAATAAACAGCTCATGGCGCTGTTGAACTATCCGCCAGTAGTCGGACACAGTGTGCTGGGCACGGTAGAACTCGAACCAGAGGATGAACCGGAGGCACAGTCCAAAATTCCGTGCTGCCCGGTCTGCGGCAAGCCCCGTAGAGTAAAATAAGCTTACATTTATGATAAAAACGTTCATGAGTATTACTCCACGGGGCAAGCCCATGCTTCTGATCGAGATCGTGCCGCCAGGCGGGTTTGACATGCGACAGGAGATTTCTTTGACGACGCAACACCAGGCGCGGGCGCCTTGATGATGCGACTGGGGGTGTGCGAGAACCGTATGCATTTTGCTAATTGTCGGGGCAGCAGGAGAGGTGCGCTCGAACGCCGGAAAAACCGTACTGAGACCGTCAACCGCCTGGCAAAGGACTATCAATTATCAATGAACAGAGGAAATGCATTTATGATTTTCAAGCTATGGCATCGACTGCAAAACAATCAACCTTCCTGAAACGATCATCCTGCCGAAAACCATGCTAAGAAAAACTCATATAATGTGGATCGCGGTGTGGCCAAGTTCAACCCCGAATTCAAACAATCTGTCCGACACCTGGCGGATCGATGCTCCGCTGCGCTCCGATCGATTTGAATTCCTGGGTCGTTAGGTGAATGCATAACTGTTATTCTGATGCTCGTTTGTAAGGATATCGATACTCGTCACCATAACCAATTAACCGAGCGACCACAGCCAACACCCCCATAACGATTTTCTGGATGAAAAGGGGTGGGTTCGCCAGATAAAGAACATCCCAATGCTTCTGCAGGATTGGCGCCATTCTCAGCGGACCGGGTAATCCTTTTTTGTTCGCCTTACCCGCCTGGACAAGGGCAAACACACTTTCTAAGAATCGGTCCAGTGGAAGTGCGGGGCTAACCACATATTCAATATGAACTTCATCATCCGTGGTATTCCACCACCGATGCGCTGTTCCAGGAGGGACAATGAGTTCCTCCCCTTCAGAAACCATCCGTTCTTTGCCGTTTACCAGCGCATGGAGCTGACCCGACACCACCTTGAACCGTTCTTCAATAATGGGATGGATATGTTCCGGAGGACCAATACCTTGTGGTGCCAGCACAATTCTACCGCAAAGAGATTCGCCGTTTGTCTCTTCGCCGGTTTTATCAAAAAAGATTTTTTCACCCGAAAGGGGATTCTCTATGACATCACCTGCTTTGGCCATTTTTTCCTCCTATGAATGAAAAGTTATGAGTTTAAGAAAGTTAACCCATTCGCCTGCTACCAAGAAAATTCACAACCTGTAACAGCGTCGTCTGAGCTCTTCTGTTGTTGCATTAGCTCTGAGGCATGCGGCTACGAAAAAAGCGATTAAAATCCATGAACGTGATATTCATTTCCTCAAGTTCAGGGGAATGATGACCGAAATCAGCCGTCGCCTGCCATTGCCACATGATAGCCAATTCTTTTCCAACCAATCTCTTGAATGCCCACAGCGGCATTGGAAGGCGAAAAGGTGCGCGACCATGAATCGAACGGTAAATGCTGCGTGCCTCACCCAGTGACCGGCGCTCACCCACGATTTCCAGCGTACGGCCAGCCCATCGCTCCGGATTCTGAAACGCTTGTGCCGCCACAGCCCCGATGTCTTCCGTGGCAACCCATGGCAAAGGCTTCTGCCAGCCAATCAGTTTGGGGGCCAGATGCCAGAATACCGGCGCAACGCCCGGATCTACCAGGTTTTCCATGAAAATATTCGGCTTCAGAATAGTCGCCCGCAACCCAAGTTCACCTATCCGGTCTTCAATCTTTCCTTTTACATCAATATGCGGAACACCGGTGTTGTCCTGTGAGCCAGCAACAGATGAAAAGACCAGATGTGGTACACCAACCTCTGACGCCGCCTCGGCAAGCAGCGTGCCCTGACGCAATTCACGCTCTGCACTATATGTCCTGGGATCCATCGGCGTTACGCCATATACGCCATTCACCCCCGTCATTGCTGAAATGAGCGCAGCACGATCTTCAAGATCTCCCTGGATGAGCTCAATACCCTGTGCCTGCAGGGTACGTGCCCGCTTGGTTTTTAGATTACGAGTGAACCCACGCACGCGCCATCCGCTGGCTTTGAGATGCCGTGTTGTTGCCCCGCCTTGCTTTCCTGTCACCCCAATCACCAGGGCAATCGGTTTGGCTTCGGTGGGGTTATGAAATGACTCCTCTTTTGAGATTGGAGTCCTGATTGATTTATCATCTTGTACCATGATTTCACTCCTCTTTAATGAATGTTCATCTTTAAAGTTTTAAAAGGATACGATCTATATTTTGATGACAACATGATAATTTGTGAACACCAGGCCTTTGATGCTCTCCGAGCGAGGGTGACTTTACCTGAATTATTCATAAATGTTTGGAAATATATCCGTAACACATTAATTTTAAAAACATTAAATTCTTGTTGGTCCCCAAAAATGGTTTTTACCAAAGAGTGCGCAAAGCACGCAGAGAAAAGCAAAAATGCTTGTGAATCCACTGGAAATAGACTTTTAATTCAATAAAATTGAGATACTTATGTTTTTCTCTGCGAAACTCAGCGCTTTCGGCGGTTCTGCGTTAATTATTTGCACGCATAATTTAGGTTTAGTGCCCCTGAAAGCTACTTCGCTTGCCCAACAAGGACAATCCCATGATGACCGGAATGAGGTGATGCAGGATCGGGTAGTAGATGTCGCCGGGCGTGGTCATCGGTAACACGACGAGCCAGACCAGGTTCCACCCGAGTGCTACCCAGCCGATCCAGTGCGGTAGCACAGTCGAATGCAACAGCGCCGCGCCGATGGCAGCCTGCGCCAGTAAAGCCAGAACCACATAAACCACAACCAGTGGATAGGGTAGCGTGCCCAGGGCCAGATAGGTCGCTTCGGCGGTAACAAGAACGATCGCTGCGAAGAAATAGCTGGTGGCTCCGATGCGGGCCAGCGCAGCGCCGTGTGAAGCTTCCAGGACGCGTTCGAGCAGCATCAAGCCGACGGCCGTTAAAATGACAGCCACCATGATGAAGCTGCGTTCCCAGATAAGCCGCGCCGTGACTATGGGCACACCTGACTGCGCGCTGTCGCGCATCAAAAACAAGCCAATGCCTGCCAGCAGCGTGAGGAAACCCAGAACCAGTAGAGCGCCTGAAGAGCGGGTGAAAGTGAGCAGCTTTCGGGTATTTATGGGGCTATTTCTCCAACGGGACGATGCGAGTGATACCGAGCGGCATAATATTAGGCATGAGTTAACGCGCGGCTGAGCGTCACTCCCGCAGGGAGTGTCCGTTCCAGCGCTTGTTAGGCCGCGCGCGAGCGCGGCCGCTGGGACGGAAGCTCAGCCGCGCGTTAAGCCGAGGCGCGAAGCGCGTCGGCTTAAC
>JAUZRQ010000106.1 GCA_030950365.1 Candidatus Zhuqueibacterota bacterium | reverse complement strand
GATTTTCAGGGTGCGCAACAACAGCATGCGTACGCCGTCCCCCACATTACGGGTGACGGTATCGACATCCAGCGGCGGCTTGCCCAGCTTCTGGAGCGCATAGTTGACGGCATCGGTCAGATCCTGCCGCGTATCCACCAGAGTGCCGTCGAGATCGAACACGATCAGGTCTATTTCAGCCAAGGGTCTCTCCGCGTTTGATTGAGGTGGTAACGGTTCAGCGTTTATAATTATTGGCCATCCCCGACTTGAAGCTTCATGGTGTGTGTGGAACACAGCCATATCTCATACGGAAACAAGGATTGAACATAAAAAACCCGCGGTAGAATGTCAATAAATAGAAATCGAAGCGCATTATAAATATTGCTATTGGCAGAGAGGCCGGTTGTGCAATATCACCCGAAAAAAATTCTCTCGCAAAGACGCCAGGCCCGCGGAGATCATTCTGCGTCCTCACTGCGAATGGATAGAACACAGATGAAACGGATGACGCGGATGCGCACGGATTTATTTTTAGCCAATTGCACCAACCACATAACAAATTGATACCCGGCAAATCGGTGAAACTGTACTGATTGTAGCCTTCCTTTTTCTAAAAACCTTAGTGACTTTGTGGCTCTGTGTGAAATGATAACCCCATCCTCTGCGGCTTTACCATCTCCTATATCCGCGTCCATCCGCGGCTCAAACAAACACATTGGTGCATCGATGCATTTCAGGCGGCTTTCTTCTCCGCTTCTGCTTTACAGCAAAACGTCCGATCTATCTCCATAACGCATTTATTTTCCAAAAAATTACCCTCGACTTTTGCTTGCGATTGCAGGGAAAAGTTGCTATCTTTTTGAATTATTTCAGCACAATCTTTGAGGAAGGAGACCGCTGTGGCGCGTTTAATGGTCAGTATTTCTGGCGTTCGAGGCATTATTGGTGAAGGGCTCTCTCCCGAAGTGGCGCTGCATTTTGCGCAGGCCTTTGGCACCTACTGCAACGGCGGCCCGGTGGTGGTCGCCCGCGACAGCCGCACCTCCGGCGAAATGATTCAGCATGCGGTGGTTTCCGGCCTGATGGCCACCGGCAATCCGGTCATCGAGCTGGGCATCTGTCCCACGCCCACCACGCAGATGGCCACCGAAAAATTGCAGGCGGCCGGTGGTATCATGATTACCGCCAGCCACAATCCGGTCATGTGGAACGGTCTGAAACTGCTCGCGCCGGACGGCCTCTTTCTTGACTCCGAGCAAAGCAAACAGGTCGTGCAGCTTTACCAGGATCGGGCATTTGCTCTCAAAACCTGGGACGACCTCGGTTTGGTGAAAACCTACGACCGCGCCGTCCAGGATCATCTGGACACCGTACTCCATCTGCCGTTCATCCATACCGAGCAGATCCGCGCCCGTCGGTTCAAGGTGGTGGCCGATTGCATCAACGGCGCCGGCGCGGTCATCATCCCCAAATTGCTGAAAGAACTCGGCTGCGATATCGTGGTGCTCAACGGCACGCCGGATGGCCGCTTCCCACGCACGCCGGAGCCGCTGCCCGAAAATCTGGGCGAAGTGTGCAAAGCCGTGCATCAGTACGGCGCCGATCTCGGCGTGGTGGTCGATCCGGATTCCGACCGCCTGGCACTGGTTTCGGAAAAAGGCATCCCGCTGGGCGAGGAATACACCCTGGCGCTGGCCGTGGATTTCGTGCTGCAGCACCGCCGCGGACCGGTGGTCGTGAACGTTTCAACCTCACAGGTGATCGACGACATTGCCCGGCGATATGATTGCCGCGTAGAACGCACGCGCGTCGGCGAAATCAACGTGGCCAAACTCATGCGCGAAATCGGCGCGGTGGTGGGCGGCGAAGGCAACGGCGGCGTCATCCTGCCGGATGTGCATCTCGGCCGCGACGCCATCGTCGGCATCACGCTGATTTTGCAAAAAATGGCGCAAACCTCGAAATCCCTGCACCAGCTCTTTTCCGAGCTGCCGCAGTACAAAATAGTCAAAACCAAAATTGAGCTACCAACTGGCATTGACACCGCCGCCGTGGTGGAAAGCATCCGGCAGAAATATCAAAACGAAAATCTCGATATGACCGACGGCGTCAAAATCCTGCGGCCCCACGCGTGGGTGCAGGTGCGGGCTTCCAACACCGAGCCCATCCTGCGTGTGATGGCCGAAGCGCCCACCGAACAGGAGGCGCATGCGCTGGCGCAGGAACTGAAACAAGCCACCGCCCGGATCGTCTCGAACCCCTCAACGTGAAATTGGCTCATGATTCTCTGTCGTGTCGTGGGGGACGTGGTCTCCACAGTAAAAAATGAGCATTTGCACGGCAAAAAGCTATTGCTGGTCCAGCCGGTGGACCTCGACACCCGGTCGCCGGCCGGCGCCACTCTCATTGCGGTGGATCACGTGCAGGCCGGCGCTGGTGACCTGGTTCTCGTGAACAAAGAAGGCGGTTCCGCCCGGCTCATGCTGGCGGACGATCGTACGCCGGTGCAGGCGGTGATTGTGGCCGTCGTCGATGACCTTGAGGTGATGAAATAATGCAACTGGATGATATGATCAAAAAAGTCGCGCGCGAGGAGCTCGGCCAGACACAGCCGGCCTGCAACTGGTGCTGGGCCTGTCCGGAGTGCCAGTCGGCCATGGTGCAGGGAATGGTGGATCACGGCGCCAGCCGCGTGGGCGCCGGCCCGGACGTAACGCGTCTGAATGGCAACCTGCCGCGGTTTTTCGACCACACGCTGCTGAAACCCGACGCCACGCGCGATAAAATCGAAAAGCTGTGCCGCGAAGCGCGCGAATTCCACTTTGCTTCGGTGTGCGTCAATCCCACCTGGGTGGCCTATTGCGCGGAGCTACTGCAGGGCAGCGATGTGGCCGTGTGCACCGTGGTGGGCTTTCCGCTCGGCGCCACCACGCCCGAAGCCAAAGCCTTCGAAACCCGGCAGGCGGTGCATCAGGGCGCCAGTGAAATCGATATGGTGATTAACATCGGCAGGCTGAAATCGGGCATGTACGACGCCGTGCGCGACGACATCGCCGCTGTGGTCGAGGCGGCCGAGGGCAAAATCGTTAAAGTGATCATCGAAACCTGCTATTTGACCGACGAAGAAAAAATAAAGGCGTGCATTCTGGCTATGGAAGCCCGGGCGCATTTTGTGAAAACCAGCACCGGCTTTGGACCGGCCGGCGCGACCGTCGGCGATGTGGCGCTGATGCGCCGGGTGGTAGGCCCGGTGATGGGGGTGAAAGCCGCCGGCGGCATCCGGGAGGTTAGCACTGCTAAAGAAATGATCGAGGCCGGGGCCAGCCGACTTGGCGCCAGCGCCAGCGTGGCCATCGTGAAAGGCAAGGAAGGTAAAGACAGCTATTGAGAGCCGCACGCACCATCTTCTTTCGCGGCCCAAATCCAGCGATCAACAATCACTTTGAAACGGAACGCGAAGCATGATCCTGTCTCCGATTGAAATCATCACCCGCAAACGGAACGGCGAGAAACTGACCGAGGACGAAATTCAATTTATCATCGACGGCTACACCCGCGGCGACATTCCGGATTATCAAATCTCCGCCCTGCTGATGGCCATCTATTTCCGCGGCATGGATGCGGAAGAAACCGCCACCCTGGTCCGGCTCATGCGCGATTCCGGCGTGGTGCTGGATTTGAGCGACATTCCCGGGCCGAAGGTGGATAAACACAGCACGGGCGGAGTCGGGGACAAGGTTTCGCTGGTGCTGGCGCCGCTGGTGGCGGCCTGCGGCGTCATCAATCCAATGATTTCCGGACGGAGTCTCGCGCACACCGGCGGCACGCTCGATAAGCTGGAATCCATCCCGGGTTTCAACACCCAGCTCGATCTGGATGAGTTTCGCCGGGTTTTGCGCGAGCTGGGCGTGTGCCTGATCGGCCAGACCGCCGAAATCTGCCCGGCGGATAAAAAGCTGTACGCCCTGCGCGACGCTACCGCTACGGTGGAGAGCATTCCGCTGATTTGCGGCAGCATTTTGAGCAAGAAACTGGCCGAAGGCCTGGACGCACTGGTTTTGGACGTGAAATGCGGCAGCGGCGCCATTTTCGCCGATCCGGCCTATTCCGAAAAGCTCGCCGAGGCGCTGGTGGCCACGGCCACCGAATTCGGCCTGCCCACGGTGGCCCTGCTGACGCAGATGGAACAGCCGCTGGGCCGCGGCATCGGCACGTGGCTGGAAACCGCGGAGGCCGTCCGCATGCTCAAAGGCGAGGCCGAAGCCGATTTTGAAGAAGTCACCCTGACCCTGAGCGCATACATGGTCTGGCTCGGCAAGCTCACGCCTACACTGGACGAAGCCCGGGAGCGGGTCACGGAAAAACTTCGCTCCGGCGAAGCGTTTGCGTTGTTTCGGAAACTGGTTCAGGTGCAGGGCGGCAATGTCCGCTATCTGGATTCGCCGGAATCTTATCCGACCGCCGAGCACCGGTTCGAAATCCGTGCGGCGACGGAGGGTTACGTGCACCGTTGCCACGCGCGTACCCTGGGACAGGTGGCCATGCTGCTGGGCGCCGGTCGCCAGAAAAAGGAAGATAGCATCGATTACCTCGCCGGTATCGAGGTACTGAAGAAAGTGGGCGATCGCGTGCAGGCCGGCGATACGCTCGCCGTGCTGCACCGCGGCACCGGCCAGATTCCGCAGGAGCTCATTGATCGCGCTACAGCGGCGTTTGCCATTGAAACCGAGCCGTGCCAGCCGCTGCCCACCCTGATGGGCATCGTGGATGAAAACGGACTCCAGCGCTGGACGTGAGAGTCCACCTGATTTCCAGACCGTGAATGCGACCATGCGTTTCCGTGTTGATGTCATACATGCGCCCTGATGTTCAATGGTGCAATTCATTTCAACCTATTCTTAATTTTTAAGGAGGAGGAACGCCATGAAACGAAGCATGATGCTGATTGCGGTGGTTGCGCTGGTGGCTGCCATGGGATGCCAGCAGGCCGAAAAAGCACCGGAAGCCAAGGCGGAGCCGGAAATCACCAAAGCCATTGCCGTTCTGCATCCGACTGAGGGCAATAATGTGCGCGGGGTGGTGACCTTCACCGTCGTTCCAGGTGGCGTCCAAATTGTCGCGGATGTGGAAGGCCTGGCACCTGGCAAACACGGGTTTCACATCCACCAGTTTGGCGATTGTAGCGCATCGGATGGCACCTCGGCCGGCGGGCATTTCAATCCGGAAAACGTGGCCCACGGTGGCCCGGAAGCCAGCGTGCGGCACATCGGCGATCTGGGAAACCTGGAAGCCGATGAATCCGGCAAGGCGCATTACGAGCGCGTGGATACGTTTGTGACCCTGTCCGGTGCCCACTCGGTCATCGGCCGCGCCGTAGTGGTGCATGCCCAAGAAGACGATCTGAGTTCGCAGCCCACGGGCGCTGCCGGTTCGCGGCTGGCCTGCGGCGTGATCGGCATTGCCAATCCGAAATAAATAAGCCTACACGGATAGCGAGCTCGCAGCGAACAGCGGTTTGCTGCGGCTCGCTGTCAGGCTGTTTCCGAGCAGGGGACGATTGCCCATTCCGCGGAACAGGCTGCGCGGATGATGCGCGTCAGCCCATGGTTTTGAGCATGTCGGTGCTAATTGATAGTTTCCCAGGCACCGTTTGGGATCACCACCGGACAGCCGATGATGATCGGACAGGGACGGTTTGCCGTTTCTTTTCGCGATGAATTCCGAAGATAGATACTCATCCAAACGAAGCCCACTCAACTCATATCGATCCATTATGAAATCCATCCGGCGAGGCGCGCTGCTGGCGCTGTTGCTTGGCCTGCCGGGGCTAATTTACTACGCCCTCCGCTCGCAGCCGCCGACCCTGCGCATTCTGGACATCGCCGATGACCGCTTTGCCGGGATGCTCGCTGGCAAAACCATCGTGCAGCTCACCGACATTCACCTCTCGTGCAATAGCACCCGCGCCATGCAGCGGCTATTGCACGCCCTCGACAGGCTCAAACCGGACCTGATTTTTTTGACCGGGGATTACGTGCCCTGGTACGGTGAATTTGCGGATTACGAGATGGTGTGGCGTTTTCTGGAACAGCTCCGGGCGCCGCTGGGGGTGTATGCGGTCATGGGCGATGCGGATTACACGTTTCCGCGGCAAAGCTGCGCGTTCTGCCACCGGCCGAACAGCGCGCTGCCGCCTGAACGCCACCGGGTACGTTTCCTGCGCGATGAAACGCTCACGCTTCACATCAATGGCCAGCCGCTGCAAATCGCCGGACTGGATTGCGGCCCTCGCATGCAGCCGCAACTGGAAAAGGTGAGAAATTTTCGCTTCGACCGACCGACGCTGTTCATCAGCCACACTTCGCTGGCGTTTTACCCGGTGCCCGACAACCGGCCGGTGATCGTGCTTTCGGGCGATACCCACGGCGGGCTTCTGCCGATGCCCAAATGGTTCTGGCAGCGTTTCAAATTCAAACCGGATCCGGAACACATTTATGGTTTTTTTCAGGAGGGCGAAAAAATGCTGTACGTCAGCAGCGGCACCGGCAATTCCAGCGCCCGCATCCGCATCTGGCCACCGCCCGAAATGGTGGTGATCCGGTTCATCCCGGAAAACCTGGCCGGGGACCGGCGCGTCATCCAGAAACGGACGAGGCTGCCATGAACGGATTCAACGCGGTGGTTTTGGCACTGACCGTTATGGTGGGATGCCAGCATGGCGACCGGTTCGAGGACCGGCCCTTTTTGTTTGATTTTGAAACCGACGGAGAGCTGGATTATATCACATGGAAATGCGGCGAGCTGTTCGAACGCACCACCGATTTCAGAACCTCGGGACAATTTGGCTTGCGGCTCACCCTGTTCGAAAGGGACAGTATTGGCCTGCGCATTCACAAATTCCGCGAAGACTGGCGGGGCTTCCAGAGATTGAAAGCAGACATTTACAATCCGCAGGATACCACCATTGCGTTGCATTTCCGCACCAGCGATATCGATTATGCCGCGCCGGAGGAGTTTTTCAATTTGCATTTCCTCTTGCAACCCGGGCTTACCCGTATCACTATCCCCCTGGATTCGCTGCGCTTGCCGGACAGCGGCCGTCCCCTGGACAAAAGGCATGTCAAGCTGGTCGAGATTTTGGTGTATTCCCCCCGGCGTGGCACGGTGCTGTATTTCGATCATCTCCGGCTTGAATAAGCTCGGCTCGGGAATAGCAGCTCAGGTAGATTTGTTTTGAAAATGAGCCCGAATTCGGCGTTCCTTGCCGAACCCGCCACCCAGAAGGCTTTTTGCCCACCTTTTTGAGGAGGACATCATGCTTCCAGTGGTACCGATGGCCATGTTGCTTCTGTTGAGCCTGGCTGCCTGCACCCAGCAAACCGTCACCGATCCGGCGGCGCTGCCGGACGTTGGCGAAAATGAGGAACGCATCATTCTCACCGACCGCACCGGTAAGGAATGGGACATCACGGATGCCGTGAACAAGTACGGTTTCGATCCACAAAAATTTCGATACGGTCTCGGCCCTTTCGCCATCCGACCGCTGATGTTGCCGCCGGTGCTCTGTCCGGGCGACGCCGGCTACCCCGATGATCAGGCCACATTTTTATCCATTGGCATCAATCTGTTCGGCGTGACGCGGGCCTATCCCCTGTACCTGATGCTGCGCCACGAAATTTCTAACGAATTGTTCGGCGGAAATTATGTCGCCGTAGCCTACTGACCGCTTGTCGGATTGGCTGCCGTGTACAGTCGGGAAATTGACGGCCGCGTGCTCACCCTTAGCGCCAGCGGCTGGGTGTACATCGACACCTTTGTTCTGTACGATTACGAAACCGGAAGCCTGTGGTACCACCTCGAAGGCACCGACGGCCTGACCTGCATCGGTGGTTTCTACCGCGACCGCCATCTCCAGGAGTACCCGGCTACCTTCATCCGCTGGAATCAATGGAAAAAGCGCTACCCGCACACGAAGCTGGTGGTGTCGGAGGAAAATTGATTTATTTATTCTTTCTCAGTTACATTTTGTTGACTTAAAACCCCCGCCAGCGTCCTTTCCAAATTGGGCCCGCGTAAGTCACCTTCGGTGGCCAGGATAATACCCTTCGGCGAAACCAAAATGGGTTTCGGGATGCCCAGAACCTCAAATTTTTTCGCCAGCTCGCTTTCAAAG
>JAUZRQ010000105.1 GCA_030950365.1 Candidatus Zhuqueibacterota bacterium | reverse complement strand
TCGACCTGCACTGGGAAAACGCCGATCTCCGGCTGGGCAAGCAGTTTATCTTCTGGGGCCGTGCCGACTGGGTGAATCCCACCGACAACATCACGCCTTGGGATTTCGTCAACATCACTGCGGAACTCGAGGACTACCGTCTGCCGGTCTCGGCGCTGCGGCTGGACATGTTTCCGGGCAACTGGAACCTGCAGTTCGTGCTGGTGCCGTTTTTCAAGCCCAACCGCATTCCGATGCGCTTTCCGGACAGTCTCGGCGGGCTGCCGGTGCTGCAGCCACCGGCCGATTTGCCGGACAGCCGCCTGAAAAACTGGCAATTCGGGCTGAAAGCGGACTCCTACCTGGCGGGGTTCGATTTTTCTTTGAGTTACTGGCAGGGTTTCGATCTGTTCCCGTCCCTGTATGTGTCGGCGCGCATTCCGGCGGGCGGGCTGTTCCCGGACGCACTGGTGTTCCAGCAGCGCTTCCACCGCGTGCGCGTGCTGGGCGCCGACTTTGCTCGCAGCTTCGACCGGCTGGCCATCAAAGGCGAGGCGGCCTATTTTCGCACCGAAGACCGCACCGGCGACAACATTTTCATCAAAAATCCGCATCTGCGCTATGTGCTGGGACTGGATTACAATGTTTCGGATCGGTTTTCCGCCAATGTGCAATTCGTGCAGGAAATCCTGTTCGATTACTCGGCTGCCCGCGAGCGCCGGTTGCGCCGCGAAGCCGGCGATCCTACCCCGGATGTGGCCGATCGCATCACCAACTCGGCGTCCACCCGCCTGCACTACAGCCCGTCGGATTTCTGGGACCTGCAACTCATCGGGGTACTCAACTTCGCCGATCGCGATGTTTTTCTTCTGCCCATTATCAATTACAGCTTCGCGGATGGCCTGAACATCTACGCCGGCGCGACGCTTTTCCGCGGTCCGGAGAACAGCCCCTTTGGACGCAGTAAAAGGTATTCGCGCGCATTTTTTGAGGTGAAGTATAATTTTTAAGGAACGCCCCGGTCTCGATAGTAACGATCCAACATGTACGGTTATTTGTTAGGTTCCGGCTTTCTCAGCTCCTCTCCTGGGCGGGATCGGGGGTAGGGGACGAGTTTCATCAGAAGCTGGAACGCTTTCGCCATTGCCTGGCGATCATCCTGGATGTGCAGGTCAATGCGGGAGGGAATGAGATTCTGGCCCAAAAGATGGCCAGCCGATTTACCCGCCAGAGCCGCGTATAAGCCTATCACCGCTATCGCAATGGCTCCAATCACAACGATTTCTCATCGATTCACGAGCGGCGCTTCTCACCCACGGGCGTCTGGCAGTGCACCCGGCCGGTGGCCGTGCTCATCGGGGATCGCTGTGTCAGTTCGTCGGAATCGTTTATTTCGATGATGGCCACACTGGAGCATGTCATCACAATCGGCGATACCACCCGGAGCAGCTCCGGCAATCCCCGGGAATTCTGTCTCGGCGATGACACGCGGTACACCATTCCACGCTGGGTGCCTACAAAACCGACATGATCGTCCTCGAAGACGTCGGCATTTTTCCGGATATCCCCATCCCGGCGGACGGCAGCGTCGTCAACGGGCGGGACAGTGTGCTGGAAAAGGCCATAGAGATTTTATCGGCGAAGCAATAAACCGTATCCGGCCTATCGCAATCCTACACAAACATCAGACACCTTTGAAGATATCAGGTGTTTCGGGGGAAAATTCACCCAAAATATGACCCCAAACTTGCCCAATTCCTCACTTGCGATGAATAGCGAAATTTAGTAAGTTTTCAGTCCAATATAATCGCGGAGGCTTTATGGATTTGCCCTATCTGGTCGTCAGCGACGGCAACGGCCGCGTGTTTGAAATCCCGGAATTACGGATGGCGGCTGCGCATTTTATCGATCCGGTGCTGCCGGAGCCCGGGGATCTGATCGAGCTGCCCACCGGCAGCGATCTGTTCGAGCTGCCCGATCGTGTGCCCGTGGGCTATGATCCCGAGCGTGGCGAGTTCGTGCAGGTGTTCACCTACGAAGGGCAGTCAGTGCAGCCTGTTGCTGCGTTCATGGCGCCGGCGTACCTGCAACTTTACCGGACGGCGTACACCACCCTGCCCGCGGCCATCCGCCTGCCGCTGTACTGTTACACCGCGGTGGGCTGGCGCGATGGCCAATTCTACGTGCCCGCCCTGCGCATCGACCCCGACCGGCGGCAGGACCTGGATTTGTTCGATCCCGAGGCGGTGCAGCAACGCGCCGAGGCCATGTTGCGCCGGTATCCGGGCAACCGGCTGGTGTATCATCTGGTGGAGAACTGCACCCTTACCTATGGCTGTCCCGCGGCGCGCAATTTCGTGCTCGGCCGCTGGGAATGTCCGCTGCCCACCAGCTCCGGCTGCAACGCCGCCTGCGTGGGCTGCATTTCCGAACAGCCGCAGGAATCTGGCATCGTCGCCTCGCAGGAACGCATCCAGTTCACGCCTACGGTGGCAGAAATCGTCGAATTTGCCGTGCCGCACCTTGAAAGGGCCGAACGCGCGGTGGTGAGTTTCGGCCAGGGCTGTGAAGGCGAGCCATTGCTGGTGGGCGGGCTGCTGGAAGAGGCCATCCGCGCCATCCGAAAGCGCACCGATCGCGGCATCATCAACCTCAACACCAACGCCAGCCGGCCAGATATGGTGGAACGGCTGTGCCGGGCGGGGCTGGACAGCATCCGCGTCAGCATGAATTCGGCGCAGGAACGCTATTACCATGCCTATTACCAGCCGCAGACCTATCATTTTGAAGACGTGATCGAGAGTCTGCGCATCGTGCGACGGAACGACCGCTGGGCGTCGATCAATTATCTGGTGTTCCCGGGCTTCACCGATCATCCGCAAGAAATCGCGGCGCTGGAAGCGCTGATCGCAGACGTGCCGATCAACATGATCCAGACGCGAAATTTGAACATCGACCCGGAGTGGTACATCGAGGAGCTGCGGCTGGCCGACCTGCCGGATGAGGCTATCGGCATGCGGCGCTGGGTGCAACGGTTGCGCGAGCGCTTCCCGCAACTCAAGCTGGGGTATTTCAATCCGCCCCGCGAGGCGATGCAACCGTATCTGACGATGCTGTAACAGAACCCGGGGATAACAACGACCACGGTTTTACCCAGATCCCTGTAGTCCTGCCCCCTCGTGGGGCGGCGATCAAGCCAATGAAACGTATGAAACACCCGCCCACAAGGAGCTGGGACTACTGAAGTTGTAGATTATTCATTTCGTTCAACATCCGCGTTTCATCCGTGTCCATCCGTGGCTGTTAACAAACGGATTGGATGTTGACAATTTGTAAACTGAATTCGAGGACATGCCCATGAGCCAGCAAACGATTCCGATGCCCGAAAACCTGCGCGACTATCCGGCGATTATCCAGATCAATGTCCAATGGGGCGAGATGGATGCGTACCAGCATGTCAACAACACGGTGTTCTTTCGCTATTTCGAAAGCGCCCGGATTGTGTATCTGGAAAAAATTCAATTTGTGGATCTGAATCAGAACGGCGGGCTCGGACCGATTCTGGGCCACACGCAGTGCAAATTCATCCGCCCGCTGACCTATCCGGACACCATTTTGGTGGGCGCGCGCACCTCCGAGCTGCGCGACGATCGGTTTGTCATGGATTTGAAAATTTACAGCACGCAGCAGCAGGCCGTGGCGGCCGTTGGGACGGCGGATATGGTCATTTTCGATTACCGCCAAAACCGCAAAGCCGCCCTGCCGGATTCCCTTCGCGCCCGCATCTCCGAAGTGGAAGGCCGGAGTTTTTGATTGCGCCCCCTTACTCTGGCAGCGTAGCGCTTGACCTACCAGCTTCACGTGGGAATATACTTTCTTCGCGCCCTTCGTGTTCTTTGTGGTTCAATCTATACAGAAACACAAGGCACCTTGAAGGCGCTGTCCCCCCCATACTGGCTTTGCAATCCATCTCACCCGTCTGGTTTCGTTTTTATTTTAAGCCGCCGCTGCTTATCTTCTGCAAAAAACATGCATTCTAAGATTCACCCAAACCCTTGAGGACGATATGAAAGCCTTTTTGCGTTTCTGGATGTTGCTGCTTTTCCCGGGCCTGCTGCAGGCGCAACTCAGTACCGAATTCAACTGGAAGCTGGCCTCGGACAAAGACCGAGAGGCCGCTTTTGCCTTTGCGGAAGAGTACAAAGCCTTCCTGGCCCGAGCCAAAACCGAGCTGTTCACCGTCAAAGAGATGGTCAAGCTGGCGGGAAAACGCGGCTTCCGGCCGCTGAAAAACAATTCGCCCTGGCGGCCGGGCGCAAAATACTACGACATCAACCGCGACCGCACCATCTGCCTCATTGTGGTTGGCAAGAATTCGCTGAAAAGCGGCGTTCGGCTCATCGGCGGCCACATCGACTCACCGCGGCTGGAGCTCAAAGCGCGGCCGCTGTACCAGCGCTACGGCTTTGCGTTGTTCCAGACCCTGTATCACGGCGGCATCAAGAAATACCAGTGGTCGAACCTGCCGCTGGCGCTGATGGGACGCATCGATAAAACCGACGGCACCACCGTGTGGGTGGAATTGGGCAACCAGCCCGGGGATCCGGTGCTGATTGTACCCGACCTCGCCCCGCATGTGGACCGGCCCTACCGCAGCCGCAGTCAGCGCGATGTACTCAAAGGCGAGGAATTGGATCCCATCGTCGGTTCCATTCCGGATTCAAAAGGCTCGGTGGAAAAGCAAATCATGCAACTCCTTGAAAAGCGCTACGGCATCCGCCGCGCCGATTTCATCTCCGCCGAGCTGGCGCTGGTGCCGGCCCTCGCCCCCCGCGATGTCGGTTTCGACCGCGGGCTGGTGGCGGCCTATGGCCAGGATGACCGACTGTGCAGCTATATTGCGGCGCGCGCCAGCATGGCCGTGGAGCATCCGCCCTACACCACCATTTCCTTTTTGGTGGATAACGAAGAAAGCGGCTCCAACAACAACACCGGCGCCAATTCCGATTACCTGCGCGGACTGATGGGGCGGCTGCTGCAACTGGAAATGGGCAACCGTGCCAACGAGCTGCACCTGCGCGAGGTGCTGGCCAACACCCTGGTCCTCTCCGCCGACGTGACCACCGGCATCCATCCCATGTTTCCCGGAGTACAGGAACCCAGCAACGCCGCGCGACTGGGCTACGGCGTGGTGATCAAACGCTACGGCCGCGGCAACGATCCGAACAGCGAATTCACCGCGCGCTTCCGCCGTATTCTGGAAGAGAACCGCATTCCTTACCAGTCCCACACGTACAAAGTCGATGTTGGCGGGGGTGGGACCATTGGCAATTTCCTCTCGCGCGAAAACATGGAAGTGCTGGATTGCGGCATTCCGCTGCTGTCTATGCATTCGCCATACTCCATCAGCTCGAAAATCGACATGTGGTCGCTGTACCGCGCGTTTCAGGCGTTTTACCGTCAATAACGCAGACGCCGATCCTGTTTTATCAGCAGCGCTGATCAGAAATTGCTAAACATACGGCGTTTGCCATCGTCTAAACTGGCAACGGCCTGTCCAATATCATGCCGACCGGCCGGAAACAACGGTATCGGATACATCGATGCATCAATCAGGAGGTTCATACATGCGACGCGCGACGCTTTTGCTCCTGCTTTTTTCATTTATGATTTTGGGTTTCATGCCGCCAGAAGAGCCGGTGGACTGGCAGGCGGTGCAACGCATCCGCCAGGAGGGGTTGCAACATTCTCAGGTGATGGACATTTTGAGCTATCTCACCGATGTGTACGGGCCGCGGCTCACCAATTCGCCCAATTACATGAAGGCGGCGCAATGGGCGCTGGACAAGTTCAACGAATGGGGCCTGGAAAATGCGCACCTGGAACCGTGGGGCACCTTTGGCCGCGGCTGGGCGCTGAAAAAGCTCAGCGTAGAGATGCTGGAGCCGCAATACAAGCCGCTCATTAGCTATCCCAAGGCCTGGACGCCCGGCACCAACGGCGTGATTTCCGGAACGCCGGTGTTGCTGGAAATCGAGAACGAGAAAGATTTGAAAAAATACAAAGGCCAACTTCAGGGCAAAATTGTGATGGTGCGCGCCGCTCGCGACATGGAGCTAAAATTCGAGCCCGAGGCCAAACGCCACGATGAGGAATCGCTGGCAGAGCTGGCCGAAGCGCCGGAGCCGGGAAAGCGCTCGCCCTACTATGCACGCCGGCAGGAATGGATGCGCCGGCGCATGCTGCAGCGGAAAATCCAGAAACTGCTGCGGGAAGAAGGCGCGGCCGTACTCATCGAGCCGAGCTCGCGCACTTATGGCATCGTGCGGGCGCACAGCGGCGGTTCGTACCGTATGAACGGCGACGACGGATTACCGGCTCTGGTGATGGCGGTAGAGCACTACAACCGCATCGCCCGGTTGCTGAAAAAGAGCATTCCGGTCAAGCTGGCCATTCAGATCGAAACGCAGTTTTTTGAGGATGATTCGCTCGGCTATAATATCATCGCCGAAATCCCGGGCGTGGACAAGAAGCTCAAGAAACAGATCGTCATGCTGGGAGCGCATTTTGATTCTTGGCACGCCGGTACCGGCGCGACCGATAACGCCTCCGGCTCGGCCGTGGTGATGGAAGCGGTGCGTATTCTGAAGGCCATCGGCGTGAAGCCGCGCCGTACCATCCGCGTGGCGCTGTGGGGTGGCGAAGAACAGGGATTGCTTGGCTCGCGCGGCTATGTGAAAAAGCATTTCGCCGACCGCGAGACCATGGCGCTGAAACCGGCGCACAAGCTGCTGTCGGCCTACTTTAACCTCGATAACGGCACCGGCCGGATCCGCGGCGTGTATTTGCAGGGCAACGACGCCGTGCGGCCGATCTTCGAGGCCTGGCTGCGGCCGTTCCACGATCTCGGCGCCACCACCGTGACCATCCGCAACACCGGCGGCACCGATCACCTGTCGTTCGATGCGGTGGGGCTGCCCGGTTTTCAGTTCATCCAGGATCCCATCGACTATTTCACGCGCACGCACCACACCAACATGGATGTGTACGATCACGCGCTCAAAGGCGATCTAATGCAGGCGTCGGTGATCATGGCGGCGTTTGTGTACCATGCGGCCATGCGCGACGAGATGCTGCCGCGCAAGCCGCTCCCCAAGCCCAGAAAACAGAGCCACTTGACGTCCCGTTGACGTTCTACCTCTCCTTTAGGAAAAGGCCTACCGAGCTTTCTGGTAGGCCTTTTTTGTTGTTCTTTCGGTTTATAGCTGCTAAACCTCGCGGACGGCAGGCTATGGGGAAAAATTGCCCTTGCTGTAACAGTGCATTTGTAAAAGTTTTTGAGCCGCGGATAGACACGGATGGAACACGGATTTTAATTGGTATTTGTTTGATTAAATTTCGGAGAAAAGCATTTGTTTAGCCCCTGCCCTTTATGAATGGAAAAGTATTTAATAAAATTTAGCCGCCCAGGGGACTCAAACTGCTGCATGGAAATCGTACAATTCGTGGTTTAAATAACCTCAAATACCAAAACCGACCCTACACGGTCTCTGACCGTGTAGGCTGCAGGCAAGACGCTTTACTTCTAAAACGCTGTCAAATTCGATGTATAATATTCACACAAAAAGCAGCTTCAATGATACATTTACAAAAATTTTAGAGCCACGGATAAACACAGATGGAACGCGGATAGATATCCGGCTATTTTTCTTCGTGTTCTTCGTGTCCTTCGTGGTGATAAATTCTTAGCCATTGCAGCTATTGAGAATCGCAAATCAAAACGCTGTCGTAAAAAGCGCAAAATCGATTGTCCGTGTAGCCCATGCTTCCAGCTTGTGAGGCGTAGAATGCGCCTTCCGCCATCATCAGTGCGCCGGCAGGAGATCGGCGGTACAGGAGGCCAGAGCAGCACCAGGAGCAATGTCATTGCAGATAAAGCGCCGCCCACAAGAGGCGGGAGCTAAATGGCAATTCTTGAATTTTATTGCATGAATTTGAAGCAGAATCTTTCATCCGGGTTCGATCCACGCTCATCTGTGGCTAAACATTCCCCCTGGTTCACGCTTAACCCGCCCAGGCGATCATTTTCATTTTTAAGAAGCAAATTCAATAATTCTTAAAATTGCGAAAATCCTTCCGCCCACCGGAAATCCTGCGCCGAATTCATCCTAACGCCTTTTGTTTTTCAAGAAGTTAGTCATTCCACGATTTCGGCCATTAATTCGGTCTCTGGTATGCTTTTTGAGGATATTTTTTCTGTTATTTGTCTTGCTTCCAATTTCCCTTTCAATCCACTATCCATTCGGGTTCGCCCGGTCCTGTGTAAATGGCGAGCCGAAGCAAGCTTGAGGAATCGGCCATGCTGGAAATCCGAATTCACGGTCGCGGCGGTCAGGGCGCCGTCATTGCATCCAAAGTCCTGGCCTCGGCGCTATTCATGGAAGGCAAATGGGTGCAATCGTTTCCGGCCTTCGGCGTCGAACGCCGAGGCGCGCCGGTTACCGCCTTTCTGCGCGCCGATGACGAGCCCATCCTGCTGCGCTGCCAGATTTATCACCCCGACCACCTCATGATCCTCGATCCGACCCTGATCGAGGCAGTCAACGTGACGGACGGTTTGAAAGAAAACGGCCTGATCCTGATCAACACCGAAAAATCTCCCGCGCATTTCATGGGGCTCGGCCCCTTCCGCATCGCCACGGTGGACGCCAGCAACATCGCCGTGCGGCATCACCTGGGCACCGCCGAGCATCCCATCGTCAACACCGCCATTCTGGGCGCTTACGCCAAAGCCAGCGGCATCGTCAGCCTGGACGCCGTGGTCAAAGCCATTGCGGAATCCGTGCCTCTGGGCGCCGAGGACAACATGGCCGCCGCGCGTGAGGCCTTTGAGCGGGTGACGCTGCCGGCCGAACGCCACGCCGTGGCAGACCTGGCCGAATAGCCCGGCGGCCCTGTCCGGTGCCATCGCCGGACGTTCCGCGTTCGTTGCCAGAATCACAAAGCCCAAAAACAGGGAGGTCTCGAGATGAAGTTGCGACCTGAGCCCATTACCTTTCGCGGTTTTGAAGAGCTTCCCCCTGCCCCATTGACCCTTGGCAGCACCACCGTCAATCTGACCGGCTCCTGGAAATATCTCCGCCCCGTGTACCACAACAAAACCGCGCCATGCCTGGTTGGTTGCCCCAACGGCAACGATATTGAAGCCGTAATGGTGTTTCTTGCGCAAAAGAATTATCGGGCGGCCTGGGAACGGCTGATGTGGGAAAATCCGTTTCCAGCCATCACCGGGCGCGTGTGTTATCATCCCTGCGAAACCGCCTGTAACCGGTCGCAGTTTGATACGCCCGTGGCCATTCACACCGTGGAGCGGTTTTTAGGCGACCATGCGCTCAAGCAGGGCTGGTCGGTGGAACCGGTGGCAGAGCCCAAGAATACGCACGTGGCGGTGGTGGGCGGCGGACCGGCCGGTCTGGCGGCGGCCTATCATCTGAGCCGGCTCGGGCACAAAGTCACACTTTTCGAGGCCGCGGCCGAGCCGGGAGGCATGCTGCGCTACGGCATTCCGCAATACCGACTTCCGAAAGATATTCTCAAAAAAGAATTGCAAAAGCTCCACGATCTCGGCGTAACCTTCCGTCTCAACACGCGTATCGGTAGGGATGTAGCCTTCGACGACCTGCGCGCGTTTGATGCCGTGTTTCTGGCCATTGGACTGGAGCGTAGCCGCAACATGGGCATTCCGGGAGAAGACTTGAACGGCGTATTCTCCGGCCTGGATTTTCTGCGGCGGTTGAATACCGGCGAGAGCGTGGCCATGGGCAAACGCGTGGTGGTGATCGGCGGCGGCAATACGGCCATGGATGCGGCGCGCTCGGCGCTGCGGCTGGGCAAACATGTCACCATTCTGTACCGCCGCTCCCGAGAAGAAATGCCAGCCATTGACGATGAGATCGAAGAGGCGCTGGCCGAGGGGATCGAGCTGCAGACGCTGGTGGCGCCGGTGCGCATTCTGGGCAAAAATGGCCGCGTTGCCGGCATCGAACTGATTCGCATGCGCCTCGGCGAACCGGATGAAAGCGGTCGCCGCCGCCCGATTCCGATCGAGGGTTCCGAATTTCAAATGTCGATCGATGCTGTCATTACTGCCATCGGCGAGGCGCCCGATTTTTCATTCCTACCGGAAGCGCTGGAACACACCCGAAACGTGGTCCATATCAACGCCATCGGCAGCACCAGCAAACCGCCGTTCTTCGCCGGCGGCGATATCGTGGAGCAACCGCACACCGTGATCGATGCCATGGCTTCGGCTAAGCGGGCCGCCATGGCCATCGACATGTTCCTGTGCGGCATGGATTTGGCCTCCGCACTGGACAAAGTGCGGCTCGGGGACGGCCCGGCGCTGTCCATGCGGCGCTACGTGCTCAACGGCCATCTGCCCGACAACGTGGACAACCATGAAATTGCCACATTTGAACGCCTGAACGTGAACTATTTCAAACATGCCGATCGCTGCGCCGAGCGGCAACGCGACGTCCGCGAGCGCATCCGTGATTTTGACGAGGTCAATCTGGGCTTTAGCGAAGACATGCTGCAGGCAGAAGTCGAGCGCTGTTTCAACTGCGGTGTTTGCAATGAATGCGACAACTGCTATGTGTTTTGCCCGGACTTCGCCATCCAGCGCAACGGCAATGGCCAGCCGTATCTCATCGATTACAATTACTGCAAGGGCTGCGGCATCTGCGCTCACGAATGCCCAAGGAATGCGGTCAGCATGGTGAAGGAAGGGATCTGAAAGTAGATTGGTTAGAATTCTGAAAACATTTTAAACGGTGGCTCTAATGGGCCGCCGTTTTTTCTATTTGAATATGCATTTCTTTTTGCGTTTTATGCGTGAGTAGCTAAAAAGCTTGTTTTCGTGGTGAGTTTTATATAATTTTTTTATACTAAAATGGAATTTGAATTTGATAAAAAAAGAGTCGTGCCAACAAATTAAAACATGGCATAGACTTTGTAGAGGCTCAGAAAATTTGGCAGGTTCCAAATAGAATTGAAATTCCTGTCAAATATTTAGATGAGCCAAGATACCTTATTATTGGAAAAATTGATGATAAGATTTTGGCTGCAATCTTTACGTAGCGGCATGATAAAATTCAGCTAATTTCTGCTCGGAGAGCGCGAAAAAATGAAGAAGCAATTTATGAAAGCTAAAGAGTTCGAGCAAATATTTGATCGCGGCGAGGATATAACCGAGTATTTGGATCTCAAAAAGGCGCGAAGGTCCGATCAGGAACAGAAGCGTGTCAATGTCGATTTTCCAATTTGGATGATCAAATCTCTGGATCGGGAAGCAAGACGGTTGGGCGTCACGCGGCAGGACATCATCAACATCTGGATTGCAGAACGGCTTGAACGAGTGGCGGGATAATCAGGAAATTGCATCTGCCGCCGGCTCACGGTATCCCAATCAAACCCTTTCCATGCCCGAAGACCGTATCCATCATTAAATGTGACAAGATACAGCAAGGCCAGCGTCATTTGATCGACTTTTTCTTCATCGTAGTCCATTGTGAAGGTCTGCTTTAACATTTTCTATACTCTTCTGGCTTTTCGTAGTGGATACACAATCAGCGCATAAACCAACAACGCAAACACCGCGAGTGCCAACCACCTACCAGGCGCACCGTCAACCCAGGGAAACATTTCCACGCCAAAGAAAAATTCGGTCAGCGAGGGCACGCCCATCAACACCAGTCCGGCGATGGTTACCCCGGTGAGCGTATCTTCAGAAAAAATCCATTAATTTAGCCACTTTCGGGGTCATACACGACATCCAGGATAGCCTCTGGATGTTTGCGAGCAATCTTCAATAAAACTCTCGCAGGCCCTTCAGGCTTGCGCCTGCCCTGTTCCCAATTTCTTAAAGTCGCCACACTAATTCCAAGCAATCTGGCGAACTGGGTTTGTGAAAGTCCATACTGCTTTCTTATGGATTGCACGTCAATGGGTTCAAATTCAAAAACTCGTCCCGGTTTGGCCTTGCCTTTAAGAATAGAACCACCTTGTTTAATGCTTTCAAGCAGTTCGTTAAACAATGCTTCTTTCATTTGAGTTCTTTCTCCACTATATTTTTCAACACCCTCAGTTGCTCCTACGTCAAATCGTCCTGCTCTTTTTTCGAATATATAAGCAACATGAGAATAATATTTCTGCTTTTATATCAATAGTAAATCACCCGAACACCTCCCCGCTTTCCTTTGCTTAACCCAGACCACCTCAATTTCCGAAGACCACCACTACCCGGGATTAAATTGCCAGCCTCCGGTCTTGCAATTAGAACGTTTTGTAACGCTCGGTACTCCTCATCACTCACTAAAAATTTCAACCGTCGTGTGAAAACAGGTGTCTCAATTATTTTCATAATTGCTTAAATATACGCCATTGACGTACAGAATTCAAGCAACCAATTCTATCTTTACTGCTTTTTTGCTACACGCGATGGATAATTTATCAATGCATAAACCAACAGCGCAAACACGCCCAGCGCCATCCAGCCGCCGAGGGGCCCTTCCACCCAGGGGAACATGTCCACGCCAAAGAAAAATTCGGTCAGCGAGGGCACGCCCATCAACACCAGTCCGGCGATGAGCACCCCGGTAAGCGCTTCCCCGGCAATGAAGCCGCTGGCGAGCAGAATTCCAATGTTCTCAAATGTGATCCTTTGCTCGCCGGTGAGCTGCCGCGCCACCACGCGATCAGCCGCACCTTTGATGAGCCCGCCCACGAAAATGGCGAATGTGGTTTCCAGGGGCAGGTACATGCCCACGGCAATGAGCATCGGGGCCGGCGCCTTGACCAGAATGAGCGCCACGGCGAAACCGATGCCAATGAGGATGAGTCCCCACGGCATCTCCCCGCCGACGATCCCTTTGGCCAGTTGCGCCATGAGGCCGGCCTGGGGCGCCGGCAGCGCCGTGTCGCCGATGCCGATACCGCCCGCCGCGATGTTACCCTCGTGCAAAATCATGATCGGGAAGACCAGGACGAAAGACACCACGATGGTGCTGATGATCTCCGCGACCTCCATGCGCCATGGCGTGCCACCGATGAGCTGGCCGACTTTTAAATCCTGGATCATGTCTCCAGCCATGGCCGAGGCGCAGCACACCACCGCCGAAACCGCCAGCACCGCGCCAATACCCGCCAGGCCAGTCACGCCGATCGCCACCATCACCAGGGCCGCGACGATGAGTGTGGACAGGGTCAGTCCCGAAATCGGCTGGTTGGAGCCGCCAACGAGTCCCACCAGCCAACCGCCCACGGCCGAGAACAGAAAGCCGGTGAGGGTCATGATAAGCGCCGCCACAATGGCCCCGCCGAAATTGCCGGTGAAATAATAATAAATCAGCGTCACCGGAACGATCAGCATAAAGGTGGCGATGAGAATGTAGCGCAGGTTGATGTCCTGCTCCAGCCGCGATTCCGCTTTTGCGGCGACCGCGGCCTCGCCCGCCTGCCGGTTCAGCGCCCCGCGAAAGGCTTTTGTCAGCGAATCCCGCAAGCCCCATAGGGTGTAGAGGGCCCCCACCAGCATCGCCCCCACGGCGATGGGGCGCACGTTGTTGTACCAGACCGTATAGCTTAGTTCGTGCCAGTTTGGCGTGCCATTCACGCTGAGCTGCTGCATGAGATTGGGATTCAGAAACAGAATCATGGGAATGAACACGAACCACGCCAGCACCCCGCCAGCAAAGTTGATGGCTGCCAGCCGCGGGCCAATGATGTAGCCGACGCCAATCAGGGCCGGACTGGCCGCCGGCGTGGCGAAGGCAATGCCGCCGGTATGCGTGATATCGCCCATTGGGGTTTTGTCGGGGAAAAAGTGATGCACCACCGAGCGCGGAAAACGGATGAAGAATTCCGTGCTCTCGCGCAGGATGGTCAGGCCGTTGCCGTTTTTGAAGATCTCCACCAGCATGCCGATCCCCAGGGCGCCGAACACATATTTTGCCCCGGACTCGCCCTTTTGCCCGGCCTTGACGATTTCGTAGCAAGCGTAGGATTCTGGAAAGGGCAACTCGGCGTCTTCCACCAGGGTACGCCGCAGCAAAATGACGAACAAGATGCCGAGCACGCCGCCGATGAGCAGGATGAACGACGTTTCCCAGTAGTTGAAGGTGGTCCACAGTTTCTTGCCGCCGACCTCCACCATGACAAAAGCCGGGATGGTGAAGATGGCGCCGGCCACCAGGGCCTCGCCCACGCTGGCGGTAGTACGGGCGATATTTTGCTCCAGCACACTACCGCGCATGAATGGCAGCCGGAACGCCGCGATGGCGATCACCGCCGCCGGGAAGGTGGCAGAGATGGTCATACCGGCACGCAGTCCGAGATAGGCGTTAGCCGCGCCCAGCACCACTGCCATGAGAATGCCCAAAATCAGCGCCCGCAGGGTAAATTCGGGTAAATTCGTCTCCGCCGGGATGTACGGAGTGTCTTTGGTCGGTGTCTTCTCTGGCATCGGGTTCCTTTCGGGTTTCGATACTATGAATCGCTCTTAATCCATTTTGCAAGTTTTGCTTTGATTCGCATTAATCGCCTTTTTCACCATTTTACTTTGATGTCTGATTCGCTATTTTCCGGTTCAAGGTCATCATTATA
>JAUZRQ010000104.1 GCA_030950365.1 Candidatus Zhuqueibacterota bacterium | reverse complement strand
CGAGTCCAGATTGATGCGGATGATTTTGATGATTGAACCCAGGTCGCCGGTCACCATGTCCCAGTTGAGCTGCGGATGCACGAGGATCGTTTTATCGATGGTATCTTGTTGCGCATCCACGGTGACGGGGCCGTTGTTCGGATTGTAAAATGCCATGCCCGTGGCCGTGGTGTCGAGGTCGAGGCTGACACGGACGAGCTGCAAACCGAGCCCCGCTGTGAAGCGCAAATTGCCGGAGAGGATGATGGAATGCGGATAAAACTTGATGAGTACCTGCGCGGTATCAAAAACACTTGTTTCCAAACGAACCTCATCGGCCACCTCGCGGATGATCCGAACCGGTCCAGCTTTGACTTTGACGTTCAGCGCATGAAAATTGGATTCGGTGATGTCGATGGTGAATAGAAAAAATTTGGTTTGAATGCGAACCTTGAGCAGGTCCATCAAATCGTGCGTGATTGTGCCATTGGTCGCATCGAAAATGCTGAGGTAATCCGGAAGACCTGTGGCCACATTGTGGCCTTCAGCATAGGAAAGGCCTTTGATGGTATCGGCGGCGAACTGAGTGGTGTCCGCCGGCGGAATGTACTGCATGTACGAGGTCACCCCGTCACGGGTGAGGGTGGCGGAACGGTACAGGTAGAGGTAGGCCTGAGCACCGCCAGAAAGCGGATCGCTCAGTCCGATTTCGAAGCGTGTGTAGAGTCGGGCATCGGCATCATCGATCCAATCGTTGAACGGAGCGCGGTCTCCGGCATCCGACGCCATGAACACGATTTGATCGTTGTCGTCGAGAAGTCCGTCGCTGGCACCAAAAAAGGAACCGGTGCTGTCCACTTCATCGATTTGCATCGGGACCTGCCGCCAGCTTTGAGTCGCAGCGTCGTAGGCAAACAGGAACAGCTCATTCACAGGAACGTGGTCGCCGCTCAGTTCCGGAAAAGCGCTACCGTTGATGATGACGGGTTCATAGGGTCGCTGCAGATCGGCGATTTGAGCCTGGCCTGGCCGTGAGAGAAAAAACACACACAGGGCCAACGCCCCTATCCAACGGAATATCGTAACATGCATGACTCGCTCCTCGAGTTCGTTAGAGTTCATCAAGCCAGGTGAACTCTACTTCTTCACCCGCCTGGCCCGGAATGAATGTGAATTGAAAGGTCTCTCCGCTTCGATAGGTCCAGACGTGAGACCAGTTCTCACAGGAGCCAGCGCGGCAAATCGGCTGTCCGTTGTGACTGATTTGCACGCCAAACGCCAGGAGCTCTCCATCCACGTCGTGGATGCGGTAACGTTGCTGCAGCGAGAACGGTTGCCCGTAGCGCCATTGCATGACCGGGAAGGCGAGTTCAGCCTCGGATTCATCAAACAGGCCGGAGACCAGTACGCCGTTCAGACGTTTCAATAGATCCAGGCTCACGATTTCATCGGTGAACTCGTTTGCCGGAAAAACACCGGCAAGCAGCTCGCCGCCGTTGGGCGCTACATAGCCTGGGCGAAATTTTAGTTGATCCAGAGAAAACAAATCTTCATCGTACAAAAGCTGGCCATAAAATTCATGCAGCAAAAAATCCACCGGTTCGGGTGGATCGAATTCCTGAATTGGCGCATGAATTACTTCAATCTGCGCAAAGCCGGCCAGACGCTCGCGCGCCATCTCCGCCAAAATCGGATTCTGCTCCACGGCATACACCTTGCGCGCGCCCAGTTGGGCCATTTCCGCAGAAAACAAACCCAGCCCGCATCCGGCTTCCACACAAACTGCGCCCTGGATCAAGCCTTGTAGCGAATAGAGCATGTGGCGGTATGCGTACGAACGCTGCACATCGTCGTAAATACTAATGAACGCCAGCACGTCATCGACGTCGCGGAAACGCTCTGGCGTGAGGCGATTCATAATGTCCATGGTCGGTCTCGTTTCGGCTACGGTGATTTCGGTGCGGGCGTGGCGGCCATTTCCTGCACCACCTCCAGCGCCGCGTCGATTTCGGCTTCGGAATGATAAATGTGCACGCTGTGGCGCACACCCAGTCTGTCATTAATAGCCCGCGGTCGCATTTTGCGCTTTTCCCAGAAGAAATCCTGCATGGCCGCGGCTTTCCAGGTGGTCACCCGGTAAGTGGTCATGCCGGCGCACATCTTCGGATGCACCGAGGAATAAATTTCCACTCCGTCGATTTTCTGCAAGCCGGCGCGCAGCCGGTCGCCCAGTTCTTTGATGCGCGAAAGCCAGCGTTCCGGCCCGATGCTGAAGAAAAAGTCCGCTGCGGCGCCAAGTCCGATGAGCAGGGGCAAACTACCGGTGCCGCGTTGCTGTAAGCGGTAACCGGGGTCTTTCTGATTATCCCACTGCGAGCTGGCCAGAATCGTCCATATATTCGGAGCGGATTCTTTGTTGACATAAAGAAGGCCGTTGCCGGCTGGCGCAAGCAACCATTTGTGCGGACTGGAAAAATAGGCATCGCAGCCCAGGTCTTTCACATCCACCGGAATTTGGCCCACCGCCTGCGCCCCATCAATGACGGTGAACGCGCCACGCTGTTTGTACATTTGGACAATTTCCTTGACGGGAAGGATGGTCCCCAGGGCGCTGGTGATGTGCGGAATGGCCAGCACGCGGGTTTTCGGAGTGAGCGCATCAGCGAACCGCTGAATGATTTCGCCGGGATCGTTGGGTGGTACCGGAATTTTCACGGTTTTGTACACGATGCCGTGGCGTTTTTCACGCACCAGCCAGCCGCAGGAACCGCCCGGGTGCTCCTGATCGGTCTGGATAACCTCATCGCCGGGCTGCAAATCCAGCCCCATGGCGATTTCGTTCATCCCCATGGTAGCGTTCTGGGTCAGCGCGAGTTCTTCCACGTCACAATGAACGATGCGGGCCATCTTTTCGCGGATTTCGTTTTCCGGCGCATAGCCGGTGAACCAGCGGGGATGGTTGGGCCGGTAGTCCCAGCGGGCAATGGTACGATTGAGCTCCTGCAGGCTGTCCACCACTTTTTCCACCACTGGGGTGGGCATGGCGCCGAGGGTACCGTTATTGAAAAAGACCTCATCTTTGGGCTGGGGGAATTGTTCCCTCACGAATTCCCAGTATTTTTCCGGCGCAACAGCAGCAGGATTGAAGATGGACGTTGCGGCTGCAGACGAAGGTGAGCGAAAATAGCGTGGCAACAGGAAGCTGAAGCTCCCGAGCATCATCTGAAAAAACTGTCGTCTGGATGCCATAGTCCCTCCGTGGCAACAAATCGTTGAATCTCGGCCAAGAGCAAAAGGGGCCATTGCGGAGAGCAGCGCGGATGCGATGGACCCGTCATCCTCTGGCTGTGCATGCCGACTGCGGATAGCACGGCCTGACGGTTGTCCGTGCGCAGGTTTACGATGAGCCAGAGCAGGCAAGCCTTCCCCGTCGATAGTCATTCAGTGGTCAATTAGCGTATTGCACCGGACATGCCGATATGCCGCCCGCATTTGTTGCAGAATTTAAACCGCAGTGCGCAATCATGCAAGGAAAAGATGGCCCAAAGCTCCGGTGTCGAAATGTGGAATAGGGTTGCTCACGAAGGGGCATGGGATCGCATCCATCGACCCCGTAACAGAACTCAATTGTACGTAAACAGGATTGAAGCATTTATTTGATGCGAGATGGAATATTGCCAACCGCAAAACGCTATTCTTCGGTCTCCGCCTGCTCGGGCTCTTCTTCTTTCAACTCACCATTGTGTTTGCCGTTGGCGTGGAACATTCTGGCCACGGCGGCCGTGGCTTCGGCATCACCGTGAATCTGAATCTGGCCTTTTTTGTAGGCTTCTTCCCAGAGCTGACGGTCGTTCTTTTTCATCAGCTTGCGCCAGTCATCCAGCGACAGCATGACTGTCACCGGAGCTGCTTTATTGAAACCGCGAATGACTTGCTTGTTCAGAATGCGGACATGCCATGCTTCGGGCTTTCTGCCTCCGCTGAATGCCAGATTGATCACCTGGGGCAGGTCGGAAAGATGCTCTGCATTTCGGTGCAGGAACTCGACAATCTCATCCGGAATAGCGCTCGTCTGCTGAACCGCTCGTCCTCTTCGCACAGTGGAATTTCTTACTGGCATGGTTTTCCGTCCCTTGGTTTGTTTTGTTAATACCATTGAAAAGATGGTTCCAGTTTGGGTAAACTACTCGATCCCCAATAAAGAATTGTCCGGGCGGATAGCATCCAGGCCCGAACTGTCAAACGCGGGTTTTATATGCGAAATAAAACCAGGCTTGAACCTTTGGGAGAATTGAACTTCCCTTTAAAGGGCAAATTGTTATAAGAAATTTACAAAACTAGCCGGGTGGGGAAGTATGAATTGTGCCCTAATATAAACGAATTCGCCTAAGTTTGCAAGTTTCTTTTCAGGTTTTTCTCGATTTTACATTTGTAGGAAATGCGTCTTTGCCTTTGCATTAACCCGGCCACCCCACTCATCTCAGGCAATGACTGAAAAACACCCTACCTTTAAATCGGATTTTCTGAGGAAATCATTAGAATCGTTTTGTGAGACCATCCAATTAAACACGGGTGAAGCGGGATATATTTCCGCCTTCCCTAAAACCAGAATCGAAAACCCAATTTCCATCCATCGATGGTGACGCTGGGGGATTTGAATATCTGGCCCCCGAACAGCACTTCAAAACGCCAGATCATGAGACCGAGAGTCGCAGCGAAGGTTGAAAACGCCTTTTCATTGATGAGCGCGATCGTGCCATCCGCCTCCAGAAGCAACGGGCGGCCCGGCAGAGCCACCAACTTGACGCCCAGCTCCGGCCCCGCAACCGCTTCCGGGAAATACAAAGACCGGAAGCCGATTTTGCCCCCCAGAACAAAATCGCGGCGGTTGAGAAAATCCCAGCCGAGATGCATGCTCAATAAATCGACCTGGTTCAACGCATCATCCACCTGCTCGAACAGGTTGAATGCATCCGCGTCGAAAAAGAAGCGGCTTTTTTCATACAGAAAGCGCCAGTGGAAGCCGTATACATCGGCGCTGTTCTGGAAATAGCTAGCCTGGATTTGCATCATGCCGCCGGGCAAAAGCGAATCTGGCAGCAGCGAATGCGTGACCGGATTGTACGGATAAGGTCCGGGTTTCATGTTGGCCAGCGCATTGACAATATCCGCGGGATCGAGAAACGTCCAGATACCAAAGCCGCCCCCGCCGTCATGATCGTCTTCGTCCTTCAGCTCGTTGCCCAACCGGCCCAATTTACCGGATTTGCCTTTTTTCTCTTCGTCGTCTTCGTTATCGTCTTTCATATCTTTGCCCAGCCGGCCCAGTTTTCCCGATTTGCCGTTTTTGTCCTGCCCATCCTGCGCATACAACGGAGCCATGCCAGCGCCAAGGAATAGCGATATTAGCAAAAGAATGATGGAGAATCTGCTCCATGCCATATTGATCTCCTGACATACGTGGCGGGGCCATTTGTCCGGCAGCAATTAAAATACACCCCAAAACCGAAAAAGTTTCGCAAATTGTAAATAACTTGCGTTTTCTTTAAAAACTTTTATATTGTTGGATGTCGCAGGTGTAGGGAATGCCGTGAGAATCGGCAACTGCCCCGCAACTGTGAGCAGCCTTGTGTGGGCGCATGCGTCACTGTTTCGCCCGGCGAAATGGGAAGGCGCATGCATTCATGCCCTGCTGCGAGTCAGGAGACCTGCCTGCGATAGAGACGCTGCAGAACCTTCGAGGGAAGGTGGCGCGTGCAACCCATTTCGCTCGCTCATTTTATCTGCATTTTCCCACAAAACCTTCCTCTGTTTCTGCAGGCCTCTAACGACGTCGTTCGCCATGAAGTTGAAGGCTGGGTATCCGGCCGGCGGCTTTGTATGCGGCCATGGTCTGCTGCACGTTTCCCGGCGCCGGTCGCGGTGCGAACGCACGTTATGCGGGGCATCCGATGACGTCTATCCAGAGTCAGGATAAAACCAACGTCGTGATTCAGGCATAGCACCAAGTCTTGACTTTCATCATAATAAAATTCCGGTTCTTCGCCAGTTAGCGGAAGGCGCAATAACCACAATGAACCCATATCTGAATCACTACAGCCACAATAAAAATAAAACATGGCAGCCGCAATTAAAATGAACAGGCATAACCTTATACCGTTTTTTCGCTCGAGCTGCGAATGTCGCCGGCGATTTTTTACATTTCCCCTGTTTTTTTTGCTGCTCGCAGGAGCGGGGAGCGCGCAATCGTTCGATCCCTGGGCCGATTCGGTGGTGGTGTTCCTGCCGGGCGAAGGCCAGAACTTTGGCCAGGATCCGGCATATTTCCCGCGCAACGTCCTGGGGCCGCCCGACAGCACGGCCACACCCACGAGGGCCAGTACGGATCCGAACGAAATTCTCTCGCTGGGGCTCGGCGGCCGCATTGTGCTGGCGTTTACCGACAATCTGATCATCGATGGTCCCGGGCCGGATTTCACCGTGTTCGAAAATGCATTCATCCGCCAGTTCGGCCCCAAACAGGGGCTGCCGTTTGCCGAGCCGGCGCGGGTGGCGGTGAGCCGCGATGGCGTGCATTTCGTGACGTTCCCGTTCGATAGCCTGACCCTCAAAGGGCTGGCCGGCGTGACGCCCACCAACGGCGCTGCCGATCCCACCGATCCGGACAGCTCCGGCGGCGATAGTTTCGACCTTGCCGATGTCGGACTGGACACCGTGCGTTTCGTCGAGCTGGTGGATGTCACCGCCATTATTAAAGATAATCCTGATCATCCCTATTGGGACCCGACCCTGAGCGGCTTCGACCTGGATGCGGTGGTGGCGGTAAACAGCGTGCCGGTCGTGCCCACGGCCGTGCAGCGGCAAAACGCTCCGCAGCGGTTTGTATTCGAGCTGTATCCCAATCCGGTATCTCATAATCGCGGCTCGCCGGTCGTCCAGATGAACTTGCCGCGGGCGAGCATGGTGGAAATGGCGCTGTTCAACGTGCTCGGCCAACAGGTGATGCCGACAGAGCATATCCGGGCCGGCGCAGGCGACTACCGTTGGAGCGTTCCGATCGAATCGCTGCCCCCGGGATTGTATTTCCTGCGGCTGCAATTCGACAATCGCGTGGCCGTGCGCAAATTGCAAATTGTTCGATGAATCCTATGAACGAAGATCGCATTCAATTGCGGCCGCGGATGGCGAAGCGATTACTGTTGGCGACGCTGCTGCTTTGCTGTCCGGCCGTAAAGGCCAGCGCACAGCAAGCCGTCGTGGTGCAGCTACAAATCCTTGATGCCGTCAATGGCGAGCCAGTGGCCCGGGCCATGATTACGGCGCGGCGCGACTCGATAAGCGTCCGTGCGCTCACCAATGAGCAGGGGCGGGCGCTGCTGATATTGCCCGCGGCCGGCCGCTGGCAGGTGGTCGTGCGCCGCTATGGCTACCTTGCCTACCGTGCCGTTCGGATTGTGGAAACCGCCGCCGATTGGCGCATCCGGCTGCAACCGAGTTTTATGACCACGCCGGATATCGTGGTGCTGGCCGATGGCCTTTCCCCGCAGGAAGAGGCCCGCACCAGCACTCAGGCGCTGACCCTGTTGTCGCAAAAGGAATTTCGACGCATGGCGGTTCGGGATGTTGGCGATGCGCTGGCGTTTGTTCCCGGGATGATGGTCAAAAATTACGGCGGCCTCGGTGGCCTGAAAACCCTGTCGCTGCGAGGCGGTCTGGCCACCCAAACCCCGATTCTCATCAATGGTGTGCGGTTCGATAATTTTCAGACCGGAACAACCGATTTGTCGCTGCTATCGCTGGCGCATTTTTCCGAGGTGCGGGTGCTGCGGGGCGGCAATGCCGCGCTGCACGGTGCCGATGCGCTCACCGGTGCGGTGCAGTTGACCACGCTTTCGCCGTCCGCCCGCCACGTATTTTCGTGGCGTTCCGGCCTTGGCGCGTTCGGCTATTGGGAGAACGGCATACGCTGGCAGGCACAGCCGGGAAAATGGCGGATGCTGATGAGCCTGCTGCAGGTACGCAGCCGCGGCGATTATCCGTTTCGCCAGCAGGAATTTGGACAAATGATTGCCCGACGGCGCGATAATGCAGACTTTCAGCAGCTTCAGGGCTTGTTCGCCGCGGAGCGGCCCTGGCCCCGGGGCCGTTTCCAACTGGTGCTGTTTGCTCAGGAAAGCCAGCGCGGTGTGCCCGGCCCCGTGCTGCAGGGCCGCCCTCTCAACGCCAGCGCGCGGCAGGACGATGCCGATGGCCTGCTGCTGGTCACCCTTCATCAGCAGCTATCGAGCCGGTTCGTGCTGCAGGCATGGGGTAAGCTGCGCCGCAGCGATTTGCGCTACCGCGATCCGGAGCTGCGAATCCGGCCGGAGGGCATCGATAATCGCTACCGCAATGTGGATGGCCTGCTGGGGGGCGAGTGGCGCTGGATCAGCGGCGCCGGGCTCTGGCGGCTGCGCCTGGAAGCCGGGGCGGCCGTGCTGTCCGGAGACCAGCTTGCTATCCCCACCGATCGAGGCTATCGCCGTGTGCCGCGCGTGCGCCGGGATTTTCAGACCGGCGTTTTGATGTGGGAAAACACGATCCGCTCATCCCGAATGGTCGCCGTCTGGCGGCTGCAAGCCGGAGTGCGCTACAGCCGCTACAGCGATGTCGGGAGAGCATGGAGTCCCTTCATGGGCATCAACGTTCGCCCCTGGCGGGTACCGGTGCATTTCCGCATGCACCTGTCGCGTAACTACCGCGTGCCGACTTTTTCGGAACAGTACTACCTGAACTATGGCAACCTCCGCATCCAGCCCGAAGACGGCGTTTCGGTGGAGATTGGCGCACATGCTGCATTGCCGTGGCTCGGCCGCGCATTTGTGGACCTGTCTCTGTTTGCCATCCGCTTGCGCAATCAGATTGTGGCAGTGCCGCGTTCGCCGGTGTTCTGGAGCACGCAAAATATCGGCCGCACGCGCAATCATGGGTTAGAGCTCGCCGCCGAGTGGCGTGGGCCGGGTGACCACCTCTGGCTGAAGCTGGCCTATACGCTGCAGAATCCCCGCGATGATACCCCGGGTAGCCGCACACGTGGAAAACTTTTGATTTATCTGCCACAGGAGATTTTAAGCGCAACCGTTGCTGCGCAGGTGGCACTGCTCCCCGGCTTAAACACTTTGCTCAACGTGAGCGTTCGGCGCGTGAGCTATCGCTACCATTTGCCGGAAAACGATATCGAAAGCCTGTTGCCGGGCTACACTGTGATGGATGGGAAATGGTCGCTGGTATGGCGTACGCGCCAACTACACTGGGATGTGCACCTTGTGGTGGAAAATCCAACTAACGTCCGATATGAGGTGATCAAAAATTACCCCATGCCCGGGCGTTTCTGGCGTGCGGGCATCGGCCTGAAGTGGGCTGGCCGGAGGTAGGTTTGGCGGATGGTAATTCGTTCTTTTAGCGCGTAGAGCATGTTGTTTCCTGGACTGCTACACATCACCCCATGAAAACAGGCCCTGTGGCCGAAAGGAATGGGTCGTTTTGAAATGATAGCGCAATGGCGAAATCGGTGGTTGATTTGCATTCTGCTGGTGGCATCCATTGCCAGCGGCTGTGTACGGGACCCGACTGGCATCGAAGATAATATCCCGATGGCCGCCAGCTCGGGCATCTATGTGCTCAATGAAGGGCTGTTTGGCCGGGATAACAGTTCGCTGACGTTTTACGAGCGTGCAAGCGGCAAGGTGGTGCACCATTATTTTCAGCAGGTCAATCCCGGCTTGCGGCTCGGCGATACCGCCAACAGCATGGCCGTGTTTGGCGACCGGGCTTTCATCGTCATGAACGGCTCCAATAGCATCGAAATCATGGAGCTGCAAACCGCCCGCAGTCTGGGTCGCATCCGTCTCGATGGCAATCCGAGCCCGCGACAGGCTGTGATCCTGGACGACACGCTCGGTTTCGTGACCGCGCTGTACACCGACGAAGTCATCCGGTTCAATCCTGTGCGGCAAACCGTTACCGGCCAGGTGAATGTGGGCCCTGCCCCGGAGGGAATGGCCGTGGTCCACAATTATCTGTTCGTGGCCAATAGCGGCCTCGGCGATATCCGCGCCGGTGAGCCCGGAGCCGGCACAGTGAGTATCATCGACTGGCAACAGGGCCAGGAGGTGAAACGTTTGCCGGTATTACCCAATTGCACTCAGGTAGTGCGTGGCCCAGATGGACGGATTTACGTATCCGGCACCGGCTCATACACGGCGATGGTGCCCACCGGCATCGCCGTGATCGATCCGGTGCTGATGGCCGTGATCGACACCATTCAAATTGACGACCATCCGGCCGAGTTCGTGCTCGCCCGGCATGGTCTGGGGTTTGTGCTGACCGACAGCGCCGTGGTGCAATTCGACTGGCAATCGCGCCGGGTCGTCAATGCCCGGTTCATCCCCAAAACGCATATTGACGCCAGTGGCTGGCTCTACGCCATCGCACTGGATGAAAGCCGTGGGGAACTACTGGTGGCGAATGCCCGCAATTTCACCACCAATGGCGAAGTAGTGGTATTTGATTTTTCTGGCCAGGAGAAATTTCGTTTTGACACAAAAATAAATCCGGGAACCCTTGTCCCATTCCATAAGTGATCCCTTTTTAAGGAGGTGACCATGAAGCGCTTTCTTCTACCAGGCTTGATTTTGACTCTTCTGGTTAGCGGATCGGTATTGGCTCAAAAGCCCGACACGATCCGAGTCGGCATTCGGACCGTCAATTTGGCGCTGGATGGCGAAGGCAAGATCATTGCCCTCTCCGAGGGCCGGGATAGCAATTTTGACGGTGAGCTGCAGGCAGATAATGGGGAGGTCCCAGGCGCACTTTTCCGTATCGATCCGGATACGCGCCAGGTACTGGTACGGCGGGAGTTCGATGGGTTTTTATCCAATCTGGCCGTGCATGGCGACACGGGTTATGTGGTGCAACGCCAGCCGCTCCGGCTGTCCAGTTTCAATACGCGCACCCTGGCAACCATCGCCGATACCCTTATTATGGCTGATCCGAACAAAGGCGTTCAGTTTTATGAGGTCAGCGTGGATCCGCAAACCGGCTGGATGTACGTAGGCACCGGCGGTTTCGATAAGCCGGGCGAAGTGCTGGTGTTCGGCCCGGATGGCACGCTCATGCACCGCATGACTGCCGGCTTCGGCGCCAGCGATGTGCTGTTTGCCGACCCCCTGGATGGATATGGCGGCCGGGTGGCTTTCGTCATCAATGAAGGCGCCTTTGGCAAGAACAATGCCAGCATGAGCTATTTTCGCTACCAACCAAAGCTGTTTGCCCATACCGCCGGCAGACCGCTAGGCAATACGGCCAATAGCATGAAGGCTTTTGGGGACGGACGGCTTTTTATAGTGCTAAACGGTAGCCACCGAATTGAGGTGGTGGATGCGAACTCTTTTCAGCCTTTGGGCACCATCAATGTGGGCACCAGCGGCTACAATGGCCCGCGGCAGGTGGCCTTCCTCCCCAACGATTCTACAGGCGTGGTGTCCACATTCAATAACGATCTGCGTTTCTTCGATATGGCCACCTACAAAATTACCGATAGTCTTGCTGTCGGTCAGAAGCCCGAAGCACTCATTGTAAACGATTCTTTTTTATTTGTGGCCAATGGCGGCTTTACCGGTTTTTCGGAAGATTCCACGGTCTTTATTATCGACTGGAAAAAGCGGACCATCATCGACACGCTGGTTACCGGCATCCGCACCACACAGCTTTTGAGACCGTACTCCGGCACGATTATCGCTGTCTCGGAAGGCCGGGATAAAAACTTCGATGGCGTGCTGCAGGCAAACGCCGGGGAAGTACCGGGCCGGATTACCATGATCGATGAAAACACGGGCAACGTGGTTTCCCAGATGTCGCTGACGGGATTTGCCGGAGTCGGCGCGGTGGCGTGGTACAATCTCGGGCAGGGCCCGGTAACGCATTTGTATCTGGTGCAAATGGATCCCCTCCGGATCAGTCGGTTTGAGGTGGGAGAAGATTCCATCTGGATTGACAAGGACACGATGCTGGCCATAACTCCGGAGACGGGGGGGCAGGTCTATCACCTGTCGGTATGGGATGATCATAATCCGCCGCTGCTGATGGTGTCCACCGGCTTTGGTAGCAATGAGTTGATGTTCGTTGATGTGCTGAGCGGGCAGATTCTGCACCGGTTCAGCATGGGAATTGGAGCGAAAGATGTGGCGTTTTCCGAAGGTCCGGTTCCTGGTACCACCCGGTTTTATGTGCTGAATGAAGGCGCTTTTGGTGGCGACAACGCATCGCTATCACTACTTGATCTGGGGGAGGAAATTTTCGAACCCGTTGCCGGTAAAAAATTGGGGGATACCGCTAATGGCGGCGTCATCGCCGACGGCCGAATCTATGTCGCGGTCAACGGCAGTCACACGGTTGAAGTTTTGGACCTACTTTCACAATCCTACGGCGGGCAGGTTCAGGTGGGCACCAGCGGCTATAATGGCCCACGCCAGGTGGTCGTCATCCCCGGTGGTTCGGGACTGGTGAGCACGTTTAATAATGATGTCCGCGCTTTTGATCTGAACACACTGAAAGTGACAAAGGTAACGCCGGTGGGCCAGAAACCGGAAGACATTCTGGTGGTGGGCAACCGGGTGTTCGTGGCTAACGGTGGCTTCACTGGATTTGCTGAAGATAGTACGATTTTTGTGTTTGAGGACCGGGTGCTGCCGGTGGAAGCTTCGCCAGGAATCCCCAGGGCGTTTGATTTTTCGCCGGCTT
>JAUZRQ010000103.1 GCA_030950365.1 Candidatus Zhuqueibacterota bacterium | reverse complement strand
TGGTGACGGCCTGCGTGCGGGAATGGACATCCATCTTGGCCAATATACGGGAAACGTGCGCTTTGACGGTGCGCACCGTAATGAACAGTGCTTCGGCGATCTCCTGATTCCGGGCCCCGCGGGCCATCAGCCGGAGGACCTCCATTTCCCGCGGGGTTAGTACCTCGGGGGATTGCGGGATGGGCACTGATCGGTGAGAATAGAACCGGCTCCAGATCCGCCAGGCGCGCCGCGCTTCCGGCAGATGATCGATCAGCTCCAGCAATGGCCCTGCAATGGTCCCTTCCCGGAGCAGAATGCCGCCGATCTCTTTCATGCGGTAGAGGGAAAACAGCGTTTCCATGGCCGTGCGGGCCTGGCGCTCGCAGCCCTGCAGGAAATATAACTGCGCCAGCCATATGCATGGATTGGCAAATAAAAGGCCATGCGGTGCCTGTTCAAGACGCTCCGTGGCCCGCTGCAGTACCTCTTCCGCTTCCGCCCATTGGTGGTGATGCAACCGCAGCATGCCGGTCAGGGTTTCCATCGCGATGGTGTTTTCGGGCAAATCGTCGGGCAGAAGCTCGTGGTGCATGTATTCCAGGATTTGCTCGCTTTGTTCAAAGTGCCCATTCAGATAGAGCTGCAATCCGCGCAAAAACAAAAAACAAATGAGCCACTGTCGTGGCCCTTCAGTTTGTTCGTAAAACGGAAGCCGCGCGTTCCAGTAATCGCTAAACCGCCTGAGCTGATTGAAAATGAGCCTATCCCAGAGTTCGGTCATATCCAGGCCGATGGTCACGTACACCAATTGGCCCAATTGCTGGTTTAACTGCTGGGCGCGGTGGCGCATTTCCCGTGCCTCTTCAATTTTTCCTTTGAGGCAGAGAATTACACTCCACAGGTACAGCGCCCCGACGCTGGCCGGGGTGGCGATCTCCCCGAAACGATTCATCGCTTCTTTGCAGTACTGCTCGAAGATGGTCGGGCCAAGCTGGCTGAACAGAAGGGGGGCGCGCAGTTGGTGCCCTAAAATATTGTAAGCGATCGGGACGCCACTCATTTTGGTGATGCGCATGGCCTTCACAATATCTGCCTGCCCCTGGTCATTGAGCCTGCCGGTATAGACATGCATCCAGGCGGAGGTGATGTGTGCCTGAACCTGCTGAGGTGGCGTTAACGGCTTGGTGAGGGCCTGTCCCAGGTAAGCAAGGGTTTTTTGCTGATCATGCTGTGCCGAAGTGAGGTTGGCCAGCATGAGCAGGGTCTGTCCCTGAGCCGCCTCGTTGGGCCGATCGCGAAAGCCGGCCAATGCTTGCTGTAGCGACTGTTCGGCGCTGGTGAGATCGCCCAGTTGAATGGCGCATGTTCCCTGCAGGTACAGCAAAAGGGGATGTTGCTGCACCTGGGCCGCGGGCAGAGCGGCAAGCCAGCGCTGCAATAGTTGGATATGGCCGTGCGCCAGCAGCATTTGCCCTTCCTCTTCCAGGATGCTGGCGGCCTCTTCCCATTGCTGGGCCGCGAGATAATGACGGATTTTTTGCGCTGGCTCTGTATGCGCCTGTGCCGCGCGCACGTGCGATTCAGGCACACGCCCGGGGTAGTTCTGAGTCAACTGGTGTTGCAAAAATCGGCAAACAGATCATGATACCGATAGGCGGCCCGGTTTTCCAGCGCAGTGAGGAAAAGGTTGCGGCGGTAGGCTTCTTGCAGGAGTTCTGCAGCCTTTGGGTTGCCCGTCACCGCGCGGCAGAGCTGGGGGCTCAGTTCCAAAAGAATGGAGGTTTCCAGCAGAAACATTCGCAGCTCATGCGGTTGATGGTCCAGCACTTCTTCCGCGAGCAATTGATAAATCAGGCGGTTTGAGCCGGTGAATCTGGAAAGAAAAGCGTGCTGCTGGCGCGGGTCATCCAATTGCTTTAAAGTCAGGCCCAGGAGATGCAGCGAGGCCACCCAGCCGTCGGTCCGTTCGCAAACGAGCGCTTCTTCCGCGGGGGTAAGTTCGATCTGCCAGAGTTTTTGGAAATACGTTCGGATTTCTTGCGCATCAAATTTCAGATCGGTCAGATGGATTTCGGTGAGCTGATTGATTAGACGGAGCCGTGCGATGGGAAGCGGCGGATTCACCCGCGAGGTGATCAGCATATGCAGGTCCGGCGGTGCATGGTCCAGGAGGTAGATCAACGCCTGATGAACGGCCTCGTTCTGAATGACATGGTAATCGTCCAGCACCAGCACGAGTTGTGGAAGTTTGGTGGCGATCAGCTCGTTGAGTAGGCTGGCCAGCAGGGGGTGCGCTTCCGAGGCTTTTTCTGCAATGCTGTTGAAATGCGCTTTGCTGAGCGCGAGTCCCCGGGGCAGACCCATGTCCCAGGCGGCGATCACGGCGCTGAGAAAGGCCTGCAAATCGTTCTCGTCTTCGCTGAGGCGCAGCCAGGCAACGGGGACCTTTTGCAATTGCCGGATGGCCTGTAGCGCCAGGGTGGTTTTGCCAGAACCGGCGGGTGCGGAAAGCAAGGTGAGTCGGCAGGTGCGCAAAGCCCGGGTGATACGGGATACCAGATGCGGCCGCGGCAACACCCTTTCCACCGCCTGCGGTGGCATCAGTTTGGTCTTGGGGATCGGGAGTGTATCAGGCATAGAAAAAATGCGTTTATCGGCTTTCCCCTTTTTTTCAAATTGCCATACAACATCGTTGCTTCCGCGTTCGGGCGCAGAACGCTGCTGCCAGAGATGACGCTACAATTTGAAAAAGGGGAACATTGTGCAGTGTAACCCTAGCGGGAGCGTGTGGGAATCGAACCCACCTGCCCTGACGAACGTCAGGACACAACGGATTTGAAGTCCGCGGCCGCCACCAGGCATGCATGCGCTCCCGAAAAAAAAACGATATTTTGGTCGAGTTGCGTTAACAAAGGTACCCGCCAATAAATGCTATTCCAAATCAATCAATGGGCTTGGACATAATTTTTCGTGCCAGTATTTAAAACGAACTCTGCGACTCTTTTTCACTCCCTTTATGCTTAGTTTTTATAAAAAATGGTCTCTTGGACTCCCTTCCCTCAATGCAACAAGGTTATGCTGGTAAAGAAACGGTATCATCTCTTCTAACTACAGAAGACTGAATCGCTACTCTGGGCAACTAAGAAAAGTATAAAGAATTGGAGTATGGAGGCAAGCAAAATTTGGTGAACGCGGCCAAAAGTGAAGATACCGTCTCCCTATGAACAATACGACCTACCACTCTACCACTCCCCGATGCAAGAAATCAGGAAATTCGTTTCAAAAAACGGTTGATTCCGGAGAAGAGCGTTTAATCGAGGGCAATGAGCGGAGCAAAGCAACAATCCTCAAATACCGTTTATGAGAAGATTTTCGCGTGATATGATTGCATTTCATGAAGGCGGTTTAAAGTGGCAGGCACGTAAAAGCCAGCCTTTGACTAATTGCGTTCAAAGCCACCCGATCCGGTTGCATACAAAGTTGTAGCCTCAAAAAATCCGAAGCTCCTCCGGGCAATCCCCTGCTTTCCTTTAGCTTTTGCCGTTCATACAGGCTTAAGAGTGCGGGTGGAAGCATATTGACCATATGGCCGAACCAAAGACCAAGGAATTGGGTTTGAAGGGATCGCAATAATGGTTTTGAGTGGATATTCTTCTAAAAGGATAGCCGTTGGAGATTTGTTTCCATACAGCCGTTGGAATCGACCGGAAGCGTTTTTGTCTTTCCCCATCCGAACACTAAACTTTTATAAAAATTTAAAATGTTTTTTTAGAAATATTGTCGATTAGTAAAATTAAAGTGCCATCTGGCCAAAAATCAAGAAAGCTTCTCTTTAGTTGCTCTAATTGTACCATTAGGAATGTGTTGTTTAATGTAGGATATTTACGCATTGGCTTGAGTAATGAGATTTAGTTCTTTCATGAGGAATCGATTCATTAAAAAGTGTTTCCTGATTTCGCTGTTGGTCGCTGGTAGCTTTTAAACCGTGGACTCGATTCCTTGTCACTCATGGCCCTATGCAATGATGCATGCTTAATGGTTGGTTTCTTTTTGAAAGGAGATGGGTGAATGCTACAATACGGTTTTCGATTGGTGTACTCCGTGATACTCGGGGTTGTCCTTCTCGGCGTCAAAGTGAACGGAAACGCCTCCGCGTCTACCGGTTCTTTTGCTGGCGCTTCGGAATCCTTTCAAGCCCTCCAGAGTGTTTCGCCGCAGGCTGCCGGCGGGACCGTTTCCAGCTCTCTTGGGGTTGTGGTGCTGGAAACGGTTAGCCCTGTCACCATCAACCTTGAAAATTCGACCAATATTTATATTCAGGCGCGCAATACCGGCAGTGATACGGTAACCATCCAGGCGCCGCTGGCGCGGGATATCGTCGTACCCTCCTGGGTTCAGCATTTCTTTGAGCTCAATCCGTTCCCAACAAAGATTGCACCAGGGGGCACAGCAACTTTCGAATACATGTTGGCGCCTGGTCGCCCGGGCAGCGGCAGCTTGAGGTTCTCGTTCAAACTGGTGGAAACCGGGGAAACCGCTGGTGTTGAGATTCAAGTTTCACATGCACCTTTGCAGACGCCGCTTTCGTTCAATGCAACGATAGAAGGCCGCGTGACCACCGCGGACGGCACGCCGCTGGCCAATCAGGAGGTAACCGCATATATGTTGATCAACCCGGCCAATGATTTTCGTGGCCGCACCGATGCGCAGGGCCGATATGCCATTCCAGTGCCATCGGTCGAGGAGATACAGCAAGCCCTGGGAAACCGCCCCCTTCCATACCAGAGTCTGGGATATGCCGTCACTGTGGCGCCCGATGGCTATTCCCTGGGGTTTCGGGGAGGCATCGAGCCGGCAACAAATAGCACTGTAACGGTGGATTTCACCTTAGACAAAGTCACGGTACGTCAATACAACCTTATCGGCGAAAGCCGCACTGGCACTCCGCATGGCTATTTCTGGTTGTTTCCCGATGGCAATTTCGAACGCTTCTATGCGGTTCAGGGGCGGCATCCCCCTGAATTGCGACTTCCTGGCCATATCATTGCGGTCGATCGCACCGGGCAGGAACTGTGGCGTGTGCAAACGGGAGACGAATGCTGGGGGTTCGATGTCTCGAGCAAAGGTGATATCGCCGCCGGCTCACATGATCGAAATGTCTATCTGGTTGGAAGCGATGGTAATGTACGCTGGCAACTCGATTCCGGCAATATGAATCGAACCGTGCGTTTCCATCCAGATGGGGGTTCTGTGCTTACCGGCCCATTCGGAAATGCCGATGCGGCGCTTCTTGATGTCAATTCGGGGCAGGTGCTATGGAGTTATAAGCTGGCAGGTGAGAGGCGGTGGTTGCGCCACGCCCGGTGGGGTGAAGATGGCGAGCGCGTTGTGGCGGGGTTTAGTGGCGGGCTCATCATTATGCTGACGCGGAGTGGCGCACCGCTGTGGCAGACCAGCATTGGCGAGTTTCCCATGGTGCTGGAAATCGACCGCGATTATAACACCTATCTCGCTGGAAAAAGTCGGGAATTGTTCAGCTTTGATGCAAACGGCCAACTGCGCTGGCGACGGCGAGTGGGTAGCGGGGTAATCTCTGCTTCCTCAAATAGCCTTTCGAATGACGGCAATCGGATCGTCATCGGCACGGTTGGGGGTTGGGTCGAAGCGTATGATGGCCTGGGGAATCTCCTCTGGCAGCGCCGCCTGCCCGGTACATCGTTGGGACACAACGCGCTCGATATCACCCCCGATGGTAATTTTATTGCCGTGGGCGTGGTGGGCGAGCCCGGCCGGGACGGCTATTTGTTGCTCTTCGATCGGAACGGCTCATTACTCTGGCAGGTTCGTTATCCCGACCTGCGAGATACTGGCGAGATCGCATATACCTATTCCTATGAGCACAACCATCGCGGGGTGATTACGGTAGCGGTTTCCGACGATGGTCAGTACATTGTCGCCGGTTTTGGCGATGGCACGATTCGTATTTTTGAAGTTCAGAACGAAAGTGCCAGCAGCCAGCAGCCGCCCATGCGCCTGGGGATCAATTTCCCCTTCAGCGGTCTGGAAACGGCCTCGCTATCCACTTATTTGAGTTTGCTGAGCCAGTCCGGGGCTCCGGCCATGCGCTATCTGATTTTTTCTGACGTGTACTGGGGGAACGTGGAGCCCACCGACAATGCGTGGAATTTTGTGTATCCCGATTCCAGTATTAATAATTCCTATGGCATTCTGGCCATTCCCATGCTATACGGTCCTGCAGGAGACCGAGACACGGTGGGGTTGCAGGTGCCCTGGATCGCCTGCAATGATCCCGGGTGTGGCTGGCAGACGGCCCGGGATAGCACCGCTGCCAAAGATTATGTGCAGACGGTGGTTCAGCGGTATCAATCGCGGGTCAAATATTGGGAGATTTCCAACGAGCTGGCGGGCCACCCCGACCGTCCCCTCGGATTGCCCATGCATGAACTGGTGGAATTCATGCACCTCAATTACCGCTGGATCAAAGAAGTCGATCCAGAAGCGCAGGTTTTGCAGCCCGGGTTACTGGGAACGTATGGCCTGCCCATGGGCAATTCTGTCGATTGGCTGCGCCGCTTTCTCGAGTCGGGGGGCGCCGGCTCGTTTGACATCCTCAGCTACCACGATTACAATTCCTGGTGGACTCTTCCCGTGCATTATGATTCTTTGAAAGCGCTTTTGACCCAGTACGGTCTTGACGCTGTTCCCCTCTGGTGCACGGAATCGAGCATTTCCTCGGATCCTTCCACCGACATCACGCCGCCGTACAGCTCCATCGATGAGCAGGCTGCGGATGTCTGGCGGCGGCCGGCGGTGCTGTTTGCGAAAGGGCTGGAAGTGTATTTCTGGCATAGCATGTGGAGCAGCGGCGGTAGCAGTAGCTGGCGGGAATTTGGCATTCTCTCTGCCGCTGGAGAAAAAAAGAAATCCTTTTTCTCCTATCAGTTGCTGACCGAGAAACTGGAGGGGTTTGCCAGTGCCCGGGCTCTTTCGTTCGGAGAGGTGACCGATGATAACACCACCGGCGGCGATGGCGTCTGGGTGGTGCAATTCGACTGGCCGGATGGCACCCGCCGCTGGGTGGCCTGGAGCCCCGACAACCAAACGTATACCCTCAACCATATCAACGCCACTCAAATCAAGGTCACGACCGTGGTGCCGGTTTCCATTTCCGATGATGGAGAGAGGGCGACTTTTGAGGTACAGACTCTCTCTTCGATCGGCGGCTCCGCTTTGCTGCAATTGAGCGGTTTTCCGGTGCTGATCGAGGAAGAAAGGACCACCGCCGTCGACAACACCGGCCAACCTCTGTCGTTCGAGCTGGCCCAAAACTATCCAAATCCTTTCAATCCAGCAACCAGCATCCGGTTTTTGTTACCAAAAGCGGAATTTGTGACGTTAAAGGTGTACGATGTTCTGGGAAGAGAAGTGGCCACCTTGATTAATGAGAAGTTGGCCGCCGGTGAACATATGGTGATTTTTGAGGGCAAGAACCTGAACAGCGGCATCTATTTTTATAAGCTCACGGCCGGACCGTTTCAGCAAGTGAGAAAAATGACCCTGGCGAAATAATAAAACGGTTTTTGGAGGTTGCAAGGGAAGCGTTTTATTTGCGGTGGGAGACTATTTGCGGCGTTGTTATCGAAAAGTAGGCAATTCAATTGAGGAGGGGTGACTTCAGACATATTCTATGAATTTAGAGGTCCGAAGGACGGAGCCAAATAAAGGATAACTTGCGGTCAAGCTGTGACGGGCCGGACTTTTGGTGCTTTGATGTACAAGAAACCGGTTGTGATAACTGCAAGAGAATATCTATGAAAACTACCGCAAACTACTCTCCGATAGGGTGGGTGTGCTGGTTGTTCTGATATTCTACCACTTGAAACCGTAACGCGCGGAGCATGCGGGCTAGGGCTTCACCGTGTGGTTGCAATCGCACGGTGAAGTTGCTGAATTCCCGGCGCAGGGGATAAGTGCGGCGCAAACGTTCGAAGTACTCAGCACGATTCTGCGGGGGCAGTTTCAGCATCTCGCGCAGGCGGTGGTCATCCTGCCAGATGTCGTAAACGTGGCGCAGCAGAGTATGCAGGGCCGCAACCGGCGGCAGGGAGCTATCCAGCACAATATGCGATTTCGGCACTGGCGGCAGGACTGGCTGCCAGATGGCCGGTCGCCCGAGATGCCGGCAGAGCGCCTCATAAACCATTTGCGTGGCGCGGGCTTTGCCTTCCAGCGAATAGCCGGCAATGTGCGGCGTGCCGATGGACACCCGGCGCACCAGTTCGGGATCGGGCGCCGGCTCGTGCTCCCACACATCCAGCACCGTGTCCGGCCCATTGCCGGATTGAAGCCGGGTCCGCAACGCTGAATTATCAATGACCGGGCCGCGCGCGGTGTTGATGAGCAGGCTGTGCGGTTGAAGCGCCTGTAGCCGTTCGCCGTTGAGTAAATGGACCGTGGCATCCGGGCCGGAGCGATGCAGTGGCACGTGCAGGGTAACGATATCGGCGCCGAGGACGGTTTGCAATGGCAGGTACTCCGTGCTACCAGTGGCGCGCTGCAGCGGTGGGTCGTTTTTCAGCACGCGCATGCCCAGCGCAGCGGCCAGGCGCGCCACCCGGCCGCCAATGTTACCCACGCCCACGATGCCGACGCTCTGCTGCGTCAGCTCTGCGCCGCGGCGGTGCAACACCTCCACGATGGCGGTGATCACATATTCGGCCACGGCGTCGGCGTTGCAGCCGGCCGCGTTGGCAAAGGCGATGCCCCGCGCCTTGAGATAGGCCACATCAATGTGATCGGTGCCAATGGTGGCGCTACCAACGAAGCGTACCGGCGTGGTTTCGAGCAGAGCGGCATTCACCCGCGTGACGGAGCGGACAATCAGCACGTCGGCGCGCTGCAAGGCGGCTCGATCGATGTGATCGCCGGGCAACAGGTGCACCCTGCCGAACTCCGAAAACGCCTCAGCCGCATGGGGAATGGCGGCATCGATGACCAGATTCAATTGAGCCATGGTCGCAATCGTAGATATCAAAAATTCAGTGCGGCGCCGGGATGACGCACATCGCCCTCGCGCAAAGTGATTTCCCGCGCATCGAAATAATTGAGCAGGGGAATGGCGTATTTGCGGCTGGCACCCTCAATGAGTTTTTTAAATTCGGGGACGGTAATCTGGCCAAACTGTTTGAGGTGCGTAATCAGCGCCCGCTCTGCCTGCTGCACGCGATCGCGGTGCATGAAAATGCCCTCGTCCAGGCGCACCACCTGACCTTCGAGTACCAGCACCTCCAACAAAGTTTCCACCTCTTCGGCCGGTGCCTTCAGCCGGGCCGCCAGCGCTTCCGGCGATTCCGGCGCAAACGCCTGTTCCTGCAACAGCCGCGCTAACGCTTCCTTCAATTGTTGCTGTTCGGGCGACAGCCGGATTTCATGCCCGGCCAGGGCGATATAGCCGCCGTCTTCGCGGAGCCGGCCCCGGGTCTTGCCGGTTTCGATGAGCGTGTCCAGCAGCAGCGGAGACAAATTGGCTGAAAGCAGGTGGCCGAGTTCGGCCTTGCGCAGCCCGATTCGCGTCGGGTGCTGCTGGTGAAACTCGGCCAGCCGGTCGCAAAGCGTTTGCAGCTCCTGCTCGAGCCGCTGCCGGTGAACCACGTTTTTTTTGCCAATAGCGATGATCTCATCGCGTTCGCGCAATTGGCGCAAAATGTCGCGGACCGTTTCCCGCGCCATGCCGGTGCGGCTCGCCAGTTGCTCCTCGGTCATCAACCCGGCTGCGGCGGCGAACAGTTGCTCGCGCACCAGCTCCTCGGGGTCTTCTTTTTCCAGACTCTGCAGCCGTTCCAGTAGGGTGGGATCCTTGCGGCGATAGGGCGGTGGATTGGCGTCTAAAATTACGCCGCCGCCAATGGTGTGCGGTGGCGAATACTGGCGGATGACGAACGGATCGAGCCGGCGGGCCGCGGCGTCTTTTTCCAGCGTAAAATGCACATACGCTTCCTGTCCGGGTTCGATGCTGCGCACACCGATAGGCCGCACCCGGGCGATGATTTCGGCCGTGCCCAGATGCAGGCGGATGCGCGCATTGCTGATGAGTGGTCGCGCGCCGGGCAGCAGTCGAAGCTTGCCTTGCAGGTGGCGGGTGGCGGAGAAGTACCCCGGCGAGGCCAGCACGTGCCCGCGCTCTATGTCCTCGCGTGCAATGCCCTGCAGGTTGATGGCCGCCCGGTCGCCGACCTGCACCTGTCCCACGGGCTTGCCGTGTTTTTGCAGACCGCGCACGCGCAGGCGTCGGCCCTGCGGCAGTTGCTCCACCTCGTCGCCGGTGCGCACCGAGCCCGACAGCACCGAGCCGGTAACCACCGTGCCGAAGCCTTTCATCACGAAGCTGCGATCCACCGGCATCCAGAAAATGCCGCGATCCGGACGGGGCGAAAGCTGCGCAACATGCTCCTGGATCATGCGTTTCAAAACGTCAATATTCTCGCCGGTGACGGACGAAACGGCGATGATCGGGGCCGACTCCAGAAAACTGCCGCGCACAAGCTGGCGCACGTCTTCCTTCACCAGTTCCAGCCAGTCGTCATCCACCAGATCCTTTTTGGTGATGACGATGATGCCGCTTTTGACTTGCAGCAGATTGAGGATATCGAAATGCTCCCGGGTTTGCGGCATCACGCCGTCGTCCGCGGCCACGACGAACAGCACCAGATCGATGGTGGATACGCCGGCCACCATGTTTTTGATGAACTTCTCGTGTCCGGGCACGTCAATGATGGTGGCCTGATCTCCCAGATGGGCAAAACCGAGGTCGATGGTGAGGCCGCGGGCTTTTTCTTCTTTGAGGCGGTCGGTATCCACGCCGGTGAGCGCTTTCACCAGCGCCGTTTTGCCGTGATCGATGTGCCCCGCGGTGCCGAGTATGATATGTCGATGACTCATTTTTACCAGCGCAATTGAATACCGATTAAAAAATAATGCCGATTGAACGGATATGCAAGCGCGCGGACGTGCTGCAGTTGGTATTCCACGCGGATGAAACCGCCGGCCACGATAGGAAAGAGCGCGCCGGCGCCGAGGGGGAAAAGCGGCCGGGTGGTGAGAAACGGCCCGACGATGAGCGATTCGGCGCCTAAGCCGGCAAGCGCAAAGGGCGTCCAGCCGGGTTGCGGCCAGTCCATGCGCAACGCCAGGGTGTAAACAAATGAGGCGGTTTTTCGTCGGTGGTCCACGCCGAGGCTGAGCTCTGGCGACAGCGTCCGCCAGAGCGGCCGGCTGGCGCGCACGAACAGGCTGGATTCCAGGGTGCCATCGGACAGCGTGGCCATGGCCGAAAAGGATATTTCGAAGCGCACGCTATCGGACTGAGCCGTGGCCACCAGCGGAAGCGCGAGCATGAAGCAGACAACGAGCTTTTTCACCGGCGGCCCTCCCGCCAGGCCTGGCGCAAGATGGTTTCGGCGGGCTTGGCGTAGGGCACATAGCTCTGCATGCCGGCGTTGTCCGCCAGACGAACCGGCCAATACCACCAATACGCCCCGGCTAACCAGTTGATTTTCGGGAAGGTTTGCAGCGCGGCGCGGTAGCAATCCGCCTGCTCCTGTAGATCGATATCGGCCGTGGTGTCATATCGGTACGGATGCATGTTGGTGCCATCGCGCCCGGTGTAACCGATTTCGGTAAAAATCACCGGCATGCCCATACGCCGCTGCCACACCGAAAGTCGGCTGAGCCAGTATTCCCAGCCAGCCAGCAGGTCAATTAACTCCGGATTGCGGCGATTGGTTAGCGGGAAAAACGCATTGATGCCGATGTAATCGAGCGCATCCCAGAAACTGACGGCCTCATATTCGTTCCAGCTTGCGGCATACAGCAATTTCCCTGAGTACACGCGGCGCACCTCGCGGATGATCCGCCGCCAGTCGGTATCCCGGCCTGACAGGCCAACCAGCTCCGTGCCAACAACCAGTTGCGGAATTTGCCAGCCTTCCGCCAGTCGCGCCAGAGTGATGATGAAATCCGTGTACTGTTTGAACCAGCGCTGGGTGTCATCCGGGCGGATGCTGCCGCGCCAGGAGCCGTCACGCACGTCCACGTGCGGTTTTAAAGTGATGCGGATATCATGCCCCTGCGCCATGCGAACCGCGTTGCGCAGCGCCGTGGCCAGCCCGGCTTCGGAAGGCAGCTGCAGGTAGCTATCCTTCGCCGTGTTTTGGAACACGGTGAAGACCAGCGACATCCAGCGAACGCCGTTATTGTGTAACCGCACCAGGCTTTCGTGCAGCGCGGGGCTACGGAAACAATCCTCGCCCCAGCAGGCCAGATTCATGCCGCGCTGAAACTGGTTTGGAGGGGCTGGAAAATCCGCATCGTTGGGCAGGCGGTTGCAGGCGGCGAGCAAAAATAAAAAACAGACTCCAGACTGGAAATGCCGCATCGGTATTTTCATGAAAGTTGGTTGCCTACCGAAAAGTGAATTATGGAGCATCGATAAAATAGCGGTTGTGCCACTGAAAAGCAAGGCAATTGCGGCGAGGCCGGCCCCAAAGGGGCATGCGAGGTGCTCCGTCATTATGTTTTCAACCGCATAAGCCTGGCGCGGCTGGGATTTGGATGAATGAAAACATCTGCATGGTTGAAGGAGGTCTGATAGAGCTGTTTCCGATATTATCCCCCCTGTGAAGGCATCCAGATCAAACCGAAAATAGTTTTAAGCCGATATTGATTCGAGTGGACTTTTGGGAATGAACGTCCATTGCGAATCGGAAACTGGCTGCATATTGCTAATGACCTGATGGTTGCTAAGGCTACTTTAAACCTTGGCGAGAGGATTAAAGCATAGGAGGATAATGATTTGAACCGTAAATGTGACACAGATACTCTGCCAGGGGTAGAATCCGGCAGAGTGGGCCACGTTTTGAAGCCCTACATTGGGTTAAAAAACATCGAAATTGCTTCTGCAATCAATGGATCCTCTCGCCTCGGATGTTAGATTTTGCACCTGGTAAAAGCCTTTATGAAGCCTTAAGCGGCCATACTGTCCGTGACCATGGAAATCAGCTCTTCCGGATCGAGAATTAAAATGGCCTTGCCATCGCCGAAGATGGATGCGCCGGCCAGGCCGGGCAGGTCGGCGAGATAATCCGCCAAGGGCTTTACCACAATTTCTTCCTGGCGGTACATTTCATCCACGGCCAACCCAAGGCGCTCGCCACCGGCTTGAATAATCAAAATTGGAATGTCGCTACGATTCGTTATATCATTATAGCCTTTTGAAGGGATGTTGAGTAGATGCGACAAAAATTCCACACAGATGACTTCGCCGCGCAGAGAGAACGCCTTTTTGGCCATCAAGGAATGCAACTCGTCCCGTTTCAGCTTGACAGTTTCAGTCACTGCTTCGATGGGAATAGCGAAGATATCGTCGCCAACTCCCACCAAAAGCGCTTCGATAATGGCGAGAGTGAGCGGCACTTCCAGCCGTACGTGCGTGCCCTGTCCCACTTCTGAAGATACACGGATGTTGCCTTTGAGTTTCCGCAAATTCGTTCGAACCACATCCATGCCCACGCCACGACCGGAGATATCGGTGACTTTTTGAGCCGTACTGAATCCGGGCATAAAAATAAAATTAAAGATTTCCTCCTGACTCAAATGTTTGGCTTTTTCTGGAGTGGTTAGGCCTTTTTCAATGGCTTTATTAAGAATCAACTTGGGATCCAGGCCTTTGCCGTCGTCAATAATTTCGATCACGATATAGTTCCCTTCGTGGGCCGCCCGCAGGATAATGGTACCTTTTTCGGGTTTGCCGGCCTTTCGGCGAACCTCCGGCGGCTCGATACCGTGATCGACGGCATTCCGGATGATATGAATCAATGGATCGCCAATTACTTCCGCGATGCCTTTATCGATTTCGGTTTCTTCTCCCTGGATAATAAGATCAATAATTTTATTGGTCTTGCGGGTAAGGTCTCGCACCATTCGTGGGAATTTTTGGAAAACATTGCGCATGGGCACCATGCGCATGTCCATGACCACACGCTGCATTTCTTCTGAAATCCTCGTGATAGATTGGGAAGCCGCGCGCAGGTCTTTCATGGCCTTATCACGGTCTTGAGAATAATTCTCCAGATGTCGGATCACGTGTCCAAAAGCGTTGCGGGTTACAATGAGTTCACCGACCAGGTTCATGAAAACATCAAGCAATCTTTGATCAATACGCATGGTTTTAGTGTTCGAGGCTGTCGATTTTGTATTGTCCGCCGCTTTTGCCCGATTGCCTTCGACCAACGATTCCTTGCGAGGCGATGATATTGCTGTTTCACTGGTGGGAGTCGTTTCATCACTTACTTGAGAGGCCGATTCTGCCTGATCTGTCGTTTCACTGGTTGATTCTTCCGAAGCCTTGGAATCAACGGGTTCCGACGAGGACTTGTTGGAAGCCCCTCTTTCTATTTCATTTAAAAAGGAAGTGATTTCTTTTAAATTGTCTTCAAGAAACTGAACCGCCGCAAGCGGGGAAGCAATCTCACCTGCTTTTAACGATTGTAATGTTTCTTGCGAAAGCTCTGCTATTTTTTGCAACCGGTCGTATCCCATGTAGGTCGCACTGCTAATCAAAGAAGAAATCACCCTTTCCAGAACTTCTAAAGTGTTGGTATTGGGCGGATTCTCTTCTTTAAGTTTATTAATACAGTTTTTATATGATTCAACAAATTGTCGAGCCGACTCCATAAAGATGTGTTCGGGAGAATTTTTCTTTGGTGTCTCTTGGACATGCAGTAACTTGCTAGCGTTATCTTCCTGGAGCTTTTCCTTTTCCGCGAGAATTTTATTTAAAAGGTCATGGCTTCGTCGGAGAATATCTGGATCGTTTGGCGTCTGGATCATGCCTTTTAAGCAATCGATGGACTCAAAAAATATATCCATTAATTCGTCCGCCAAATGAAACGAATCTTGAGCACGTATGATATCAAGTAGCTCTTCCAGAGCATGGGTGAATGTGGATATGCTCTTCAATCCTAGATAGGAAGCGCTCCCTTTGATGGTATGGATGCTTCGGAAAAGGTTATTGATTGCTTCATGATTGTCTCGATGTTTATCCAGTGTAATTAAGGACTGATCACAGATATCCAGATGTTCTTCGGCTTCTATCTGGAAATCATCGTAAAGCTTTTTCGGGATTTCAAATGAAGGTTTTTCAGATTCGCTCGAAGCGGATTGTTGATCTGTTTTTTTATTGGAGCCCGCATTTAGCTCAGAACCGGCATTGCTTTCAGGCGGTTTAGTTTTTGTTTTTCTTTTGGTTTTCTTTTTAGAGGGTTTTGAAGAAACATCAGCCTCCTTCTTTTGAGGAGCAGGAGCATCTTCGCTATGGGTCAAGTTCTTATTTTTATCTTTTTTTTCGCCAGCCATTGGTTTACTCCCATCCAGTATTCTTCCTAAATCATCTAATAACAAACCGGTTTCATTCGCCAACTGAGTACTTGCCGAATAGACGGTTTCTCCTTTCGACAGAGTTTGCTCAACATCGCTGATGAGTTTTCTTATGAGATCGATGCCTTGAAATAGCAGATCAATGACTTCCTGTGTGGCTTCTCTTTTTTGCTTTCGGATTTCGTCTAACAAAGTTTCCAATTTATGACTAAGTTCACTAATCAACTCCAATTCAAGGAAACCGGCTAGGCCTTTAATTGTATGGATAGCACGGAAAATGTCATCCACACAGTCACGATCGGCCAATTGGCTTTCAAGGTCCAATAGTTTCTGATCGATATTATCCAGATATTCTTCGGCTTCAGTAACAAAATCTTCTGCTAGAGAAGGGTCCAACTCAATCTTATTGGGCATCAGGAACCTCCGTTCCTTGAAGATTTCAGTTTCCAGAATTTGCAAGCAGCATATTGGCATTCATGATTAAATCTTCAGGTTCAGCAGGTTTAACGATATAAACGTTCGCTCCCGCTTCCATTCCCTTTTGCTTGTCCTGGGCTTCCTTTTCTGTGGAGATGATTATAATGGGCACTTTTTCGTACCCTTCCATTTGTCGAATTTTCCGGGTTAGTTCATAACCGTCCATTTTGGGCATATTAATGTCGGTGACAACAAGATCGAAATGATCCTGTGCAAGAAGTTCGAGAGCCACGAAACCATTTTCCGCCAGCGAACAGCGGAATCCTGCTTCTTCTAAAATGTAACGATGCAAATTCAGGACGATTTGCGAATCATCAACCAGTAAAACGTTTTTTCCCATGATGCTACTCCTTATACTTCAGGCCGCTTGTAACATAAAAAATCGCCATATCTTTCAAGACTGAAGGCTGCAGTAATTCTTCCTACGGATTCTGCATGACCTAAAAATAGGTATCCGCCGGGAATAAGGGCATCATATAAGGCTATCACGACGCGTTTTCGGGAGGTATTATCAAAATAGATCAATACATTTCGGCAAAATATGAAATCATAATTCCGTCGTCGTCGCATTGCCATTCGATCAATAAGGTTCAATTGTTCAAACTGTACCAAATTGGCAACCGTTGGCAGAATTTGCCATCCGTCAGGCGTCTTTTTAAAATATTTCTTTCGGTACGCTATTGGAGTATCTTTCATGGAACGGTCACTATAAAGACCAATTCTTGCGCGTTTTAAGACACGCCGATCGATATCCGTTGCGTGGATTTTGATATTCCATCTATCAAAGTCTTCAATCATTTCCTTCAAAATGATGGCAAGAGTATAAGGTTCTTCACCCGTGGAACAGGCCGCTGACCACACACGCAGGTGATACTCTTGCTTAGCTCGTTTTTGTTCGAGATATTTCGGCAAAAGAATTTCGGCAAACCCCTTAAGCTGGGGAAAATCTCGAAAGAAATATGTTTCATTGACCGTCAATTCTTCCAGAAAATTTTGCAATTCTGTAGAGTCGGTCAAAAGCCGATGGTAATAGTCTTGAAAGGTTTTTGACTGGGTATGCTTTGCACGCTGCTCCAGGCGATTTTTAAGAAAATAATCCTTTTTGTTTGGGAACAGCATGCCGCTTTCCCGGTATATTAATTGGCGTATTTTATCTAATTCAGATGAGCTGAGTTGTAGCGTCGAAGTCATGCTTTGGCTCCTCTTCAGTCCCTTCTTGAATCCGTTTTAATGCCATATCATAGTAATATTGTGCCTCTTTAGATAGCTTATCTCGATCGAGGCTTTTTAAAACTTCGGAGGCCTGTTTACCGCCAATTTCTGCGATGGCGTGGATAACATTGCACTGCATCCAGGAAGGCCCCGATAAGTGTTGAGCTAAAATAGGAACCACAGAAGGATCGCTAATCCGTCCCAATGCCTCTGCTGCGGCTGCTGCAACATTGATGTCTTTATCGTTAAGGAGGTTGATGAGTTGGGATAAATCCGAAATACGATGGACCTCTCCTATTTGCCCAAGGATATCAATGACGAATTTCCGAACATCTACATTAGGTGATGAACACTCTTGGAGTAGATAGGGGATTGCCTCATCGCCAAGTTGGGAAAGAATTTCTGTAGCATAATTTCTCTGATGCACGACCTCCGAATACAATAATGGGATGACCGCTTCGGCGACTTCTTTGCCACCAATAGCAATGAGTGCATCTGCTGCCGCTTCCCTGACGGACTTATCAGGATCATCTAGGGCTTTAATTAGGGCCTGTATCGCTTTGGGGTCCGCAAGTTCTCCCAGATCCTCGGCCGCATACCGGCGTTCCACCGGGTCCTGATGATCGAGTAATTTTACCAATTCATCCAAATTGTATGTCATGGTTCTTCTCCTACTATGTTAATCTATCAGGATCGTACAAGCTCGATGATTTTCTGTGCGATTTGGTGCGATGGCAATACAAACTCTGCTCCACCTCGTCGGATGGCTTCTTTTGGCATGCCGAAAACCACCGCAGTTTCTTCAGACTCGGCAATGGTACGTCCACCAGCCTGCCGTATTTTAACCATGGCGTCGGCCCCATCATCTCCCATGCCGGTTAATAATACACCAATCGCCCGGTTGCCAAGGTACTTGGCTACTGAATTCATGGTTACATCCACTGATGGCATGTGCAATGTATTCGAGGGCGTTTTGCTTATCCTGATAATAAACCCTTGATTGCCGAGACCTCGTGAGGCAATCGTCATGTGAAAATCTCCCGGTGCCAAATACCCCCAGCCTGGACGAATGATATCCCCACCTTCTGCCTCTTTTACATGAATATTCGAATGCTTATCGAGACGTTCCGCAAACGAAGGCGTAAAAGTGCCTGGCATGTGCTGGACGATCAAGATGGGCGCCTCAAAATTTTCAGGTAGAAAGGGAAGAATATCCATAATGGTGCCCGGGCCACCTGTTGATTGACCAATGACCACTAATTTATCAAACTGCTCTAAGGAGCGGGAACTGGTGCGAGTTCGGCTTGCTGGCAATGTACGGCTTGCGCGTTTTGGCTGATAACGCAACCGTCGTCGATTGGATTTGGCAGCGGCTTTAATTTTAAAACGGATGTCATCGGCAACACGATGGATATTTAGAGAGATGGTTCCATCGGGTTTGCCGATAAAATCGATGGCTCCTAATTCCAGGGCTTCATAAGTGATGAGGGCGCCCTTTTGGGTAAGAGAACTAATCATTACAACCGGCGTTGGTGCCTGCATCATGATCATCTGTAATGCTGTAAGACCGTCCATAACCGGCATGTTGATGTCCAGAGCGACCACATCGGGCTGCAATTCGATGGTTTTTTCCAGCGCCTCTTTCCCGTTACGAGTGACTGCGATGACTTCCAATTCTGGATCGCTTTCAATGATTCTTTTGATTTCCCGCCGCATTAGCGCCGAATCATCGGCAATTAGCACTCGAATTTTGGATGCCATTTATGCTTCCCCACTTGTTTTCAGAGTATGACCGACTACAAGTAAATCAATCTTTCTTTATGTGACAGACCATTATTGTTCGTTTATGCGACCAGTTCTGGCTCAGGAGATGGCACAAGCGAATCGATTTTGACTTCGGACAAAAGCGATTCAATATTAATTAAGAGGATTATGCGCTTGCCATTATCCAAATTGGCAATACCCTCGAAATAGATTTTATCACCAATCCGAATCATATCAGGCGGGTCATCAATACAATCCGTGGAAATGCGCAATACTTCAGAAACCGAGTCAACAATTAAGCCGGTGGTTGTTTTCCCATTATTAACCACGACGATTCGGTTGTTATCGGATTGCCCCTTTTTGGGCAAGCCAAAGCGGGTGCGCACATCCACAACCGGTAGAATATTGCCACGCAGGTTAACAATCCCCTCAATAAAAGCAGGTGCATTTGGTATCTTGGTGATTTGTGGAATTCGAATGATCTCCTGAACTTTCATAATGTCAATAGCGAATTCTTCATCTTCAATATAAAAACAAACCAATTGGGTTTCGCTATTGGGGGCAGAGTCCTGAACCATTGCTTGATCTCCATCCGGTTGCTTTTTGGGATTAAATTGCTGAGCTAATTTTGTGTCATCCTGACTTAACAAAGATTTTAAATCCAACAAGGTGATTAACCGATGGCCATGGTTTAATTTACCGATGCCTTTCACGTATTCCTGCTCCCACTTGGATAGCGTCAAAGGCGGAGGAGAAATATCATTTTTATTGATACGCAATACTTCTGATACATTGTTGACTTTTAATCCTACAGTGGAACCGTTTGCATCGACAACAATGATGCGTTCCAAATTGGCATGCGAATCGGAGCTTTGGCTTTCCATTGTGCCGAATTGCCCGCATTCAAATCGCTTACATATGTCCATAATGGGAATGAGCTCATTCCTTAGCATAATAACTCCCAGGAAGTAAGCAGGCGAATCCGGAATCGCGGTGATTTCATTAGCGCGAATGATCTCTTTGACTCGGGAAATATCGATCGCATATTCTTCATTGCCAATCCAGAACGCTACCAGATGTTCATATTGTTCTTGTGTTGATACGCGTTGTTCTTGAGAAGGATTTTTATCAACCCCCAAGGGGATTTTATTTTCGCGCTCAATAGATTGAGATTGGGGGAGAAGTGACGTTTCATTTAGGACTAGCACCAGCCGCTTCCCATTTTCAAGTCTGGCAATTGACTTTAAGAATCGTGTATCGATGGTAGAACGCGAGTCAGCATCCAGACTATGGTCGATATCTTGCTGATCCACTCGTATGACTTCGGATACACTATCGACGATAATGCCAGTAGTGGCCTGTTTGGTTTTCAGCACCACAATTCGGGTGTTGCTATCGATCTCCCGATAAGGCATCCCCAATCGATTTCTCAGGCTCAGAATGGGAAGGATATCCCCCCGCAAATTGGCAATCCCTTCAATAAATCCTGGAGCATATGGAACACGCGTCACCAACGGTGGCCGAACAATCTCCTGAACGGACTGGATTGGGATGCCGAACTCTTCGTCACCCAATTTAAAGGCGACGAGCTGATTGAATACTTTAGCGTTATCAATTAACATGCATTTCCTCCTGGGGAGAAAATGAACTAAAGATTTTGAATTTCATCTGCTAATGCGGCGATCTCTTCTGCTGCTTGAGCCAATTCTTGCATCCCTCGTGATTGTTCCTGCGCAGAGGTAGATGCTTGTTGGCAAGCGCTTGCCGATTCTTGTGCTGCCGCCGCAATTTGTTCCATACTATTTTGGGCTTCCTGAACGGAAATCAGGGTCTTTTCCACATTTTCTAAAATGACCTTCGAGCTATTTTGAATAGCTCGTACTTGTGTAGATAGCTTTGTCAGGCTTTCGGAAGATTCTTTTGCCATATCGACTTGAACTTCAGCGGCTTGCCGAACCTGTTGAATTTCATTAGCCACGATTTGGACCTTATCCTGAATATTTCTCACCAAATCTTTGATTGTTTCAGCATTTTCCGCTGAGTCTGTTGCTAAGGTCCGAATATCAGAAGCTACAACAGCAAAGCCTTTGCCAAACTCACCTGCTCGAGCAGCTTCGATGCCGCCATTGACAGCCAGCATATCGGTTTTCATGGCTACATTTGAGATAGCGTCCACAATTTTATCAATTTGACGAATCTGCTGTTCCAGATTTAAGACCTTCTCAACCAATATTTTATTGGATTGCGATGTTTCATGAATACCATCAATCAGATGAGTGATGGTTTGGTGGTTTTTTTCGATAAATTGACCGAACGAATCGATGAATTCCGAAGAGGCCCTGGTTTTTTCATCAATAAGTTTGACATTCGAATGAATTTGGCTTAAAGCCGCATTGGCCTCATCACTTGCCTGAGCTTGTAGGTCGGTAGTTTTGGCGATTTCCTTAATGGCTAACATGATTTGTCGAGAAGCGGCTGTCGTCTGTTGAATGGTGGCTGAAAGCTCTTCAGAGGCCGCGGCTAAGGTTTCACTGGTTTTTTCCGAATCCGTATTTACTTTTAAATCCTCAGCCATTTGCGCCAGCTCATCGGTGGCCGCTTCAATATCTTGCATGGCTTTTCGTTGTTCTTCGGTAGCGCTAAGAGCCTGGTGTGCAGCGCTTGCGGTGTCCTCGGCTCCCTGGGCAATCGTTTCTGTTTTTTTGCGAAAATCATCCACTGCAATGTTAATTTCTTGTGTCATATTGGCAATGGAGGTGATGTTGGAGGTGATTTCTTGAATATCATGTTGGATCTTTTCCAAGTTTTTGTTGATTTCTGCTCCTTTTTCGACCTCTTCCTTGGCTTTCTGGCCTGCCTTTTGAATATCCTGCGCAACCGTCTTGACTTCTGTTTGAATAGTACTGATCAGCTCTTGTATTTCTTTCGCCGATTTTTCGGCCCCTTCTGCCAGATTGCGCACTTCATCGGCAACAACCGCAAAGCCTCGACCATGCTCACCGGCTCTTGCCGCCTCGATTGCGGCATTGAGTGCTAATAGATTGGTTTGATCGGCGATCCCGGCAACCGTACGAACCACCTCTCCAATCTCGTCCGCTTGTTTCTCCAATTCAGAAACCATTCGAGAAGATTCTTCACTCTTTTGGGCGCCATGATTTACAGAGCTGATTAGTTTACCAATGGATTCAGTGGTAACCGCGATCACCTGCACCATTTGGGTGATTTTTTCTAACGCCTGGGACGCCGCATTTTGAGTGTCTTTTGCAGATTTTTCGGTCGCTTCTGCTAGCTCGCGGTTTGTTTGGCTTGATGCATTGGCTTCACTTGCTCCGGCAGAAATTTCTTCCATGGCCTTATTCAATTGCGCCATGGCCGCATTGGCCTCGGCGACACCGCTCGCTAGCTCCTCAGCCGCTGCTGCAATGCGTTCCGCAATTTGTTGACGTTTTGCCGAAGAGCGCACTCGTGCCCTCTGTTCCGCCCGCTGTTTGGCCAATCGCTTTTTGTCGTTGAAAGTTTCAAGTCCAACTTCGTCATCTGTTACAACTTTGGGGACCAATTCATCCGAATTATTTGTATCAGGGGGAAGGGCTAATTTTGCTGGCATTGGGAATCTCCTCAATTTTTGGTTTAGTATCAGTCAATACCAACAAGACCGTAGCTAACATTGCATCAGACTACAACTTTGATTGTACATTGGCTGATATCGGATATGAGAAATATTTTCTTTAATCGATTAATAAGTTTTTATTCTCCGGATCAACAAGTTGTTGGAAAGTGGTTTTATAATGGCTAAGTCCTCTGTGAAAAGGAAGGTACAAAAATGTTTTTTTGAGACTATTTGAAGTCCAGAAAAAGATTACTGGTAGGTTACATTTTCATTGGTTGGACGTTATCTTTGCAATAAAGAGCAAAATCCTTTTGAGATATTATTTTATTTCATCTCTTTTTGGGCCCCCCATCAGGATACAATGCTTCGATGAGGCATAGTAAGGATTTCGCCTGGAAAAAACGGACGGTTGATTGAATGACAAAAGGGTGGAATAGCCTTTGCGCCAAAGAGAGTGTTGAAAAAAAGAGTTCAATACCCAATCTTTAAACGGGGAGGCTTCCTACACGATTCAGAGGGAGGTTGGGAAAGTCGCTAATTTAAGATGCGACAAACACCCCAAAAAGTGTTTTAACTTGCTTGATTCATAAATTTCTTACCCAAAACCGTCCAGTCGCAAAGAAATAGTGCCTTATGATTGCGCTTACTAAAAAATTTATTTTTTAAAGTAAATGATAGATAAACCTTTTGAGCGTTAGATTGCTCAACACTTTGCGTTCGTGGCGCTGAATGATCCAGGTTAAATTGCTTCACTCAACTCCAACCCTATTCTTTCCCTACGCTAAACAGGAAGAGGGATATGTCCAGTTTACTCAAGTACCTCTTCGTTATTCTTTTATGTTCCTTATGCTGCTTAAAATATGCGCTAAACGGCTTAGTTATTGTTGTGCCTTTCTATTCACTGGGGGTAGGACACCCTTGCTTTGAATGTCTGCAAGAGCATCACCACATGGCCCCTTGTAATGGCAAATATAGATGTTTTCTATTCTGAAAGATTAACGATAAAAAATACCGTTTTGAATCCATAAGCATATTGCAGGAAACGGATTAGATATCCCTACAACATTCTTTGGCTAAACCCGCCTGCTAGCTTTGCCGGATCCGGACTATTTGAGATGATCGAATAATTTATCGATTTCCTCCTGGGTCGCCATCGCGTCGTTTTTCATTTCGGTATTATCCACTGAGTGCTGATTGGATTCTTTTTCTGAACGTGGTTGTTCTGAAACCACCGATTGGGTTAAGATAGCATCAGCCATGGCCTGGACATCGCTACGGTCTTCAAAAGTAGCATTGGGATCAAAGGCGCGCTGTTTGTCCTGGCCAACGTTAGATTCGGGGGCATAGAGGTCTATGTCAGGTTGCGTTTCCAAGCGGCCAAAACGAGAGGTCAATTGCTCCAACTTGCCCTGGACAGATTCAATTAAACTATTCGCCGCCATAATTTGCTGAGTTGTAATATCCTGAACTTGCAATAAATTCATAATATCAAATGTTTCATTCTGAATTTCAAGAATATCTTGTTCGAGTTGTTCAAGTTCCGTCAAATCGCTGGTACGATTTAGCGGCTCCTCTGAATCTTGACGAAGGTTGGATTTTATTTTTTGGATGCTTGTTAAAGCATTATCCACACGTTTTTGCATTTGATCAAGACGATCAAGAATGTCCACTGTGGCTGTTTCTGTAGCAGCGGTAATTTTATCCAATTGTTCCAAAGCAGCCGGCATTTTTTTTGAGCTTTCTAAAATGCTGTTTTTCATTTCTTCAATAATGGGGGTGGTTTCTTGTATAAATTGGATCAATTCTTTGAAATAGGGTGCGATCCGTTGTGCAATAATGAAGAGCGCCTGGATCTCTTCGATTTGCTTGAGGATGCGTTTGAAATCGATCTGCTCCATTTAACACCTCCCAACTAAACGCGTTAAGATTTTAAAATTTGCTCGATTTTTTCTTTCAGGGTTTGAGGCGAAAATGGCTTAACAATATAGCTTGAAACTCCCGCCTTCATGGCCTCAACAATATCATCTTTCACTCCACGTGTGGTGACCATCAAAATAGGTAGATTTTTTAAGCTATCATCGGTTTTGATGGCTTTAATTAATTCCAGTCCGTTCATTTCTGGCATATTCCAATCGGTTATCACAAAATCGACTTTTTCGCTATAGATCTTAGCGAGCGCTTCTTTCCCATTGGAAGCTTCAGAAATGTTATTAAAACCAATTCTTTTTAAGGTGTTCACAATGATTCGCCGCATGGTTGGCGAATCATCTACCGCTAAAAATCGAATATTTTGCATCTCCATCATCCCTGAGTTTTGGTTTACTGTGTTAGTTTATCAAATCCTTTTCAACCAAATGAACCTTTGCCGGTGTATTTGGCCCAGCACATCGTAGTCTGGGCTGACATCACATGGAAACGTTTCCCCTATGCGTAAAAATAAGAGGTGGGGAAAGTGCTTTTGTCGCACTCAATTCAAAAGCCCTCTATGAGATAGATGTATATGCAGTTTCCCATTGTGATTGATTGGTTCCATTTGTGATTAAATTATCGGAAAAATGCATTTTGTCTTTAGTTTTAAACAAAATAACATAATTGTGAAGGAACATCCAGAAAAATATCACCTGAGAATTGGCCAGTTCGATTGCTAACGTTTTGTCTTTGGTATGCAAAAATGCTTAGAAGGTGAATAGCTGTTAGCGCAAGCGGTCACCAGTCGTTAGCATAACGATGTTCTTGCAAAAATGTTTGGGATAGCGCTATCTCCGTCAGCAAGCAAAGCCTTGTAATAACAGGTTAATAGTCGTAGGTGTAAACGAAACTGGATAACGTGCATAAGCGCATTTAATTTGACCCTTCGAAAATTTGAATCGGCATTACAATCGGATCAATTTTATGGTAATGATGCAATCTCTGGATCATGATGGAATTGAGAATCTGGTCTTTTCTTAGCAATAAAAGGCCGGATTCTGTGCGCACGTCGCCAGCCAACATCATGCCAGCTTCTAAGTGACCCAAATCGACTGAAATCACCCGTAAGGCGCGTTTAAAATTGGCGGATGATTTTAGAAATTCAATGAAACGATGTACGAAATGAGCATCAAAACGCTTACCACTTTCAGCTTTAAGATATTCTATGGCCAGCTCTAATCGCAGGGAACGTTCCAGTTGTTCTTTGGAAATAAAATGATCAAAGGTATTTAATATTGCAATGATACGGGCACCAATAGGAATTTCCTGGGCTTTCCATTTTTTAGGAAAACCAGAGCCATCGTAATTTTCATGGTGCGCTTCGACGATTTTAGCTATGGTTTTAAGATCAGGAATGTCATTTAAGATGGAGGCACCGATTTCCGGATGGGAGTTTAATAAATCCATTTGCTGCGATGAAAGCTCACTTTTGGGCGTTTCCAGTATTTCATCCGGCAATGTGATTTTTCCAATATCATGCAGCAACGCCGCTACTTCAATATCTCGCACCTCTTGCTTGGGGATTTCTAAAAATTCGGAAAATCGACGCGATAAGGCTGCAACTCGACGCGAATGTCCGCCTATATTTGGATTCTTCATCTCAACTAAGGTCATAAAAGCCCGAATGATTTCGGTGAAACTGTTATCGAGTTGGGTATACAGGCGCTCAAGTTCACGCTTTTGCTGAATAATTTCCTGACTCCGCTCGAGAACCAGTTTTTCCAGCTCATGATTGAATCTTTTGAGTTCCTCATTTTGTTGTTGCGTGAGCCTCATTAATCGTCGATTTTCCGCCACCAGCTCGTATTGTTGAATGCCACTAAGCAATGCTTCGAGGAGTTCAGATTCCTTGATCGGTTTTTTCAGGTATCGAAAGACCTGGCCATTATTGATCGCACGAATGGCGGATTCTGCATCAGCAAAGCCAGTTAATAACATTCTTATCGTATCGGGATTGATTTTCCGCACTTTTTCAAGGAATGTAACACCATCCATGGTGGGCATTCGAAAGTCAGAAACGACCAGCGTGATGGACTGTTGTGCAATGATTTCAAGAGCATATTCTGGAGAATTGGCAGTTAGGACCTTATAAGGTGCCTTTCGCAAAATCCGTTGTACTGAGCTTAAAATGTTGGGTTCATCATCAACAAACAGAACAGAATGCATTTTCAGTTTCGAGGCCACGGTGTGCATCAATTCAGACATATTTTCTTCCTACAATTTTCTAAGGTTTCACAATCTTGCAATTTCTGGCCTATTTGCTTATAAATTTTTCAGATACATCAAATCGTGTTTTCGGCTTAAAGAAAAAACAAGAGAGGATAAGTCCAGTCGTCTGTTTCGTCGGATAAAATAGGGCGGTCTGGGCACATATCGTCTGGCCGCTAATCATGCCCTTCCAGTGATTCGGCTCTTTTTTCTCCAGGGTTTTGACAATCAGCATTTGTAGCGGTTCTGGTAACACATCCTCGTACATCTGCCCCAAGATTTCGCCCTGCTGTTTGTGGAAATAGCTGGAGTAGGCGCTGTTGCAATAGACGATAGTCCCTTCAATATCCAATCCGATTACGGCCGTGGGCAGGCTGTCGAGGACCATCTGAGCCGTTTCGAGAGCCTTTTGCCGCAGATACAAATCGCGCGTGCGTTGCTCAATGCGCAGCTCCAGTTCTTCGTTAAGCTGGCGCAATTCTTCATTTTGAGCGCGAATTTTTTCGGTCAATTTGCGATTTTCGCGCATGAGCAGGACATTCTCAACCGCACGTCGGATCGTCAATCGCAGATCCTCTTCTTTGATCGGCTTATGAATGAATTTGTAAATATTCCCCTGATTGATCGCCTCGGTCAACGTGCTGACTTCGGTATAGCCGGAGAAAATGATCCGCAGTGTATCCGGAAAGGCGGCTTTCACCCGCGCCAGCAGTTGGGTGCCGGTCATGCCTTCCATTCGATGATCTGTGACAATGATATCCACGGGCTGTTCCTGTAGTGCTTCCCAGGCTTCTTCGCCGCTGCGAACGAACTGCATCTCCCAGTGCTCATTGCGTAAAAGCCTTTGAATCATTCGAAGAATATTTATTTCATCATCCACAAACATAAGACGGATAGTGGCGTCCATTCAAATCCCACCTTTGTATTTCTGAATGTCTATTTATGTCTGGACATAGCCTGCGTCTTCCATGGCTTCCATATCCTCACCTATTTCAGGTTCAATGGGTAATATAATGGTGATAGTGGTTCCTTCTCCGACTTTACTTTCAACCGATATTTTACCTTGATGTTTTTTTACAATGTTGTAGGACATGGCCAGGCCCAGCCCTGTGCCCTTGCCGACGGGCTTGGTGGTGAAGAAAGGCTCGAAAATCTTGCTCAGATTTTCTTCTGGAATACCGCAGCCCGTGTCGCTGATGGCGATATATACTTGCTTATCATCCGCCCAGGTCTTAATGCGGATTTCTCCTTTTTCTTTGATGGCGTGTGCTGCATTAATGATGATGTTCAGGAATACCTGATTCAATTGCTGTGGATAGCAGAACACTTCCGGAATATCGCCATATTCTTTGATCACCTTGGCCTTGTATTTGATCTCATTCCAGGCAATCTTTAGGGTACTGTCTAACCCGTCGTGGATATTGGTGTACTGGCGTTTGGTGTGATCCACGTGGGAGAAATCCCGCAGGGTCTGTACAATTTCCTTCACCCGTTCAGAGCCTTCTCTTGATTCTCTGATCATGCTCTTCATATCTTGCAGAATAAACGGGATATCTTCACTCTGATATAGATCCTGGTAGGCCCGAATTCGCTCCCGGATTGGATCGCCGATGTCTTCCGGTATTACCTCGATAATTCGATCCACCTTCTCAAAAGCCTTTTCGATGGGATCGATGTATTCCATCATGGTACCAAGATTCATATCCACGTAACAGATCGGATTGTTGATTTCGTGCGCCACTCCGGCAGCCAGCAAACCAATGGATGCCATTTTTTCTTGTTGTAATAATTGTGCCTGGGTATTTTTGAGCTTCATATTGGCCCGTTCCAGGTCTTTAATGGCCGCTTCCAATTGCAGGTTTCGTTCTTTTAGTTCCCTTTGCAATTTGGCAATACGCATAACCGAATTTACCCTTGCCAGCAATTCTTTAGGAGCTATCGGTTTCTGCAGGTAATCGTCGGCAAAGCTATTCAAGGCTTTGTACCGGTCCGACTGCTTTTCGTTGGCGGTAATTAGAATGAAATAGATATGACAAATATCAGGGTCGGATTTGATAGCTTTCCCCAGTTCGGGCCCATCCATTTCGGGCATAAAATAATCCGAAATGATTAAATCTGGCTTGTTCTGTTTCGCCAGTACGAGCGCTTGCTTGCCATCCGTGGTTTCGATGACCTCGTATCCGGCTTTTTTTAAATGGGCAGTTATGCTGACAAGTTGCACTTTACTATCATCGACGACAAGGATTTTTCCCGTTTGTATGCATCCTTTTGGGTGTTGAACTTTGGTAGCGGTATGGGGAGAGGATGTATTGTCATGTATCCGGATTGGCTCATCCTTGTGCATGAAATGACCTCCGTCGTGAAATTCAACAGCCTTTGAGGCGCTTCTTTCTGTTCTATTTATCGGCAAAGGTTTAAAAAAGTAAGAAAACTAAGTTGAGTGGAACGAAAAGATTCGCAGTAAAACAGGCGTGAATTAAGGTTCGGAAAGCAGTAGGTCAATTAACAAAAAAGCCGGGATAAAACATCCCGGCGTAAGAAAAACAAGCGTATGTTTTGTGGTTTGTTGGCCAGCAAGACTCATTTGGTCTCGGTCTGTTCGCGGGATTCGGCCCATTCGCGGATATATTGAATGATATCCTGCGTGGATGAGCCCGGTCCGAAAATTTTGCCGGTGCCCATGGCCTCGAGCTTCTCGGCATCCTCCGGCGGAATAATACCGCCGCCGGTGAGCAAGACGTCGTCGAGGCCTTTTTCTTGCATCAGCTCCATGATGCGCGGGAAAAGAGTCATGTGCGCCCCGGACAGGATGGAAATGCCGATGACGTCCACGTCTTCTTGCAGGGCAATTTCGACGATCTGTTCCGGCGTCTGATGCAGGCCGGAGTAAATGACCTCGAAGCCGGCATCCCGCAGGGCGCTGGCGATCACCTTGGCGCCCCGATCATGACCATCGAGCCCGGGTTTGGCGACAAGCACGCGAATTTTGCGATCCATAGCATGTCCCATGTTTTATTTCGTTTTTGCTTCATACATAACTGTTCAGAGAACACCGCAAGGTACTTTCTTAAAACACCGGTTCCTCAGTCCAGGTGCCGTACACCTCTTTGAGCGTATTGATCATCTCACCGATGGTGCAGTAGGCGTGCGCGCAGTCGATCAGATACGGCATGACGTTTTCGTTGGCGGCGGCCGCCTCGCGCAGCCGGTCCAGGGTTTGCCGGACTTTGGTGTTGTCGCGCTTTTCTTTCAATGCTTTCACGCGCGCCACCTGCGCTTTTTCCACTTTATCATCGATTCGCAAAATCGGAATCTCTAATTTTTCGTCCGGCTCGCGGTAGGCGTTCACCCCCACAATGATGCGCTCCTTGCGTTCGATCTCATCCTGATATTGCCGCGCCGCTTTAGCGATTTCCCGCTGGAAAAAGCCCTGTTTGATGGCTGGAATTACGCCGCCAAAATCGTTGATTTTCTGGAAATACTCCTCGGCGGCCTGTTCCATGTCTTTGGTTAGCCGTTCGACGAAATAGCTGCCAGCCAGCGGGTCGGGCGTGTTAATAACGCCGATTTCGTGCGCAATGATCTGCTGTGTGCGCAGGGCGATTTTGGCCGCCTTTTCCGTGGGCAGGGCCCAGGTTTCGTCCAGTGAGTTGGTGTGCAGGCTCTGCGTACCGCCCAGCACCGCGGCCAGTGCTTCGAAGGCCGTGCGCACGATGTTGTTCTCCGGCTGTTGTCCGGTGAGTGAACACCCTGCCGTTTGCGTGTGGAAGCGCAACTTCCAGGAACGCTCATTCTTGGCGCCGTAGCGCTCGCGCATGTGGCGCGCCCAGATTTTTCGCGCCGCGCGGAACTTGGCGATTTCCTCGAAGAAGTCCAGATGCGAATTGAAGAAAAAGCTGAACCGCGGGGCGAATTCATCCACGTCCAGGCCGGCTTCGATGCAGGAATCTACGTAAGCGAAGCCGTCCGCGAGGGTGAAGGCCAGCTCCTGCACGGCGGTGCTGCCGGCCTCGCGGATGTGATAGCCGGAGATCGAAATCGTGTTCCACTTCGGCACGTGCCGTGTGCAGTATTCCACCGTATCCACCACCAGCTTCATCGAGGGCTCGGGGGGAAAAATGAACTCTTTTTGAGCGATGTATTCTTTGAGAATATCGTTTTGCAGCGTGCCCATGAGTTTTTCCTGTGGCACACCCTGTTTTTCGCCCACGCAAATGTAGAACGCCAGCAAAATCGCCGCGGGCGAGTTGATGGTCATGGACGTGGAAACTTTGTCCAGCGGAATGCCGTCGAACAGCACCTCCATGTCGGCCAGCGAGTCGATGGCCACGCCGCACACGCCGACTTCGCCGTGGGACAACGGATCGTCGGAATCGCGGCCCATCAGGGTCGGCAGGTCGAAGGCGACGGACAGGCCGGTCTGTCCGTTTTCGAGGAGATATTTGAATCGCTGGTTGGTATCATGGGCCGTGCCGAAACCGGCAAACTGGCGCATGGTCCACAACCGACCGCGGTACATGTTGTAATGAATGCCGCGCGTGTAGGGGTATTCCCCGGGGTAACCAACGTCTTTAAAAAAGTCGATGTCCTGTACGTTTTCGGGACCGTACAGGTGGTCGATGGGCACGCTGGAGGTGGTCATGAATTTGCCGGGACGATCTTTGCTTTTGGTCTGTCGTTCGGCTTCCCAGCGCTCACGCTCTTTTTTGTATTTTTCGAAATCGGTCATGGCGATCTCCTTTTGGCTATTGTTTTGCCAGGCTTTGTTTGAAATGGTCGATCAACTGTTGCGCGGCCCGATAGGGCGACGTTTTGCGCTGATCGAGTCCGGCAATGTGCTGTTCCAGAATCCGTCGGGCGCGCTCATCCCAGAATTCGTTTTTCAGGCGCGTGCTGACCAACGAATGCACCGATTGGACAAACCGTTCGCGCCGTTTTTCTTCTAGCAGATGATGTTCCTGCAAATAACAGTAATGTCGATCGATGGCGGTCAGCAAGTCGTTGATGCCTTCTTGTTTGACGGCCACGCATTTCACGATCGGTGGCTGCCAATCGCGGGCTTCGCGCAGGTGCAAAATGGCGCTCAGCTCGCGGATGGCCCGGTCGGCGCCTTCGCGATCGGCCTTGTTCATCACAAAAATGTCGGCGATTTCCATCAACCCGGCCTTCATCGCCTGGACGCTATCGCCACTTTCCGGGACCAGTACTACTACCGTGGTGTCGGCCGCCTCAACGATATCCAGTTCGCTCTGGCCCACGCCCACGGTTTCGTAAATGATGATATCCTTTCCGAACGCATCGAGGATGTCGGCGACTTCCTGCGCTTTGGTGGACAGACCGCCGAGGGAGCCGCGCGTGGCCATGCTGCGAATGAACACGCCGTCATCGAGGGTCAGGTCGTTCATGCGCACGCGGTCGCCCAGCAGCGCGCCGCCGGTGAACGGGCTGGTGGGGTCCACCGCGATGATGCCGACGGTTTTGCCCTGCTGGCGGTATGCCTTGGTGATTTGGTTTACCAGGGTGCTTTTGCCGGCGCCTGGCGGCCCGGTAAATCCAATGCGGTAAGCGCGGCCGCTTTTTTGATACAGCGCATCCCGCACGTCATCGGCCAGTTTGCCGTTGTTTTCAATTAAGGAAATCAATCGCGCTAAGGCGCGTTTCGAGCCAGTTTCGAAATCGTTGAGCAGTTTTTCCGGATTCAGGGTCAAATCGTTTTCCTCACAAAAAAGTCATATTCACCACAAAGGCACAAAGACTATGGCCAATGTTATGCCGTGGATTGTCCAGATTATTAAAATTTAAGATTTGTGCCCCACATTTGAAACAAAAAAATAGTTTAACCCCGGGCTGTTTGTTTTCACAAGCAAGATGCTTGTGCTACAATCGATTGTTTCCACAAGCAGGATGCTTATGCTACAGCTTCAGAGGAAAGATTGCTTGTGCTACCGTTCGATGGCCCATCGACGGCTGTCCGTTTCAGCGGCCGAACAATGCCTTTCCCACCACGTCCTTCTTTTTTGCCGATGCACCGCGCGTGCGGTGCAGCTCCCACAGCTTGGCGTATTTGGTGAACACATAAGCGGACGAAAGCGCCGCGAGTATGAAGCCCTGAATGCCATCGAGGAAGCCGCGCTTCAAGAGGTACATGCGCAAGAACAGGTACGACGGCCGGAACAGCAAATCCCACAAATGAAAAGGCCGTTTTTGTTCATACAACTGCTCTGCTGCAAGACTGGTGTAATGATTGAATTTACGAAAGTAGTGCTCGAGCGTCCGGTCGGTATAATGCTGCAAATGATTCTTCAACCGGCCGCGCGGCCCGCGATAATCCAGGCCTTCGTGCACCTTCGCATCGTTGAACCGCGCCAGCTCCCGGCGGATCAGCCGTAGCACATGGCCGGGATACCAGCCGCTGTGATAGATCCATCGGCCGAGAAAGTTGGCCAGCCTCGGCATTTCGTAGGCGTCGTATTCGCCGTTGGCGATGGCCTCGCGAATTTCGTGCGCCAGCGACGGCGTGACGCGTTCGTCGGCATCCAGCCAGAGCACCCAGTCATGGTGGCATTGCGCCACGGCGAAATTCTTGCTGGCGGAAAAGCCCTCCCACGGCCGCACAAACACGTGCGGCGTGAATTGCCGGGCGATCTCCGCCGTGCGGTCGTTGCTCTCAGCATCCACAACCACGATCTCATCCGCCCATTCCACGCTGGCGAGGCAATCGCGGATGTTTTCCTCTTCATTCAACGTGATGACAATGACCGAAATTCCGCTCACACGCGCACCTCATCCGCTTCCCACACCGGGGTTTCCTGTTCCTGTGGCGGCCAGTGGTGATACAACCGCTCCAGTTCGCGGTAAATCGCATCGATCTCAAATTCGGTGACGCAGATTGGACCGTGCGGCAGGTCGCAGACTTTTTTCCAGCAGGGCGCGCAGGGCAAATCGCGCACCAGCTTGACGCCGCGACCATAAAGATCGATTTCCGCTGCACAGCTCAGCCCAAACCAGGCGATGACGTATTTTTTGAGCCCGATGGCAATGTGCATGCCAAGGCTGTCGCCGGAGACCACAACGTCGGCCAGGTTTTCCAGAATGATGCCCTTGCGCAGGCCGAGGGTGGTGGGCGTCTGCACCACGCCGTCGCCCGCCAGTCGGGCGATGTGTTCGTTGCGTTCGGTGTCTTCGCGGCCTCCCAGTAGAATGACGCGCGCATCGGGAAGGCCGTTCAGGATTTTTTGGACCAGCTCGGCCTGCTGCTCGGCCGACAGCCGTTTGAGCGGATACAGATTGGAACAGCCGGTATTCAGCCCGATGATCAGGCGCGCGTCCTCCAGTCCAAGTTTGCGGCGCCACTCGTCGGTTTCCGCGCGCTCGGCTTCGGTGAGATGCAACACATATTCGTCGCGGCGGTACGGCAGTTCCCAGGTTTCCGCCAGAATGTCCTGTCCGGTGCGGGTGTTTTCGTGAAATTTGAAATAATCGTGCGTGCCCAGAAAAAAGTTGTATTCCGCGCCCGGATTCAGCGGCACAATGGCGCCGTTGGCGTTCAGCCCAAAGCCGCGCTTTTCGTCCGCCGGCACTTCCAGCGTAAAAGCGCAGGAGTTGCGGTTTTTGTCGGCGTTGAGTACGAGATCGAATCGCATGTTGCGCAAAATCATGCGACTTTCGTCATCCCAGGCGAACGCTTCGTGAAGATACGGATTGTTCTCCAGTACCGGCAGGGCATTTTTGCGGGTCAGCCAGAAAATGGTGCTTTCCGGATAGGCGCGTTTGATGGCTGGCAGTTGCGCGGTGGTCATCAGTACATCACCGATGGCGTCGAGGTTGATGATGAGGATTTTCTTGCCATAGGGCTGAGGATCCGGGCAGCCCTCGCAGATTTTGTAAGGCAAACAGGGTTTGTAACCGGAAAAGAGCTTGCAGTCGGGGATGGTAATTTTATGCCCGTGGTTGTTCATGTATTCCAAACGCAGGTTTCTTGGCTCATTTGAAAGAACATGCAAAAATTAATGAAATGTGCCCTGAGTTGCAAGGAGAAAGATGGAGAGTGGAGTAGGTAAGGGGGCTTTGAAAGAGGCCAATTTATAACCGCCGAGAGTGCTAAGGTCACGGTGAAAGGCCTCTACGACCTTGACGATCACCGCAGTGAGCTCCCATCAGCCCACCACTCTCATCCGGTTTTCATCCACGTCCATCCATGGCTCCAAAAGTGGCTGCAATCAGCCGAAAGGCAGCCACGACTTTTCCGCGAGCTACAGCGCTACCGTAAGCTCTGCCGGCGGTTGCGGATGTAATCGACGAAAATGTATTCCCCGAGCTTGTTGAGAGAGGAAAAATAGGCCCGGCCGTGGTTGACTTTGGTGAGCGTGTTGACGAAATCCACCAGCCAGGGATCGCGGGCAATCATGAACGTGGTGATGGTGATTTTATCGCGACGACATTTGACGGCCTCGTCCAGAGTTTTGTTGACGATTTTGCGGTCGAGACCGAACGGGTTTTTATACAGCCTGCCGTACTCGTAAATGGCCGAGGGTTTGCCATCGGTGATCATGAAAATCTGCCGGTTGGCGTTGCGGTGCCGTTTCAGAATCCGCCGCGACAGCTCCAGCGCGGCGCGGGTGTTGGTGTGAAACGGCCCCACCTGAATGAACGGAATGTCTTCGACCTTGACCTCGCGGGCATCGTCGCCGAACACCAGCACATGCAATTTGTCTTTCGGATAACGCGTCAGGATGAGCTGGGCCAGCGCCAGCGCCACGTCTTTGGCGGGCGTGATGCGGTCCTCGCCGTACAGAATCATGCTGTGGCTGATGTCGATGGCCAGCACGGTAGCGCAACTGGACAGGTGCTCGGTTTCGTACACCTCGAGATCGTCTTCGTTGAGGTGCAGGTCGTCCAATCCGTGTCGTTTGATGGCATTGGAAATCGATGCCGAGAAATCGATGTTGGACGGCGCGTCGCCGTAGCGGTAGGGCCGGGTTTCGCTGAGACGTTCCACACCCTGGCCGCTGTCCGATGTCGGGTGCTCCCCGCCCGGCGCTTTTTTTACCGAGGAAAAAATGCGGTCGAGGCTATCCTGCCGGATTTGCCGGTTGCCCTTCGATGTGATTTGATATTCGCCCGGCTCGGACTCACGCAAATAGCCTTCCCGCTTCAGCCATTCAATGAAATCGCCGAGCCCCCTACCCGGTTCATCGGAAAACAGGCCGTAGCGATTGTCCAGATACGTGAGCCAGCTAATGGCCTGCGCCACGTTGCCACTGGCCTGCACCAGCAACTGGTTGAACAGCCGGAGCAGATCATCGAATCGCATCTGCCCCTTTGGATCGTCCCGCCATTCGCTATATCGAAACCACATGATTGCTCCCTCCGATCGCCGGCTGGCTTCGCGACCATGCCAGCGGGGTTGGGTGACGGAGGTCAGCCTGCCTGACTGAGCTCCACCTTCTGCGTGTCGATCGGCCGGGCCATTTCCACCAGCCGCACGCACATCTCGTAACGTTTGAACGGCGTAATCAGATAAATGCCGTTGAAATAGCTCAGCACTTCCTGTTCGAGCTCATACGCGATTTTAATGCCCTCTTCGCGGGCGCGCTCGCCCTCGTATTTGGCCATGCGCTTGCGGATGTCGTCCGGGATCTCGATCCCCGGAACCTCGTTGTGCAAAAATTCGGCGTTGCGCGCGCTGACCAGCGGCATGATGCCCACGAAAAACGGGATGTCGAACTCGCGCGCCATTTTCGCCAACGCTTTGGCCTGCTGCTTGCGGTAAATCGGCTGGGTCATGACGAAATCAGCGCCCAGGGCCACCTTTTTTTCCAGCCGGCGCACCTGGCTGTCCATCTTCGGCACGTTGGGATTGAACGCCACGCCGACGACAAACTGCGTGGCCTGTCCCAGCGCCCGGCCGGCAAACGACACGCCGCGGTTGAGTTGCTTGATCATGCGCACCAGATTGAAACTGTTGAGATCGTACACCGAGGTGGCGCCGGGCTGATCGCCGAATTTGGCCGGATCGCCGGTGATGGCGAGCACGTAATGCAGGCCCAGCGCATACATGCCCATGAGCTCGGCCTGAATGCCGATGAGGTTGCGATCGCGGCAGGCGAGGTGCAAAATGGGCAAAAGTCCGGTCTGCTCGTGCACCAGGTGCCCCAGCGCCATATTGCTCATGCGCGTGATGCCAAGGGACGAATCGGCCATGGTGATGGCGTCGGCGCCGCATTCTTTGAGCGCGCGGGCCCCCTGGATGATTTTCTCATAATCGAGGTCGCGTGGCGGATCCAATTCCACCACGAAGGTGGGCCGCTGCTTGACGATATCCAGCAGCTCAGGCCGGAGCTCGCGCGGCCGGCGGATGGGCCGGACCTGCACTTTGTGCGCCACCACCGATTTTTGCGTCACCGGTTTCAGCCCTTCCAGCGCTCGGGCCATGGCCTGCACGTGTTCCGGGGTGGTACCGCAGCAGCCGCCGATGAGCCGTACGCCCTGCTCGCGAAACCGCAAGGCACTGTCCGCAAAATACTCGGGCGTGGAGAGGTACATGTAGCGCCCGTCCACGAACGCCGGCAATCCGGCGTTGGGATAGGCCGACAACAGCATGCCTTCTTCCAGCGGCACCTGTTCCAGCGCGCGCAATATACCGGCGGGCCCTTTGGCGCAGTTGATCCCGACGGCCGACGCGCCGAGCTTGCGCAGCCGTTTGAATGCCGGCACGATGTGCTGGCCGTCGCGGGTGTAGCCTTCTTCGTCCACAGTGAGCTGCGCGATGACCGGCAGCCGGGTCACCGAGCGCGCGGCCTGCAAAGCGATTTCCAGCTCTGAGGCGCGCGTAAACGTTTCCAGGATGATGGCGTCCGGTTTGGCTGCGTCCAGCGCGGAAATCTGTTCGATGAGCACCTGCCGAATGGCCTCGTCGGAAATGTCGTCAGTTTCGCCCGTACGCACCGGTCCCACCGAAGCCAGCACATAAGCGCGATCGCCGGCCACCGTGCGCGCAATTTCCACCCCGCGGATGTTGATCTCTTCCACGCGATCCTGCAGGTCGTAGCGCGCCAGCTTATGGGCGTTGGCGGTGAAGGTGTTGGTTTCCACCGCACGCGCGCCGGCATACACATAATCGCGCAATATTTCCTGAACCAGCGCCGGCCGGCTTAAATTGAGCTCGTCGAAACAGTGCGAAAACGGGATGCCGCGGGCGTAGAGCATGGTGCCCATAGCGCCATCGCCCACGATAATGTTTTCCGTCATCTCGTCTATAATTGAAGTGCGTGTCATAATCGTCTGCTAAAACGCTATGAATTGGCCTTATGCTTCTTTTGGATAAGCAATGGATTCAGGCCTAATGCCTGATTTTGCAAAATGGCGTTGCGTCAGCTTTGAATAATTGCTGTGTTAAACAATTCGGCCTGGCGTGTAGATATCTTTAAAGTAGCATACAAAAGATGCTTTGGCGTTAGTCAGCACCATTTGGGGCGCCGCCATCATCTCCATGGTATTTAAATAAGGGGAAACCGGTTCAATAACAGGGCGTGAGGCTTATCTCTGCCGACCTAAATGCATACGATTGATGGATTATACAAAAAAATGCATCAAATTACAAGCAACAATTCTTTCCCGAATGGCCATCGAAGGAGAGAGCGTTGAGACCAGAATGGCGACTGCAGACGGTGGCTATTCGAACCCCAGGATTTCACAGCTTGGCGCTGATTATTAGGAACCACGGATGGACGCGGATATTATTTTATATGGAGAGTGAATGTCATTGCCTATTTCGATTGTGTCTTTAATTGAATTTTCTAATTCCCCTGAAAGAAAACCTCTGCGCTCCCGACAGGCTCTGCGAGAGCATTCCTTTTAATTAAACCACCGCCCGCTGCAACGCCAGGCTGGCCTGATTCACGAACGTCACCACGGCATTCAGCCGATGATCGGGAACAGGCTCGGCCGGAATGTGATTATCCACCACGATCACGCCGCGTGCCTCGCTGTTGACAATGAGCGGTACGCAGGCAAAGCTGGCGCATTTGAGCAACTCCAGTTCCTGCTTGGAGACCTGATCTGCGTAGAGGTGCGATGCGGCATTCAAAATGTTGATGATTTTGCCTTCTCGAAAGCTGCTGGCGATGGCCCCCTTCTGTCGTAAATCCAGCGTGGCCACTTGCAAGAGGTGCTCCACATCTGCGCCGATGCCTTCGCGGACGACCAGTTCCAGTTTGCGCCGTTGTGGCGTCAGCAGTATCACGCGGCTGAAATTAACCGCGCGATAGATGCTCTCGATCAATAAATGTATTATCTCATCGGTATCCACGGTTTGTAGTAGGGCGGTGGAAAATTGATTCAGGGTATTGAGTTCCTTTACCTTTTCAGTGAGTTCGCGATTGAGTTCCTCGTAAAATCGTTCGGTACGAATGTGCTCTTGGTTGGACTCTTCCAGGTATTCGGTGTAAGCTTCGAGGTCTTCCTGTTTGAGGTTGAATTCATCAATGAACTTGCGCACATTGGTGGCGAGCTGGCGCAGGATGGTAGCCCAGCGTTCTTTGGGGATACCGATCGTGGCCTGGGCTTGCACCTGTGCCTCGCGAGGATCGATTTGATCGTAGTTGACTGCAGTACGAAAAATAATTTTGGCCATGTCGTTAGCCACGGCCACAATGTCCACCAGCACATGCTTACTTTTTTCTCGAGCTTTCAACTTGGCGCGGTGGTGGGCGCCTATGCACCGTTTTAAAACGTCTGGAAAAACCCAGCGCTGTGCTGCCCACTGACCGATTTCCTGATGATCCGCACCCAGAATCTCTCGCTCTAATTTAAGAGTATTGCCCTTCCGGTCAAGGCGCGTCAATACCTCGCCATAGGCGTCCGGCAGCAAGTAAGCGGCGATCAGCTTGCCGATGTCGTGCAGCAAACCGGCCACAAATGCCTCTTCCGGCAATTCATAGCTCACTGACTCGCTAATCATTCGGGCAGCTACCGCGGTGGCCAGGGAATGCACCCAAAACGACTTGAAATCAAAATGATTGCTCCTTTTAAGGCGGTTAAGCATATGAAAGGCCGCATAGCCCAAAACAATGTTGCGCACCTCTTTGAAGCCTAGCAACACAATGGCGTTGGTAATGGTGGTGATTTTCTGATGATATCCGGCATATACGGCTGAGTTGGCGGCTTTAAGAATGCGCGCCGTCATGGCCTGGTCTTTGAGAATGACTTCGGCAACGTCATAGGCCGAGGCGTGCAGGTCTTCGGTTATTTTGCGTACACGCATCCAGATTTGTGGCATCGCCGGTAAATCATCGGTGGTTTCCACCAGGCTACGCAGCCGGTTACGATCGGAATTCATAGATGTTACCCTGCAAATATAGTTGTAGCGTGGCCATGGTTATTGCCTCATTTGGAGTCATTGAAAGAACGCCCCCATCAGGCGGCATCGAATAGGGCCTTCTGTTCCGAAAACGCTGATTCGAAGTCGCCGCGGTCGATCAGCGGCTCTTCACTGATGGCGGTCAGGGCGTCTTGTGATACGGTGTATAGATTGTAGCCAAGATGCGATACAAATATGTTGGCGTAATGCACAATTCCCGGGATTTCATTCAGGCTATCCACCTCATGGTGCAGCGCCACGGCCGCCACCAGTGGCTGCGGAAACAGCCAGCGGTCAATCAAAACCGCACCCACCAGGGGATGAGTGAACCCAAATTGCTCGAGCTCGATTTCCAATGAAGCCACCGAGGCATCGTTTGGCTGTTCTACCACCTGCGCAAAGCGCTGCGGCCAGCGGTCTAGCAGGACCAGTTTGCCGACGTCATGCAGGAGGCCCGCGATGTACGCCACCTCCGGATTCACATTGCGCAGGGCTCGGGCTACCATACGCGCGGCGATGGCTGTAGCCAGGCTGTGCTCCCACATGCTGTGGCGCAACTGCTGGCTTTCTTGACCGCGAAAATATAGACTGTGCGCCGCCGTGGCCACTACCAGACTACGGATGGTGTAGAACCCCAACATTATTACGGCATCATGAATGGAAGAAATTTTGCGTGAACGTCCGTAAAAAGCCGAGTTGGACTGCTTCAGCACCTTGGCCGCCACAGCCGGTTCGGTGGCGAGAACCTCGGCCACCTGTTCCACCTGAGTTGTCGGGTTATTAGTCAATTCCAAAATGCGATTCAAAATGGTGGGCGGCGCTGGAAATTCTTCGGTCATCTGGACAACCTGCTGCAGCAAGTCATCCTCAAAAGCGGTAAACAGGGCCAGTACGGTTTCAGGTTTCATATTGACATTATCGGATTTTTGTCCGATATCTGAATCTGCATAACAAACGTTGCGGACCCTATGGGCCATATTTAGTTCCCTGAGCCAAAAAGTCCTTGCGATAGTTAAATATCGTGTTATTTTAAGAAAAAATGAACCAATTCATCGTAGTCCCATCGGTCGAAAGCCAGCGGATATGACTTATGAGGCCACGAACCGTTCATTGTCCCGGGCATGTAGTTGCAGTTCTGTAACGGCAAAGGGCGACTCCCATGTTGCGGTGTCTTTCGTGCCCACGTCTGGCTACACCAAAAGCTATGCCGCAACTGACAGGGAGCATGCCAGCATCATAGAACCTTTGCTCCGGGGCCCGCTGTTGGTTTGTAAACACGATTGAACGACAAACCAGTTAATGCTGGATCTGGTGGAAGCGCTTCTGCTGCCTGCTTTTCGCCCTTTGGGGGCCTGCCGAGAACTACACAACAAGAAACCGTCCTTGCAAAGCGCCTGGAGAATACTTCCTTCTTTTCGATGATATTGGTTTTGGATATTTGATTGTCATTCCGGTTTTTTCTAACGAAGGCTGGTGAGCCTCGCATTTTTTCAACCTTATTCAAGTGGAGGCCATATGGGCAGGCAGCACATTTTCCCGGTCCTCAGTGTATTCCTTTTCCTGTTTTTGTCGCAATTTCCCCTTTTCGCTGGACAGGTAAGCTGGACCAACGCCGCGGGCGGTGACTGGAGCAATCCGGCCAACTGGAGTACCGGCCAGGTGCCCGGAACCCAGGACACGGTGGGCATCACACTTGCCGGCAGTTACGATGTGGTGGTGCAACAGAGTGTGACCGTGGCGGATTTGACCCTGGGCGGCGCCGGTTCTCATCCCCGATTGGTGATTCAGGCCAATCCAACGAATGGTGACGCCACCCTCACCGTGACACAGCGGTTGTACAGTCAAAGCACCATAGTCCTTTCCAGCATCGCGGCTGAATCGTTTTACGATGCGAAACTGGTGCTGGACGGCGCGCGCTTCGTCAGCGATAGCGGTGCGGTGCTGAAAATCGCCGCTGGAACCCCGGGGCAGGGGAAGCGCCTGATCAGGCTCAACGCCGGCTCCGTATGGGAAAACGGCGGCCACATCGAAGTTTTGGAATATGATGCCGAGTTGGCTTTTGCCGATACCTCGGCAAAGCTCATCAATCATGGCGCGATCGTGGTGGACAGCACGCGTACCCTGAGTCTACGCAATGGCGTTTTCGATTTATCCACAGGCACCATCGACGGCCCGATCCACATGGCCTCCATGGGGCTGGACGGCGGTAACCTATCCTCCACAGGCCACTTGATTTTTCTCGGAACAAGCAACACCATCGACGGCGATGTTGAAAACCACGGCATCCTCGAAATCCGCGCCGATGACCAATCCGGCGACGCCACGCTGACGGTGTGGCGCACCCTGAGAAGTCCGGGCCTTTTGCAATTCAGCAGCACCAGCGCTCGCAGCTATTACGATGCCATACTGGATGTGCGCGCCGATTCGCTGGTCAACGAGAGCTCCGGCCGGATGGCATCGCTCCCGGGCACGTTTTCCGCTGGAGGACGCATCCTGCGCCTGCGGTCCGGAGTGCACTTCGTCAATCGCGGCCGGTTGCAAGTGACTTATCCGCTAGAAATCAGCATGGTGGATACTACGGCCGGTTTTGCCAACTTCGGCCGGGTGGACATCGATACCTCGGCGACGTTGTCTTTGAAAAGAGGCACCTTCCGTCCGCATGACGGCTGGATCCGCGGTCCGATGGCTCTGTCGTCCAGCCGGATTCAAGCCGGCAAGTTGTCCGACAGCGTCCGGGTGACCCTGGAAGCCGGCAACGTCATTGCCGGCCAGCTCGAAAACTACGGTCACATGATATTCCATGGCACCAACACGGTGGCCGCTGTGCTGGTGAACCAGGCCTCCGGCCGCATGGTGGTCGAAGCGGCCACCCAGTCCGGCGATGCGGTTTTGAAAATCGAATCGGAATTACAGAATCACGGGCGGCTCGCTCTGAGCAGCCAGTCCGACCGGACGTTTTACGATGCCCGCATCAAGGTCAAATCCGGCCGCCTGCAGAATTTTACCAGCGGCGTGCTGGAAGCGCAGCCGGGCACTTTCGGCGTCGCCACCCGCGAGTTGCAACTTGACAGGGGAACCAGCTTTGAAAATTCCGGAACAGTGCAAGTACAGCAGTACGATTTTTCCATTGGAATGGCCGACACCAGCGCCCGGGTGAGCAACAGCGGTATCATTCGGGTGGATAGCACCAAAACCCTTTCCATGGATGGCGGCCGCTTGCACCTGCTGTCCGGCCGGATTGAAGGCGCCATCCAGATGACCGATATGCGGATCGGCCCGGGCACCCTGTCGGCAAACGGGCGGCTGGTGTTCAGCGGGTTCAACAATGGGGTGGATGCGCCGGTGACCAACCAGGGCGTGTTCGAATTGCAGGCGCAATCCAGTACGGGGGACGCGCGGTTGACGTTGACCGCCGATTTGGAGAACTCGGGCCGGATGGAACTCACCAGCAGCAGCGATCGAGGTTTTCATGATGCCATTTTGCGCGTGGAAAAGGGGAAGTTTCACAACGCGGCATCCGGCGTGCTGAGCGCGCTGCCCGGAACGTTTGCCGCTGGCGAGCGCCGCATCGAACTTATGGATGGGGGCCAGTTGAGCCAGGAAGGACGATGGGAGATTAGGCAGCCGCTGCTCCTGAACCAGCCGGATGCCGCCGCCACAATCAACCGCGGCGCCCTGGTTATCGCGAGTGGACAGCGAATGACCGTGGCCGCCGGAACGCTGGAGAACACCGGAATCCTGTCCGGCAGCGGTACATTGGACGTTACCGGCGCCGAACTGGTCAATTCCGGCATCCTGCAACCGGGGACGTCGCCGGGCCGGCTCACCATCGACGGCGACCTGCGACAACCCCCCACCGGCACCCTCGCCATCGAGATCGGCGGGCTCGACCCCGGCACCGGCCACGATGTGCTGGACGTCACCGGCGCGGTCGACCTCGACGGCACCCTGCAGGTGCAGTGGTTCGGCGGCTTTTTTCCGGCGGACGCCGACAGCTTCCGGGTGCTGAACTACGGGTCGCGTCGCGGCACCTTTGCGCAGATCACCGGCGGCAACCTGGGCGGTGGACAGCAGCTCAGCCCCCAGTATCAGGCGGATCATCTCACCCTGGTGTATCAGCACACCGGCAACCGCGCCCCGGTGGCCGGGAACGACGCCGCCACCACCGCCGAAGATGAGCCTGTGCTGATTCCGATTTTGCGAAACGATGCCGATCCCGACGGCGATCCGTTTCAGCTCGCGGCGCTGGACACCGGACAGACCGTCGGATCGGTACGTTTGAATGCCGGCGACACGACCGTCACCTACACCCCGCCGCCGGATTTCAACGGCGAGGACCGGTTCGAGTACCGCATCGCCGATGTGTACGGCCTGCAGGCCCGGGCCACGGTCACGATTACGGTGACCCCGGTGAACGACCCACCGCGCATCCACTCCACGCCGCCGGCCGTGGCCTACGTCAACAGCGTGTATGAATACCCGGTTTCGGCGGTCGATGTGGACGGGGATGCGCTCACCTACACGCTCATTTCCGGCCCGGCCTGGCTGGGATTCAGCACCGGATCGTCGGTGTTGCGCGGCACGCCCGGTGCCGGCGATGTCGGCGAGGCCAATGTGACCATCGAGGTGCGCGATTCCCATGGGGCGGCTGCGCAGCAGAGTTTCACTCTGACTGTGGTGCAACGAAGCGATCTCGCCAATTTGACCGTGAGTCAGGTGCAGGCGCCGGCGCAGGTGTTTTCCGGCGAATCCATCGAAATCCGGTGGACGGTGACCAACAACGGCAATCAAAGTACCGACGCGCCGCGTTGGTCGGATCGGGTGTATTTTTCCGACGACACCGTTTGGGATGCGCGCACCGATAGATTGATCGTTAGCAAGCTCAATCCGACGTTCCTGTTGCCGGGTGATAGCTACACCAATCGAGCTACATTTACCGTGCCGCTGGGCGCCAGCGGACCTCATACGATTTTCGTGGTAACGGATGCGGAGGACGAATTGATCGAAGGGGAGGAGACCGACAACCGGACGGCAGCCACCGTACAGGTCACCCTGTCGCCCATGCCCGATCTGCGTGTGACCGCAGTGCAGGCCCCGCCGAACGCCTTTTCCGGCGACACCATCGAGGTCGCCTGGACGGTGGAAAATGTTGGCAACGGCCCCACGCTGGTCGATGCCTGGTACGATGGCTTTTTCCTGTCTTCGGATTCAGTTCTGGATTACAGTCTGATCCGCGCAAACAGAATCCGTTTCGAGGACCATTTTCTGGATCAGAGAAAACATACCGGAATTTTGCAGCCCGGTGAATCCTATCAAGCCACAGCGCGTATCGCCCTGCCCCATTATCAATTCGGCTCGATGCATCTATTTGTCTTTACCGATACTCGCGCCAATCCCAGGGGCGCCGAACGCGGCGATGTGTTCGAGCACACCAACGAATTCAATAACGCCGCCGCGGCGATCATCGATATTACCCTGACGCCCCCACCTGACCTGGTGGTGACCTCCGTGTTGCATGCCGACAACGGCCGCTCCGGCGAGCCGCTGTATGTGGAATGGACGGTGGAAAATCAGGGAGCGCGCCGGGCGATGGAGTCGCAATGGACCGATCGCATCTTTCTTTCCTCCTCGCCGGCATTTCACCCCGATTCGGTGCGCATTCTGGGCGATCTGTTTCACCGCGGCGGTCTTGAAACCGGGGACGGCTATCAGGCCAGCCGGCAGGTGTATCTGCCCGAGGGTATCGCCGGACCGTTTTACATTTTTGTGCAGACCGACGCCGACGAAGAGGTATTCGAGTACACGTTTGAAGAGAACAACCGCCTTGCCGGCAGCCCGGCGCTGCGCGTGGCGCTGTCGCCATGGCCCGATCTCGTGCCGTTGCCAGCGAGCACTCCGGACAGCGCCACCGCCGGCGAAACGGTGATGGTACAGTGGCGCGTGCGCAATGAGGGGACCGCCGCCACGCAGGCGCATTTCTGGCTCGACCGTCTCTATCTGACTGCGGATTCTGCCTGGAACGGCACCGGCGGCTGGCTGCTCGCCGAGGTGCGCCACGACAGCGCCCTTACGCCCGGGGCCGAGGCGCAGCAGGAGGTGGAGGTCGGTCTCCCCGCCGAACTTAATGGGACTTATTTTCTGTTCGTGGCAGCAGATGCCGGCGATTTGATCTACGAGCATGTGGGTGAAGGCAACAACGTGGCGCGCATCGGCACGCTGGTGGTGCGGCCGTATCCGGCCGAGGACCTGCAGGTGACCCGGGCGGTGGCGCCGGCAAATGGCCAATCCGGCGAGACGGTTGCATTGGAATGGACGGTGCAGAATGCCGGCCAGGGCGCCACCCGCGTCGGTCGCTGGCAGGATGCGGTGTACCTGTCTCTCGATCGCACTCTGAACCGCGATTTCGACCGGCTGCTGGCGCGGTTGCCGCGCGAACTTCCACTGGGCCCCGGCGCGTCGTACCGGCGGCAGGTGCAGGTGAATTTGCCCAACGGCGTTTCCGGCAGCTACTATTTCCTGTTCGTCGCCGATGACGGCGGCGTGGTGCAGGATGCGCAGCCGCTCAATAACGTCCTGGCCACGCAAACGCCCATGCTGATTCAGCTCTCCCCCTCGCCGGATTTGCAAATCGATTCGCTGCACACGGTGACGCAGGCTTTTGCCGGGCAGCCGATCGCGGTGGAAGTATGGATGCGCAATGCCGGGGCAGCCATTCCGGAAAGCGCCGCCTGGTTCGATGCGGTGTATTTGTCCGCAGACAATTTGCTGGATGACCGCGATCAGCGGCTGACCACGGTCGAACGCCGCGGACTGCTGGCCACAGGCGGTTCGCTGACTGATACCCTGCACGTGATGCTGCCCAATTATCTCGCCGGTGATTATGTTCTGATTTACAAAACCGACAGCCGCAACGACCTGTACGAGCATCAGGCCGAGGCCAACAACCTGCTCGGTCTACCCCTGCGCATCGATTTCATGCCGCCGTCTGATCTGGTGGTGGGCGCCATCACCGTGCCGGATTCGGCCAGGCCGGGAGAGCCGGTCACGGTAGAATGGACCCTGCGCAATCAGGGGACGAATGCGATCAACGGAATTGTCCACGACGCCGTGTATGTTTCGGCAGACACGGTCTGGGATGTTAGCGATGCCCTGGTGGGCATCCATCCCCATCTCGTGGATCTGCCGCCAGGAGCCGGCGCCCAGGTGCGCATGAAAGTCAACCTGGCGGCGCGGCTCAATGCCGATTCTACCACCTCAATGAGCCAGCGCCTGCCCGGTCTGGCCATCGGCGATTATCACATCATTGTGCGCGCCGATGTGCGCAATGCCATCCGCGAAGAAGACGAGACCAATAATCTTGCGGTTTCAGCGGATCGGGTGCATGTGTTGGTGCGGGAGCTGGCATTGAACGTGCCGGAGCAGGACACCATCGACTCGGGGCAGGCACGCTACTATGCTTTCGAAGCGCCGGCCAACGAGGATGTGCAGGTGCGCGTTTTGGGAGCGGACGGCTTCTTCGAACTGTACGTGAACCACGGTTCGATGCCGGACCGCAGCCGCTACGATCTGACCGGCGGAGCGCCGTTTTCGGCGGAGCAAACCGTGTCCATTGCGCCGCCGAAACCCGGAAAGTATTACATTCTGGTCCACGCCGTGCAGGTACCGCAAGAGGCCACTGCATTTACCATTGAGGTAAAGACCTGGTCATTCCAGCTTTTCTCCGTGGAAGAGAGTCCGGTGGGCGATCGGGGAGAATTCACTCTGGCGCTAAACGGCGCCCGGTTGCGGCCAGATACCCGCGTGTTTCTGCTTCGCAATGGTCAACGCTTCGAGGCAGTGCGCACAGCTTTTATCGATGGCAGCCGCATCATAGCGCTGTTCGACGCCGATCCCCTCGAGCCGGGCCGCTGGGATGTGGTGGCGCGGCAGCCCGATGGCACGGAAGCGGTGCTACCGCAGGCGCTCACGGTGGAGCCGGCTTTGCCACCGGGACTGCGCGTCACCCTGGAGATGCCGCCGGTCTCACGGATTGATCGGCGCATTCCCATTCAGCTCCGCGCCGAAAATCTGGCCAATGTTAATGTGGAGCGGGCGCTGGTGTGGATGACCATGCCGCCGGACATGAAATTGACGCTGTTTGATGATTTTGTCCATGTCGATTCATTGTTGCACTTCCCCGGTCCGTTTGTCACTCCCGATGGACGTCAGCAAGTGATGTGGCTGACCTTTTCCAACATCGGACCGCGGCAAACCAAAGTCCTCAACGGCTGGCTTGAATTCAACCGCACCGGGACCTACGAATTTCAAATCGAGACCTTCGTGACCACGACGCCCGAACACATTCGGATCATGGCTACAACCTGGCTCGAGGCCGGCCGCCAGGGATGGGTCTCGTTCACGCCAACGCAAACGACGCCGCCCCTGGGTAAGGTTTTACAAGAAGATTGCAGCGCTCTGAAGGGCCTCGAACCGTCGCTTTATAAGCTGTGCCTGCAGGATAACGCCCGGAAAGAGAAAGTGAAAGACCTGACAGGGATCGTCGAGGCCGGCGCAAAAATACCGGGCACCGCGGTAAAACCGCAGCGCCCGGGCCTTACCGCGCCATACCATGTAGGCAGGTTTGCGTATGAGCTGTACAAAACCGGAGAAAAGTGGGATGATCTGGACCGGCAAACCGCCGAAGCGGTGCGGTCCCAGGATCCCAATGACATCCTTGGGCCGGCCGGCTACGGCGACGAGCACTGGGTGTCGGCGTTTCGGCCGTTGGAATACACCATCCGCTTCGAGAACGATCCGGAGTTTGCCACGGCGCCGGCACAGCAGGTGCGCATCGAGCTGCCGCTGGATTCCACCCTGGATGCGCGCAGTTTCCGGCTGGGCTCGTTCGGTTTTGCCAATCTGCAATTCACTGTGCCCGAAAATGTCTCGTATTATCGCAACCGGCTGGATGCACGCGACTCGCTGGGCGTGCTGGTGGATGTGAATGCGGGCATCGATATCGTCAATCACAAAGCGTTCTGGATTTTCCGGTCCATCGATCCGTCCACCGGCGAACTGCCGGCCGATCCGTTACTCGGCCTCTTGCCGGTAAATGATGCGGCCCGCCGCGGCGAGGGTTTCGTGCAATTTCAGGTGCGCGCCGATGCCGGTGCGCAGACCGGCGATCGAGTGCAGGCGCGCGCCCGTATCGTGTTCGATACCAACGATCCCATCGATACACCGGAAATTTTTCACACACTGGATGCGGATTTACCGACGAGCCGGCTCGACGCCGTGCCGGCGCAGGTGGAACAGCGCGACGTTGAACTGCAATGGCAGGCGTCCGATGCCGGTGCCGGGCTGAAGCAGTTCGCGTTGTACATCTCCACCGATGACGGTCCGTTCCAGTTGCTGGAAAACGGCATCGAAGGGCAAGCGTACCGCTTCTCCGGCGAGCCCGGGCATGTGTACCGGCTGTTCGTGCTGGCGGAGGATTGGACCGGCAACGCCGAAGCCGCAAAAACGGCGGCGGAGATCACCTTTCAGATCGTAGTCACCAGCGTCGCCGACCGTGCCTTGCCGAAAGTCTTCCGGCTGTATGCCAACTATCCGAATCCATTCAACCCGAGAACGGCCATTCAATTTGACGTGCCGCGTGAGACGCGGGTGGAAATCCGCATCTTCAACGTGCTCGGACAGGAGGTCCGTTTGCTGGCGGATAAGCCGTTTGCGCCGGGCACGCACACGCTGCAGTGGGACGGCCGCAGCGGCAGCGGCCGCGCCGTTGGCTCCGGCGTCTATTTCATCCTGATGAAAACCGACGGCTTCACCGCCGTGCGCAAGATGACGCTGCTGCGATGAAAAAGAAGCCGCTGGAGCCACCGTAACGGCAAAAGAAGACGGTTTCTGAAAAGTGATTAAAAAAAGCAATTAAAGGGAATGCTATTCTCAGGCAATATCAAAGAGGTGTTTCATTTATTTTAGGAAAATGTTAAGCCAAGGTGTGAAGCGCCTCGGCTTAACGCGTGGCTAAGCTTTCGTCCCAGCGGTTGCGTTTGTGCGAGGCCTGGCAAGCGATGGAACGGACACGTCCTGCGGAAGTTATGCTCAGCCGCGCGTTCAATCTCTTCCTGGTTGCTCGGGGCATATAAAGCAGGAGTGGCACAACCTATGCGCCTTTCATGAAGGCATGGGGCTTAGGTGTGCACCGGTGACAGAGCATGGTTGTTTGGCATCCTGCATTTGCGGGAATGGTTTCAGTATGTTTCTCCGGGCCATGCCTGCAAAATTCACCGGAAGTGAACAAGGTGACTGTTTGCAATTCTTGCGCGATTACGCATTGCTATAATTGCACCGTTTGAAAATAGGGTTATCGCTGCTCCTCCTGGTGCCTCAATAAGTTCCTATCGAACTTCCTGGAAAACACGGAAGACCGTTTTCCCTCTGGGGAATTCCATAGGCTGATCCAAAATGAACAGGGAATAAAAGGACTCGATAAAAAAACGCGAGTTGGAACCGGTTACACCATATCGTTTACCCACTGGCTGGAAAGGCGGATTTTGTGAAGTCGTTCGCTAATCCACAAATACGCTTTTCCGGCAATGCCTCTCCCATATCTTCGAGCCTAGTCTGTTAGAGGGTTCTGTCTGTTCTGGAGTTGCTCGTCAGTACAAGCGGTGTCTCTGCGTAAAGGTGAGCGATTGCCTGAAAGGGACGGCTCTCATTTATAGACTAACCAACTCTCGTCATCTTTTAGGGTGTAGTGATGTTGCCACAAATGTGGTGGAAATTCACACTTCCATACTTCTTTGGCTCCTTCCAGGATATTCTGTTAACATATTGTAATTTAATTAGTTGTATTTCATGTCTTTGTTGGTCTTTTTTCTGGCATAACCTTTGAAGAAAGGCCCACGAATTCGAAACTGCGTCACCCCGGGTGAGGCTGAGGGCCCCAGCTCGTATTTTGGTCAGCGTTATGGTTAGTTTGGGGGCCCTCCTGCTGGTTGTCATCGGTGTGTTCTGGGACCCAGGATGGGCCAGGTGAGTTGGCCGATGAACTAATTCAGGGTTTTGGTAATTCCTGTACTCTGATCACGTGAGGTTGCTATGCGAAAACTATTCAATACTATGGTCATTGTGGTAATATTAGGCCTGTTTACCGAGGGCTGCAAAGAGAGTATTCCTGTTGAACAAAACGATGGCGAGAAAACTGGACCGCGCATTGTCGCCGCAAGAATACTTCAACCAGTGAAAAAAATCCCGAGCTTGGGAGATTTATGGATGAGTACCTGGGCTGCCGATGACAAGCTCTATGTTTCCTGGGGCGATGGTACGGGGCCGGGGACTTGCTATCCAATTCCAGCCAATGTGCCGGATCCGGATCCCGCATTGGTTATCAGCTCCTGTGAGTCGGAACCGGTGGTGTTCTGTGAAGATTTTTGCGGTGTTTTTGATTGTGATGGTATAACAGCTTATGCTCCCTGTATCCTCACTCAAGCGGGCCTGTTTCGCCTGACCGGTCCGATAGAAGAATTTATCGGATGCGAGCAACAGGAATGTATTCAGAGTATTCATATTCCTAGTGGTATTCCGCAATTTGCGCTCGGAGCTGATCCCACCCAGCGGCGTGGTGACAAGCCATCGAGCTTGCTGGCCATCAAAAACCGATTGTATTGGTTCGGACATCAATTAATGGTGGAACCGCGCTACGGCTATGTCGCTTATTCCGAGGATAAAGGCAAAACCTGGACAGAAGTTCCTGACTCTCCATGGACCGGAGACAGCCATTTTCGGGTGTTGATGGTCATTAATATGGGACAAGATTATGCTTTGAACCAGGATGGCTATATTTACGGATTGGGCATTCATGGCGAATTGATCTGGCCGCCTGCACCGCAACAGGTTTACCTGACCCGTGTACACCAGGATTCGATTCTTCGCTACCAAAGCTACCAATATTTTGCCGGACTGGATAAGCGTGCAAACCCTCTCTGGTCAGTTTCCCAGGCCGATGCCGTTCCACTTGCAGAGCTAAACACCATTGCCCTGGGGGCTGCTATGTACCATCCGGGGGTAGAACAGTATGTTTTTCTTGCGGTTTCGAATTATTCAGAGGGGCCTGCCCTAACGCTCTATGTCGCTGACCAACCGTGGGGTCCGTGGAAGCTAGTACAAAAATTTGACGGTGAAATTTACATTCCTGGAATTATCCCTAAAGATACCGGTGCGCGCTCCTTTTATTTCACTGCTGCGGGTGGCGGCGGTGTGGGAAATACGTATCAGTTGACGATCGCTAAAATTGAAATGCAGGTCGAAAACTAAACTAGAGTAAGTAGCGTAACATGATCGCAGGATTGGGTCCACTTCTTTCCTTGCAGTCGGCCGTCCCCCGTGGAGCCCTTGCCGCTGTACAAACCAGACGTGATCTTTATTGTGGATAATGCCCCAGCTTTGTATGAGTTCAAAGCTGAACGGTTCTCACAGTTTTTATTGGGGGGACGGCCTTTGGGAAAATGCCCAAGTTGACCAGCCGACAGGAGGAAAATCATCATGACTCGGATCAATGGCCTCGATAAGTCTCTTCTTTGGATGTTCCTGATATTGTTTGTTATTCTTGTATCTGGTGCCGAGGCCCAGATGCCAGCGTATCCAACATCGAAACCGGAAGTTATTGAAGCTGACGATCGGCTTACAGTGCTTTTTCCACAGCAGGTCGGTTTGGTTTTGGAGCGTCAACCCGGTCAATTTTTTTCTGGCCTATCCGGCTTGTGGGTGGGAAAGCAAGAAATTCTGTCTTTACCGGTATCCTATCGTTTCCCGCCTGAACTGGTTCTTATTAGCGATGATTCGGTGGGTGGCATTGATAATTGGCAATCTTATCTTATGCAACGGCTGGCAAATCAGTATCAATGGCCCCCGGTAGGTGGACGGGATATCCAGGCTTTAAGTCTGGAGACCGCGACGTATCTCGGCTATGAAGTTCGGGAGGATAGTGTCGTGATCCGGTGTAGAATGGAAGCGCTTGGAGAGAGCGGAGAACTCCAGTGGATTTTTTCTCCGTGGGAATGGCGAAGAGGGGAAGAAACCTACCGCGGACTTGGCTGGAAAGTCCGTCTTATTGGTTTACATTCGGCTATGTGGTTGAGATGGATCGAGCCCATTCAAACAAGGCCTGGAGATTGGGTACTGGCACAAACCTGGGGACAATGGATAGAAAACCGGGTTGGGAATGGGCCGCCATTAATGATTGAATCGAAATGGTATTTTGGGGATATACAGCCTTTTTATTTTGCCAGTGGGGGGCAGGGCACGGCCATTAGTTTTTTCGATGAAGTAACGGCAACGATTGTAGAAATCCAAGAAGAAGCAGGGCGACATTTCATGTTGTCGCAGATTCCTCTCGGTACTGGAAACATCCGCGAAACGCCTATGAAATTCTGGCTATGGAGTGACCATGGACACTCCAGTAAATGGGAGGTCATAAACGAATGGACCCGGATATTTGATGCCCTTGCAGAAACATATCGACAACAGATGGGGCTGGGAAAAACACGGCCGAAACCTACCCTATTCTGGGGAGCACCTGATGATGATTATTTTCTGCGATACCGCGCGGGGATACAGCAGCCTTTCTGGTTGGATACCTTTCGCACTCAGGATTTACCGCAATTGGCGCAACTGGGATTCCGGGTGGTCTTTTTCCATACTCCATGGGAGAGTGATGCAGATCATCTCGAACAGGATTACCTCCCCGGTAGTGGCAGTTTTGGATCCGCCAATGCGCCGTGGAGCTTCGAAGTTAGTCCGTCGATTGGAGGAGCTGATCGCATGCGCTCCATGATTGAGAAAGCCCATGAGCTGGCGGTCAAAGTCGTTTTGTGGTCTTCCCCAGGCCATCTGTCCAATTCGGCGCCTCTACTGGCACAAAACACGGACTGGATTAAATGGCGAGCCTCTGGTGTGCCAGAAGATTTCGACTGGGGGGATGTTACCGGTACCAGTCCATTCAGTGGCTATTTCGATTATGCATTGCGAGAATACCGTCGGACTGTGGCCGAATTGCGCTATGACGGTATCTGGCAGGATTCTTTCCTTACGTTCGGTGTCCTACCGGATTATCGGGTCAAACAACCTGAGCCTTCGCTTCACTCCTCTCTGGCTATTCAGAAGGAGCTTTGGCGGTTGGGAATGACCGAGATTTACATTGAAGGCTGTGGGCCGCTGGGCGTATCCACCGGGGGCTATGGTCATGAGCCTCCTATCCCCGAAGATTTGCAGAAAATTCGCGACAGAGAATATGGACTTTACTCCTATATTGCTGATGTATATCCCGAGCCTGATGCCTATTATCGGGCGCTTGCATCCGGAGGGGCCATTGGTGTGGCGAATCTGGCCGAGTTGAAGAAGCTACCCGAGGAAACGGTCAAGCGCATCGTACAGGCCAATTTCGATTATCTGTCCATCATGAACAAAATGCAGTATCGCAGGCTCATTGGTGAGGGAAATACTTGGCTGGGGGTGGAATGGAGCAATGACGCCGGACCAGAAAAAGTGGTATTCTCTTTTACTTCTTTCCAGTATCCTTCTCATGCCGGAACTCTGGTACAGGATGTTACCACCGGCGATGTATTTAGGTTGACAGACAATCTGCAGACCCGGGCGTTTCATACCTATTTGGTGGGCGCAACCGTGACCGGCGTCTCCCAGCCGCTTCCGTTCACCTTTTCTCTGGCACAGAACTACCCTAATCCTTTCAATCCCGAGACCACAATCCGCTACCAAATTCCTCGAGCAGGGCATGTGCTTCTTGCCGTGTACGATGTTCTTGGGCGGGAAATATGCCGGCTCATCGATGCCCCACAGCATGCAGGCCATTATGCAACGATCTGGGATGCTCGCAACACCGATGGCCGTCGGGTAGCCTCAGGGATATATTTTTACGAACTTTGGTTAGACGGCGAACAAAAAGTTCGTCGCAAAATGATTTTTCTAAGGTAAGGGAAACTCTGGATTATTCAAACTTTGGTTTTATTCATTGGAAATAACCATTGGCCTTGCAAAAAAAACTTTGCGCAAAGTTTATTTCTGGGTTGCATTTATTGATAAGAATTCTTAATTTTTTTTCTAAAAATAAAATTTGACAGGGGTTGCATGTCCTGTCATTTCCAGTCCCTTATTTTGTGGCCCTAATAGGCCCAAACCCCTTGAATGCCATCTTTATGATATTTGATACCCTTGGTCCCTACCATATCAAACGCAAAATCGGTCAGGGCGGGATGGGTGTAGTGTATGAGGGAGAGGATCGTCGGCTGTTGCGCCGCGTTGCCATTAAACTGATTCCCGCACGCAAGGATCGGTCGAATATCGAACCTCTACAATCAATGCAGGAAGCCCGCATCGCATCCGCAATCAACCATCCAAATATCTGTACCATTTATGACGTAGGTAAAGTCCGGGGATGGAACTATATTGTGATGGAATACGTGGACGGGGAAACCCTGCAGCAAATTCTGCGTCGCCGCGGCCGATTCACAGAATTGGAGACCGTAGAAATCGGCATCCAGGTCTGCAACGCTCTGGCAGCCGCTCACCAGAAAGGCATCATCCATCGGGATATCAAGCCTGAAAATATCATGATCACGGCCAATCATCAGGTTAAAATTATGGATTTTGGCCTGGCGAAGTTGCTAGAAGAACCGGTTGCTAGCACAATGGGAACTTCCCAGCCGAAAACCAGCCATCATATCGAACAGGCCTCGACCAGCGGCATCGAAGGAACAGTATTGTATATGGCACCGGAGCAGATCGAGCAACGCGGTATTGATGCACGAACCGATGTGTATGCCCTTGGTGCGGTTTTGTTCGAAATGCTTACAGGGGTTCCACCATTTCGTGAGCAGAACCTGCTGTCGCTCATCACCGCCATTCTGGAAACCCCACCGCCGTCGCCAGGGGTACTTTGTTCCTCTCTTTCGCCAGCGATCGGCCAAATCGTGTGTAAGGCCCTAGCCAAAAATCCAGACGATCGTTTTCGTGAAATCCCCAAATTATGCGATGCTCTTCGCCTTATTGGGGGGCCTGAGAAAAGTCGGAAAACCAGGCTAACGGTTCTAATGGTAGCCGTCAGCATCCTGACGAGTCTTCTGACCGGTTACGGCATACAAAAGCTTTTTAGCAATTTACCTTCATTGCAGCATCTTCGCGAATATAATCCAGGCGATCATCCAGAAAGTACGCCCATGGTTTCCACCGGTGGGCAATATCTCGCATATTTAGTGGCGCCGAAGCAAGCGGAGGGGGAACAAGCTCTGGTTTTGGCCCATCTGAGATCAGGAAAGACCAAGCGTATCAATCTGAATCGATTTGGCTATCGGATCCGCCCGATTTCGGGTGATTGGTCGCCGGACATGCGACGGATATTGCTTTCCACGCAGGCAGGGGGCTTTCTGGCTATCGATACCAGTGGCACGGTTGCCCAGCGACTGGCCAATTTTGGTTTTGAGGCGCGTTGGTCCCCCGATGGGAGACGTCTGGCCTTTTCGCGGTTCGATCCCATCAAGTTAATTCAAAACAATGAAATATGGCTCTACGATATAGAGGCAAAGACTACGCGGCGAATTTCACCGCGGGATGGCCGAAGTTACGCTTCACCGGCCTGGTCTCCAGACGGCCGATGGTTGGTCTGTATTGGTGGCATCGGCAGTGATCGGGCGCTATGGCTTCTCGATGCAAAAACCCCCCGAGCTCGAAAGCTATTGGACGGGGACCTGCTGCCCGAGGCTCCAACCTGGGCGGGATCGGGGCGGTACATTTATTTTATCAGTCAGAATTCCGAATTGTGGCGGGTAAAAATCAAGTTGAGTTCTGCTATTGTGGAAGGTGCACCGGAACGTGTTTTGAATCGAGAGGGGATCGTGCAATTCCGATTGTCCCGGGATGGCCGTGTGCTGGTTTTGGGGCAGCGAATTCTGAACGAGGAGTTGTGGCGGTTTCGGTTGCCATTGGGGCCGGGTTCGCCCTGGGCTCGGGCCGAACGCATCATGCGACCGCAAAATTGGGGGATCACCAATATTGAAATTGCGCCGATTGGCGATCGTGTGGTACTCGAAGCTTCCCGTTCCGACCGACGTGTTCTCATGCGTTTGGACCCACGCAAGGGCGTTATCGTCACCCTGTATGACATAATGGATGCTTTCGCCCCAACCATTTCTCCAGACGGCCGATGGGTGGCCTTTGATGCAGGCGGAGGCGATTATGCGGATATCTGGCGTGTGGCCATGAGCACCGGTGAGGTCGAAAAGCTGTTTGAATACCCGCGTGCCGACTGGATGCCTCGATTTTCTCCTGATGGCACAAAACTTAGCTTCCTCTCCAACCGCGATGGCCCCTTTGACCTGTGGTTATTTGATCTTTCACAAAAAACTTTTCAAAAAGTTACCCATACACCGGCAATGGAGTCCGGTGGTTATTGGGGCAATGATGGTCGGCGCTTGGCCTTTTATCGAATTGTTGCCGAGGAAAATCGATCCGCCGTTTGGATCCACGATTTACACACTGGCAAAGAGTCCCGGGTCCATAATCTTCCCGGCAGCTTAATTGATGCCACCACTGCTATTATGTGGGGCCCGGATGATCGACATTTGTTTTTTTCTGATGGAAAAGGATTAGTTGAACTCAATTTGAGCACCGGCCGCATCAGACGGCCTTTTGATAGCCGTTGGCGGGGCACTCAGCATGCGCGCTATGCGGTACGGGACCATACTCTAATGGTATTGCACCGTGATTTTGTTACCCATTTTTCCATTGCCAAAATCGAGAACCCATGATGCCCCAGTCCAATCCCATGCAGTTTGCTCCATCCATTCTGGAAAATTTGCTTGATATCGGCCGCCAGGTGTTGGCTGAAGAGGATATTGATCGGATACTGACCAGGGCTATGGATGGAGCGATTGCGCTCACCCAGGCCGAACGTGGTTTCATTATTTTGTTTGATCACGATGGCGGCTCTCGGTTTCATACTGCTCGCAACCTCAATCGGCAGGATTTGCAACGTCCCAAAAATGAAACCAGCCGAAGTATTATTCGCAAAGTCCAGTTCGATAAAAAGCCTGTGTTCCTGCAAAATGCCCTGGAAGCTCCGGAGTTCGAAGCCAGTAAAAGTGTGCGTGGTCTCAAGATCCTTTCCGTAATCTGTTTACCCCTTTTGCATGCAGGCGAACTAATCGGTGCTGTATACCTCGATAATCGCTCCTTTCGTGGTATATTTAGCCCGGAGATGTTTCAATTTGCGCAAAAATTTGCTGACTTCATCTCCGTAGCGGCGGCGCATGCCCTGGAGCAACAGCGCTTGCGAGACAATGTCGAAGCGCTGCAGCGTGACCTGCGCGAGCACTATTCGTTTGGTGAGATCATTGGCACCCATCCGGCCATAATGCAGATTTTACAATTGGTCGCTCAGGTCGCTGATACTGAAGCCACGGTACTAATTCAGGGGGAAACCGGTACTGGCAAGGAACTAATCGCCCGAGCCTTGCATCAGAACAGTCGCCGCGCAAACCGGCCGTTTGTGGCGATCAATTGCAGTACCTTGCAGGAAAATTTGCTGGAGTCCGAGCTGTTCGGGCACGTCAAAGGCGCGTTTACTGGAGCCACGGAAAATAAAATCGGCTGGTTTGAACGCGCTCACGGCGGCACGATTTTTCTTGATGAAGTCAGTGAGATGTCACCAGCGCTGCAACTGAAGCTGCTGCGTATTTTGCAGACTGGAGAGTTTTCACCCGTGGGGAGTACACGGCTGCGCCACAGCAACGTGCGAATACTTGCCGCCACCAACCGCAATCTGCAGCAACTTGTGAATGCCGGAAGGTTCCGGGATGATGTATATTATCGCCTTAATGTGATCGCCATCGAAGTGCCGCCATTGCGAGACCGTGCCAGTGATATTTTGCTGCTGGCTGTGCATTTTCTCGATTACTATGGCAGCAAATACGGCAAGCCCGGACTCCGGCTGAGCTCCAAAGCCCGTGCTCAATTGCTAAAATATCATTTTCCGGGTAATGTGCGAGAACTGGAAAATATGATGGAACGGGCTGTCATCCTGTGCCAGGCCAATGAAGTCGAGGCCGAAACGCTACCAATCGATCTGGGTCCCGTTGAATCGCCCCCTCCTGTAGAACAAAATGTTCCCACCTTTCGAGAAGCCAAACAACGTCTGCTTCAAGAGTTTGAACGCAGTTTCATCCTCGAGCGTCTGGCCGACTCCGGTGGCAATATCAGTCAGGCGGCACGCGCTTCGGGCATGGACGTCAAAAACTTCTACGAAAAGATGAAACAGCATAGGATAGATGCCAGGGCATTTAAAACAGCTAATAAACCAGAATGACCTGGCAAAAGTGCCGCGCTCCAAGAAGGTGAAGAAAGAAGGCATGTGCCCCCTTGTGGCAATTTGTCTAATTTCGGATCAAAAAGTGGTATTTTGGCATTCTCACCATAGCATACTTTGGTGTGGCTACCAATATTTCATCGGTTTTAGCTGATGCATCGTTATTTCTCTCCGTGTTATATTTCATTTAAAAACAACTCTTATCAAATCGGTTGGTTGCCGCGCCATCATCCCGGCATGATGCTTGAAGGGTATTCTTTCCTCAGATAATAAGAAGGAGAAACGATGACAGGAACGGCAATTCTGATCGTCGGCAGCTCAATTATTCGGAATGCCCGGCTAATGCAGGCGATTTCGGAAATCGCGGAGGTGGTGATCGCCGGGCAGGGAAGCCGCCTTGTGAACACCGTGCAAAACATGGCCGAGCTCCGACTTGTGTTACTATCAAGCGATAAACCCCTAATACTTGAGAACCAGCTTCGCCTTCTAAAGGAATATTGTCCCAGAGTGCCGGTAGTTTTTATCGGAAACCGTGAGTTGTTGCCAACGGCCTTTGCTTTTGACGTCCGGGATGCTTTTCCCAACCCCATTAATCAAAAGCTATTAATCGAACGCATTGAAGCGTTGCTCCGAGGGTACTGATTCTTGGAGTTATAAGGTATTGGGTGCGGCAAAAGTGGCTTCCCTATTAAATGGATTAATCGTTTCTCGGAAGTGTTTTTTTACTTTAATCAGGAGAATTGATAATGCTTACAAAAATTAAGCCTGATTTTTTATTCAGCCAACGCCTCATCATGTCGGGGGTGGGCTTCCTGGTAATGGTTATTGTAGGGACGTCGGGCAATTCCCAGGCTCAGGAACAGACCATGTCGCCTGAGGTGGTGTACGCCTCCTACTTCGGCGGCAGCGGCAGCGACTTCGTGTATGATATGGCCAAGTCCCCGGACGGTACCATCATCGTGGTCGGCTTCACCAGCTCTCCAAGCTTCCCGGGCACCAACGCCAGTCCCCAATCTCGCGATGCCTTTGTCAGTAAAATCACGCTGCCGACCAATTCCACCGAGCAGGGACAGGTGCTGTGGACGGTCTTCATCGGTGGCAGTTATTTGGATCAGGCCTCCGATGTGGCGGTTGGCCCCGATGGCCGCATTTATGTAGTGGGCACCACATTTTCCGATGATTTTCCGGTGGTCAATCCGCTCTACACCGGCGGTTCCCTGGACAACTTTTTAGCCATCCTGGACAGCGACGGCAACGTGCTTACCTCCACCCGCATCGGAGGTTCAAGCTCCGAGGCAAACCATCCAGGTTTGGCTCTGGACAGCGACGGAAACATTTATATCTCCTGCGAGACCCTTTCCAGGGATTTCCCGTCGGGGAATCCCGGCAGCGTCCTGGGCGCCTCGCAGGCAGTCGTGGTGAAGCTCAGTGAAAGCAACAATGTCCTGACCGAAGTGCTTGGTTTCACGTATGGAGGCTCCGGGAACGAATACGGAAATGAGATCGCGGTCGATGCTGCAGGTAATATCTATCTCGCCGGCGGTACTTTGTCCTCCGACCTCATAACCAAAGATGCCCTTCAGGCCAATTTCGCAGGGGGGGTCAGTGATACCTATGTGGCGGTTTTCAGTCCCACCGGGGCCCTGGAAACCGCCACCTACCTGGGCGGCACCGATTATGACAATTTGCATGGCATCGCTGTGGATGTGGACGGGAATGTGCACATCTGGGGCAGGACATCCTCAACGGATATGCCCGTCGTCAACGCGTTTCAAGCCAATTTTGGCGGCGGTTCCGAGGACGGCTTTGTGGCGGTGCTGACGCCTTTTGCCAAAAGCATCCAGGCGAGTTCCTACCTGGGCGGCTCAGACCGCGATAGGGTGTTCGCATTTGCGCGCGATGAAAACGGCAATTTGATCTACGCAGGGCAATCTTTAAGCGATGATTTCATCCCGCAACAGCCGGGGGGATCGACGGCCGGGATCGGCAAATCAACCATCGAACCGGCAGCATCGGGATATATTTTCTCGGAGTGGCGAATGACCGACATGGGCGTGGAAATCCGGCAAGAGATGCCATTCGCCAAACGCTTTTTTGGCGATAAGGCGGAGCGCCTGGTGGTGACTGCAATGCTTTATTCGAAAGAGAAGGGGAGATTTTCTTGGACGCTAACGGGCTCCTTTATGGGCGAAATAACGACCACGGCCAACGCGCTCCAGCCGATCCATCCCGGCAACATAACGCTCGATTACGTGGGTGGGATTACCCGGCTGGAGGTGCTAGATTATGTGCAGAGCCCCCCAATGACTCATGCCAATCTTATCCAAAGCGCTACCACCCGCGATCCCATCAATCTGTTTACCGGAGAGCTGTTTTTCCTGGAAGCGCCCGATCTGTACCTGGGTGGCCCCATGCCTCTGATTTTTGAGCGGTATTACGCCTCCCATCTCGGGCAGGACGCAAAAATCCGCAGTGCTCTCGGCACCAACTGGCTGCACCGTTTCGACGGAAAGCTCACCCGGATTAGCGACACCCGCATCGAAATCGTCACCTATCGCGGGCGGATAATAGAGTTTGAACAGACCAACGGCGCATGGGAGCTGCGAGGGAAACGCGATGTCCCGTTTCAATTGGTGGAAAGCGGCGCCAATTTCATCCTTGGCGATCCCCGCAGCAACCGTTTGTGGACGTTTGATGACACCGGCAAATGGGTAAAAATTGAAGACGGCCGCGGCAATGCGCACACTTTGAGTTACAGTAACGGCCGGCTTGCCTCCATTTCCGACGGCCTGGGCCGAACCCTGACCTTCACTTACGATGCTGAGAACCGATTGACTGGCGTCAGTGACGGCACGCGTACCGTTGCCTACCAGCATACGGGCAGTAACCTGACCGGGGTGACCGATGCCAGTGGCAAAACAACAACGTACGCCTATGATGAAGCCCATTCCATCCCGGGATTGCTGACCAGCAAAACCCTGCCACGCGGTAACGTACCATACTCCCAGACCTACGATGCCGAAGGAAGGGTGGTCACCCAGACCGATGCAAACGGCAACAAGCATCGGTTTCAATATAACAAAACCCGGACGCCGATGGAAACCGTGGTAACCGATGCCTTCGGCAATACGGAAACCTACTTCCACGATGCCGAAGGGAAGAACACTGCCATCCAGAGTAAAACCGGGCAGACCATCACCCAGGGCTATGACGGTACAGGCCGGCGAAATGCACTCACGGATCGTAACAATAACGCGTTCAGTTACACGTATCATGATCCGAGCGGCCTGGCCACGCAAATCAACCGCGCCGACGGTAGTATCGTCAGTCTCGAATATACCGCGCGTGAGGTGGCGGGCTTGATGTTTTATGATCCAGCCGCCATCACCTTTCCTGATGGCACCCGTGAGCAATTCACCTATGATGCCAGCGGTAACCTCATTTCGTGGACCGATCGCGCCGGCAACCCTTGGAATTATACCTACAACGGCCGTGGACAGGTCGTGACCGTGAGCAATCCACTGGGGGGCACTATTACCAACAGCTATAACGCCAACGGCACTCTGGCTTCCATGACGGATGAATTTGGCCAGAAGACAGCCTTCGACTATGATGCCTTTGATCGACTGGTACGGATCAATCGCCCCGACGGCAGCAGTCGCATCTTTATGTACGACGCAAGCGATCGCCTGCTGTCTCTGACCGATGAACGCGGTAGCCAGATCATTTTTGATTACGATGCTAACGGCAATCTTACCGGATTGACCGATCCGCTGGGGAATCGCACCTCGTATGCCTACGAAGGACTCGATCGTCTGGTACAGATCACCGATCCGCTGGGCAATGTCAGCTCCCGTACTTACGATGCCCTGGGGCGGTTGAATCGACTGACCAATGAAAACGGACATACGTTCACGATGCAATATGACGTATTGAATAACCTCGTTAGCCTGACCGATCCGGCAGGCGGTACCTGGAGCCAGGGATATGATGCCGAGGGCGTGCTTACCCGGACCACGGACCCGCTGGGAAATACCCGGATGTATTCGGCGGACAAAATGGGGCGGCTAAATCAGCGCGCCGAGCCTGGCTCGGGAAACGCGCAGCTCGAATTCGATGCCATGGGCCAATTGACTTCCGTGCAAGGGGCCAACGGTCAGCTTACCACCCTTCAATATGATGCCAACGGTTATCTGAATCGCATGACCCTGGCCGGAGGCATCATGGGGCAATACACTCGCGATGCCCTCGGTAATGTGACCCGCATCGTGGATGGCCGCGGCAGTGCCTGGAATTTTACCCGAGATACCCGTGGACGTATCACCGCCCGTACCGATCCACTGGGACGCACCGCCACCCATGCCTACCATAGCCGCGGTTGGCTGGAAAAAATGACCTTTCCTGGGGGCATGGGTTCAGTCACTTTCGAACGCGACGGGCTGGGCAATGTAACCGCGAAAGCGTTTTCCGACGGCACCCGGCTGCAATTTCAATACGACGCCGCCGGACGCCTGATTGCGGCCGATGGGCTGGCCCTGGAATATGACGCCAACGATCGCCTCATCGGCAGCAACGGCATCCGCATTGAACGTGATGCCGCCGGGCGGATGATTCGCATGACCCTCCCTGACGGGAAAACCGTGGAATACACCTATGATGAACGCAATTTGCCCATCACCATCACCGATTGGTTGCAGCAGACCACCCGTCTGACCTTCGATCCTGTGGGACGGTTGACGCAAATCGAGCGGCCCAACGGCGTGACCACCACCTTTACTTATGACGCTAACGGCTACCTGGTCGGCATCGAGGAAGGGGGCCTGTCAACGATTCAGCTCACGCGCAACGACGGCGGGCAAATCGTGGCTGCTGAACGCGAAGTGCCCCTGCCACTCAAGTTGAACGCCGATACGCAAAACCTGGCCTATGACGCCGCTTCGCAGGTGGAGCAATTCCGTTTTGACCATCTCGGACGGCGCACCGGCGATGATTGGCGCAGCTATTCCTGGAATCTGGCCTCGCAATTGGAAAGCTATTCCGAAAGCGGCAAACAGGTCCGCTTTGAGTACGATGCCGTTGGTCAGCTCACCTCGAGGGTGAGTGAGGGGGAACGCCATGAATATATCTGGAACTATACTTTGCCAATACCCGTCCTTTCCGTGGAACGGTGCGAAGGCAGTGATTTTCGTTATTACATCCATTCCACAGATGGCATGCTGCTATACAGCATCAACGCGGCCAATGGCCAGGTCCGGTTTTATCATTATGATGAACGCGGCAATACCCTGTTTTTGACCGACGCCAGTGGCCGCATTGTCAGCCGCTATGCCTATACCCCCTATGGTCGGATCGCCGGGATGGCAGGCGAGTCTGGCCATCTGTTCACCTTTCAGGGCAAATATGGCGTGATGCAGGAAGGAGAAACCGGCCTGTTTTACATGCGAGCGCGGTACTATGATGCGATCTCAAGGCAATTTATATCCGAAGACCCGGTAGCGTCGTTCCATCCGCGCAGCATGAGCCTGTACCAGTTTGCCTATGGCAATCCGATGCGGTTCGCCGACCCACTGGGATTAGACGGTCTTCTGGACATGGATGCAGCCCGGGACCAGGAAGGGTGGGATTTCATCAAGAGCTTTGAATTTATAGAACGGTTAATAAACATGGATAACCCATGGAATAGCGGTTTTTTTGCGGGGACGGCAACCGCCACGAAACAAGCCCCGGTGGTGGAGCCTGCGCCAGTCAGTCAACCCGCTACAAGAACGCGACCGTCCACAACGCCAGTAGTAGATCGGGAATCCCCTTTCATTAATCCGGATTTCACTGGCAGCGCTTTGGGCCTGGGCTTCGCCGCAGGAGAAACCTTTTTCAAACGGCAGGGCAGAGCCATTGTGCGCACCGGATTGCAGAGCGGCAATTTTTCCGGCCTTGCCAGGGCTGGGAGAAGAGCCGCTTTCACCAAAGCCGCCGGTACTGTGTTGGGCGGCGCCTGGGGCGCCTGGAATGAATACAAACAGGCGCAAAAAGAAGGCCAGGGAGGTACGGCAACGGCCGTCCGCACAGTCGCTTCCGGTCTGGCGGATGGCGCACTCGGACTGGCCTCGGCGCCCGTGGCCATCGGGGATGCACTCACGGGTGGGAATATCAGCAATTCGCTAAAACAGGCTATTCGTGTCCCCGTGGCCGCGTTAGAAGGCTATCAATCCCTGCGTCGGCTGGAGAGCGCCATAAAACGGGGCGAGCATGGTGCCGTGGTCAAATTTGTTTACGGAGCCGGTGAAACCCTGACCAACTGGTTGAGTCGTGATTAGTAGGATGATTGGTAAAGCCGATGGCATTATAATGACCCAACTGCAGGGTCGCACCGAAATGAAACGATTTGACCGACAAACACGGAGAGGATCATGAAACGTATTATAAAATCCATTTCCTGTAAATTTCTTGCCTTCGTTGTCAGCTTTTTGTCTGTGGAGCTCTCCCTGGCGGGCGAGACCTACGAATACGACGCCCAGGGGCGGCTGATCAAAGTAACCTATGATAACGGCAACCGCATTTCCTACGCTTACGACGCCAGTGGCAATCTCCTGTCGGTGGCGATGGAAGGCAATCGTGCCCCCGGTGACTTTCGCCGCTTGCAGCCGCAGGACAGCACCGTGGTGCAGGCCGATAACGTTCAGTTCGTCTGGTCCGATGCAGTCGATCCGGATGGTGATCCGGTCACCTATACGCTGGCGTTGCAGTGGGACAGCAACGACACCAGCTTTACCACCCGGGATACCAGTCTTGTGGTGGATTTCTCCGGTCTGGTTGCTTCAAATACCCGGCTGGGCATCCGGTGGTCGGTGCAGGCCTCAGATAGCCTGGCCACCCGCCTGGCCACCAACGCACAGGGCCTGTTTTTTCTCGATCCGGCCACGGCGGTTGAGGAAACCGGGGCCGGTCGGCCTACGGAATTTGCCTTGCACCCGAACTACCCCAATCCATTTAATCCACAGACCACCATCCGCTACGACCTGCCGGTGCCGGCCGAGGTGCGGCTGACGATTCTCGATATGCAGGGACGCACCGTGCGCAGGCTCGTGGCACTGCGGCAGGCTGCGGGTTCGTACACTGTGGTCTGGGATGGCCGGGACCATGCCGGGCGCGCCCTGGCCAGCGGCGTGTATGTATATCAGATCAGGGCTGGCGGTTTTAGCCAATCGGCCAAAATGCTGATGCTCAAATAATCCCAATTGGCCTCGATTGGGGGGCGGGCGGTCACAGCCAATCCAGAATTTTGGGCAGGGCTTCCGGTGGGATATGATGACCACCAGAGAAGATGAACGTATCCAGTGGAATGCGGTGGTGCCGCAGGAGATGCTCGGCTTCCTCGCATTTAGCAAAAGGCACCACCGTGTCGTCCCGACCGTGCACCAGCAGCACCCGGAACGGCCGTTCTCCGGGCAGCCGTTCGGCCACGTCCGGGGGCAGGTCTGCGCCACAGGCAATGACCCCCGCCACGGCATGCTGGCCATAAACTGCATAGCGGTACGCCATGGAGACGCCCTGGCTGAATCCCAGAACATACAATGGCTGAAGAGGGACGTTCTTGCGGACGTGCAACGTGTCCAGCAAGCGATCGAGGTATGTCACAACATCGCGGATGGCCTGATCGCGCTCATAGCGCGTCAGCCAGGTGAAGCCCACCGTACGGGTTTCAAATTTGACATAAAAGGCATTCGGGGCCTGCGGCGCCACCACCGTGATGCCGGCCTCGGCGAGCGGCCCGAACTGCGCGATGAAGCGGTCGCAGCGCTGGCCGAACCCGTGCAGAACCACCAGCGTGATGCTGCGGTCGTGTTCCGGAACGGGGGGCAGCACGGCATAATACACGCTGAAATCGATAACAAAACGATGGACCGGAATGGGGGATGCGTTCTCCATAAACCTCACAGCATTTGTGCGCGGCTTTCCTGCGCGTTGAGCAATTCCACCTGAATGATCACCGGCAGAATTTCCTTGATCGCCTCCACGTGCGAAATGATGAAAATTTGCCGGAACCGCGATTGCAATTGCAATAGCGCCTGCATAATGAGTTGCTGCCGGTCCTGATCCTGCGAGCCGAATACCTCATCCAGCACGATGAATTGCACCGGCGATTTGCCACTACGCTCGGCCACCACCTGGCTGATGGCCATGCGCAGGCAGAGATTGGCCAGGTCCTGTTCGCCGCCGGAAAAGCGCTGTAATTTGTGCGTCTCGCCCTGATCCACGAGGCGGATGCTGTATTCTTCGTCGAGCTCCATCAGGCTATAGCGGCCGGAAGTGGTCATGCGCAGCAGCTCGCTGGCGCGCGCGGCGATCAGCGGTCGCAGCCGGCTGGCCAGATGCATGCGGAAGCGGCCGAAATGCTCCACCAGGGCCTCGTAGTACCGCTTCTCGGTTTCCAGCTCCTCGGTTTTTTGGATTTGCTCGCGCACGGTGTTCAGCTCGTTTTCGGCATTTTGCAAACGCGTGCGCGCCGCAGCCAGCGCCCGGCCGGCCTCGGCCAGGGTGTCCCGCACCTGATTGTAATCATGCAGCGCCTGGTCGTATTCGGCTTTGGCCTTTTGAAAGGCTTTTTCGTCGTACTGCAGCGCCTCCTGCTGTTTTTTAAGCTCGGAGAGTTGCCCTTCGAGCTGTTGCAGCCGTCGCTCCAGCTCCTCAGCCTTGCGGCGTTCGTCCGGCTCCCGATCGATGAGCGCCTGCAGCGTTAGCGCGCGTTCATGGATTTTCTGCAATTTCTCGAACTCCTGAAGCACGCGCTCGTATTCCGCGGCGTCGAATTCGATCTCGCCGAGATCGGCGATTTTTTTGTTGAGCTCCTGCACGCGTGCATTGAATTGTTGATAGCGCTTCTCCGCTTCCTGCAGTCGCTGCCGTTCGCCTTGCAGCCGAGCCACGGCCTCACGCAGGTTTTCTTTTTGCTTTTGCAACTCCTGTTTTTGATCCTTCAAAACCAACAGGTCTTTTTCCAGTTGCTGGCGGCGGCCATTGGCGGTCTTCCACTGCTGGCGCAAGCGCTGAATTTCGCTTTGCAGATGCTGTCGCACCGAGCTGTAATGCTCGCCCAGCGGACGCGTGCATACCGGGCACGGGCTGTCCTGACCGAGTTTTTCGATGTTTCCCAATTTTTCTTTCAAATCCGTGCCCTGCACTTCAATGGCGGTGCAGTCGGCATTGACCTGTTTCTGTTCGTTTTCGAACCGGACGATGCGTTCATCCAGCTCAGCCTGCCGATCCTCGAGTTTTTTTAGCTCCGCTTCAGGATCGCCGTGCTGGCTCAGCGCAGCCCGCGCCTGTTCGACGATGCGCCGCTCCGCTTCCGCCTGTTCCTGTTGGTGCTTTAGCTCTTCCTGCAAATTTTGCCAGTTTTCCAGACGGGCCTTTTGCGCATCCAGCTTCTCCTTTTCGGCTTTGACCGTTTCATGGCGCTCCAGATGCGGCTTCAGCGCCTTCAGGTCATCTTTGCTTTTATTGATTTTTTTCAGCTCGGCGCGGGTGTCTTTCAGATGTCGACCGGTGGCGTCCTGCTCACTCACGCATTTGCCCATATCCGCATCCAATTTTTGATATCGGTCACGCAACTGGCTGAGCCGTTCAAACTCCTGTTTCGCCTGATCGAAACGGGCTTTGGCCTTTTGCACGCTTTTTTGCGCCAGGGCTTCGGCTTCTTCTTCTTTTTTAACCTGTTCGGTCAAAGCCTGCACCTCTTTCTCCAGTGCCTCGGGATCTTTAATCATCGCTTTCATGCCGGATAGCTCGCTCTCGAGCTGATTTTTGCGCTGTCGGGCCAGGTCCCGCGCGCGATCGATGGCGTCAATGTTGATCAGCCGGTTGATGGCCTGCCGCCGGTCCTCCGGCTGCATATTGCCCAGCGCCGCCAGGTCTTTTTGACGCGCAAAGACCGAAGCGAAAAACGAGCGGTAATCCAGGCCAATCAGCCGCTCGACGAACTGATTCACACCTTTTTCCTGCACGGCCAGAGGCTCGTCACTACCGCTGCGGTACAGCGCCGCCTCCATGATCGCGTTCTTGCCGCGCAACTGCCGCACAATCTTGTATTCCGTGCCCGCAATCTCAAAGATCAGCGTCACTTCCGTGACCTCACGCGGGCCGGCCGTCTGAGAGCGGATGTCGGTTTTGCTGCCCCGTGCGGCGCGGGTGCCGTAAAGCGCCCAGGCAATGGCCTCGATTAAGGTGGATTTGCCGGCGCCGTTCGGGCCAATGAAGCCCACCAGATTCTCGGGGAATTCCAGCGCCTGCTGCCGGAATCGGCGGTAGTTTTTCAGTTCCAGATAGCGAATGATCATCGGCGTTTTCAGCTTTTTTGAACCATCACATTTTGAGATGCAAGAACGATCTGTTCTGGCTTAGCGCAAGCAAGGATGCTTACTTCACTGACTCGGTGGCGGCTTGCTTGCTACAACTGGCTCAGAAAGTGGCTCTATGTTGAACTCTATAGGTTACTTGTTCAATTTTGACGGAATTGACATGATAAACAGGAAAAATTCAGGGTAAAAATAGCTGAATACCCACGTACAAGAATCACTGTGTCAATCCTATTCCGACCATTCGCCAGGACGGTAATTGTAAAGCTCCATCCATTACGGGGTACAACAGGATGATTCTTAACTATTGCTTTATTGAACCACCTGGCAGTCGAAGGGCAAGTTTCAAGTCTATCCGCTTGATCCTGTTCATCCTGTCGGGGGAACTACCCGCACAAAACGATACCGAACCCAAAACGTCACCGCTTTTGCCCGCGGACATGTCAGGATTCGGTCATGGACGCTTCATCTTCCACGCTTTGCAGCAATCGCTGCCCCAGTTGCAAAAAGCGCTCGCGGTCCAGGCCGAAATCGTCCAGCTCCTGCACATAGCGCTCAAACTCAACCGGCAACGAGCCGATGCTGGCCGAAGTATGCTGCATGCCGCTCTGAATGGCCGGATTGAGAATTTTTTCCACATAAAAGGCCTGCTCAAGCAGGCGGTCGATTTCCTGGCCGTCGAGACTGAGCAGCGTCTCGCGCGACAGCTCATCCAGCTCAAGCCGGACCAGCGCGCCTTCGGGAACCTGCGGCGCAAGCTCCTGCAGGCGATCATAAATTTCGGTGGCGGTCAGGCCGGAGCAATCGATCGGCCCGAGGCGCAGCATGGGGCGGGACTCGATTTCGTGATACTGCCAGGATTTTTGCGCGAGATCGACCACCACGTAGCCGGAGGTGTACCCAATTTCGTTGAAGCTGGTGCGCTCGGTGGAACCGCTGTACACGGCATGGTCGGTCACCGGCAGATGCTTGTGATAATGTCCCAGGGCGATGTAATCGAACGTCACGCCGGTCTTTTTTTCCGGATTCTCCAGAAATTGTTCGTTGAACTCGCCGACGCTGCCAATGAGCCGGTCGTCGCTTTCGCGCCAGGCGCCGTGGGTGACCAGAATCTGATATCTGGCCTCGTCATCCGCTTCCACGGCGGCATAGGCGGCTTCCAGTTCCTCGGTAAGCGAGCAATGCGGAATGCAGTGCACCGCGCACTCGCCGATACGAAAACGCTCGTAGCGGTTCTGATAGGCCGCATGCACATTTTGAAACAGGGCGATGGTTTCAAAGATGCTTCCGGTCTGGCGGATGCGCGGCGTGGAGTGGTTGCCGGCCACCACCACAAACGGGATGCCTGCGTTGGCGACTTTCTGAATGCCCTCGGCGGCAATACGCAGAGCGCGGTTGTTGGGGCGGGGCGTCTGAAACAGATCGCCGGCATGCACCACGAAATCCGGCTTCAGGTCGAGGATGGCGTCGATCACGCGTTCCCAGGCGCGGTAAAAGTCCATCTCGCGCTGATTCATGCCGGTCTCGGAATCGATGCGGCTCAAATCACTAAAGCCGAGATGGGTATCGCTGAAATGCACAAATTTCATGGGGTTCTGTAAGCTATTTTGCGTGTCTCATCGAAACGGTGGAACTTTTTGCTATTCCGGCCTTACAAAGAGTTAGGTCGTCGCTAATATAGGAAATTTGCGCTACAACATCAAGGGAGCATGCGACCTATTTACCGCTCGCTTTTGCGGCCCGGGGCACGGTGACGATTCCGCATAAAGGGAAGCTAAGCCGCTGATTCCAGCCCACCAGGTTCGGTTATTTTTCTGTAATAAGCTTGCTTTTATTCATTGATTTTCATACAATTAACAGAATCAGGGTAAGGGGCGAATTAAAGTCGATCCGCATCCGGTCGATCATTCGTATATGTGAATCTCTTCGCTTTTATTTGCTCCCTCATTGTTAACAACAGAGCTGTGAGGATTGTATCATGACAAGGAATGTGTTGAGTGATCAGGCGAATACGTTTGCTTTGCTGGCCCAGATCCTGCATGTGAAGCGCAATAAGATTGCTGCCCTGGTTGCGCGCAAGCGCCACCCGCTTCCCCTTCCCCCACGGATGCACGATTCAGAGCGTTTTTGCATTGATGACCGGTATTTGCGTTTGCTGAGAAAGTGGGTTATCGAGGAGCAAATGTTTGCTTCGCGGCCGCAGGTCAAACTGGATTTTGCGAAAATCGAGCGGGAGCTGACCTCATCCACCTGTCCGGATCATAGCGAAAACGACTGGTCGGTGGACGAATGTTTGGATCATTTTCCTCCCGGAGATTTTCTGGGCTAAACGACCCGACTCATGCCATAGCCCCGGCCACGCCGGGGTTTTTTATTGCCTGGAATTGCGGCGGCTCACCCCGGCGCCGTTCGTTCCCTCATCTTGAACATTCGTCCGCAATGCCTGCGTGGCAGTCGCGTTGAGAGCTGGCAGGAAATGGTTAGCCGGCACGGGAGCCGGCATTGGCTGTCTCCAGGATCAGCATCGCGTATTTGCGAACGATGCCCCACCGGTATCCCCCCACCTCGCCGTCCTTGCGCCATACCCGGTGACATGGCACCAGATAGGACACCGGATTTTGTCCCACCGCCGTGCCAACGGCCCGTATGGCCCGGTGTCGTCCCGATCCGTTTGCCAGTACCGAATACGTGGTGATTTCACCGGCTGGAATGGCCACCAGCCGATTCCACACCCGCATCTGGAATTCGCTGCCGCACAGGTGTAGCGGTGTTGGTTCGTGTTCAGAAGAGCCGTCAAAAATGCGTTCGATCAAATCGGCGGTCGCGGCCGGGTCTTCTTCAAACCGCGCTCCCTGCCAGTAGGCATGCATCGCCGAAAGTAAATCTTCCTTCCCGCCGCGCTCAAACGACAGCCAGCAAACGCCGCGATCCGTTCGTGCCAGCAGGGCCATGCCGAACGGCGTGGGGTGAAAGCCATAAGTGATCTGGAGTCCGGCGCCCCGCGGGGAACTTGAACCGGGCGTGCGAATTTCCCAACGGATGGCGATGGGACGCCACGGCTTGTTCTCATCGGCGTGAAACGAGTGCGTTTGCTCCGCCGAGCGCTGTAGCAAGCGCCGGATGTGTTCCCGGGAGAGTCGCTGCAGAAACGCCTCTGTATCAATTCCGGCCCAGCGGCGGACGACTTGCTCGAATTGCGCCTCGTTCACCCCGGCAGCCTTTGCGAGCGCCTGCGCCGGTGGCTGATAGTGCAGGTGATCGAGCCAGAAGGCGAGAGCCCTTTCGATAATGGCATAATCTCGCGAAGACTGCGGTAAATCGAATGTCAGCATGGGAAGTATCTGTTATGGTTTCATGCAATTTGGAATAGATCGCATCGTATGTTCGTTATGGCAAAGATGGTCGTGGCTCATCGATGTGATCCGTAACTTAACGCTTTTTCACGCCGTTCGCCAACCGAATCTTGCTTTTTTTGAAAATTTCATTAGCTTTACAGGTTATGCGGAACCGTTTAGCAACCCCACAGAAAAGGAGCCTTACGATGGACAAACGCAAGCTGATTGTGCTGGTTCTCGTGCTGATTGCCGTGGTCATCCAGTTCTTCGGCCCGGCGCGCACCAATCCGCCGATCGATGATTCCAAAACCATCATGGCCGATTTGCAGGTGCCAGTCGAAGTGATGCAAATTCTCGAGCGTTCCTGTTTTGATTGCCATTCTTACGCCACCAAATGGCCGTGGTATAGCTATATTGCGCCCGTGTCATGGCTGGTGGTGAACGACGTCAATGAAGGCCGGCGGCATTTGAATTTTTCAGCCTGGACCGATTACGAGACCAAGAAAAAGGTCAAGGCTCTGGATGAATTGTGCGAAGAGGTGGAAGAAGGCGGCATGCCGCTGAAGCCGTATCTGTGGATGCACAGCGATGCCCGATTGAGCGAGCAGGATGTGCAAACGCTTTGCGACTGGACCAAATCGGCGATTGCCACGCTGCGCGGCACCACGCCAACCAACGATGAGGACGAAGACGAGCACGAAAAAGACGAATACGATTATTAATCGTTCGGCTGGCCGGACCCGGATAAATCGCACTGTTTTGCAACGGATTGAGCCATGAATCAATTGTCCCGGGCTGCGGCTGCGGACCTTGCCTCACGGCCGCGGATCACCGCCAGAGGCGTGCTCATTGCGCTGGGCATTTATGAGCTTTACAGTTTGCTGTACACGATCATGATCGTACAGCAGAATCCGCAATGGGTTCCCTTCTGGCCCACGTTCGCCGGTATGAGCCTCGGCACATTGCTCGAAGGCGTGCTCAGCCTGGGGCCGTGGTACGTGGTGTTCCGAAAAATGGACCAGAGCCGATGGCCGCTGAAATTGCTGGCGCATGCCGTGCTGGGGTTGATCTTTTCGGTCACCTGGTATGAAATTTATTCGTGGCTGTTTTTGCAGGTATGGGGGCCGCAGGTGTACGCCTTCGCGCAGATCGGCCAGAACCGTGTCTGGCTCATCAATGGCGCGTTTACATTTTACGTGATCCAGTTTTCCATTTTGCACGTCATCCATTCGCTGCAAAAGCTACGCGAGCGCGAGCAACAGACCGCACGGCTGCAGGAGCTGGCCCGCGAGCGCGAAATCGCCGCCCTCAAAGCGCAGATCAATCCGCATTTCCTGTTCAACACCCTCAACACCATCAGCGCCATGGTCAAGAACAAGCCCGAAGTGGCCCGGAACATGATCGCCCAACTGGCCGAGCTGATGCGTTACACGCTGCAGAGCTTCCAGCGCGATTTTGTCAAGCTGGATGAGGAGCTGACGTTCATCCGCAACTATCTGACGCTGGAGCACCGCCGTTTCAGCGATCGGATGACGTTCGATATTCATGTCGAGGTGGATGTGGAGGACGCGCGCGTCCCGCCGATGATCCTGCAGCCGCTGATCGAAAATGCCATCCGGCATGGCATCGCCCCCAAGGAGGAGGGGGGACGTATTCACATCGATGTTCGCAATCAGGACGGCCGGCTGCGGTTTTGCATCCGTGACACCGGCATTGGCATGAACGGCGCTGATTCAGAACCGCAAGGCGTTGGCCTGAAAAACACCAACGAGAGGTTGCTGCGGCTATTTGGCGTCGAGGCGCAGCTACAGATTCAGTCCTACCCAGGCAAAGGCACCGAAGTGCAATTCACCATTCCATTGCAGAGGAACTGAAATGCCCGTGCGCGCACTGATTGTGGATGACGAAAAGCCGGCCCGCGATCTTTTGAAGGAATATCTGCAGGATGTGCCGGCCATCGCGGTGATTGGCGAGTGCGCCACCGGCCGGGAGGCCGTAAAAGCTATCAACCAGCAAAAACCGGATCTCGTGTTTCTGGATATTCAGATGCCGGGACTGTCCGGTTTCGAGGTGTTGCTACGTCTCGAGCACCTGCCGGATATCATTTTCACCACCGCTTACGATCAGTACGCCATCCGCGCCTTTGAAGTCAATGCCATTGATTATCTGCTCAAACCGTTCAGTCGGGATCGTTTTCAGAAAGCCGTGCAGCGGGCGCTGGAACAGCGCAGGGAGACCGGCAGCGGGCTGGAAAACATGCTGTCGCTACTCATGCAAACCGCGCCGCCATCGCTGAACCGGCTGTTCGTGCGCGTGGGATCGCGTATCATTCCCATTCGCATCGACGACATCCTATGTATTTCGGCTGAAGGCGATTACACCCGCATTCATCTGGCGGACCGGGAATACCTTTGCAATCTCGGCATCGGCGCTCTGGAAAAGCGGCTGGACGCGCAACGGTTCGTGCGTGTGCACCGTTCGTACATCATTGCCCTGCCCGCGCTGAAGCATCTGCAGAGCGACGGCGAGGGCGGCTATGTGGCCACCATGATCAATGGCGCCCGGGTGCGCGTCAGCCGATCGCACGCCGCCAAAATCCGCGAGCTGATTTTATGAGCCGGGAATATGCTTCCCGCCAGAATGGCCGTCTGGGTGAGGTGCAGGTTCATACCTAAAAAACCGTGGCAAAAAAATCCAAAGACGGCAGTCGCCTCAAGGGTCCTGACTATTCAATCCCTATGACCCATTTGAAGGGCAAAAGCGGTAGCCCAATCTTCTCGGATCGTTGTATTTTTATAGGCTTTCCTGGTTTTATTGCGTACCTTGACATGGTTTTTGTCATGTTTACACCATTGTCGCATCCGGCAAGCCATGCCCGGGGAAACTTGAAATTTCGCAATTTATTTGATTGTTCAAATTTGGGAGGCTTATATGCGTTATCCAATGCGGATTGGGATGTCGGTTTGGTTGGTTCTTCTGCTGGGGTTGCTACGCAGTACGGCTGTAGCCCAGGACCTTCCTCAGAAAAAAGAAAACACTGAAAAACGGTACCTGGAAGCGATTTCCTTGTTTGGCGATCCACTGTACCGCATCACGTTTTCGCCGGCACAGGAAGCCAAACTCACGGCGCAATTGAAGGAAGCGCAAAAGCGGTACGAAGCCAATCCGGACGACCCGGATGCGCTGATCTGGTACGGCCGGCGGCTGGCCTATCTATGGCGCTACCGGGAGGCCGTTCAGGTGTTCAGCGGCGGCATCAAACAGTTCCCGAATGACGCCCGCATGTACCGGCACCGGGGCCATCGCTACATCACGCTCCGTCAGTTCGATCGCGCGATCGCCGATCTCGAAAAAGCAGCCAAATTGATCCAGGGCCAAAATGATGAAATCGAGCCGGACGGCCAGCCGAACAAGTACAATATTCCGCGAAGCACCCTGCATTCGAATATCTGGTATCATCTTGGTCTGGCGTATTACCTGAAGGGCGATTTTGACAAGGCCCTGCGCGCCTACCGCGAATGCCTCAAGGTTTCCAGAAATGACGACATGCTGTGCGCGACCGTGGACTGGCTGTATATGACCCTGCGGCGCATGGGCCGGGAGGAGGAGGCCCGCGCCTCCCTTGAGCTGATCCGCGAGGATATGGAAATTCTGGAAAACACCGCTTATCATCGCCGTCTTCTTATGTACAAAGGCCTATTGTCGCCGGATTCGCTGCTCAATTGGCAAAACGCCAGCGAGCTGGACATGGCCACGTATGGATATGGCTTGGGCAACTGGTACTACTACAATGGAAATAAAAAACGGGCGCGGGAAATTTTTGAGAAGGTGGTGGCCGGCCGTTTCTGGCCGGCGTTCGGTTACATCGCCGCCGAAGCCGATCTGCGACGCTGGCGCCGTTAAAATTTGGCAAGAAAATCGGGGATGGATGACGATATTCCGAAATTTGGAATACAATCGGAAATGACGCCCTGATTGGACTTGCCTGCATAAACTTATGAGGTGCGCCCATGTCACATACCAGCTTTTTTAAACAAGTCAATTTGCATTTCGACCGAGCCGCTAAATTGACGGAATACGAACCCGGCCTTCTGGAGCAGATCAAGTCCTGCAACAGCGTGTACCACTTTTCCTTTCCACTCAAGCGTGATGATGGCTCCATCGAAGTCATCCATGCCTGGCGGGCCGAACACAGTCACCACAAACTGCCTGTGAAAGGCGGCATCCGCTACGCGATGACGGTCAATGAAGATGAAGTTATGGCGCTGGCCGCGCTAATGACCTACAAATGCGCCATCGTGGATGTTCCCTTCGGCGGCGCGAAAGGTGGGGTGAAAATCAGTAAACATAAATATTCGCAGGCGGAGCTGGAGCGCATTACGCGGAGATATACCTACGAGCTGGTTCGGAAAAATTTCATCGGACCGGGCGAGGACGTGCCGGCCCCGGATTACGGCACCGGCCCCCAGGAAATGGCCTGGATCGTGGATACCTACACGGCATTGACAAGTAACCTCCTGGATGCAATGGGCTGCGTGACCGGCAAGCCCGTAACCCAGGGAGGTATTCGCGGCCGCACTGAGGCCACGGGACGCGGCGTGTTTTTCGGTATCCGGGAAGCATGCAATATCACCGAGGATATGCAAAAACTGGGGCTACCGACCGGCCTTGAAGGAAAAAGCGTCGTGGTGCAGGGACTCGGCAACGTAGGCTACCACGCGGCCAAATTCCTGCAGGAAGGCGGAGCGCGGCTGGTGGGTCTGCTGGAATATGAAGGTGGCATTTACAATCCTGATGGTCTCGATCTGGAGGCGGTGATTCAGCACCGGCGAGAGACCGGCAAAATCCTGGGATTCCCGGGCGCCAAAGATGTGCCCAATCCGCAGGGGCTGGAGCTGCCCTGCGACATACTCGTGCCGGCGGCGCTGGAAAATCAGATCACCGAGCAAAACATGGCGCGCATCCAGGCCAAAATCATCGCCGAAGCGGCCAACGGCCCGGTAACCTCGGCGGCCAATGAGTATCTGCGCGAAAAAGGCGTGCTGATCATTCCGGATATCTATTTGAATGCCGGCGGCGTGACGGTATCCTATTTTGAATGGCTGAAAAACCTGTCACACGTGCGTTTCGGCCGTATGCAAAAGCGGTTTGAAGAAAATGCCCAGCGTCAGATTCTCAGTGCCATCGAGAAACTGACCGGCCGCAAGCTGAGCGATGATGACCTCCAGCAACTTGCGCACGGCCCCAATGAGGAAGACCTGGTCAATTCCGGCCTGGAGGACACCATGGTCAACGCCTACCACGAACTGCGAGAAATCCGCCGTAAGCACCGCGATCAGATCGATCTCCGCACCGCCGCCTTTGTGGATGCAATTCACAAAGTGGCCCGTTCGTACATGGAATTGGGGATTTTCCCGTAAGCACGGAGGGGCTATCCGTTTTTTCTTGATGGCGCGGATCCCGATTTTGTTTTTTCCGGGCAAACAGGGAAAATACCTAACATTGCATAATCCAAATGGTGCAGAATGACTTTTGGCGCATTACCTCAGGGCTTTTGGATAAATTTCATCTGACTGAAATGCCGGTCGAAGGTAAAGGCTTCCCGAACCCCTAATTGTTCCATCACTACTTTGCTTGTGCAGTCTGTAAAGGACCATGATTTGTCTTTATTAAATCGTTCAAACGTTTGCCAGGCTTCCGATTCTATTTCCGGAGTGATGTGAATCACCAGGACGACATGATTATGAATGAGTACGTCCAGCTTATTCTTAAACGCAATGGTTTTGTGATATCCCAGGTCAAAGAGCATCAGGGTGAAGGTTTCATCGAGGATGAAATTGGTGGTGAGGAGTCTGATTTTTGTATTCATAAGCTCCTGTCTGAACAGCAGCGCTGCAGAGAGATTGATATCTTTTCTGTCCTCTAGGGCAACCCATGCACTGGTATCGACAAAAATCATTTTTGATCTCCATAAAGATATCGATCATGGTTTATAGAAGGATTCTCAATATTACCCTCGCCAGGATCTTCTCCAAGGGCTTGTAATGCCTTCCAGCCATCCGGTTTCACCGCTGACAGCACTAAAATTGCGCCATCCTGCACAATAATTTCAATTTCTTCTCCAAGACCGGCTTGCTCAAGCAAATTCTTACCCAGGACGATCCGTTTTTTGCTTTTCGATTTTATGACTTTTTCCATGGTTCAAATCTCCTTTGGATGTAATACGTCGATATTATGTTGATGCTCAGCACCACATTTTGCAATCTTGATACCTTACCGTGCAGCTCGCCGATTTCATGAATCCCAACCCATGTTTCATTGGCTTGCAGAAATAGAATACAAATTTTTATGTATAAACAATTAATGATATTGATCTATTTTATCAAGCATTTTGTTTCTGGTCATTCTGATTTGTCAGCAATCATTCAGAAATTTAAGTATGGAGAACGAATTCTATGTTTTCAGATAATTAGTGCTACGGATGATGGAAATCGCAAAAATGTCGAGATCTCAATACAAAAAGCCTTGTTTTTCATACCTGAATTGCTTAAAAATTAAAAAGGCCTGTTTGGTGATGACGTGGGAGAAAGGAAACCATGAAGCTATTCAATCGTAGCACAAATGCCATTAGTCTATTTATTCTAACATTTTTATTACACGGTCTGCAAGCCTGCGCGAAACAGGCAAAAGAGCCATTTGTGGAAGTCACCTTCCGCACCATGCAGCCCATCCCCGGTCAGCAAACAGCTGTGGTCATATTGAAAGCCAAAGAAGGCAAACGCTACCTGCCGATTTACATCGATGAAAACCAGGCCGTCTCCATTTATTATGCCCGCGAAGGTCAAATCCCGAAAAGGCCTTTGACGCATGACCTGTTTGTAAATGTGATGAAGAAACTGGATGCCAGCATCGAACGCGTGGTGATTAAAGAACTCCGGGACGGCGTCTATTACGCCAATCTGGTGCTTCAGCGTGATGATCAAACCCTCGAAATCGACTCCCGTCCCAGCGACGCCATCGCGTTAGCGCTGCGCACCAAAGCTCCCATCTTCGCACACCGGGATCTATTGGAAGAACTGCCACACGAAATACCGATGATGCCGAAACGATCACTGCAGCAGATGACGCTCAGGGAGTGGGGCATCACCGTGCAGGAATTGACGGCGGCCATGCGGCAGTATTTCAAGGGCCAAAACGGCGTGCTGATTTCGGATGTGCAGGCCGATTCCCCGGCCGCAGCGAGCGGCCTCGAGGCCGGCGATTTGCTGATTCAGGTGCAGGATAACGAACTGGCCGGGCTTGAGGATTTTCGCAAAACCGTTCGTGATGTGAGGGAACAGACCAAAGTGAAATTGGTCATCTGGCGTAATGGCAAGCGGAAAGCCGTGGCACTCAGGCTAAAATAGGGGGCAGGTTCAGGCCGGCTTTTCCAGCCCGAAAGCGGTATATGCATATCCGATGTACGATTGCCAGATATCCGGCACTTCGTCTTCCGGAAAGATCGCCTCCACCGGACAAACCGGCTCGCAGGCCCCGCAATCGATGCATTCTTCAGGATGAATGTACAGCATGTTTCGGTAAGCCGAATCGTCCCTGGAAAGCATCGTGTCGCTCGCCTCATAAATGCAATCCACCGGACACACATCCACGCATGCCCGGTCTCGGATATCCATACAGGGTTCGGTGATGATGTAGGTCATGGTGAGTCAAATGATGAAATAAAGAATGGGCCGTTCGCGATTTAAGTTTGAAGTGCACAATGGCTCTAATCAGAAGATTCCCAGCTCAAGAATTGTTCCAGGTTTGAGCCTAAATCCCAGCTTCGAATGCCAGAAGCAGAAATTCGATTGACTGTTCCCATTCGCCTGGATTTGGAATTGAAGTTAGGATGACGAAGAAAGCGGCGAATAAAAAATGCGGTTTCTTCCCTTTCTACAGCCAAACAGACCAGGCAATATTGCCCATGACACAAATATTTGTCGTAAAAGCCCATATCTCTTGTGAAAAAGGTCGGTTTTGAAAGCTAGTGCAAAAGTCGGATAATTTCGTGATCTTTGATCCCTTTGGGAGAATAATCATATCCGATTTGCCGGACGCGGATTCGCCAGCTTTTTAGCAATTGTCTTTGATTGGCAGGGATATTTTCATCCAATAAAATCAATCAGTCGATGGCTCCAAATAGTCCTCGATATGATTGAATAAGGCATGCCTTGCGAGATGGACGGCTTCTGCAATAGCTTCTTTGGTGATTCGGCCATTCCATTCCTCGATGATTGCATCCCAGGCCATCCCGCTGGCGATTTGTTCCAGGACGTCGCTTACCAGGATGCGCGTTCCCCGAAAGACGGGCTGTCCATGGCAAATGACGGGATCAATCACAATATGCCGGCCGATAGAAATGGGCTGTTGAGATTCTAATCTATTCATGATTTTACTTGAGTAATTTTGCCTGAAAAAAAGCTAATATTCTTTGTGATGAAAGTCAAGCTAAATGCCCAGACAATGTGTGGCTAATCATTTTTGGTGGTCAACTCAGTTTCGGATGAAGACATAATTTTTACATCAGGTATGGATAAGATAAAATTTTCGCCCATGAGTTGCGCTGGCGTATGATAGCCGGCAGGCACGTCGTTTTTCAGCACATGTTCCACGATGCGCAGGATCGCTTCAACGGTGAGGTCATAGCCATTGGGAGTGAGAAGCTGAATCTCTGCCCATTGTCCGGCTTCGTTTTCAACCCGTCCATAAACCACCGTTTTCGCCTGTTGCCGCTCTTCGTCCGTCGGGCCGGGCCGGCACCGGTCGATTTTCTTCTTCAAGTAGGTCTGCGCCCAATCCAGTGAAACCAGCCACCGCCAATAGCGCATGCGTTTGACCTGCTTTACCTGCGCTGGCGTCACCGCCATATAAACTTCAATGTTGGGGATTCCGGTGGTGTAATAAGCTGTGGAGACATCTCCCCAGGGGATGGTCATGGCCAGATGCGGGCCGGTGAAGAATGGTAGAGTCGTGACTTTATACGCGAGCGGCACCAGGCGTAGTTGGCCGTTTTCACGAATGCGGCCCCCTACCTTGAACCCCTCGATCATGGTTTTTGCCGTCCCACGGCTGGGCCGGCCACCGGAAGCAAACGCCAGGATGAGGCGGGTGGCATCCGGCAGGCGATGTTTCAACATCAGCGCGAGGCAATCGGTGGGCACCACATCAAAACCGCAGCCCGGCATGAGCAGCACGCCCTGCGCTTTGGCAGCCTCATCCTGCTGCCGGATGGCTTCAAAAACATCGATTTCGCCGGTAATGTCCAGATAATGCGTGCGCGTTTGCAAGCAGGCCTCGACCATTGGCGCGCTGGTGGCCGAAAACGGCCCGGCACAATGCAGCACGACGTTCACATCTTTGAGGTATTGTTTTAGCCGTTGTACATCCTTCAGCCCAAATACCCGATATTCCAGATCGAGCTCATCCGCCAGCGCTTTTACTGCGGTCGCATTGCGCCCGGCCAACAACGGCGTCATTCCGCGCGCCCTGGCCGCGCGGGCAATCAACGCGCCGGTGTAGCCGTTGGCACCATAGAGGAGGAAGGTGGGTTGGGGCATGGGATTGGACCTGAATTATTTTATTTTTTCGCGCTGATCATTGAAATACCATATTGTACAAAATATTTATCGCTTGATAATATTTTTAAGAATTTGCGTATTTCATCGATTTCTTTTGAATCAAAAGTATTTTTAAGATGAAAATAGTATAATAATGCTTCTTGCTCGAGAAATTTGACGAACAGATCTCGTCGAATTTCTTGGATTGTGAAACGATCGATTATCGTGTTTCGTATGGTAAATCCCGCATGTTTTAATAATGGAGTAATAGAAGTTGCTGCAAGGCTCCCACTATATTTTTTGCAATATTCTTCGACCAATTTTTTCAAAATATGGAATCCTGGATGATAAGGGCGGCAGATAAAAGCATTTCAATCTAAATCAATAATCCATAAACAGGTTTTCGGTTTGATAGATAAAAATAAATTTGATAAAAGTGATTGAATTTTTTGAAAATGTAATAGAAAATATCGCATAATAATACCATCTGCCATTTGCAAAAAGGCAAAATTAGACAATTGCCCAACATCTGCATGAATCCAGGATATATTTTTGAGAGGATGATTTTGTTTCGCAAATGCGATTCTTTCAGGATTCGAATCAATTCCATAAAATTGAATGTCTGGATAATTCTTAGCGAGTTGGGCTAAAAAATATCCTTTCCCTGTTCCAAAATCTGCCACTACTTTCGCTTTATCTAAATTTTCTTGCAGCATAAACCTGTAATGTGATTGAAAGGATACATCAACCTGGAGTTTTAATTGATGGCTCACTATGGCTTCATACAAATTATTCTTGATTTGCATTTTTGATCTTTCCTTGTTTCTCAGGATATGCTTCTGCTAGTTGTATAAACTCCCGTCTTAGAGCAGGGTATTTTTTGAAAAGAGCTAAAACTCTTCTGCGAAAAATAAAGCGATCATTTAAGTTCAAATATTTCCAGGCTTCTGTTTTTCTCCCATTAGCTTTTTTAAGGGCAGCAGCATAATGAGCTAACTCGGCCCTTGCCATTTGAACATCCATATTGATACCATCATCGGGAAGCTCAATTGAAAAAATTGAAGTTTTGCGGGATAGCGCTGGCATAAGTAATTCTTCAGGTAAGTCTTCTAATTCAATCTTGGAATGTCCTCTGCCATTTGCAAATAATACAGCCCGCTCAATGGCAACTTTCAATTCTCGTACGTTCCCAGGCCACTCAAAGTTAAAAAGCGCATCCATCGCTTCGTCACTTACTGCCAGAATCTTCGTTCTACCCTCTTTGCGCAATCGCTCTAAAAAATAATCTGCCAGTAAAGGTATGTCCTCTTTCCGTTCACGAAGAGCTGGCAAATCGATTTGTACGCCCTTTAATCGATAGTACAGGTCCTCTCGAAACTCCCCTGCTTCTATTGCCTTTTCTAAATTCTGATTGGTTGCGGAAATTACCTGAACATCAACATTTATAGGTTCAGTACTTCCTACGCGTGTGAATTCTCTTTCTTCTAAAAATCTTAATAGTTTAATTTGCAGCTCTTTCGGCAAATCGCCGATTTCGTCGAGGAAAAGAATACCGCCATCGGCCTTTTCGAGCCAGCCAATTTTGCGCTCCTTGGCATCCGTAAAAGCGCCTTTTTCATGTCCGAAGAGTTCGCTTTCGATCAGTGTACTGGGAATGGATACGATAGGGACCGTAATGTATGGCTCGCCGTATCGTCTGCCAAGGCGATAAATGGATTTGGCAACCAATTCCTTTCCGGTTCCGGTTTCACCACGAATTAAAACACTGATCTGACCATCCTGAGCAACAATTTCAATGGTTTGCTTCAGTTCCTGAATCTGAGGACTTTCGCCAATGATCTCAACCGGTTCGCTTTGCTTAATGTATTCATCAAAGTGTCTGGCCTTGCGTTTTTCCTTGCCATGCTGTAAGGCACTGAAGAGGCGCTGGCGAATTTCTTTTAAATCGGACGGTTTCTTGAAGAAATCAAAGGCGCCACGTCGCATACATTGCACAGCGATATCAATGTCGCCATAAGCGCTGGTCATCACTATTGGAATATCAGGTCGTAATGCAAGAAACGTTTCAAGTAACTCTACGCCATCTCTATTGTTTGGATCAGCTTCATCCAAACGTATATCTATTAACGCAAGATCCGGCTTTCTTTGAAATAATTCTCTCGCTTCCGATGCATTTGCCGCGACTAGCATATCGAAATCGCGCGATAAGGCGCGTTGCCATGACTGAAGCAAGGGCTTATCGTCATCCACTATCAGGAGACGCGGCTTTTGATTTGAAGACACCATTGTATCACTCTTCGGCTGTTAAGACTCGGACAATCCCCCATATTATCATAGCGAACAAAACTCCCTTAAGACAGACCTGCAAAAGTTCTGTCCAAAGGATTGTTTTATTTACAGACGGATAGGATGAATTTGATAATTGTAAATTGTTCTTCGGGAAAAGTTCGTTTAGATAATATATTAAAGATAATAAACTTACAACAATGACGGCTTTCAGGACCATGTTGAAAATGTGCTGATAATGCGCTATCTTGGTTTGATCATCAACATGGTAATACATCGTCAAAATGTAGCCGAATAAAACGAGCGCAATCACGCTCCATAGGCCGATGAGTGCATTAAACATAACATCCCCCACAAAAATGGTATCCGGCGGTAACTTTTGTTTATCTACGTAGGATTTGCATATACAGGTGGGTTAGTAGCAATGTTAAATTAAATAAAGAAATTGCCCCCTGGAAAGCAAGAACAAAATTCCAAAAAATGTCAAATTCAAAAAATTGTTGCCACTCTTGAGCCGACTGCAACGTAAAGAAAAACACTGTCGAAGCGCTGAGGGCTTGCCAAAAATCCACTGGATTCAGCTTTAATGTTGAAGCAACAAAGTAGTTGTAATAAAACCAATAAAGAAAGGCAAACAATAAATTGATGAGGAGCAACATTACAAGGAATCGTGGGATCGAATACAAAGCATGCGCTAAATATTTTAAGATAGGCCAAAGTCCCCAACGGTAAGGTTCCTGCCGCATCCAGAACTCAAAACGCAGTTTTCTGGCCTCAGCAAGGCATTGCTGTTCTTCTTCAAATTGATTTAAATCTCGAAAGCGTTTGGCTAAATTCTCAATGATGGTTAATCGCGCATTAAGTTCGGAGCGTTTGCGTGACGAACGATGAAACCAACGGCTAATTGATTTGACCTCCCGTTCAATTTCACGAAAACGTTCTTTTACATTGATATTGTATTCAATTCCATAAAACATGCTTTCTGCAGTAATTTCTGCATCGTGCTGTATGGCTAATGCACGCAAAGCGGAAGTGGGGGTTTTATTGCCCAAAAGCTCTTTGCCTTCCAGCGCCAATAGAGCCGCATGAATCGCTTCGGGGACGGTTTCGGCTTTTCTCAATATATTTTGGGCCCGGTCTAAGAGACGGTGGGCCAGAACCAGAAGCTGACCAGGTGCGCTGTGGCCCCCGCTGGCTTCCATGGAACCAAAATGCCGCGGAGGCCATTCATAATGTTCTGCCAGGCGCGGCAATCGTCGGAACTTTTGCCATTTGCCGGATTTTTTCCACAAATCATAGATACCGGAAAAGGGTTTGAAAAGCGTTTTTGTGCGGGTGGAAACTAAGCTACGCAAATAAAACTTATTGAGCCGCCAGCGATGCCGGTCTTCCTGCCATTTTTGGTGACCAACCGTAATTAAAAATCGTTCTTTTACATTTTTTAATTTTGGCAATAAACAATCTCTGAATTCTAAATGGGATAGATGAGGGGATGGTGCATTTTCCTCCTTTTTGATACATTTTGAATACTTATTTTCCTCATTAAAATCTAGTGGCCGGTCAGCAAAATTCAAGTACAAATCTTCCAGAACCAGATTGGCTCCGTGGCCATCATTGCCAAATACGTTCTCCGTCATTTGCCAGTCCACTAATGCCCAGGATCGGTAGCCGAAGCGATAAGCAATATACGCATTCATGTAAGCGTAAACGGGTTCTTCATCAATGGCCGCAGCCGTTTGTACACGTATTGGAATTTCTGCAGCGATCTTTTTTCCTTCCCGATCCTCGCGGTCGCGCACGATTTTGCGGAGACGATATCGAATACCGGTGGGATCAAACAAGGGGACAAAGCCGGGATACCTTCGATGGACGTCGAATTGAAGACTGACGGGAAGGCAATGAACATCTTCTAAAGGATTGAATACTCCCTGATTCGTTGACTCAGATGTTGCATGATTGCCAGGGTCTTTGTTTTTATTAGCATTATCGGGGCTACTTTTAAAAAACACCCAGCGCACTTCAGGAAAACTCAGGATGAGCCAACTTAAGAGAATTTCCTGGGGATGAATCCGTTCCCGCTTTTTTGCATGACGGTGGAGTGGATTCCATAAACTTGAATTCCCAATCCCATCCACCCATTTGGTCATTACCACCACCAGGTGTCTTAATGTCGAGGAACGGTAACTGCAAAGCTTTTGGGAGATGGCTTCATAATAATTGTTGTAGTCGCGTACATCATAATAAATATCCTCATCAAAAAAACGACGGGGGAGAATGAGGGTATCAATGGGCTTGTGGTAGCAGGCGTGCAAATAGCGTTGCAAACTGGAAGCTAACGGCTCATAGCTAATGATTAGCCAGTTCTGGTTCATTTTTAATCTTTAGTTATTAAACCATTTAATTCGTCAAAAGCACAGCTTAATTCGTTTATCCAACCAAAAAAGGATTGTATTTTTTTTTCATCGTTGCCTATTTTATCACTGAAGATTAAAGTTAGATCATCAAGTGATTTTTTTTCAAGATATTTAGAAGGAGCGTGAATAAATTTATGAAATAGGTTACAAAATTTTACTACAGGAGCTTCATCTAATACAACAAATTTTTCGTTAAAAGATATTTTCAGCCCACATAACTGCAGAAGATATTTCCATTCTGGAGATTCGATAAGCTCATTCCCTTCAGGAAGCTCCTTTAGCCACTCGTACAACGATTTCTTACCC
>JAUZRQ010000102.1 GCA_030950365.1 Candidatus Zhuqueibacterota bacterium | reverse complement strand
GCCGAGAGGGCTCCCGGCACGCCGCTCAGCCGTTCCGTCACGGTTTTGACGCAAAATTCGCACGCCATGCCTTCCACATTGAGCTGCACCCGCACCAGGTCCTCCGGCCGCAGCGCGGGCTCGCGCTGGCTGCGAATGGGGCCGGGCAGCTTGAGTTCCAACCGCAAACTGATGTTGCGGCCCGGTTCCGGAAGCAGCGACAGGTTCAGGTGATTGCGGTAATACCGGTTGAGCAGATTTTCCACACTGACGGAAAAATCGAGCCGCTGGCTCACCTGCCAGCCCGCCCGCAAATCAAACACCGCGTAGCCCGGGGTGCGCACTTCGCCGAACGCCGCGACAAATCGGTTCTGATCCGCGGCCAAGGTGGCGGCCAGCTCGGCCCACACGCCTCTGGTGGGAGGCTCAAACCGCCATTTGAGCGTACCTCGCAGTGGCGCCAGCCCGGGCAGCGGTGTCCGGTCGGCGCCAAGTTGGCCATAGTCGTAAGCCAAAGTGGCGCTCACATTCCAGTACCGGGACAGACGCACACTGGCAAATCCACTGATGCCGGTCACCGTGGCGTTTTGCAGATTTCGAAAGCGTTTTACGCCGCGCAAACCGGCGATCGGCGGGGACTGGTCGGGCAGGACCTCGGCGGCAATCATATTGGACAGCGCGTGCTGAAATAGCTCGAGGTTCCAGGTGACGCGTTCGCCAAAACCGCGGAATCCCACCCGCTTGCTGACATTGGTTTCCGACGCGATGGCCGGATTGCCGAGGCGGTAGTAGCCATCCAGCATCGGCGCGGCGATGTAGCGCTCCACCGGCGTGGCGGCGCGAAAGCCGCGCGTCAACGAGGCAGAGAGAGCGATGCCGTCGGCGAGCTGGTAGAGTGCGGCTGCCGAACCGCTAAAGACGGTTTCTCGCTGCTGCAGCGGCGCGGTGAAAAATTGCGAATTCAGGGCTCGGTCCGCCGACGAACCGATGGCATTCAGCCTGCCGCCGATTTGCAGTTTGAGGTTCTGGCTGAGTTGCACATCCGATTCCACATACAGGCCAAATTCATCCAGGCGGGAATCCGGGATGATGTCTGAAAGTGCATCAGGAACGTCTGGAGAGGCGGTGTCGCGCCAGGCGCGCATGCCCCACCGGCTGAAAAACAGGCCGGTGCGCAATTGCCATCGGTGCGCCAGCGCCCAGGTGGCATCCAGGCTGGCGTTCCAGGTCTGCGAGCGCGACTCGCTGTAGAGATTATTATCGTTTTCAAGATAATTGACCATGTTGTGGTACATGGGCTGATAGGAAAGGCTCAGTTGCAGCGAGCGCCATTTCGGCATCAGGTCGGTAATGAAATAGCTCAGGGCCAGGGTTTCGCGCTTTTCATGAGGAATGATGGTGTTAGCGGCGGGCCAGCCGATGTCGTTGGCGCGGTAAATCTGCGCGGTAGCCTGCCATTGCTGCCGCATGTCGGGGCGGTACCGCATTTTCAAGTGCAGGGTGTTGGCGTCGAAGCCGCTGTTACGGATCACGCCGCGGGGCGAGCGGTAGTCGTCGTGGCGTGCCAGCACCAGTTTGCTCATGAAATCGACAGTGCTATTCCCGCCGGAAAAGGAGAGGGCCTGCACCCGCGATCGGGAAACGCTCTGGTAGCGCGACAATAGCCCGATTTCTGTGGTGAAATCGGGCCGGCCGGCAAATTTTGAGCCCAGGGTGGAGACCCGGATCACGCCGCCCATGTTGCCGGAGCCAAATTGCGCCGAGCCCGGCCCGAGCTGTACGTCCATGGACTCGATCAAGTCAGGTTCCAGGGTGGCGGTGCAGGCATCCATGCCCATGGGGCAGGCCTGGTTCACTTTGACGCCGTCGATGAACACCAGGATACGCGAGTCGGTCATGCCCTGGAAATACGGTTTGTTGCCCCAACTCCCGCTGCGCGACACGGCGGCCCCGGCAACGTCTTTGAAAAGATCGCTGACGGTGGTTGGTGTGAGGTGGGCAATGCGCCGCGCGCTGATTTTGGTGCTTAGCATGGGACGCGTTTGCAGGTCCAGTCGGTCGGACACTACGGTGATTTCCTTGAACGGTACGGGTTCCGGCAGCAGACCGAAATCCAATCGCGCCGCCGAGCCGGCGTGAAGCGTCACCTGCCGCACCTGCGGTTTATACCCGATGCGCCGCACTTCGATCAGATAGCGTCCCGGCAGTAAATTAGAGAGCACGTACCGGCCGGTGGAGTCGGTGGCCGCGCCCCGGTCGCTGTCCCGCACGATGACATTGGCCGACGCCAGCGGCAGGCCGGTTTCCGCATCGCGGACGTAGCCCGTGAGGCGAGTGGTCGTTTGCGCGGTCAAATTCGATGTGGCGCTCGAAAGGGCAAGTCCGATACCCAGGCAGAACATCGCTATTGGTTTCATGGAAGCCATCATCCTTTGTTAATGGGAGAGTCCCTAATTTTGAGCCGATGGGAACCGAATAGACGTAATTCTTATTTTAAAAACGCTTGTGGGATGAAAAGGTAACGGGGATGACGGCAAGGCGTGCACGACGGCCTCGAGCGGGAAGCGCCGTCATTGCCAGAGACGACATCGCGAGGGACTGTACCGGCGGCGGCAACGCCGTTCCCGGGCATGCGGAAGGTGGAACGTTCATGAGCACGGCGCTGATCACGCTTCAGGGATCGAATGGCCGTCGCAATTACGATTTTATTTTGGGGATTCAAACCATCGCAGAGCGCCTTCCACGACCGCGCTCAAGCCCACCAGGATGAGCAGACCGGGCCAGTACCACCCCTGCCAGACGATGACCGCAATGCCGATCAGCCAGAGACCGCCCTGGATTTCCTCGTGGGCTTTGGCCCGAAGCGCAAAGCGCGTTTCTTTGCCCTTGCTTTCATTCGGCATGACCTGTTTCCTTGTTTATTACCGGAATTTTTTAAAAAGTTACAACTTGCAGAGAAATAATCAAGATATTTTTGCCGGCCATTCCAGGCCCGTTCATCTTACGGTGGGACCACAAGCCGGCGGGGTCCGGAATCGCATTCCCCGGCTTATACCGATAAACGCGAATTCTGTATTGTTCGTCGATCAGCGTTGCCGACGGATGAAAAATGCGGAATGGCAAAGTGGCTTTTCAGATTTTCATAAATGTCCAAATAGTTACTCTTAAAACATCTTACATTGGCTGCATCCAAATAGCCTTTTATGTAGCCGCCGTTTCCTCAGGCGGTAATGTCGTTGGATGGGGTGCATTCTGGGCGCTGAATGGATTCAAAGCGCCATGTTGAACTGAATGGGCTGCTTGCACGTTTGTTGACAGGATTCACACGATAAACAGGATAACTTCACGGCCAAAATGGGTGCATAGCCTTGAAGAAGACGCATCCGGTCGATCCTGTTGATCCTGTCGGGGAACGCTCCAAAAAAAGTGAAATTGACAAAGAGTCCTATTCAAACCGGCAGGAGGAAATAAAAAAACGGGAGCCCCATCCATGGGGCTCCCGTTGTGGGAAGCTGCGACGTTCTGCGCTATGCTTTTTTCCAGCGTCCGGGCACCCAGTACCATCCGTGATGCGTGTGCTTCCAGCGGCCCGGAACATACACATACCCTTTCCTGGCCTTGATCCAGTGTCCTTTCACCCAGACGTAGCGGTGTCCGTTCCACTTCCAGTGTCCCGGCACCCACACGGCGTGCCGGTGCGGCCGGACTGTCACCACGGTCACCTGCTTCGGTTTCGGGGGAGCGATTCTGACATAAATACGGTTGTGGGAAAAGCCGTCCCGGGGGAGCAAGAGCGCCAGTCCAAACGCAGCGATCAGAAGCATCCGTTTTGCGATCATGATGTTGTCCTCCAGATTATTGCCGTTGGGTTGCTGTTGGCCAAATTCACCCGGTGATTTTACAATCGGCATGCCAAAAATGTGGACAAAGACTTAACTTGTTGAAAATGAAGAGGCTCTCTCGTTGTTGGCAGGGCGGGATTGTTTAGCCCCGTTCACGATGTGTACGAAATCGTACAATATTTTCATAAAAAATCGGCTTTTCATCTTGAATTGTGGCCGGTTTCGGCTTAACTTTCAGTGTCGTCTCTCAATTTAATGCGGTCTCGAAATGCCAATTCGGTCCGGACTCCCCGCAAAGGAATTCGCGAACCATGCAGGAAATCAACCATTTTGCCATTCAAATTGGACTGGTGCTGGCGCTGTCCTTTCTGGTGGGAATGGAGCGCGAGCAGAACATCCGGCTGCGCGCCGATGTGCCCACCCTGGGCGGAGTGCGCACATTCCCGCTGCTGGGCCTGCTGGGCTATTTGCTGGCGCACAATATCTGGGCGTTTTCCGGCGGCATCCTGGTGGTGGGGGCGTTGCTGGTCATGCAATACCGCGGTAAGATGCTCGGTGAGCGCTACGGCCTGACCACCGAATTTTCCGCCCTGATTGTGTACAGTCTGGGTTTTTTTGTGGTGCAGGGACAATACTGGCTGGCCACAACCATTTCGGTGATTTCGGCATTACTATTGCAAATGAAAAAGCCACTTGAGACCCTTGCGCTAAAAATCTCCACCGACGAGCTACTCACGTTCAGCCAGTTTGTGATGCTGTCGGCGGTGATACTACCACTGGTGCCCAATGAAAGCTATACGGAATATCAGCTCAATCCGTATCGCACCTGGCTGGTGGTGGTGGCCGTGTCGGGGGTGTCGTATTTGAGCTACATTTTGCAGCGCTGGCACGGCGAGAAGCAGGGACTGATGCTGGCCGGCATCATGGGCGGCATCTATTCGAGCACGGTGACCACCGTGGCGCTGGCCAGGCAGAGCCGCTCATCGGGCTTGCCACCCATGACCTGCGCCAGCGCGATCATTGGCGCCACCGGCATGATGTATTTCCGCATCATCATTCTGGTCTGGCTGTTTACGCCGGTGCTGGGCGAGGCGCTGCTCAGGCCGTTTGGTATGATGGGCGTTATTACCCTCGGGCTGAGTTTCGCCATGTTGTTGCGCAGCCGAATCCAGACCCGGCCGGCCACGGTGGATCGGCCGTCCATCAATCCGTTGCAATTGCTCAACGCCATTCTGTTTGCGCTGACTTTTATCTTTATCACCGTCCTGTCTAAACTGGTGGTGCGGCATTTCGGCCAGGTCGGTTTATATGTGCTGTCCGTGTTCATGGGGCCGACAGATATCGACCCGTTTATCATGAGTCTCGCCGAAAAAATGCGATTTAGTTTGCATGATTCCGGAATGGCGATTGCCATTGCCGTGGCATCAAACAATCTATTCAAAGGGGGATATGCCTGGTATCTGGCGGGGCGGCAGGTCGGCCGCTGGACGCTGTTTTCCTTTGCCGCCATTTCCATGGTGACGCTTCTACTGGCCATGCTCTGGCTATGAGCCCGGGCGCGGCAGGACGGCATAGGGCGGGCATATCCGGCAATCTTGTTTAAACTGGGGACCTGAGGAGTTGGTCTTTGTTGCAAACAGTCTTTCACAATTCGGGGAACCCATGCGATTCTTTTTCAGACTCATTCTCATCTGGATGGCTCTGACGGCGACAGCGGTGAAAACCCAGCCGGTGCAGACCGATCATG
>JAUZRQ010000101.1 GCA_030950365.1 Candidatus Zhuqueibacterota bacterium | reverse complement strand
CTGAACTCTGAACCCAGGTTGACTTTGCTATGAACCTGCACTCGAGAACCATGAGCTTCTATGATATGTTTCACAATGGCCAGACCAAGCCCGGTGCCGCCAATGTCTCGTGACCGCTGCTTGTCCACGCGGTAAAACCGCTCAAAAATGCGCGGGAGATGCTCTTTGGGGATGCCGCGTCCAGTATCGCGTACGAAGATGGTCACCCGGTCTGCTGTAAGTCGGTAGCCCACTTCCACCCGGCCGTTTGGTACGTTGTATTTAATTGCGTTATTGATGAGGTTGATCATTACCTGATTCAGACGCTCGGTGTCGCCGAGGACGGTTACTTTTCCGCTGGCCTGTGGGTCCGGGGAGAAGTGCAGGCTTACTCCACGTTCCACGGCTTTATTTTGCCATTCCTGACACAGTTTTTCCAGCCATTGGTGCACATCGAAATAGCGGAAGCTCATCTTCATTTCGCCGGATTCGATGCGCGAAATGTCGATCAAATCGCCGAGCAGATTGTCCAGACGAACGGAGACGTTGTAGGCTTTTTCCAGAAAATGGCGTCGCTGCTGCGGATCGTCGATATTCTGATGCAGCAGAGTTTCTAGATAACCCTGCAGGGCAAAAATGGGGGTACGAAGCTCGTGGGACACATTGCCCAGAAATTGGCTGCGCATAGTTTGCAATTTGCGCATTTCTTTGAGGTCGTGGCGCAATTTGACCAGCATTTGATTGAGCAGCTTCGCCAGCTCGCCGATTTCGTCGTTGGTGATCGGATGAAACTTGGCATCCAGGTGCCCCTCTTTCACTTCCTGCGCCACCTGCGCCAGCCGGCTGATGGGATTGGCCAGCCGGCGGGAGGCAAAATAGGCGATGGCCGAAATGAGCAAAATGGCGATACCGCTGCCGAGAAAAATCCGATGGCGGATTTCCCGCAATGCCGTGTGTACGGCTACCAGATCCATGGCTGTACGGATGAAAGCAGCGCGCTGGAATGGCGGTGACAGGGGCAAATCGGGATGCCTGCGGATGGCAACATAAAAAAAGGGCAAATTGACTGTGGCACTGACGCGTTCATGGTGGCCAATGCCCTGTTGGATGGCCATCTGGATTTCCGGGCGCTTCAAGTGATTCTCTACAAATGCAAGCGAATCCATGTGGACCCGTGAATCGAAAAGAACCACACCGGCGGAATCAATCAGGGTGAGGCGCAAATTGGCGCTGTTGGCCATGCCGGTGAGCATCCGGTAATTTTCGGCGCGATCGTAACGCCGCCAGAAATCCTGACTCAGCAAGTAATGAAAGGTTTCGGCCTGACTGCGCAGGCGATCGAACTCCCGGGCCTGGTAGTACTTTTGTAGCTGATAGGAAATAAAAAAGCTGGCGGATACCGTGGCGAGGATGAGCAGGGTCAAATTGAGGAAAATGATTTTTTTTCGTAATGAAAGGGTCATGTCAAGAAGGGTCGTTTTTAAGCCGGTAGCCGACGCCTTTAAAGGTTTCAATCATGCTGGCGTATTTCTCGCCCAGCTTTTCGCGGATTTTACGGATGTGCACATCAATGGTGCGGTCGGTGACGATGACATCATAGCCCCAGATGTGATCGAGCAGCGCTTCGCGCGTGACCACGCGACCGGCCCGCCGTGCCAGATATTCCAGAATCTGAAACTCTTTCTTGGTGAGTTTAATTTCCTGGCCATCCACGCGCACAGAAAAGTGATCCGGATTGATCTCCAGACCATTGAATCGCATTATGGCGGAGCGGTTTTCACTGCGGCCTTCTTTCGATTTGCGCAGGACGGTTTTGACGCGGGCAATCAGTTTGCGTAAGCTGATGGGCTTAACAATATAGTCGTCTGCCCCCAGCTCCAGGCCTACCACTTCGTCGATTTCGCTGTTTTTAGCAGTAAGAAAAATTACTGGTATATTTTGGGTGAGTCCATTGGAGCGAAGTTCTCGCAACACGGTCCACCCATCTTTTTCTGGTAGCATGATATCCAGAATAATTAGGTCTGGATGGAAACGTTCAGCCAATTCTAAGGCTTTTTCACCGTCGCGAGCCGTTAGAATGCGGTAGCCTTCCGTTTTTAAGTTAAATTCCAATAAATCAAGAATATCCTGTTCATCATCCACTAAAAGGATCGTTTTGGCCATGGGGATGTCCTTTATAAGGAAACCATGCTTTTTAAAACAAAAAATAGACTAATGCTTAACTACTGGAATATAATAAACAACTTTGACCGGATACAAGGAAATCTTGCCTCCACATTTAGACGATAGTCCCTGCCGGTATGTATCGGACTTTGGCTTCTGGTAAATCAGGGATGACGATAAAATGACCATCCGTGCTTCATCCCCTTCCTCGCCACAAGGCTTGCTTCCCAGCACACTCATTACGGCCGCGGTGTTTATGTTTATGAATAGAACTTTAAATGCACAAGGATAGGGTATTCACAAAAATTTAACATGCCCTTTATTCTTCTTTAAAGTCTGGACGCTATCTTGCGATCAAATGAATCTAAGTCTTTAGTAAAAGAGAGGGCAAAGCATGGGCAAAGTAATCCGGCTACTGACGCTATATTTGTTATTGTCAATTTTGGTGTTACCCGTTCGAGGACAGGCGGCCAACTCGGATGTAACTTATGGAAGCCTGCAGGGTGAAGTGAAAGAAAAAGCTACAGGGGAACCCTTGCCCGGCGCTAATGTGGTGCTTCTGGGCACTTCACGAGGCGCAGCTACAAATCAGAACGGGGCCTTTGTGATTCGCCGTCTGCGGCCGGGTACCTATCGGGTAGCCATTACAATGATCGGCTATAAAAAGGTGGTTCTCGATTCGGTGCTGGTCACTGCCGGAGAGACCACCTGGTTGCGCATTGAGCTCAGTCTGGAACCAATCATGACCCGGGACGTGGTGGTGCAAGCAAAGGCTCTGCGGGATGCCGAAGGAGCGCTGTTGCGCGATCGTAAGCAATCCGCCATCCTGAGCGACGCCATCGGCAATGAGAAAATGGCGGCTCTGGGCTTAAGCAATGCCGCGACCGCAATGGCCCGCGTGCCCGGAGCAAGCGTTTTTGCCGGAAAATATGTGTATGTTCGCGGTCTGGGCGGACGTTACGCCTCCACCTCACTCAACCATGTCGAGCTACCCAGCTCCGATCCGGATCGCAAAGCCGTGCATCTGGATTTGTTCCCGACCGATTTCCTGGATAATATTGTGGTCAGCAAGACCCTGTCTCCAGACCAGCCGGCGAATTTTACCGGAGGTGCCGTAAACCTGAACACCCGCGCCTTCCCCGGCGGCTTTTCCATCAAATTTTCAAGCTCTTTTGCGTACACTCCGTCAACCACCTTCTCCAACCGTTTCCTGAGCTATCCGGGCGGGAAGCGCGACTGGCTGGGGATGGACGACGGCACCCGCGCCCTGCCAGCTCTGCTGCAGCAGGGGAATGTGAATATCCCGGACATCGGCAGTGCCTGGACCCGGCCGCAACAGGCGCAGTTGCTGCATCAGCTCTCTCGGGCTTTCGTGCCAGTCATGGCGCCGCACTACCAGACTGCGGGAGTCGACCAGAGCTACAAGATGTACGTTGCCAACCAGGTGCAACTATTCGGTCGGCCGCTGGGCATGATCTTCAGCGCCAAGTATGGCCGTTCCTTTCGCTCCTATCAGGACGGCGTCGTGGCACGCTATCAGCTTACGGGAAATGTCAATCAGGTGCAAGACCTGACCAATGATTTTCTGCTGCAGGATGAAAAGGGTAAACAAGAGGTGGTCTGGGGCGGTTTGACCAACCTGTCCTATAAATTGAGCCCCTCGCACGATATCAACCTGCAGATTTTGAAAGTGCACAGCGGTGAGAATACGGCCCGGTACCTGTCTGGAGCCTTTCCCCGCGATCTGGCTGACAATGCCGTGTATGAAACACGGGTATTGAAATATGTGCAAAGGGACGTTGTTTCGTTGCAGCTTTCCGGGAAAAAACAGCTTGGCAGCCATCCCGAATCCTACCTGAACTGGCGGGTTGCCAAGACCCGATCGCAACAGGATGAGCCGGACCTGCGGTACTTTACCAACAACTATACGCTGGTGGAGCGGAACGGTAACGTGGATACTGTGTACACCATCCGCCCGTCCATTTATCCCGTCCCCACCCGATATTTTCGCAATTTAATGGAGGAAAATCGACAGGCATCGGTAGATTTCCAGTGGCGATTGGCCGAATGGTATGATTCGCCGGTGCGGTTAAAATTGGGATACAGCTATTTGCGCAAAGAACGTACGTTTCGCGAACGACGCTTTGAATACCGTCAGGATGCTGTCAAGTATGACGGCGACCCGGAGCGGTTCTTCAGCACGGACAATATTGGAATTCTGGAGTCTGCAAGCTCTGCAAGTTTTACCCGGTTCGGCAATTATATCGTGGATGTATCCCAGCTTGCGGCCAATTATGATGGTCAGCAATCGGTGGCAGCCGGATATGTGATGGTTGAATTGCCGCTTTTGCGTCGGCTTCGCGCCATCACCGGAATCCGTGTGGAAAGGACGCATATTCAGGTTGTCAGTCTGGATACGACCAAAGCACAGGGCCTGCTGCAGGTCACCGATCGGCTACCTTCTCTGAATCTGGTTTATGAAATTCGAAACGGCATGAATTTGCGGCTAGCGGCAGCGCGCAGCCTGGCCCGGCCGAATTTCCGCGAATTGGCTCCGTATGCATCCTTCGACTTCGTTGGCGATTACATCTTTATCGGCAATCCCCAGCTCAAGCGCACTCTGGTAAGCAATTATGATCTCCGCTGGGAATGGTTCCCCGGCCCCGGAGAAGTCTTGGCCATCAGTGGATATTATAAATACTTTACCAATCCCATTGAGCGCGCCATCAATCCAAGAGCCGCAGCAGCCAACCCGGAAATTCAATACCGCAATGTCGATAACGCCCGCGTCTTCGGCGTGGAATTGGAAATAAGCAAGCGTTTAGCCGGGCTGGCCTCCTTTCTGGACGGGGTGCAGGTCGGAGCTAACCTGTCGTTCATTCACTCGGAGGTGGCCATCGCCCCGGAAGAGCTCGAAGCCCTGCGCAGTTTTGACGCCAATGCGCCGGACACGCGTCCCATGCAGGGACAGCCGAGTTACCTGTTGAACATGTTTCTGAGCTACGACAAACCGGAGGCAAACACAAGTTTCACTATATCTCTGAATACTTTTGGCCCGCGGCTGGCGGAAGTGGGAATGCTGGGCACCCCGGATATTTATGAAAGCCCGCGCACCCAACTGGATGTTACCCTGAGTCGCCGTCTGGCCCGGGGCCTGAAACTCAATATTCAGGCAACGAATATCCTGAATGCGCCTTTTCGCAAGATTCATGAATTGAAAGGCCGGCAGTACGATGTGGAAAATTACCGACTCGGCCGGAATTTTTCCGTCGGATTGAGTTACGCCTTTAAATAAATCTATTCATCCATCATTAAAGTGGAGGGAACATGCAAATTCGAAAGAAAGTTCTGCTGACGCTGGCTGGTCTGCTGTTTGCAGGATTGGCTCAGGCACAAACCACCGTTACGGTGACGGATTCGGACATAGCCCCGGGCCAGAAGGTGGTATGGACCTCGGACAAGGTGTACGTATTGGACGGCTTCGTGTTTGTGGATGAGGGAGCGGAGTTGTGGATTGAGCCTGGTACGGTGATCAAAGGGAAGCCGGGTCAGGGGGAACAGGCGAGCGCATTGATTGTGGCCCGCGGAGGGAAGATTTACGCGATGGGGACGCCGACGCATCCGATTATTTTTACGGCGGAGGCGGATGAT
>JAUZRQ010000100.1 GCA_030950365.1 Candidatus Zhuqueibacterota bacterium | reverse complement strand
GGGCCGAGGTGTGGCTTCAGGATGACGAAAGGCTGGAAAACAACCGCGATACCCTGAGCATGACCATCGGCTGGCCGAAGCAGGCGCTGGTGATCAATGAAATCATGTTCAATCCGGAGCCCGGCGCGCCAGAGTGGATCCAGCTGTATAACCCGGGCCCTCTGGCCGTTTCGCCGGCTGGCTGGCGCATCCGCGATGCCAGCGGCCGGACCGCCGTCGTTGCTGTTGCGGCAGGAGAAACGGTGCCGCCCGGCGGCTATGCCGTGGTTGCTGCCGATCCCTCGGTGCGGCTGGCGTACGCCATTCCGGAGGGCAGTCCGGTGTGGAGCGCCGCGCCATTTCCGGCGCTGAACAACCGCAGCGAAACGGTCGCGCTGCTGGATTTTGCCGGTTTTGAAATCGATTCGGTAGCATACGCGCTGGTTTCGTCGCTACCGCGCAATGTTTCATTGGAACGCGTCCGCGAGGACCGGCCTGCGACAGATCCACAAAACTGGCAGGCCAGTGTGGATTCCGCTGGCGCCACTCCGGGACGCTTCAACAGCGTGTCCCCGCTGGAATTCGATGCAGCGGTGGACGGCCGTGGCCTGACCCTCTCGCCGAATCCGGCCACACGGCAGGACTGGTTGCAGATTCATGTCCTGGTGCGCAATATCGGCCGGCAACCGGTGCAGCTGACGCAGGCATCGTTGTGGCTGGCTGCCGCGGATGAGCCGTACAGTCCGCAAACCGTGGCGGATGCGCGGGAGCTGGCGCAAACGCTCGGCGTCGGGGAAAAGCGACTGGTGACGTTTGAATGGCAACCGCCGCAGTCGGGCCGGTTCACCATGCAGATAGAAATCGAGGCGGCAAACGATGAGCGTGCGCACAACAACCGGTTTGAATTTGAATTGCCGGTGGGGTATGTGCGCGGCGATGCCGTCATCAACGAAATCATGGCACGACCTGAAGATGGTCAGCCAGAGTGGATCGAGGTGATCAACCTGCTGGATGCGCCGCTCGATCTGAGCGGCTGGCGGGTGGCCGACGCACGGTCGACGAGCGGGCCCGTACTGGAAAACACCTGGCTTGCGCCGGGCGAATTGCTGGTGCTGGCGCAGGAGCCGGTGGCTGGTCTGCCTGAAACGGCTTATCGGGTCCTGGATGACTGGCCTTCGTTGAACAATGACCGGGATAGGCTGATGCTGCTGGATTTCAACGGCGGGATCATCGACAGCCTGGATTATGTGGCGCCGGCGTCACCTGGTATGTCGCTGGAACGCATCCAGCCCGGGCTGTCCGGCAATGATGCAAGCAACTGGAGTTCGAGTGTAGATCCGGCGGGCAGCACGCCCGGGCGGCGCAACAGCGTGTTTGTGGATTGGCTTCCCGAAGCGAGCGCGCTGAGCGTTTCACCCAACCCGTTTTCTCCCGACAGCGATGGGCACGAAGATTTTGCGTTGATCCGGTATGACCTGCCGATGGTCACCGGGCGGGTGCATCTGTTTGTGTTTGATATACGCGGCCGCCGGGTGCGGCAATTGCTGAACAATGCGCCAACCGGAAGCCAGCGCACGGTGATCTGGGACGGCCGCGATGACGCCGGACGGGTGCTGCCTCTCGGGCTGTATTTTGTGCATCTCCAGGCCATCGATGCCGGCAATGGCGTGCTGGTGAACCAGACGGCGACGGTGGCACTGGCGAAACGATGGTAGGAGTAGCATAAGCTTCCAGCTTGTGTCATACGATACTTCGCGTCAGGCAAGTATTTTGCCAGCAAGGATGCCGGCGCTACTAGAACACGCGCTTCCATAATTTAATTTAGAAAACACCGTCGCAATTGAACCATCTGCACATGACCTGGCCGGGAATGCGGATGGTTTGCATTCTTGCAAAAAGGAGATTGCTATTCTCTTCGATCCTCGCTTCAGGTCCCTTCCGCAAATGTTCCTTTTTGTAAAGCTCTTGTTGTAATGAACCGGTTTTTTTATTATTTTTGGTTTCATTTGAAAACAGTGGCGAACCCAAATATCGCGGAGGGAGCATGCGCTGGCGCTGGTTTCGTGTGGGACTTGTTAGTTTGATGACCATGGCTATGGCACCGATTTCCATGAACGCCCAGACTCTGGCCGAGCGCCTCGGCTATTCGGCGCAGGATAAACTGGTGATCATCAACAGCGACGACATTGGCATGTGTCATGCAGCCAATGCCGCCGCCATGGACGCGCTGCAAAACGGGCTGCTGACCAGCATCACCATCATGATGCCGTGCAGTTGGGTGCCCGAAATCGCCGCGTTTGCGCGCGAACATCCGGAGTATGGCTATGGCCTGCATCTGACTCTGACCTCAGAGTGGAAAAATTACAAATGGGGCACGGTGGCGCCGGTCGATAAGGTGCCCGGATTGCTGCAGCCCAGTGGCTATATGTGGCCCGATGTGCAGCCGGTGTACGAACACGCCACCCCGAAAGAAGCCGAAATCGAAATTCGCGCACAGATTGAAAAGGCCCTGAAGCTCGGCATCCCGGTGGATCATCTCGATTCGCACATGGGCACGCTGCAGTACAATCAGGAGTACTGGCTGGTGCTGGCCAGAGTGGCGCGGGAATACCGTTTACCCATCCGCATGGCCGATGAGGAATTGCTACGCAGATTCGGCGTGACAGAGCGGCGCAGAATTGCCAAAGAGATGGGACTTTTAGCGCCGGATTATCTGGTACACACCGAACGCGATGCCATCAAAAAGCCGGAAGATGTTCCCGTGGTGTTTGAAAAGGTGCTGCGCAATTTGAAACCGGGTGTGACCGAAATCTATATCCATGCTTCCATTGACTCCCCGGAGCTGAAACATATCACGGCCACGCATGCCATCCGCCATGCCGAATACGAATGGGTAATGTCCGACGCACTGAAGCAACTGGTCAAAGAACTGGGCATCAAGCTGATCAGCTACAAGCCGATCATGAAGCTGATGCGCAGCGAAACACAATAGCCCTAACGTAGAGGTGTTCGAAAACGGTATATACAACGCCGGACCGCAGCATGGCTCTTGCATTGGCAAAGCATGGGCAGAAACGTTCATGCTGGTAGGGGGAACCAGGCTGCCTGTTTACCCTTCATGCAATTTCGAATTAAAAGAAACCTAAATACGTTGAATTTTGCGAAGCTGTACCGATACTAACGATATGATTTTCCAATAAATACAAGGAAGAAGTGCATCATGGAATTGGCTCGGGATAGTGTCATCGCCGATACACCGGAGATCAACAAATACGCTCCTTTCGATCGACTGTTTGCGTTCAGCGCCAGTGACCGCGTGCGGCATCAGCGCGAGGCCGTGGATCTGTTGCTGGAAAATTTCAAGGAGCAGGTGTCGCAAGAAATGGCGGCGCCCGCAGAAACGCATTTCCGCGACCTGCGTTCCCTGCTGAGTTTCGCTTCCGAAGTGTTTCCGCTCATGCCCGTGCAAAAAGAGATCTATCACAACGACTCGGGCACGGCGTTTGTCCCAAAGCGGCTGAAAAAAATGCTGGTCAACATCGAATCGCGGTATGTGGTGCGGCCCGGCTCCCTGGCCGACCTGCAGAAATTTGTGCGCTATGCGCGTCAGCACAAGATTCGCTACACCATCCGCGGCGCGGGCACCTGGCCGTTCGGTGGCGCCGTGCCGGTGAATAAGGACGTCATTCTCGATCTGTCCTATCTCGATTTCCATGAGCTGGATGCCGACCGCGAGTCCATCATCGTGGGGCCGGGCGCGATTTTCGCCCGCGTGCGCAAATACCTGCGCGATCAGGGCTTCGCGCTGCAGCAGGATATTACCAACCCTCACTCGGGCACCCTCTGCGGATGGGTGGCCACCGGCGGCATCGGTCTGGGAGCATTTAAATACGGCCATGTGCGTAACGCCGTGCAGGCCATCCTGCTGCTCACCCCCGGTGGCGATTGGCGGATCTTGCGTGCGGGCGACGACGATTTCGATCTGTTTTTCGGCAGTGAGGGCCAGCTCGGTGTGATTGCCGGCGTGATTTTGAAAGTCAAACGGCTGACCTATGTGAGCAAGCCATATGCGTTTTCGTTCAACGACGTGCACAGCGCCAAACGATTTTTACAGAAGCTGAGCGAGTGGCAACTGCGGCCCACCAGCGTAATGTATTTTGATGCTGAATATCTGCGAGCCACGCATGCGGTCGAGGCGGATAAAGTGCAGAAGCGCTTGCAGAAGGCGCTCGAGCAGCACGATCAGCGGAAGTTGCATTACCTGCAGCAGGAGAAGGACCTCATCGACACGCTGCGTGAGGTGGAGCATGTGGTGGTAATGGAGTTCGATACGCGCGAGGATTACGAAAAGGCGCTGCGCATCCCCATGTTCAGCGCGGTGAACGAGCGCCGCCGCTATCAGGACCTGGCCTATCGCCGGTTGTCGGTGGACCTGGCGCACAAGTTGTGGGAGCACCGCTATCTGCCGGTGGAAATGAAGCCGCTCGGTCCGTCGATGCTGGTGAGCGAAACCATTCTGCCCCTCGAGAGCTTTCCGCACTATCTGTCGTTTATTCAGAAGGCCATCAGCGACTGGACCGGCAATGCGGTGAAAACCGAGGCGCACCTGATCAGCGACCGCGAGATTTTAGTGCAATCGATCATTCTGGCCGACATTCAGCGGGCGCGACACAAGATGTACCTGGGGCTGGTGCCCTTCATGACTCAGGCTGCGGTGCACTACGGCGGCCGGCCGTACGGCACCGGATTGTGGAATCTGCCCTTTTTGAAAAGCCAGCAAAAGGGCGAACGCGCCAAATTCTGGACGCGGCTGCTCACCCTGAAGCGCCAGTACGATCCGCAGTCGCTGATCAACCAGACCAAGTTTATCAATTCCACCGGCCGGGGGCTGTTTCTGCGGCTGTTCAAGTCGGTGGCGCCGATGTTGATGCGTTGGGGCATGAAATTGCTGCACCGTGGAAAAATCAGTGAAGACCGGTTTTCACTGTGGTATCTGGGCAAACTGCTGTGGCGAGGCTCAGGTGTGGTGCTGCCGCTGGTGGTGCCGCCGGCGCTCAAAGCCAAGCGCGACCGCATCGAGCAGCTTGCGGCGTCGTGCGCCGAGTGCGACAGTTGCGAGCGGGTCTGCCCAACCAGCGACGTGTTCGGTCTGTATGGGCTGGCCACGCCCATCACCCGTCGCAAGACGGCTGTGCGCATCGCCCGGGGCGAAACAATTTCGCAGATCGAAGCCCTGGGCTTTCTTGTGTGCACCCGGTGCGACAACTGCTCCCGCGTGTGCCCCACCAACATTCCGCTGACCGAACTGTACGATCTGGTCGAAGCCGACAACCGTTTTCAGCAGGCGCTTAAATTGGATGAGGAGGAAAAGTCCGAGTTCATCGACCGGTTCTGGCAGATCATGAAGGAAAATCCGCTATACCGGTCGCACACCCTGGCGGAGCAGAAAGCTAACGGCTCGCATTTGCAGCACGGGCTGAAAATCTTGTACCCGCGCGGGTTTGCCTATGGCAAACTGTATATCGACCCGGAGACGTGCATCCGCTGTGGCATGTGCGCACACGAGAACGCCTGCACCTACGGCGCGCGCATCGGCCAACCGCGCGAAATCCCCACGCTCATCGATCAAAACTGCGCCCTGTGCAACGCCTGCATCAACTTCTGCCCGCAGAATAAAGTGATCCAGCAGGAGCGCGAGTTCGTGCAGAACCTCATTGACCATGCCGTGGACCTGGACGAAAAGCGTTACTGGAATACGCAGTTGCATCAATTGCGCGATACGACCACGGTGCAGCGCGCCACGGCGCTCACCGAAATGGCCGATGTTTATGTCACCGAAGAAATTTTGATGGAGATTGATAAAGAGTGTTCCACCGGCCAGATTCCGGTGTCGGGCATGGGCCAGGGCGACAAGCACCGCGGCATCGGTTTCGACGCCGAGCGCTTTTCGCACTTTCACATCGTCGGCCCGGCGCAGAACCGGCTGCACGAGGGCGACCCGGACGAAGAGCTGTCGGTCATTCTTGGTAAGCGCCATCGGTACTGCCGATTCGATGAAAATGGCCGCATGCACAATCCGCCGTATCCGAAAATCAAGCTCAACACGCCGATTTTGTACAACGCCATCCCGCTGGACAGCCACGGCCGGGTGGAGCTGGCGCTGATGAAGGTCGCCGAGCAGCAGAACACCCTGGTGGTGATTCAGCTCAACCGGCTGCTGGAATATTTCGACTTTTTCAAAGAAGAGGGCGGCTATGAGCACCTGCCGGCGGTCATCGTACCGCGAGTGGATCACGAGCTGATCCATCACCTGATCGTCAACCCGAACATCAACCGCGAGCTGCTCATGGACCTGTGGCAGATGCCGCTGTTCGAAATTCATTACCATCCGCAGTTGAGTGAAACCGTGCGCTACATCACCGAGTCGGTGGCGCAGATGAACGGCCATAAACCGCTGCTCAGCGGTTATCTCGAAATTTCCGAATATGATATGATCGGCGACCGCGAGATCCTGCCGCACATCAAAGAGAAAATCGAGGGCTTCCTCGAAAACGACGTCGATGTGATTCACATCCACGGGCTGCGCAACAAGGACAACTATTTCGTCACCTCGCATGCCGTGCGGGCGGTACATCACTACCTGCTCGAAAGCGGGCGCCGGCATCTGGTGTCGATCATCGCTTCTGGCGGCATCCGGCTGGCGTCGGACAGCCAGAAGACCATCCAGCGCGGCGCCGAGGCCACGTTGATCGATTTTGCGGCATTGCTGGCGCTGGATCCGTACGCTTACAAAGCCATCATCGAGAAACAGACCACCACCGAGAAGCTGCTGAATCTGGACATCGACTGGGCCATTGAGCGACTCAATAATCAGATGGAATCGCGCAAGGTGCAGATTCTCGAGGTGCTGGGCGCGGCCGGGTTCAAAGATTTGAAAAAGACCGTGGGCGAAGAAGGCCGCCTCATCGATTTCAACGAACTGGAAGAACGCATCCAGAAGCAGATTTTCGAGAACGAAGCGTATGTGCACGACTACCAGGAACTGAACCGTGAGCTCATCGAGGAAGAGCCGATCCCCGACGAGGGCGTGCGCACGTACACGGAGCTCAAGCGCGGCGTACAGCCGCTGCGGTTGCCGCACCATTTTTATCACCTCGGCGAAGAAAACCAGACCGTGTATCAGCGCGATCACGTGTGGCCGGGCTGGGTCATTGAATCGCTCGGGCACATGGCCGCCGGCGACATGCGGCTGGCGTATCTGAAAAACGTCAAGGGCATCGGCCTGCTCGGCGACGGCTTCGATGTGATGAAAATCCTGTATCAGCGCGACCCGGACATGATTCCGGAGTCCGAGCTGGACCAGGTGAAAACGGCGGTGAAGCTTGACAAAGACCTCATTCTGCAGGCGCCGTGGATGTTCGGCGGCAAATCGGTGGGCAGCATCGGGCTGGATAGCTGGCGCGCGCATGTGATCGCCGCAAAAGCGCTGGGCATCCAGTTCGACACCGGCGAGGGCGGCTATCCGACCTGCTTCTTCCTGAACCGCAAAGGCGAGCCGATTTTCTTCACCGAGCCGGATATCCAGCGCATCAAGTCGCTGTTCGAGCACGATCATTATTACACCGTGCGCGATATCAAGGCTAGACTGGCCGAAAACGGCATCACCGATGAAACGCATCCGAAAATCTTTGAAGCGTTGGAGCCATATCCCGACCTGCAGCCATTTCTGTTCTACGAGGTGGTCGGTAAAGACGAAGAGCCGTACGTCTCCACCGAGCTCAAAACTGGCCTGTTCGGTGTAACCAAGGAGACGATTAAAAAAGCGCGCCGGGTGGTGATCGCCTACAGCCAGGGCGCCAAGATGGGCATCGGCGGGCACATTCTGGCACAGAAGGTGAACAAACTGGTGTCGTACCTGCGCGGTATCGAGGGACTGGAAGAAATCGACGTGGAGAAAATCCAGCAACTGGCCGAACGCATCGAGCGCATCGAACGGCAGGCCGGGCACCCGCTGCAGGAGGTGGCCAGGGAAGCCTATCCGCATATCCTGCGGGCGCAGGACGAGCAGACCCTGTTTCCCGAACTCAAAATGAGTCTGTGGAACATCCAGCAGCAGGCGTACGAGCTGCACGCGCAGAACCAAATCGATCCGCTGGAATTTGAAAACATCTTGCACCTCAGCGAGGAGGTGATCCGGTATTCGTACACCAGCATCATCTCGCCGTTTCCGTTTCACAACTGCTATTCCATCGAAGATGTGAAGGCGTTTGTGGACATGGTGCGGATGATCAACCCCGAGGCGGTGATTTCGGTGAAGGTCTCACCTTCGGTGGATATCGAATTCATCGCTGCTGGCCTGGGGCGCATCGCCAAGGACAACACCGAAGAAGCCATCAAAGCAAAAGCGCAGGAGTTGGGCAAAACGCCGGAGGAGATCCGCCGGGAGATGCCGGATTATGTCCGCAAGTACGGCATGAAGATCGAAGTCTGGCTGGATGGCCCGCGCGGCGGCACCGGCGCCTCGCCCAACATCATCAAAGGCCAGATGGGCATGCACATCGAGTATGCCATTCCGCTCATTCATCACCGGCTGGTGAAGGACGGCCTGCGCAACTACGTGAAATTCTTTGTCAGCGGCGGCATCCGCACCTACGAGGACGTGATCAAGGCGATTGCGCTCGGTGCGGATGGCGTGATCTGGGGAACCGCGCCCATGGTGGCCATCGGCTGCGACCGCAACCGCAACTGCCACGATGGCTGCTCGCGCGGCATCGCCACCAGTAATTTGATCATGCAGAAACTGCGCGATGTGGACCTGAATGCGCGGCAGATCACCAACGCGTTCCTGCTGATGCAGATGCAGGTGATCCGGGCTCTGGCCGCGCTGGGCATCCGCGATATCCGCGAGCTACGCGGCCGGTTCGATAAAATCCAATGGCTGGGGCTCAAGGAGCGCGTGGATTTCCGAATCCGCCAGCGGCGGGAGTACCGCGAGCGCAGCCATAAAGTGGCTGAGATGCTGCATGCCACCGGCCAGAGCAACTGCGGCGTGGCCGCCGTGATCGGCAGCGAGCCGGTGCCCAGTTACATTCTCGACAAAGCCCTGCACGCCATGAAAAACCGCGGCATGGATGGCGTGGGCGTGGGCAAAACCCTGTGCTTCCCGGAGCATCCGCACGACTACGCCTACCGCGTGATGGTGAAGGGCGTGCTGCAGATCGAGGTGGAGCGCGAGCTGGCCGAAACCGGCCTCAGCGGCGATGAGCTGCGGCGCGCCGCCCGGCAAAAGGTGCTGGCCTACCGCCACCGGCTGGCGGAGAAAATCCGCAAAGTGTTTCTGGAACCGTATTTTGACTTCAAAGCCGACACCACGCCGGAAACCATCCGCGAATCGTACAAACGCGACGATCGGGGCCGCGAACGCGATTACCGCGAGTTCGGCGGCCCGGACACCGACCCGGGCGACATCTACCGCTATTTCGTGCGCGTGAAAAAGTCGGTACTCACCGAGTTCATCGAAAAGGAGCTGCTGGTGAGCCCGCGCTATGCGTACATCCGCGAGTATTTCCCGCATGTCGATGTGGACAATTATCAGCAGCTTGAAAAGTTTTTGCAGAAGGCCGAAGACCTGTTCGTGTTCAACCACACGGTGCAGTTGAGCCAGATTCTGTACGTGTGGCAGATCGAGTCGGAGGCCTGGCGGCAGTTTGTGGAACAGGATGAAATTGCGTGGGAGTACCTCGAAGCGTTGCAGGCAGATCAGCCGTTGCGGGACGCCAATCTCGACGAGTACGGCGAGATGTACCTGTACACCTTACGCAAATTCGTGCAGGCCTATCCGCCTACGCAGCACAAAGAAAAATACCTGCCACGGCAGCGGCGCATTGCCGCGGTGATGTCCGCCGGCAAGAATTTCGCGGTGTGGAAAACGGCGGGCCGCGAAATTCCGTGGGACACGCCGCCGGCGCCGAACAACATCATTCACGTGCGACTGGCCACCGGCAGTGTGGTGGAGCAGATGAACGCGCATCCGTTTGCCAAACTGCACACCGCGCTGACGCACAATGGCGAAACCACCAATTACGAGACCCTGAAACAGCGGGTGGAACAGTTCGGTCTGCCGCCGCTGGCCACCACCGACACCGAGGTCGCGTCGCTGAAATTTCACCTGGTGGCCGAGGAGCTGGAATACCCCGATTGGGCGCTGTTCGAGGCGTTTTCGCCCACCACCGGCGATGACCTCGCGCTGATTTCCGGCGAGCTGCGGCATCACCTCGAAGAGGTGCAGCGGGTCGAGTTCACCAGTAGCCCGGACGGGCCGTATCAGTACCTGTGTCTGCGCCATCTGCCGGAGAAAAACGTCACCGAGCGCGTGGATTTGAAAGACCCGGCCGATTTGCGCCCCAGCACCACCGCCTTCTGGATCGATCAGAGCAACGGTCGGCAGCGGGTGTTCAGCTTCATCGCTTCCGAAGAACAGGCCATCCAGCACATGCTGGAGCTGATGGATGAGGAAGGGTTAGTGGACGGCGCCGCGCCCGATGTGGTGACCGTGAGCAACGGCATGATCAGCCGGTTCCATTACGATGATTCCGGCCGCATCAACGACGTCGAGATCATCGATCGCTATGGCCAGTCCATCGAGCTGCAGCATCCAGGCCAGCATTACTCCATGCGGCGCGAAACCCTGCGCACGCCCGAAAACGAGGCCGAGCTGCTGCAAGCGTTACAGGCCCCGCCGCAGGTCATCCGCGCGTGGATTCGCGAGCAATTGGCCGGCTGGGATTTTAACACCTACCGCTGGGTGCTGACAACCATTGCCGAGCGAGCGGAAAGGGCGTCGGTGGATGAGGTGATCGAGATTTTTACCTATTTGATCGATTACCTGCGCACCATGAACACCGGCAGCAAGGCCAAAAGCTCGCTGCTGGACATCACGCGGACGCTGCTGAACGCGTTTTTCGACCGGCTGCCGGACATCGATGGTGAACGCTGGCACCGGCTGACGTTCGAGCACCGGGAGCTGCCGCAAACCGATCCCGGGACAGAACGCGTGCTGCTCATCGATGCGCGTGGGTTTGCTGCCGAGGGCACCGATCCGCAGTGGTCGCTGGCGGCGCTGCTGGCCCGCGCGTACGATCTCGGCTGGCGGCGCTATGTGCTGTACCGCGTGAACGGCCAGCGGCTCATTTCCACGGCGGTCATGGGCAAAACCGATACCGACGACGTGGTGATGGACGTGTACGGCACACCTGGCGAGTATTTAGGCGCGTTCATGCAGGGTGGCGTGCTGCGCGTGCACGGCAATGCGCAGAACTTTGCCGCCATGTGCATGCACCACGGCTATTTGCAAATTTTCGGCAATGCCGGCAAGGTGTGCGGCTATGCGTCCAAGGGCGGCGAAGTGTTTATCCTCGGCGATATCGTGGATCGCGCCTGGACCAACTCGGTGAACGATCCACGCTGCCAGGCGCTGCAGGTGCATATTCTCGGCAGCGCCAGCAAATACGCCGGCGAGTCGCTTATGGGCGGCGATTTCTTCTTCGGCGGCCTATATTTCGACGCCGAAGGCCGGCTGCGCACCCAGCCGCGGCCGTACCGCGGCACCAAGCTGCTGGGCGGCGCTTCCCGCGGCCGCATGCTGTTCTTCGATCCGTACGATCGCCTCGATCCGCATCAGTACACGCACGGGAAAATCGAGGCGATTGCCGATGAAGACTGGCCGTACTGGCAGGAGCGCGTGGAGAAAACCCTACGCCTGGCCGGCGTGGAGATTGCCGAGACCAGCGGCATCCGCACGTTCACTGCCGATGGCAAGACATTTGTAATTTCCCGCGAACATTTCAAGTTGATCGTGGCCAAAGGCGGATTGAAGGGGTATGAATCGCATTAAGTCGCCCATTCTGCCAGGCTGCAGACCGTGGCTGCGTTAAACAGAAACCACAGATTTACACAGATTATAAGGGAAATGCTGCCTTAGTCTGTTTGCAAAGATTGTTTTTTAATGTTGGCATGGGTAGGCGCTCTGTCAGCTTGTGCAATCCCATTCTGCCAGGACTGGAATCATACCAGTGGGAAAAGGATGTAATACCACAGCCACACAATCAACCACAGATTTCACTGATTTACGCTGATTTCAAGGAAAATCCCAATTTAGCCTGCTTGCAGAAAAAGGGGGGGAGCGCTGGCAGGGGTTGAGAACTTGCCAGCTTGTCCAATACTATCAGCTGAGTTGACCATCGCCTTACAGTCAATCTACCCGGCCATAATTTCCTTGCACTATAGCGCAAAATAGGATATATTGTCTTCTGCGGGATATTAAATTCCTTTATTTCAACGAGTTGGAGGGAATCATGAAAAAAGCGAAGGCCGTTTTAGTAAGCGTTTTCATGGTAGCGCTTTCGGCCCAACTTATTGCCCTGCCAGCCCCCGATATCAAGCATGTCACCGAATCCAAATTTGAATTTAAAGGAACTCTTGGATTGATGATGCGCCTGTTCGGCGGCAACAAGCCGGTCAAAACCGTGACCTATCTCAAAGGCAATGTGTTGCGCACCGATAAGCTCGATAAAAAAGGCAAACTCGTCGAAACTCAGATTCTGGATCTGGACCGCGAGGTACTGATTCATATCAACCACAAAGAAAAGCAGTACACCGAAACGAGTTTCGATGAGTGGCGGGAAAGCCTGGAAGCCTTGCGCGAGACCATGGCGGAGGCCAAATCGCCGGAGCAGCCTCAGGCTGAAGAAATGGAGCCGCCAGATACTGAGGTGAAATGGGATGTCGAGGTTGATATCGACACTCCGGGAGATACCAAAAAAATCGCCGGCTATAAGGCGGAGAAGGTGGTCATCCGGTTGAAGCTAACGGCCGATGTGAAGGAGCGCGACGAAGAAACCGGTGAAATGGAGGAAGCCGGGCAGGGTGGCGTCAACGTTATTGCGACCGTCTGGCTCTCTAAAAATGTGCCGGGATTGGACGAAATGAAGGCGTTCCAGCAGCGGCTGGCCGAAAAACTCGGTTTTTCCCCCTCCGGCACAAACATACGCAGCATGCTGCAAAAACTGCAGGAAGCCTATCCGCAGCTTGCCGCAGCCTTGCAGCGCGTCGATGCGGAAAAAGAAAAACTCGATGGCGTGCCGCTGGAAAGCCATACCGTGTTCGAAAGCTGGGGCGAATCCAAACAGCAGAGCATGGAGGAAGAAGAAGAAATCGAAATCCCCAAATCCGTGGGTGGGTTGTTTAAAGGCCTGGGGAAAAAGCTCGCCAAAAAGAAAAAGAAAGAGAAAAAAGCCACCGAACTTCTGAAAACGGTATCCAAAACTCTGGAACTGAAGGCCGAAAATCTGTCTGCCGATCTTTTTGCGATCCCCAAAGGATATAAATTGATCGATGCAAAGTAAAACAGGGTAGAGAGCATCAGGGGGGAATGAAGATAAAGCAGTGCACTTTGACCATGGGGAATCGCCATGTCCAGAGCCAAACGGGGTAAAGAGATCGAGGCCCTGATTAACCGGCAGATTCGGCTGTGGGAGACGATGGCGCAGCCTGTGGTAGCAACCGAGGATGTGCTGACCGGTGGTGCGCAGAAATTCGGGCCTTATGTGACCATTTCACGTTTCATTGGAACCGCGGGCGATGAGATTGCCCGCAAGGTGGCGGAACGGCCTGGTTGGCAGCTCTTTGATCGGGAGATCGTCGAATACATCGCCAATGAGTCGCGGGTGCGCCGGTAGATCGTGGCGCTGTTCGATGAAAAGGTGCAGAATGAACTGCACACCTGGGTCGAGAATTTGCTGACATTCAGCTCCATGGATGGCCGGCACTATTTGAAAAAGCTCAGTGAGGTGATTTACGCCATAGCGCATCACGGCCAAGCGGTGATTGTCGGACGCGGCGCCAATTTCATTGTGCCGCAAAAAAATGGCCTGCGCGTTCGCATCGTCGCGCCGCTGAACTGGCGCATCGAACAATTGCAGCAAAAGGAGGGGCTTTCCGAAGACGAGGCGCGGCGCCGGCTCGAAGCATCGGATGAAATGCAGCGTAGTTTCATCCGGCAGCATTTTCACCAGAATATCGCCGATTGCACGCATTACGACATGGTTCTGAATGCCGCCAGCCTGGGCGTGGAAAATTGCGTGGAATTTATCATCCTGGGCGTCGAAAAGCTGGAAGCGGAGACGGTGGCCTGAAGCGCAATCGCGACCGAGATTGTGTGAAAATGTCAACATTTTAAAAGACATCGGCAGATATGCCGATAATGGTGGATTAGAGCATCAATTGGATGATGGACCATTGCGGTGACCTGTTTGCATGGCGACAATCATTAAAAATCCCACCATCAAGGGAAATCATTTGAAACAGGCGCGAATTGTGGTATTGTGCGAGGACCGCACCAACGCTCAGAAAATTCGTCAAACCTTTGAGCCGACGGGGTATGCGCTCAAGCTCTTTCACAGCAATCACCGGCTATTGACCTGGTTGGGCCAGCATCCAGCCGATCTGGTGTTGATCGACGCTGGCGATGGCGCGCACACGCCGGAAAAGATTTTCCAGATTCGGAACCGCTTCCCGCTGATGCCCATCCTGCTGGTGGCCAATGGCTGCGATCGGAAGGTGCTGGAACGCTCCATCAAGGCGGGCGCCAATCATTTCGTCGGCGATATTTCGGAGCCCAGGCAAGTCGCTGCGGTCATCGATCGGCTGCTGCAGTTCCGGCTGGAGCACTTGCGCTATGTCAAAGTGCTGCCGCACATGAAAACCACGCTGCGACTGGAATTGCCCAGCGATCTGGAGCTGCTCGGCGGTACGGTCTATTATCTCACCGAGGAGCTGTTTAAACATGGCCTGATTTCGCTTGAGCAAATCAACGTGAAGATTGCGCTGGTGGAGGCGCTGACCAACGCCATGGAGCACGGCAACAAGTTCGATCCCAACAAAAAAGTGTATGTGCAGGCCGATTTCGATTACGAAAAAGCCGTGTTTGATATCCGCGACGAAGGTGAAGGCTTCGATTTTGAGGGCTTACCCGATCCCACGCAGAAAGAATTTCTATATAAACCGCGCGGCCGCGGCGTGTATATGATGCGGCAGTTCATGGACGAGGTGATTTTCCACCCGCCGGGTAACCGGGTGACGCTGATCAAACGCCGCGCGGTGAACGAGGCGCTGCCGCGGCCGTACCCGTGGGAACGGCGGGCGATTTGAGTGCACGAAAGCCGGCCGATCGGTTGAAATTTCGCTTGCAAATCGAAGGATGATATATTAAATTTGGACGCTTCAAAAAAAGACACTATCGTGGCGGTGTAGCTCAAGTGGTAGAGCAGCGGAATCATAATCCGCGTGTTCGGGGTTCGAGTCCCTGCACCGCTATTGCAACAGCCCTGCAGCAGCCAGTGCAGGGCTTTTTTATTGCTGAACCATCTCCTCGGGACTCAGCGCAAAAATCTTGCATCCGGCCGGGGGAAATGGCTATATTTGTACGAATGTGCCGTCCTTGACGTTGCTTTGCCCCCTTGACTGAGCGGCCCTGCCACTGGAAAGCAGGGTTTTTTTATTCGCAAGCCAAACGAGCGATGAACGCGAGCGACCCATGAAACTCACCCGACAGGACAAACGCGATGCGCTGGGCATTGCCGGCCTGATCGCCATCATCAGCGTGTTGCATTATAGCACCGATATTGCCCTGGCTTATTTTCACGACATCTACAAAATTCTGTATTACATCCCCATCATCCTGGCGGCGTTCCGGTTTGGGGTGCGCGGCGGACTTATCGCCTCGATCTCCATTTCCATCATTTATACGCCCCACGTCACCAGCGACTGGAGCGAGCATTTCGAGGTCATTGTCAACCGGTTTGTGGAGATGGTGATTTTCAACGTGGTGGCGTTCATCACCGGTAAGCTGGTGGAAAGCGAGCGGGCGGAGCGGTTCCGGTACGAACGCGTGGCCCGGGAGCTGCAGGCGTCGTATGAAAAATTGCAGCGGCAATCCGAGCAGCTTGCCGAAGTGGAAGAACAACTGCGCCTGGCCGATCGCCTGGCGATTCTCGGCGAACTGACGGCGAGTCTGGCGCACGAGGTGCGCAACCCGCTCGGCGCCATCAAAGGCGCGGCGGAAATCCTGCGCGACGATTATCCGCAGGGCGGCAAAAACCGCGAGTTTGTGGAGCTTTTGATTCGCGACGTGGACCGCATCAACGAGGTGATCGAAAATTACCTGAGCCTGGCGGGGGCTTCGGCGCGCAAAAAACACGAGCGCTTCGATGTGGCCAGAGCCACGCGCACCGTGGCCCAGATTTTGCAAGCAAAAGCCCGGAAAGAAAAAAAACACCTGCACGCCGGTATTCCCGGCGAAGCCGTCTGGGTCACCGGCGATGAAAACCAGTACCGGCAGGTGGTGTTGAATTTGTTGCTCAATGCCTTTGCTGCTGTGCCCGCCGGAGGCCACATCAATGTGCTGCTCGCGGTCGATCGCGAAACCTCGCAGCAACCGGTGGTCGAGCTCACCATCAAGGACGACGGCGTGGGTATCGATCCGGAGGTGCTTGAAGAGGTCTTTAAACCGTTTTTCACCACGCGCCAGACTGGCACCGGGCTCGGGCTGCCGATTTCCAAACGCATTGCAGACAGCTATGGCTGGGAGCTGAGCCTGGAAAGCGAACCCGGCAAAGGCACGACGGCAAGGCTGGTGATACCTCTAATGAGGGCGGAATATGAAGAAAGAGCCGAAACAGCTTCTGCTGGTGGATGACGATCCGAGTCTGTTGCGAGTGCTGGAACACCAGCTCAGTCAGGCTGGATACAGCGTGACCACGGCGGAAAATCTGCAGCAGGCGCGGCAGCGGTTCGTGGAGAAAAGTTTCGATGCTGTGGTGTGCGATCTAGCGCTCCCCGATGGCTCGGGCATTGATTTTTTGAAATTTGTGCGCCAGCAAAGTTTGGATGTGATTTTTATCATCATCACCGCCTACGGCACCATTGATAATGCGCTGGAAGCCTGCCGCCAGGGCGCGGATGATTACGTGGCCAAGCCGTTCGGAAGGGAGCAACTATTGTTCACGCTGGAAAAGGCGTTGCGCACGCGACAGCTCGAGACGGAAAATATTCAGTTGCGCTCCGAACTGCTGAAAAACTATGATTTTTCAGCCATTATCGCGCGCAGTCAGCCGATGCAAGAAGTGCTGAAGATGGTGGCGCGGGTGGTGGAAACCGAGGCCACCGTGCTCATTCTGGGCGAGAGCGGCACCGGCAAAGAGCTGATCGCGCGCGCCATTCATTACAACAGCGGCCGCAAAAATGGCCCACTGGTGGTGGTGAATTGCCCATCAATCCCCGATAACCTGCTCGAAAGCGAGCTGTTTGGTCATGTGAAGGGCGCTTTCACCGGAGCCACCCGCGACCGCCGCGGCAAGTTTGAGCAGGCCAATGGCGGCACCATTTTTCTGGATGAGGTCGGCGATTTGAAGCCGGAGCTGCAGGCCAAACTGCTGCGCGTGCTGCAGGAGCGCGTCATCGAGCGCGTGGGGGGCGACCGGCCCATCGAGGTGGATGTACGCATTCTTGCGGCCACCAACCGAAATCTGGAAAAGCTGGTGCAGGAAGGCGTGTTTCGCGAAGATTTGTACTACCGGCTGTCGGTGTTTCCCATCCGCATTCCGCCGCTGCGCGAGCGCAGGGAAGATATTCCGCATCTGGCGCAGTATTTTTTGAACAAGTTCGGCAGCACCAAACGCATGCGCATTTCGCCCGAGGCCATGGATGCGCTGATGGCGTACGACTGGCCCGGCAACGTGCGAGAACTGGAGAACGTCATGGAACGCGCCACGATTCTGGCCGACGGCGGCGTGATCGGCCTGGACGTCCTGCCTGCCCATGTGGTGCATGGCCGCAAAGCCGAGCCGGGCGCGTCTGATGGCGGCACCGGTGATGTTCATTCGCTGGCCGAAATTGAAAAAGAGGCGATCCTCAACGCCCTGAACAAGTGCCACGGCAACCAGACGGCCGCGGCGAAGATGCTCGGTATCCCGCGCCATGTGCTGATCTACCGGATGAAAAAGCTGGGCATATCCTGATTCTGTCCTTTTACAGCCGAATCGTTCCATTTAATCCCACCGATGGCCGTTCTCGCTATCGGCCACTGGCTGCCATCGCGTTTTGAGGTGTTGGTTTGTGAATCTCCCGCGCGGCGACTTTTTGGTCTTTTTTGTGGATTATCTGTTTTGTAGAATATTCTACATGGTTTGTAGAATATTCTACAGGTTGCCCTCCCGTTTGATCCAAACGTTCCAACGACCAGCCAAAAAATTCCCCCGACCAAAAATTTTTCCCGTCCTCTGGCGGCGCAATTCTCAAAAAAACAAACACCTGTTTTCGCATCTTACCCAGCAGGCCCTCGTGCGTGGCGGTAATGCCGCCATCGCTTTATTTTCGGCACAGCCTTTGCCAATAGAAGAGACGTTTAATCTATGGAAATAATCTGGAATATGAATCAGACAGATCAACAAGAGGATAGAATGAAGCACAGCATGATGAAAATAAGCTGGATGTTCATCACCATCCTGCTGCTGGCCGGAGTCGCACGCGCACGGCAATTGCAGGAGAATCCGATGGCGGACACCAGCGCGGTGGCGAATCTCTCCGAGATCATCGAGATTGCCCTGAAGGAGAATCCGGGAATCCGTTCAGCTGAAAAACGCTATCGCGCGTTGCTGGCGGTACCGGCGCAGGTATCGTCGCTGCCCGATCCGGTTCTGGGTTACACCCGCTGGGTGAAAAACGTGGAAACGCGGGTCGGTCCACAGGAAAACGTGTTTGTGTTGTCGCAGCGCATTCCGTTCCCGGGAAAGCTGGGATTGAAAGGCAAAATCGCCTTGCAGGATGCCGAAGCCGCACGACAGGACTATGAAGCGGCGCGCCGGGATGTGCTGTTCAAGGTGAAAAGCACTTACGCAGACCTGTACAACATCGATCAATCGCTGCGCATTCTGCGCACGTACAAGCGCATCCTGCGGGATTTCGCCGATGTGGCGGCCACCAAGTATGCCACCGGTAGCGGCATTCAGGCGCAGGTGCTGAAGGCACAGGTCGAGATCAGCACGATCGAGGTGAAAGAGCTGGCATTTGAAAAACGGCGCACGGGCGTGGTAGCCCGGCTAAACGCACTGATGAACCGTTCCGCGGATGCGCCGATCGGCACGGCAGTGGATATTGATCTGCCGCCGGTGACCCTGGCTGAACAACAGTTGCTGGCAATCGCGCGCGAGCGCCGCCAGGAGCTGAAGGCGACCAAATACATGATTGAAAAAGCCTCGTTTGCCAAAAAGCTGGCCCGCAAAAATTACCTGCCGGATTTTAATTTTCAAACCACCTACATTTCGATTCCGAAGGTCAATGGCATGTTTCAGGATTCCGGCAAGGACGCTTTTTCGGTGATGCTGGGCATCAACCTGCCGATCTGGCTCGGCCCGCGGCGGGCGGCCGTGGAGCAGGCCACCGAGATGCAAATCGCCCGGCAGTATCAATACGACAATCTCTGGAAAACCGTGGAAGCGGAGATTGCCGATATTCTTTTTCAGTTAAAAACCCTGCGAGAAACCCTGGACCTGTACGAACAGGGATTGCTGGTGCAGGCCGAAACGAGCCTGGAGTCGGCGCTGTCGGCCTATAAAACCGGCAAACTGGATTTTCTGAACCTGCTGGATGCCGAGCGCATGTTGCTGCAACTGCGCCTGGCCTATGCACGTGAGCAGGCCAATTATTTCAAGCAATACGCGGCGCTGGAAAAGGCCGTGGGACAACCGTTCAATTCGCAAGAATAACATGACTGAACCCCATATTTTTGGAGAATCGAGGATGAAAACCAACGCGATTCAAACCTGGACTGGTAAACTGTTCCCGTGGGCGCTGCTGTTTTTAATCGTGGCAGGCCTGTCCATGGGCATGATCGCCTGTGGCGATGATAAAGCCAAAACCGAACAGAGCAGTGAATCCGGGCAGCTCTGGACCTGCGGTATGCATCCGCAGGTAATCCAGAATGAGCCCGGCAACTGCCCCATCTGCGGCATGAAATTGACGCCGCTGCGTACCGAGCAGCAGGCCAGTGAACAGGCCGCGGCCGGACAGGTCGCCGAACATAAAACCAATGGCGGCGCCGAACACGAGATGGCGGAGATGGACATGGGCACCGCCGATGCGCCGGCCGGTTCGGAAAAGGCGGCGAAAAAGAGCAAAAAAGGCAAAAAGATATTGTACTGGCGTGCGCCGATGGACCCGACCTATATCTCTGACAAGCCCGGAAAATCGCCCATGGGCATGGACCTGATTCCGGTCTATGAGGGCGAGGAGAATCTGAGCACGGGCAGCAAAATCATCATCGATCCGATTGTGGTGCAAAACATCGGCGTGAAGACCACGCGCGTGGAAGTGAAGCGGCTGCGGCGGGAAATTCGCACCGTGGGCCATGTCGATTACAACGAGGAAAAACTGTACCGGGTGAACACCAAATTTTCCGGCTGGATCGAAAAGCTTTATGTCAATGAAACCGGCCAGGAAGTGGTTAAAGGCATGCCGATGCTGGAAATCTATTCGCCGGAGCTGGTGTCCACTCAGGAAGAATACCTGCTGGCGTATCAAAATGTGCAAAAGCTGAAAGACAACGCCATACCTGATATTTACCGCAGCGCCCTCGATTTGCTCGCGGCAGCGCGCCGCCGTCTGCGTTTGTGGGACATCACCGAGGCGCAAATCCGGGAGCTGGAAGAAAAGGGCAAAGTGGTCAAAACCATGACCATCTATTCGCCCCAGACCGGTATTGTGCTGCATAAAAATGCCGAAGAGGGCATGTATGTGAAACCCGGCATGGACCTGTTCCGCATTGCCGATCTGTCCTCGGTGTGGGTGTATGCGCATCTGTTCGAATATGAAGTGCCGTGGGTGGCCGAAGGCGATGAAGTGGAAATGGAGTCGCCATACATCCCCGGCGTGATTTTCCGGGGCCGGGTGGATTATATTTATCCCTACCTAGACACGAAGACGCGTGACGTCAAGGTGCGCATCGAGGTGCCCAATCGGGGACTGCGTTTGAAACCGCAGATGTACACCAATGTGCATTTTCTGCATGAACTGGAACGCGAAACCCCCGTGGTGCCATCGGAAGCGGTAATTCGCACCGGCCGGCGCAATCTGGTGTTCATTGCCCTGGGCAATGGCCAGTTTGAACCGCGAGAAATCATTTTGGGCGCCGAAGGCGAAAATGGCGAATATCAGGTGTTGGCCGGCCTTAAAGGCGGCGAAGAAATCGTGACCTCTGCACAGTTCCTGCTCGATTCCGAGAGCCGGATTCAGGAAGCGATTCAGAAAATGATACGAGAGCGGTTGAAGAAGAAATAACCCCAACGGAGTGGATAACAACATGTTAGAACGAATTATCGAATGGTCGGTGAATAATCGATTTTTGGTGATTCTCACTGTTCTATTTTTGATTTTCGCCGGCACCATCGCCATGCTCAACATCCCGCTGGACGCCATTCCGGATCTGTCGGATGTGCAGGTGATTATCTACACTGAGTATCCGGGGCAGGCGCCGCAGGTGGTAGAGGATCAGGTGACCTATCCACTGACCACCGCCATGTTATCGGTTCCCTATGCCAAGGTGGTGCGCGGCTATAGTTTTTTCGGATTGAGTTTCGTTTATATCATATTTGAAGATGGGACCGACCTGTACTGGGCGCGCAGCCGGGTGTTGGAATACCTGAACTACGTGTCCAAGCGGCTGCCGCCCGGGGTGACCCCCACTCTGGGTCCGGATGCCACCGGCGTGGGCTGGGTGTATGAATACATCCTGAAGAGCGACAAACATGATCTGTCGGAATTGCGCTCGATTCAGGACTGGTACTTGCGCTATGAGCTGGCGTCGGTGCCGGGCGTGGCCGAAGTCGCCAGCATTGGCGGGTTCGTTAAGCAGTATCAGGTCGAAGTGGATCCCAACAAATTGCTAATGTACAACATCCCGCTGCAACGGGTCAAGATGGCCATCAAGCGCTCCAACAACGACGTCGGCGGCCGGCTCATCGAAATGTCGGAAACCGAGTTCATGGTGCGCGGCCTGGGTTACATTCAGTCCATCCAGGACCTGGAAAATATTCCGCTGGGCGTGGATGCGCACGGCACTCCGGTTCTGCTGAAAAATATCGCCAACATTCACCTCGGACCGGAGTTGCGTCGCGGTCTGGCCGATTACAACGGCCTGGGCGAGGTGGTCGGCGGCATTATCGTAATGCGTTTCGGTGAAAACGCGCTTAAGACCATCCATGCGGTGGAAGCCAAGCTGGAAGAGCTGAAAAAGGGCCTGCCCGAGGGTGTGGAGATCGTGCCGGTGTATAACCGCGCCGCTCTCATTGAGCGCGCCATCGACAACCTGAAGGAGAAGCTCATCGAAGAAAGCGTGATCGTGGCCATCGTCAGCATCATCTTTTTGCTGCATTTTCGCTCGGCGTTCGTGGCCATCTTCACCCTGCCGGTAGGTATTCTCATCTCCTTCCTGGTGATGTACAAGCAGGGCATCAACGCCAACATAATGAGTCTGGGCGGCATCGCCATCGCCATCGGCGCCATGGTGGATGCGGCCATTGTGATGATCGAAAACGCGCATAAACACATTGAGCGGGACGGCCACCGCAAAGACCATTGGCAGATCATCATCGACGCTTCCAAAGAGGTGGGGCCGGCGCTATTCTTTAGCCTGCTGATCATCACCCTGTCGTTCCTGCCGGTGTTTGCCCTGCAGGCACAGGAAGGCCGGCTGTTCAAGCCGCTGGCCTATACCAAAACGTACGCCATGGCGGCATCGGCGTTGCTGTCCATCACCATTGTGCCAATTTTGATGGGCTACCTGATTCGCGGCAAAATCATCCCCGAAGAGCGAAACCCGATCAACCGCTTTTTGATCAAGGTATACCATCCGCTTATACGCCTGGTGTTGCGCTTCAAATGGACGACGATTGCCACCGCACTGGTTGTTTTGGTTGTTTCTATCTGGCCGCTGGAAAAGATTGGTTCCGAATTCATGCCGCCATTGAACGAAGGCGATTTGCTGTACATGCCCACCACCGATCCGGGTATTTCGATTACCAAAGCGAGAGAGATTTTGCAGCAAACGGATAAAATCATCAAATCGTTTCCCGAAGTGGAAACCGTGTTCGGCAAAATCGGGCGCGCAGAAACGGCCACCGATCCGGCGCCACTGAGCATGATCGAGACCACCATCACCCTGAAACCGAAAGATCAGTGGCGACCGGGAATGACCATCGACAAGCTTGTGGAGGAGCTGGATCGCGCCATCCAGTTCCCGGGCCTGACCAACGCCTGGACCATGCCCATCAAAACGCGCATCGATATGCTATCCACGGGCATCAAAACCCCGGTGGGTATCAAGCTGATGGGTGAGGACCTGGCGGTGCTGTCCGACCTGGCCGAACAGATTGCGCTGGTGCTGCGCGACGTGCCCGGAACCCTGAGCGTGTTCCCGGAAAAAACCGTCGGCGGCAACTATTTTGACTTCAAGATCAATCGCGTCGAAGCGGCGCGCTACGGGCTCACCGTCGGTGATGTGCAGGACGTGATCATGTCCGCTATTGGCGGCATGAATGTGACCTACACGGTGGAGGGCCTGGAACGCTATCCAGTGAATGTGCGCTACACGCGCGAATTGCGCGACCACATCACCGATCTGGAGCGCGTGCTCATCAGCACACCCACCGGGGCGCAGATTCCCATCGGTCAGGTGGCGAAGATCGATATTCACAAAGGCCCACCGGTGATCAAGTCGGAGAATTCGCGGCGCACGGCCTGGCTGTACGTGGACATACGCGACATCGACGTGGGCACCTACGTGGCCAATGCCAAAAAGGTGGTGGATGAGAAAATCAAGCTGCCGCCGGGCTATTCCATGGTATGGAGCGGGCAGTACGAGTACATGCAGCGCGCAAAAAAACGGCTGCAGTTTGTGGTGCCGGTCACTCTGCTGATCATTTTCGTGCTGCTGTATCTGAATTTCAAGAGCATCCCTGAGAGCCTGGTGGTGATGCTGTCGCTGCCGTTTTCGCTGGTCGGTGGCATCTGGCTCATGTATCTGCTCAACTACAACTTCAGCGTGGCTGTGGGCGTGGGCTTCATCGCCCTGGCCGGTGTGGCCGCCGAAACCGGCGTGGTGATGCTGATTTACCTCGATCATGCCTATGAAAACCGGCTGATGCACGGAAAGATGCGCAGCCTGAAGGACCTGTACGCAGCCATCATCGAAGGTGCCGTGGATCGCGTACGGCCGAAAATGATGACGGTGACCGCGATCATGGCCGGCCTGCTGCCCATTATGTGGGGGACCGGCACGGGCTCGGAGGTGATGCGGCGCATCGCGGCACCGATGGTCGGCGGCATGATCAGCTCGACGATTCTTACGCTGCTGGTGATTCCGGCCCTGTATTACATCTGGAAAGGCTGGAAGCTGCCACCGGATCACGAAGAATCAGACGATCGGCTGCTGCCGGATGGTGAAAGCCGCACCGAAAACGACGGCCGATGATCATGCGCTGCCTGAAAAAGGTTGCCCGGATTCCACAAATTGTGTAACATTGAATACACAACTACCGGGTGATCCATTCGGGCAGCGTACGTTGTCGGGCCGTCATCCATCAAGCAGGAGAGCTGCTTTGAAAAGTTAGCGTTTAAATCACATTATTCATAGTAACCTATAAAGGAGGAAGCGATGAAACGATCGTGGATGACCTTCGCCGTGCTTTTAGGATTAAGCGCGTTTCTGTTTCTGGCCTGCGGGAAGAAAGAATCTCAGGAACAGGCCAAAACGGAACAGCCGTCCACTCAGATGATGGAGCATCAGCAGATGGGTCAGATGGGCGGTATGATGCAGAGCGGAGAAGTGGCGGACGATGAGGCCATTGATCCGGTTTGCGGCATGAAAATCAAAAAAGCCGATGCCAAGATGACGCATGAGTACAACGGCAAAACCTACTACTTTTGCATGGAAAACGACTACAAAGCCTTTCTGGAAAATCCGGAAAAGTACGTTGCGCAGAAGTAAAGCCCTTCAGGCGGGCCGGTGCGCCCTCCGGCTCGCCTGATGTTATTTTAAAATCGCGGAGATAGCTCTATGTTTGATTGGATCGCCAACCTGACGGCGCTGCCCAATTTACACCCGGCTCTGGTGCATTTTCCCATTGCCCTGTTCATGATGGCGGTACTACTCGATCTGGGCAGTCTGCTGTTCAAACGGCAGGTCTGGCTCGACAATGCCGCCGTATTTCTGTATGCCACCGGGTGGCTGGGGGCGCTAGTCACCTATTTCGCCGGCCGGCAGGCGGCGGATAGCGTTGGCATGGTTTCCCCCGATGCCCAGTTGGTTATGGCCACCCACAGCGACTGGGCTTTATACACGCTGCTTTTCTTCTTCTTGGTGACCGGCCTGCGCATTTTCGTGATGCGCAAACAGTCCGCAGAGAATCAGATTCAGTCCACGCCATTGCGCCTGGCGGTGTTTGTGCTGGCCATCGTTGGCATTGGTCTGCTCATGCGCACCGCCGATCTGGGAGGTGCGCTGGTATATCAGCACGGCGTGGCGGTGAACCTCGGAGCGCCCGCGGCAACACCGCCGCAGACGGCCATCCCGTCCGCTAAAACACGTTTGAAGCGCGCTGCCAACGGCGGGCTGCAATGGCAGCCGCTGGCGTCCGACACCAATGCCATTGGCGAGTTCTGGTTGCCGTTTGCGGCCGATAGTATGGCGCGACTGACACCGGTGTATCGGCCCGTGCCGCAGGGACTGGCCCTGGCGGTGGAGGGCGAATCGTTCCTGCTCACGCCCGATTCGTCGCTGAATGTGCAGGTCGAAGCGGTGCTGGATCTTTCCGAATTCCAGGGTGAATTCGGACTGGCCTATCGATGGCAAACGGCGCAGCTTACCGGCCTGTTTGCCCTGTCCACCGGAGCCAATGCCCGCCTGCTGGAGCGGCGCAATCCGAAGACCAGAGCGCTGGATTCCGGGAAGTTTGCCTTCGGCCCCGGCCCGATTCGCATCGCCGCATCCGTGGCAGGCTCCCATTTGAAGGGCTTCGTCAATGGCAAGCAGGTGGTGCACGGCCACACCAAGCCGGCCGGCCCCGGACGCGCAGGCCTGTGGTTCAATGGCCGTGGAACAGTGCGTGTGCTGTCAGTCACCATCACGCCCATTCAAAAATAGCCATACAGGCTCAATGCGTAGTTGCCCTGCCGGACAGTTCCGGGCAGAAACCAATGAACGTTTGACCCAATTGCATCCCGAGCCGGCAAACATCCTGAATGAGTCGAGGCCGGTACGAGAGACAACTTCCATAAAACCATGGAGATGGCTATGCGCGGAAAACGGTTGTATTCCCTGGCCGCCGTGCTGCTGATGGCATCGGCGACGATGCTGATGGCGCAAGGCGATGAACACGAAGCGGTGGAACAAACCCTGAAAAACTACGCCGCTGCGATTGCAAGCAAGGATATTTCCAAAGTCGAAAAATATGTGGTGACGGATGAATCTTTCACGGTATTCGAAGGCGGTCATGTAAACAATGGTTGGTCCGATTATCGCGATCATCATCTGGCGCCGGAATTAAAGCAATTTGATTCGATCAGCTATGAATATAACAACATCAAAGTTGAGACCGATGAAAAGTTGGCCTTCGCCACGTTCAAATACAGTATTGCCATTAAAATGAAAGATCGCAATATCCAGGCGAAAGGTCTGGGTACGGCGATATTGGTGAACACTCCATCTGGCTGGAAGATTCGCCATTTGCACACCTCCCGTAGTCCTCGTCGCAAGTCCAAATCGTAGCGATGAGGAAGTAAGAGGAAGGCGCCTTGTCGGGCCCTGGCTCGGCAAGGCGTTATTTGTTCTTTCCGTCCTTTGTCGGAACTTACCGTTTCCCCTATCAATCAAAACATCTTTTTCGCTACCAATTGGAGAAAAGCTTTATCGCCGTTCAGGTGCTTAGCCTTGTTCAATGTAGAATATTCTACAACCCTTGTAGATTATTCTGCACGAGGCTATCAATCCATATGAAGAACGTCTTGGCGTAATTATATTTTAAACAAGAGGTTGTGATGGTGATAAAATTTTTGGTATGCATCTTGCTGTTGACAGGGGCAAAGAACAATCATCAAGGTTTTGTTGGAGAGTCGGAATGAAAGAGATTAAAGCTTATATTCGTTGCAAAAAGGCCGAAGAGGTGGTTCACGCGCTAGAAGACGCCGGCGTGAGCGGCGTCACCCTGATTGACGTGATGGCCGTGGGCCCGAATATTGATCCGAAAAACTACAAATATTCCATAAACTGTGTTGAAAAATATCAGGAAGTCGCCAAATTGGAAGTCATTTGTCGCGATGAAGATGTGGATCGGCTGGTCAATGTGATTCGCGAGGCCGCTTATACCGGCATGCAGGGCGACGGCATTATCAGCGTTTCCGATATCGAGATGGTGGTGAAAATCCGCAGTGGAGAGATCAATGAAGCGGCTCTTTAAATCTGGTGAGGTGGCTGGTATGATGCCGGCGGTAACTTCCCGGAATGAAATGCATAAACAAGTCGGCCGGCAGAGTGTGAGGCCGACGCGATTTATCCTATCTTAAAGCGTTCGTGAAAGGAGCGTGATATCATGATGCACGGATTCGGATTTGGCGGCATGTGGTTCGGTTGGTTGTTCTGGATTGTCCTGATTGTCGTTATCGTATGGGCGGTCAAATCGTTTGTGGATAGCCAGAACAGAAATGCTGCCTCGAGAGACAGCAATGCCGATGCCCTGGAGATTCTGAAAAAACGTTTTGCCAACGGCGAAATTGATGAAGAAGAGTTTCAGCGCCGGAAACAGTTATTGCAATAAATCACTTATCGGGCCGGACATGCGCTCCCGGGCCTGAGCGAAGCGCGGTGGTGCCATTGACTCTTGATTCGCACGATCGCGCTTCAAACTATTTGATTCATTAATGGGAGGAAGGTCATATGACGAATCATTCTGATTCTGACAAAGACCCTAAACATCCTCATGAGCACGGGCATCACGCTGACCAAGCTGAGGGTCAGCACCAGCATCATGAACATCATGAGCATGATTTACATAAAGAGCATGAGCAGCACAAACACCCAACGGCTGAGCAACACCCGCATCATCACGAAGGTCATGAAGAACATGACCATAGCAAGCATGCCGATCAAGGCGATCATGCCAAAGAGCATGCGCACGATCACGGCGATCACCATGGCGGGCACGGCGGCCACCACGACCATCATGCCCACATGGTGGAGGATTTTCGCAAGCGATTCTGGATTTCGCTGATCGTCACCATTCCCATTTTGCTGCTATCTCCCATGGTGCAGCGGTTTTTGGGACTCGAGGAAGCGCTGCGCTTTCCGGGGTCGCAATACATTCTATTCCTTCTGTCCTCGTTCGTGTTCTTCTGGGGCGGTTGGCCCTTCATCAAGGGCATTTATGATGAAATGAAGGTGCTGACGCCCGGAATGATGACCCTCATCGCCCTGGCGATTTCCGTGGCCTATTTCTACAGCGCCGCAGTGGTGTTTGGCCTGAAGGGTAAAGTGTTTTTCTGGGAGTTGGCCACGCTGATTGACATCATGCTGTTGGGGCACTGGATTGAAATGAAGTCGGTCATGGGCGCATCGCGGGCGCTGGAAGCCCTGGCGCGGTTGATGCCATCCGACGCCCACAAATTGCAGCCGGACGGCAGCCTGGTCGATGTGCCGCTGAACGAACTGAATGCGCAGGATCGCGTGCTGGTGAAGCCGGGCGAAAAAATTCCAGCCGATGGACGCATAATCGAGGGCGAATCGTCAGTAAACGAGGCCATGCTCACCGGCGAATCCAAACCCGTTCACAAGCGCATTGGCGATACGGTCATCGGCGGCTCCATCAACGGTGAAGGCTCCATCGTAGTAGAAGTGGAGAAGACGGGCAAGGACTCGTTCCTGTCGCAGGTGATCGAGCTGGTGAAAGAAGCGCAGGAAAGCAAGTCAAAAACGCAGGACCTGGCCAACCGCGCGGCGTTCTGGCTAACCATCATCGCGATTGCCGGCGGCGCCATCACTCTGTTCATCTGGCTGGCGATTATGGAAAAGGATTTCGCTTTTGCGCTGGAGCGTACCGTCACGGTGATGGTGATTACCTGTCCGCACGCTTTGGGACTGGCCGTGCCACTGGTGGTCGCGGTGTCCACGGCCATTTCTGCCTCGAACGGATTGCTCATCCGCAACCGGGCTGCGTTTGAAGCCGCCCGCAATATTCAGGCGATCATTTTCGACAAAACCGGCACGCTCACCGAGGGCCGCTTCGGCGTGACCGATGTGGTCGTGTTTGACAATGATTACAGCGAAAATGAACTCTTGAAACTGGCCGCTTCGGTGGAAACGCACTCCGAGCATCCGATCGCGCAGGGGGTGGTCAACTCGGTGAAGGACACCTATTCGGTGAGCGATTTCAAAGCCATTCCTGGCAAGGGCGCCACCGGCGTTGTCGAGGGCCACGAGGTGAAAGTGGTGAGCCCGGGATACCTGCGCGAGCAAAATCTCGAGATCAAAGACGGCAAGCTGGACGAGCTGGCCGGTCAGGGAAAAACGGTAATTTTCGTCATGATCGATGGCGCAGTGAAAGGTGCCATCGCGCTGGCCGATATTATCCGGCCGGAATCGAAGACCGCCATCGCCCGCCTCAAACGCATGGGCATCAAAACCATGATGCTCACCGGCGATAACAAGCAAGTAGCCAAATGGGTGTCGGATCAGCTCGGACTGGATGAGTTTTTCGCCGAGGTGCTGCCGCACGAAAAGGCTGAGAAAGTGAAGGAAGTGCAGTCGCGCGGATTGACCGTGGCCATGACCGGCGATGGCGTGAACGACGCGCCGGCCCTGGCCCAGGCAGATGTGGGCATCGCCATCGGCGCCGGCACGGATGTGGCCGTGGAAACCGCCGACATCATCCTGGTGCGCAGCAATCCCATGGACGTGGCAGCGATCATCGGGCTGGCCAAAGCGACCTACAAGAAAATGGTACAGAACCTGATCTGGGCCACGGGTTACAACAGTTTTGCCATTCCGCTGGCGGCGGGCGTGCTCTACAACTACGGCATCCTGCTGAGCCCGGCCATGGGCGCCGTGCTGATGTCGCTGAGCACCGTGATTGTGGCCATCAACGCGCGGTTCCTGAAAGTCGAAAAAGATTGATCATCGATTGCCTTACTTAACCGCATTGTCTTACCCCCCAATCGCCCCGTGCAATGCCCCCGAAGGATTCGGGGGCATTGCCATTGTTACTCCGAGGTTTTCGTATTCACCTGATGTTCGGATTTGGAATAAACTTCCACGCGCCAGATAAAGGTGCGGCTCTGGTAGTAAGGCGTCCAGCCGGTTTCGGCGAGCAGGCTTTGGACCCTATCAGGATCGTGCAGGTAAACACGAAAAGCGCATTTGCGCAGGCCGAGGTACATATTGGCAACAATGACGAACAGCTTCATGATGGGATTCTTGCGGGGATAAACGAGGCCGTACAGGCGCCGGGCATGATCGGACGATGCCCGAACCAGTTCACTTACGTGGGGATAGCAGCAAATCACCCGATCCAGGGTGACGACGTCCGCCGGCGGAAGGTCCTTTCCCACATCGAGAAAATCGCCATGCCGAAAGGTCTTGTTGACCGCGCCGTTGATCGTGTTCAGGTTTTCTCTGGCCGCGTTCAAATACGCCGAGGAGGCGTCAACCAGCGCCACATCGGTGGCGCCGGCCCGGGCCAGTTCGGCGGCAATCATCCCGACGCCGCCGCCGATGTCGAGATGGGAGAAGCGTTCCGGGAGCCGCTGCTTAAGCGCCTGCAGCAGCATGCGCGTGGTTTTGCGCGGTCCCCGGCGGCGGTAGCGTTTCAAATCACGCGCGGCGGTCCGTCGATCAAATTCTTTTTCGATGTCGATACAGTGGGCACAGGGCATGATGGTCCTCCTATGGGTCCTGCCAATGAAAGTAAAAGGATGAACGAAAATTGCAATGAGAATCGTTCGGATGGCGGCCGATGGGCCGAATCCGGTTGCATTCGGTGGGTGGAATTGGCATAATGCAGATAAATCATCCGGCGCCTCAAAGCCGCCGGGTGATTATGGGGTTTTTTGACAGAGAAAGAAAATGGAGGAGCGGGACGATGAGCGATACATTGCGTGTGGCGTGCGTGGCCGGCGCTTCTGGATCCGTGGGCTCGGAAATCAGCCGCGGATTGCTGGAAAACGGCTGGCACGTGGGGCTATTGTACCGGAGCGCCCGGCACCAGCTCGACCTGCGGAACCGGTTCGCGAAATATGGCGACCGTGCTATGCCGGTTCAGGTGAATGCCACCGTTAGCAGCAGCGTGCAACAGGCAATCCAGCGCATCGAAGCGGAATGGGGCGCCCTGCATGTGCTGGTGAATGCCATCGGCGGCTGGCTGGGCGGCAAGCGGCTGCATGAGCACACTGACGCCGAGCTGAACCGGATGCTGGATATGGATTTGCGGCCGGCGTTTCATCTGATGCAGGCGGTTCTGCCGGTGATGCTGCGGCAGAACCGCGGGAAAATCATCCATTTCGTTTCGCTGACGCCGCTATACGACGGCGCGATGAGCGCTGTGTATGCCGCATCCAAGGCGGGGGTGATTGCGCTGACGCGCGCCGCCGCCAAAGAGTACCGCGCCGACGGCATCCAGGTGTATGCTCTGGCGCCGGGCACGATCGATACGGAAAAGAACCGGCAGGCCATGCCGGATGTGGATCGAAGCACATGGGTGCCGGTGCGAGAGCTGGTGGAGGCGGCGCTGTTTCTGGCCGAAGGCGGCGATGCGCTATCGGGAACGGTGTTCGAGTTTCGAGGCGTAAAGTAGCGCCGGCAACCTTGCCGGCGGATGTTGGATGTGGCAGTAGCACCAGCATCCTTGCCGCCAGCTGTGGGTTGTGGCCAATTTCAGTGCCACACAAGCTGAAGCTTGTGTTACATGATACTACGCCAGGCGTTTCTGAAATTTCAGCACACTGAAGGTGAAAATCAGCAGCCCGAAAACGGTCATGGGAACCAGATCTTTCAGCAGAAAAGGAAATGTGGACCCCTTTTGAAAAATCTCACGCATGATGTACATGAAATAACGCATCGGATTGATATAGGTGATTTTTTGCAACAACGGTGGCATGTTTTCAATCGGAATGAAAAAGCCGCTCATCAAAATCATAAAAATCAGAAAGAACCAGGACACGAACATGGCCTGTTGCTGCGTTTGCGTGATGGTCGATATGAATATGCCTAAACCGAGCGTGGCGAACAGGTACAAAAAGGCCAGCCCGGCCAGCAGCGCATAGCTCCCCACGATGCGAATCGAAAAGATGAACTGCGCCACCACCAGCACAATCCCCAGTTCGACGAATGCCAGAATAAGAAACGGCAGGATTTTGCCGAGGATGATCTGGTAGCGCTTCAACGGCGTCACCATGAGCTGTTCCATGGTGCCGATTTCCTTTTCTCGCACCATGCTCATGGCCGATAGCAACATAGAAATGATCGTTATTAGCAGTACAACAATTCCCGGGATCATGTATTGCTCAGGCTGCAGGTCCAGATTGTACCACATGCGATCCTCAGCCACCACCTGATGCACCGGGATCGCGGCATCCGGCCGGGCGAGCATGCGCTGGCGCAGCACCATTTGGCCAAATTGCCGCAAGATGCCGGTGGCGTAGCCCAGCGCCACGCCTGCGGTGTTGCCGTCCAGGCCATCGACGATGAGCAGGACTTCCGGCTGCAGGCCGCGCTGCAAATCCCGGCCGAAGTTGGGCGGAATGACAATGGCCATTTGCGCGTGCCAGCGGTGAATGGCGTTATCGATCCCGCGGTAAGAGGATTCATAACCTACAATGCGAAACCGGTCGGTGTGTTCGAACGCCCGCAGGATCTCCCGGCTGGTGCTGCTGCGGTCGAAATCGGTAATGATCAGCGACACATTTTTCACCTCGGTGCTGATGGCAAAACCAAGCACCAGCATTTGAATCATGGGCGCAACGAAAATAATGCTCAGCATTTCGCGGGTGCGAAACACCTGTTTGAATTCCTTCCACATCAAATACAGAATTTGTTGCATGGTTTCAGCCTTCCAGATGCATGCTAAACCTTCTTCGGGCAATAAGAAACAGCAGCAGCGTCATGACCAGCAAAACGCCGGCCGGCTCGATGAGCTGACTGAACGTGTTCCCCTTCAGCATAATGCCGCGCACGATTTTCAAATAATACTTTGCCGGGATGATGTTGGAAACCCACTGCAGCGGTCTGGGCATGGACGAGAGCGGGAAAATGAAACCCGAGAGAATGATCGTCGGTAGCAGGGTGGCGATCTGCGCCATCATCATGGCCACCTGCTGCGTGCGCGCGATGGTACTGATCATCAGGCCCATGCTCAGCGCGGTGATGATATAAATCGACGAGAAGAGCGCCAGCAGGACATAGCTGCCGCGGAACGGCACCCCGAACAGGACAATGCCGATGGACAAAATCAGCACGCCGATGGTCATGGAAATGACGATGTACGGGATCACTTTGCCGATGATGATTTCCCGCGGCTTGACCGGCGATACCAGAATCTGTTCCATCGTGCCCATTTCCTTTTCGCGCGTGATGGTCACGCTGGTGAGCAGGGTGCAGAGCATGATCAGAATCAGCGCCAGCAGCCCGGGCACGAAAAAATACGCGCTTTTCAAATCCGGGTTGAACCAGATGGCTTTTTCGACGTCGAACGGCAGCCGAATTTCGCCGCCGAACCGGCGGTTGAACTCGGCAATGACTTGCAAGCTGTAATTGCGAATCAGCGTGGCTGCATTGGGATCGACGGCATCGATGATGAGTTGCACCGGAGTAGCAGGCTGGCGGTGGAAATCGCGCCCAAAATCGGGATGGATGATGAGCGCTGCCCGGGCTTTGCGCTGCAAAAACAGGCGTTCCAGTTCATCCGGCTGACCGTCAAAATACTGCACGTGGAAGAACGGACTGCCTTCAAAGGTCTGAACGAGTTGCCACGAAATGGGGCTGCGACTGTAATCCAGCACGGCCAGGTCCACGTTTTTGATTTCCATGTTCAGCGCGTAGCCGAACATGGTTAATTGAAAAATTGGTAGCACGAAAATCACTACCAGACTGCGCGGATCGTGAATGATGTGTAGGAATTCCTTGCGCGCGATGGCAACCACCCGTTTCAGCGATGCATTCATGCCGCCTCCTCCGAGCTTTGATGCAGCGCAATAAACACCTCCTGCATGGTGGACTTGTCGTACTGCCGTTTGAGCTGCCCCGGCGGTCCCACGGCGATCATCCGGCCCATGTGCATGATGCCCACCCGGTGGCAGTATTCCGCCTCGTCCATGAAATGCGTGGTCACAAACAAGGTCTTGCCGAGCTGGGCGGTCTGATAGATCAAATTCCAGAAACTGCGGCGCGCCTTCGGATCCACGCCGGATGTGGGTTCGTCGAGAAACACGATGGGCGGGTCGTGCAGCAGGGCGCAGGCCAGAGCCAGCCGCTGCTTGAATCCCAGCGGCAGATCGCGCGTCATCTGGCCGGCGAACGGTTGCAAACCCACATGCTCAAACAAGATCGCTTTGCGCTGTTCGATCTGGTCGCGGCGAAGCCCGTAGATACCTCCGTAGAACGTCAAATTCTCTTCGGCGGTGAGGTCTTCATACAGCGAAAAACGCTGGCTCATGTAGCCAATGCGACGTTTGATCGCCTCGGATTGCCCCCACACGTCGAATCCGGCAACCTGCGCCTCGCCCTCGGTGGGCTTGAGCAGTCCGGTGAGCATGCGGATCAGCGTGGTTTTGCCCGCGCCGTTGGCGCCTAGGAAACCAAAAATTTCGCCTTCGTACACGTCGAGGGTGACGCGGTCCACGGCCGTGAACCGGCCGAAGCGTCGGGTCAAATTGCGAGTCTGTACGCTAATGTTCAACGGATTCATGCTCCTCACGCGTGGTTAAATCCATAAAGATATCTTCGATGGAAGGTGCAATGCGCTCAAAGCGCTGCAGGCCCTGATCGCGGGCCGTTTGCCAGAGATCGTCCCCGGGTTCGCGGGTGAAGCTCACATGCAGGCTGTCGCCAAAGCGCTGGATGAACCGCACCCCGGAGAGGCCGGCAAAATACGTCTGCATTTCGGGAAGATGGTCGGCCTCGATGCGGTAAAGGGGAAAGCGATACTGCGCTTTCAATGCCGAGGGCTGATCCAGCGCCAGAATGCGGCCCTGGTGAAACAGCATCACCCGGTCGCACAGATCGGCTTCTTCCATATAGGCCGTGGAAACGACAATGGTCGTGCCCTGTCGCTGAATATCGCGCAGAATGTCCCAGAACTCCTGGCGCGAAACCGGGTCCACGCCGAAGGTCGGTTCATCGAGGATGAGGATGTCCGGCGTGTGGATCAGTGCGCAGGACAGGGCGAGCTTTTGCTTCATGCCGCCCGAAAGCGCACCGGCCGCGCGCTTTTTGAACGGCCCCAGCCGCGAAAAGCGGTAGAGCTGTTCGAGGCGGGCGCGCCGCTCGTCTTCTGGCACCTGAAACAGATCGGCGAAAAAGTTCAGATTTTGCTCCACGGTCAGGTCCTGATACAGCGAGAACCGCTGCGGCATGTAACCGATGATCTGCCGGATGTCCGCCACGTGATGGCGCGTATTCAAGCCATTGATGAGAATCTCGCCGTCGTCGGGCAACAGCAGCGTGCACAGCGCGCGCAAGAGCGTGGTTTTGCCGGCGCCATCCGGACCGATAATGCCAAACAGCTCACCCGGCTCGACTTCGAATTGAATGCCGCGGACGGCCTCAAGGTCGCCGTAGCGTTTGCGGAATTGTCGGACTTTGATGGCATACATGAATGGACGGACCTGCGTTGGTTTGCTCTTTTTTTGTGTTCATTAACAAAACATGGATTCCTCGCAGAGGCGCCGGGCCCTCAGAGGAAAGCCGGAATGATAAAAATGGGCTTATGGCTGAATAGTGACTGCACAAGGATATTTTGCGTTTGGCAATTTTGAATTTAACACAGCATGAAAACAACGATTCAGCCACACCCGAGTACGAAGGCCACCAGGTAGCCCGTGCCCCTTGTAGGCGCACGGAATTTGCACTGCAGAGCGCATGCAAGATCCAACACCGTCTGCGACGGTGTTTTTTTGAAAATTCTGGGACCTCAACGCCTGTCTAAAAAAGCACAACCCCCTAAGCGATTTCGATATTTGCCCGTCATTCCGGTTTGGCCAGCTGACGGATACCGGAATCTCTTTTAATGGAACGTGCCGGGAATGAGATTTCGGCTATTCATGGCAGCCATCGGGCATTTGAACACCGCCCGGCCCATTCACGTCCGTTGCTCCAGAACCACTTCCACCGGCATGCCGTGCTTCAAAATGCCTTCCGGGTTACGCACGGTGACCTTCACGGCATACACCAGGGTGCTGCGCGTTTCCGGCGTCAAAATCGATTTCGGCGTGAATTCCGATTTCGGGCTGATCCAGGTCACCTGACCTTTCAGCTCGCGGTCGAGGCCATCCACCCGCAGCGTGGCCTTCTGGCCGACGCGCACGTGCGGTAGTACGGCCTCGGCTACGTAGATTTTCACCGTCAGCTCCTGCGTGTCGATGAGCTCCGCGACCGGTGCCATGGGCGGCACGGCCTCGCCGGTTTCGTAATACAGCGTGGTCACCGTGCCCGCATGCGGACTGACGATGGTGCTATCGTTGATTTTTTTGCGCACCAGGGCAATTTGCGCATCCAGTTGTGCCTGCAGCGCATCCAGGGTTCGAAGCTTATTCCTCGCATTGGCCAGAGCCGTTTTCGCGCGCTGCAGTTGTTGCGACAAATCGTCCAGCGACTGCTTCGGCGTGGTTTCGCTTTCGTACAGCCGTTTCAATCGATCAAATTTTTTCTGCAGATACGCCACATCCGATTGCGCCTGCCGCAGCGCGGTCTGAGCGGCCTCCCGGTTCGATTCCAATTCCTCGCGTTTGGCCAGCAACTGCTGCCACTGCAGATGCAATTCCGTGGTGTCAATCACCGCCAGCGTGTCCCCGCGTTGCACCAGGCTGCCGGTTTCCACAAAACTGCGAACGATGCGGCCGGCGGTGAGGGCCGGCACCTGAATGGACGTACCTTCCAGAATGCCCGTGTAACTATCGGATGAGCCGTTGGCCCGACAACCCGCGATCGCGGCTGCGCCGGCCAAAATAAGCCAAACCTTGAATTGCATACATTGACCCTTTAATAACTATTAATACTTCAGTAAATTTAAAAAAAACGTACCTATTCAGCCTTATGGAACAGCAAATAAATGGTTCCGTCATCGCGAGCCTCTGCCGCAAGGCGGATGCGCCTGTCCGACTGCTGGCGGACGGCGATCTCTTTGCAAATATAACAATGAGGTCGCGTCGTCGCTCCACTCCTCGCGATGACGGGTAGGAGACTGAATAGTTACCTCCTTTATGGTTGCACAGACTCGAACTTTCCGGTGGCATATTGCAGTTGCAAATATGCCTGATACGCTTCAATATAGGTCGATTGCAATTGCAGTTCCGATTCGGTGAGCCGGGTTTCGGCATTGCGCAAATCCAGCTGCGCCGCCAGCCCCTGGTCATAGCGTTCACTGACGCGACGGTAGCGCTCGCGCTCCTGCTCCACCAGCTGTTCCTGCAGCCGGATCTGCTCCAGCGCATTTTCCAGATTCAAATACGCTTCCTGCACCTGCTGCCGGATATCCTGAAGCAGAGCGCGTTCCTGCAGCCGGAGGCGGTCCAGTTCCACGTGGGCCTGCTGCACACGGTAGTGATCCTGGCGCCAGTTCCAGAGCCGCCATTGCAGTTGCACCCCTACCGTGTAATAGGTCATCCATTCATCCTGAAAGAAGTTGACTCCGGGGCGGGCATAGTGGAAACTGGCGCTGGCAAAGACCTGCGGCAGCAATGCCGACTTCGCGATGCGGATCAGGTGCGATTGCGATTGTTCCCGCAGCGAGAGATGCTGCAGCTCCGGACGTTGCCGCAATGCCTGCTGCAGATACGTTTCAAAGGGCTGCAAATGGAACGGCGGTTTTCCCGGCAGCGGCGATGGGGCGATCCGCACCGCCGCGGTGTCATTGAGCACGTGCTGCAGTTGCAACAGGATGATGCGCTCCAGTCGGCGGAGTTGCTGCAGCCGGTTGGATAGCTCCAATTTGCGATTGTACACCTCGAGCGTGTCAAAGGACGTGGCCTGCTCGGACAGAAAGAAATTGCGCACCTTTTGCAATTGGATATCGAGCCGATTCAGGCCTTTTTGCAGCAAATTTTGTTGCATGCGGTTGAGCTGGTAGCGGTAATAAATCTGTCCTGCCAGCAGGAAAAGCTGATTGCGGGTGATCGCCTTTTGCAGCGCCACGCTTTCCTTGCGCGTGCGCGCGAGCCGCACCTCGTTTTTCAGCCGGAAGCCGGTGAACACCGGCTGCTGTACGCGCAGGTTGAGATCGTATTGATTTTTCACCCCGGCTTCGATTTCCTGCGGCGGCGTGCCCGGTAACGTGAACGGCAGGGTGAACCGCGCGGTTTCGGAGATGTAGTTATAGCCAGCGCCGGCCTGCAGCGCGGGCAGCCGGGAGGCTCGCCGCACGCGGACATCCAGATCGGCCTGTTCGAGGGCCGCATCCAGTTGCGCCAGATTGACGTTTTGCCGGGAGAGCGCCTGCCAGATGTCCTGCAACGAAGTATATGTTTTCACCTCCTGCGCCGGAACGGGCGCGGCCAGAAGCATAAACACCAACAGCCCAAAAACCTGTTTCATGAAAGACCTCGTGATTGGGTTTGCTCGCAGCCTTCTCAGTCTGATGGGGTGTATTTGATGCCATTCCAGAGAATCTGGAACACCTCCTGCTTGCGCTGATCGCGAAAGGTCCTGGATGTGATGTCCGGAAGCTGAAAAATCTTCTCGGCCACCGGTCGGGCCACGTACGGGTAAATGCACATGCCGATGATGCTCAAAATCAGATGCAGCGGGTCCACGGCTCGGATTTCCCGGTTGTGAATGGCCTCGGCTATGCGCTGCTGCAGTGGCAAAATCCCGAAACCGTGTTGCTGTTGCAGAGCGCGCACCTCCTGCACCATAATGTCACCACCGCGCTCAATCTCCCATAGGATAAAACGCGGTAATTCCAGGTTCTCGGCAATGTAATCGATGTAATTGGAAACAAATTTCTGCAAAAAGTCCTGAAGGGAGGCCTCTTCATGAGTGTCGATGAAAATATGCTGCAGAAAGTCACGGATCAGGTGCCGCGCCACGGTGGTGAACAGCGTGTCCTTGTTGCGAAAGTAGTAATGCAACAGCGCCTGATTGATACCGGCCAGTCGGGCAATCTCCTGCATGCGGGCGCCATCTTTCCCATGGCGCAGGAAAACCTCTTTGGCTGCATGCAAAATTTTTTGCTCGGTCTCGGAAAATTGCGCGTCCATTTCATCCATTTGGTTTAATTGAATAATTAAATTTAAAGATTAAATAAGAAAATTAATTGAAAAAAGCAAGCGATTTTTTTTGGGGAAATTTTCGACAAAGAGCATTGTTTAAGATAGAGCAAAATCGAGCCATTCGGACAAACAATTTTGAATGAAGGAGTTGCCCTTAAACGGCTTCCATTGCGGGCCTTCTGCGCCGCGTTTTGCTATGGTGATTTGCACCGGGACATTCAGAAATTAAATTGCAAAAAATGATTACAACTTTTTAGGATCTGTGTCGTCTATTTCAAAAATTCAGGCGGAAAGAACCAGCTATGGAGGAGAAATCGATGAGGGCCTTAAAGCGTGCGATCGGATTGTTCATGCTATTGTCGGTTGTTCTGACTACGGCATCTTTGCAGGCTCAGGAGCAGCGCAAAAAAAGTGGCGTGATTCAGGAACTCGAGAAGGCCATTGCCGGGCGAGAAAACGAGCCAGCCGAAAAGGTGTTTAAAAATATTAAGATGCTTAAGGGGATCCCGGCTATTCGAGTCTTGCGGATTATGGAAAATGGATTCTCGCCGGCCCTGGGCGTGAAATGCACGTTCTGTCACGTCAAAGGCGAGTGGGATTCGGACGAGAAGCCGGAGAAAGAAACCGCCCGAAAAATGATGAAGATGGTTGGCGAAATCCGCGAAGAGCTGAAAAACATCGTTGATGAAAAGGCGACCATCAACTGCTATACCTGCCACCGGGGCGATGTTGAGCCGGCCCTGCGGCCGAAAAAATAACGCTTGCGCCCCTCCTGAAACGCTTTGCTTTTTTATTTCAAATGTGGTGAGTAACCAGCCAGGGCATGTGGGAGTGTCGCAGCTGCCGGGCAGAGCACAGCTCAGTCTGGCAGGATTTTAGTCCTTGCCAGACTGAGAAAACCCTGGGCTTGACAGCCTGCAAGATCGATTTCTGCAAACCACAGATTTCACAGATTTGCACTGATTTTTTATAACGACCTAAATTGAGCGATTTTTGCGAATCCACAAAAATTCACCCTCATAATCGGGCAATTTTACGCTTTAGCTCGGCGATTTGGGAATCGCTATTAGGTTGATCAACCTGTAGCTTTTGCGCGTTTTAAATTCTGGACCATATCGCGTTTGCTCAGGGCATACCAATCCTATAGCATTATTTGGCGTCTATGAAACTTGTTGGTTTTTTAAAGTTTCTGGCTCCACCAGAATCTGCATCATTTGAGTTCGCTTTCCCCTCCGTCCCAAGCTGTACTTGGGACGGAAATAACGAAAGCTTTGCTTCGAAAAAGGGGCATGGCGACATGCTGGGGGTAATACGGAAAAGCGCTGCTTCTGGAAACGCGTTGCAACTTTGGGTGAACTGCCTTTCCCTGCGCCCTCCGCGTCCTTGCGAGAGAATGAGAAGCTGAGCTTCTCCTGATTCGTTCCGTCCCAAATGCAATTTGGGACGGAGATCAAAATGCCGGCGAACAATTATGGATTTGCGATTGGTCGTGGATACGCTCCCTGCAGACAAGCTGGAAGCTTATGCTACTATTATCCTCCGTCCCGAATGCAATTTGGAATGGAGATCAAAATGACGGGGAGCAAGCATGGATTTGCGATTGATTATGGATGCGCTCCCGGCATACAAGCTGGAAGCTTGTGCTACTATTTCAGGGAAGGTGATTAATCATCATCCGTGACCATCCGCGTCATCTGGTTCATCCGCGTTCGCTTTTGGATGGTTCCCGCCAAACCTTACAATACCATCTGGCTACGAGGATCGTGGCTACAAAGGTCTCAGCTTTTCTTCGTGGTTTTGCGATCTTGGGGGTTGGAAAAAACAGCGCCAGAGACGATCTTGAATCCGGTTCCGATTGAGCAGGTAAGAGAACTCTGTCAGTGCGCAGATTCAAAAATAAAAAAGGACAGCCAAATCGACTGTCCTTTGGGAATATGGGTGTATGCAATTTACATCATCGTCTTGGGCAACTTGGTTTTCTTCCATTTGCCGTCCACTTTGATTTCCATGGTCTTGGGAATAAACACTTTGCTGTATTTGCCGTAAGTGCCGGTGAGTCTCAATTCTTTGCCAACGAGTTTGGAGTAGGCCGGCGAAGGCACGCCCAACAACACCATATTGCCTTTTTCATCAACCAAGCCGAGCGGCAGGCCGCCTTCGGCACACATCGAGCCACACTTTTTCATTTCTCCATGGTCATTGGTCGTAACGCCCATGGCGGCATAGCATTTCAAATCGACCAGCGTGCCGGATACAGTGGTTTGTTTCATTTTACCGCCGGCTAGCACCAGGCCAGATACGGCTAAAATTATGGTGACCGCCAGAAAAAGCGAAAATGCCTTTTTCATGAGTTACCTCCACGCTATTGTGAAAATGATGGTTTGAAGCGCAAAAAAATGGGATTTCGTGAGGGATAACAAATCAACAGCATGGCTTATTCCGCAAATTGCTGTATTTCGATGGTGGGAATCGGAAGGCGAGGGTCGACGACCGTCAGGCGATTTCATCCACGTAAATATTGTCGCACAGTTCTTTGCTGAGATAGTGCATCTTGTCGCCGGCTTTGATTTTGGTCGGCCCGTTGAATGGCTCGCGGTGTAGTACATCGATTTCGGTATTGGGATACAGATTGAGCTTGCCCAGATAGCGCAGCTTTTCCGGATCGTCATCGCTGACACGGCGGATGACGGCGCGCGTGCCAGGCTTGACCTGGGTGAGCGGCTTGTAGGTTTCTTCCGGCAGGTGGCCGTCTTTGGTGGGAATGGGCGCTCCGTGAGGATCGACTGTGGGGCGGCCGAGAAACTCGTCAATTTTTTCCTCGAATTCCTCAGAAATATGGTGCTCGAGATGTTCGGCCTCCTCGTGCACCTTGTCCCAGCTATACCCCATGGCCTCTTTGAGGTACAGCTCCAGCAGGCGGTGATGGCGGATGGTCTCCAGCGCAATTTTGCGCCCGGCTTCGGTGAGGCGGATTTCTTTGTACGGCAGATACTCGATCAGGTGCATTTCCGCCAGTTTTTTGAGCATGCCGGTCACCGAGGCCTGGGCCACCGACAGCTTTTTGGCGATGGCCGAGGTGGAGACCTTTTTGCCCGCAGAACTGAGCTTGAAAATGACTTTTAAATAATCTTCAATGGCCTGGGTGGTCATGGTATCCCCAAGGTTTCCACGTCCGTTGGCTTTTTGTTTGCCCAAATATACGTTCAGGTCGGTGCAAATGCAAGAAGATTGGCGAACAATTTGTAATGATTTGATGTAGAATAGGCATAACCACAGCCATTTTGTCTCTTCGGATTTTCGGACACGCCAGATGATGGAAAATACCAGCGTACCAAAAACAGGTCAGGGCGAATAGTGATGAATCAGCAACCGGCCAGATGGATGTGCGGACCTGCGTTTAAAGTCTTTTACCCTCTTGCATTCCGGTGCAACGCTTTGGCGTTAGGGTTGTCCATAATGGATAACGGTAGAATGAATGGCCGAAAAGCGCGAAGGGCCTTAGCGAGAAGCCGGCTATGGCCAGGATTTGGGCAATGCCGATGGTTTTGCGAAAAAAAATCGGTCTGTCACTACCCGATCGGGTAAGCAAACCGCCAAGAATGGCAGTTTTGGCAAAAATGGTTAAAGGATTTTTCATCTGAGGTGTATAATTCATTGTGAATGCGGTGGGAACACAAAAGCGCTTTCGGGATACGGAGCTGATCGAAAAGGCCATATCCGGGGATCGTGCGGCATTCGATGCGCTGACGCAGCGGTATCTGGACAAGTGTTACCGTATTGCGCGCCGGTTGGGGCTGTCGCCCGAGGATGCCGTGGATGTGGTGCAGGATACGTTTGTGGCGGCCTACCAGAATATCGAACGCTTTGATTTTGCGTTTCAGTTTTCCACCTGGATCACTCGCATTTTGCTGAACCGCATTTCCAACATGTGGCGTGGACTCGGTCGCGCCCGGCGATTGTTCTTTCGTTCGCCCATAATGGAGTGGGAAGACTTTTTGGGGGGGGCGCGCAGCGCCGATGATCCGCAACGTGATTTCGAGCAGGCGGAGCTGCGGGAGTATTTGCAAAACGCCATCGATCAATTACCGGAGCCGCAAAAGACGGTGCTGGTTCTGTTTGACATCGAAGGCTTTAAGGCGCGGGAAATCGCCGTGATGCTGGACATCCCAGAAGGCACAGTGACCTCCCGGTTACACCACGCGCGCAAGCGGTTGCGGAAGTTGTTGCGTGACTATTTGTCATGAGGCAAAATAGGATAGCGGCGGTAGGGGTATTTAACCTCAATGCCTCTAAGCGTTAAAAGAGAAAAAACCGATTTAGCCCCATCTCTGATGGTGGTTGTGCAGGTTACATAAGTGTCTGCCAGATGAGCGCAAAGACCAACGGCTTTCGTTCTTGCTTCGTGAGTGTCAAGGCGAATGCCTTTTTGCCGATTTCGTTATTTTCTGGGCGTTCCCGTATCTTTTTTTAAAATGGCACTGTTTTATGAATTTGATCTGCAATAGGAGCCTGAGAGTAGCCTTTACCAAAGAGAAAAAAACATGATGACCTGTGAACAGTACGAAGAAATTTTACAAAATTTTCTGGATGGCAAGCTCAGCCGGTTGCCGGAACCGGTGCAGGCGCATCTGGATTCTTGCGACGACTGTCGGCAATTCTTGACAGAGATGCAAAGTCTCCAGACTAGCCTTGCTGGTCTTTCGGCCCAAAAATTGTCTCCAGCAGCGCAACAATGGCTGCAGACCCGTATTCAGGCGCGGCTGGATCGGCTGAGCAGCCGTGTCGGTGCGGGCATATCATGGGCTACACTCATGCAAAGCATGCGCTGGCCACGACTGGTTCCAGCCATGGCCACCCTGGCCGCCATCGCTTTTCTATTGCTGCAGCTTCTGTTCCGACCGCACACCCCGGAGACGCTGACCGGGCCGAATGATCTTGATTTGATTATCGAAGAGCATACGCGCGTGGCCGAGGCCTCTGCCTTGCATCCGGCGCCGTACGGCGTGACCTTCATTGCTCTGGGAAGTCCGGAATGAGACATGGGAAAAACACGTTGATGGTATTGGCGCTGCTGACGCTCTGGTTGCCTGGTCGCGTAGCAGCGCAACAGGCGGGGCCGCCGCCGGTGGACAGTTTGCTGGTACGGCTGTCCACGGCCGGCCGATCCATCGGCTACTCCGGCGAATATGTACACCAGACCCACCACGCCGGTCGGGATCTGAAACTAAAATATTTCATCCAGCACTGGCCGCCGGACAAAACCGTGATTCAATTCTTGCAGCCGGATTCCTTGCGGGAAACGGTCATTGCCCTCAGCGGCGAGCAGGTGCGCGCCCGCGGCGACCGGCATGTGCACCGAATGGCCTGGCATATGCGGCCCGGACAGTGGCTCCGGCACCGGTTTTTCCTTAAAGAAATCGATCTGTTGAAACGCAATTATGCCGTATCTATCGAGCCCGGCCCGGTTATGCTGGAACGGCCGACCTATGTGGTGCATATCCAGCCAACACGGGCGGGACGGCCGGAGCTGCGGCTGTGGGTGGACCGGCAGACGTTGTTCATTTTCAAAATGCAGCGGTTGTCGCCGATCGCTGTGCAAAGCGAGCTGCATGAATACACCAAAATTGAGTTTACACCATCCGATACGGCCGAATTCAGCCGCATCTGGGCCTCACTGGACACGATTGCCGATGCGCGTTCGCGCCGGATGCGGCGGTACAGTAAAACTTACTCGAAGCTGGTGCATGTTCTGGCCGACCACGACGGCCCGATCCTGGTGCCGCAGCTGCTCCCGGCCGGTTTTGAACTGATGCGCATCCGTAAATTTCGCAGCCGCGATCGTACGTACATGCACCTCTTGTACAGCGACGGACTAGCGTTTATTTCCCTGTTTGAATATCCGAAAACGGCAGCAGAAAATAATGGCGCGCGAAAACCGCACGCACGCCGGCATACAGAATTTTCAGTGGTGAATGGCCGTATCGGCGAAATCGGCTACCATCTGGTTAGTGAAGTTCCGCGTGAGGAGTTGGAGCGCATGGCGCAAAGCCTGTTGCCCATCCAGCGGGTGACGCGGCGGAATGTGCCCGCCTATTACGGCTGGGCGATTCTGGCCGTGGCGGCGGCATGGATGCTGTGGTGGCAGCGCCGGCGCGTCCGGCGGTAAGTCTGGTTTGCGATTGAAGCTCCGGAATCGTCATCTTCGGAGCCAAGCGGGGATCCGCTTCCGGCATTCCGGCGCTTTTTCTTGCCGGAAGCCAGGGTGATTGAAAGTCGATTTGCGATTAAATTGTTATGTCTCAATAATGGTAACTGTTCAGTCTCCTACCCGTCATCGCGAGGATTCGCCAGCCGGCGGAGACGACGCGATCTCATTGTTCTATTGACAAAGAGATCGCCGCGCACCCGCCTTGCGGCGGCTGCTCGCGATGACGGGCAAGATTTCATCAAGCGGGAATAACTGAATAGTTACCAATCAAGAATATTTCCTATAGCGCCAACGCTGAAAGCGAAGCGATCGCGGTTGGCGCGAACATTTAATGATGGATCAACCAGAGGTATCGAAGCAGGAGTA
>JAUZRQ010000010.1 GCA_030950365.1 Candidatus Zhuqueibacterota bacterium | reverse complement strand
GCTTTTTCAGGGCTTACTATCTGGCAATTCGTCATTGCGAGGATCCGCCAGCCGGCGGAGACGACGCAATCTCCATCTTTGAAGCAAGGAGAGCGCCATCCGCCAATTGGCGGATTCGCTCGCGATGACGGGTTGCCTTACGTCTTAAACTTATAACCTCTTCGGTTGCAATGAATTTGAAGCAATGAAACGCACATGGAGAAATTCTCATGCGGCTTTTTTCGAAATTCATTCTGCTGGCGGTCATTGCGCCGGGGCTCTGGCTGTGGAGCGGCTGCGAACGCGAATTGCCGGTCTCTCCCATGGTAAATACCGCAACGTTTCTTTCAGTACGATACGGCACGCAATTCGGCGAATGCTTTGGCTACTGTTACACGACGCTATCGCTGGACAGCGCCGGGATATCGTTTCAGCAGGGGAGCTGGCATCCGCAGAACTTTCCGCCGCGCCGCATCTACGCAGAACTGGATACCGCGGCCTGGAATGCATTACAGCAGACGTTCGATCCGCAGGCGTTTTCACGGCTGGATACGGTCATCGGCTGCCCGGATTGCGCCGATGGCGGCGCTGAGTGGCTGGAAATCCACACCGGGGCGGGCGTAAAGCGGGTCACCTTCGAATATGGCGACTCGCTAGCGGGATTGAACTTGTTTCTGAATACGATCCGGACGCTGCATAAATCGTTCGAGGAAACCATGAGGCAGATTCTAAACACCAAAGGGTGGCAGTTCTTCCCGCAGGTGCTGATCACCTCGCAGCCATGGGATTCGCTGTTGCTGGCGGAGTACCGCGTGACCGATGCGGCGGTGCAGAACGACACCCTGGCGCTGACCGTGGAACACGGCGGAGGCTGCGCACCGCACTTTTATGCGCTGTACATGTCGCCGGACGCCTTTGCCGAATCCCTGCCGGTGCAGGCGAATCTTTACCTGTACCACGAGGCCAATGGCGATCAGTGCAAGGCCCTGTTGACGCGGACTCTGGTGGTATCACTGAGCCCGATTCGCGCGTTGTACCGCCAATTCTATGGCCGCGACGAAGAGATCGTTCTCAATATTTTTGAATGGGATCGGGGGCAGGTTTCCCGGGCGACGGCGGTCAGCATGCCCAAACGCCCATGATTCCCTCCTGCAAAATGAGGGGACAGCGTAATACGCCGGGCACTTTCAAGGTGCCCGGGGTCTGGCCTCTTTGAGCTATCTGGCAAGGAAGGTGTCATCGAGGTCCAATCAAAACAGGCCCCTGGCTCATTTCCGCTTCTGCCGAGGCATGGGGGGCAGGTACAGGCGTTTTTTGAGATTCAGCGCCCGCGCAAAATTGGGCGCCAGCTTCAGGGTGCGCTCCAGGGCCGCTTCCGCTTTTTTGATATTGCCTTCTCGCCAGTACGTTTCCGCCAGCAACCACCACACATCCGGTGAATTGGGCTTGCGGTCGAGAATGTCTTGCAAGTAGCGCCGCGCTTCTTTGTAGCGATCTTCGGCCGCAGCCAGATAGGCCAGCCAGTAGCGCGAATTGTCATCTTCCGGGTTTAGCTTCAGCGACTGCGCATACAGCTTTTTCGCCAGCTCCGCATCCCGCTGATGATTGAACGCTTTGTCGGCCATCTGGTAGATGGTGAAAATCTTGTTTTTCTGGCGCAGATCCAGATAATCCGGCCAGGAAACGATCCCGAACACCAGCACCGGCGCCAGCATCCGCGCCAGCTCCGGCCACCGGCGGTCGGTGGCGGTGCGGAACACCTCCACCAGAAACGCACCGGCGAACAGCATGAGCAACGGCATCATGGCAAAGCGGTAGCGCGAGGCGGCCTGCCCCGGCAAAATAGACAGGAATAGCGCCAGCCACATCAGCGCCAGCCAGCGCGTTTCCCGGTTCCGCCGCCAGAGGGACAGCACGCCGGCCAGCCCGAACGGGATGATCAGCCAGGCGCCGGGCCAGAACAGGGCCAGCACCCGGGATTGATTGCGGTAGTAATAGATATCGAATTCCTGGCTGATTTCAAAACTGCCAAGATTCATCAGCAGCTTTTTGCCCTGCAACACCAGCCATTCCGGAAACCGCTGCTGGATGATGTGCAGCGTTTTCCCCAGCCAGTACCGCTCCTGATCCACCTGTGCAAAGTAGCCGTGCGCCGTGGGTTCAAACAGCACGTTGCGGAAATCCAGTCCTGACCGTGGCACGAGCCCGCCGAAATCCGGATTGTTGCCCAGGTACAGGGTCAACATGCCCTGATCGCGGAGCATGAAGGCGCCGGTGAGCTGATGATGGTAAATCAGGATGGGCACGGTGAGGACGATCATGGGAGCCACAAAGCGGCCAATGGCGGCGATGGCGGCTTTGCGCTCGCCAGCCCGGCGATAGAGCCAGACAACAAATACGGGTGCCACCAGAAGTAGGTTGGGGCGCGCAAGCGCGGCAAGCGTGTACAGCAGTCCGCTGATGAGCCATAGCCAGGCCCGGCGTTCCGAGGCGCACAAAAACAAATACAGTGACAGGATCATCGTCCACAGCGCGAAATTTTCAGCATGAAACGTGGCCTCGTAGATAATCCACGGCCAGTAGGTGGCGGCCAGGAATGCGGCGACGAGCCCGGCCGGTCGTCCGAACACGCGTTCGGCGATTTTGCCAAGCAGGATGGCCTGTGCGGCGCCGAACACATGGAACAGCGCAAACACCCAGAACGGATTTTTTAGCAGCAGAAAAATGGCCGCCAGATAAAACGGATACACTGGCGTGTAGGTAACGCGCTGGTATAAAATCTTGCCTTTCACAATGTTGTGGGCCCAGGTGACGTAATCGTTGGCATCGATCATCGGGAAGTCAATCAGCGGATTGCTTTGAAACGCCTGCCATAGGTAGATGAACCGAAGGCTCAGCGCGAACAGAAAAATCCAGGTGTACTCACTGCGAGCGAATTTACGAAGAAACTGGACAACGGTTTGCGACATTGCGATGGGCTTCCGAAATATTTGCGTCAGTATTAAGATGCTGATGGTGACTGCAATTGCTACACAAAGAAAGGGACGCTGGCAAAAAAAGCAAGCTAAATTTGGCAGAAGGGGGATAAAATGAACGGCGTGCAGCCACAGGGATGAAATTTATCTTTTTTTCAGACTTAACCTGTGAAGAAGAGGCGATCGCTACTACCTGGAGGTGCGGCGGGACCGGCTAATCAAGTCGGATGTGCGATATTTCGTGTTTTGTGAGTTTTTCGACGGCAAATTGCACAGTATCTGTGCAAAAAATTTCACCTTTATCGACATCGGCTTATAATATTGTAAGGTTCGTGTTCTGATTAATTCATTAAAAATCAGGCAATTGCACTAAAAGTGCGGATCGGGAAACACAATTTGGCATAACATTGGCAAAACTATTACAGATTCACACTAAACTAACCCACCTCCCCAACAAATGGCATCATCCCGTGATGGGTTTGCGGGAATCCATCGCTGGATGTTCAGTAAAGTACAAGTTAAGGAGAAGGAGGAGATATGTCCAATCGTACCTTCGCTGCTTTGCTGATTTTTGCCGTGTTGCTTGCACCGGCCCTGGTTTTGGGGCAGAGTGCAACGATCACCGGCAAAGTGACGGATGAAGCAGGCGAACCCCTAGTGGGTGCCAATGTATTCATCGAATTAACCAACCTTGGTTCGGCAACCGATGAGAATGGGAACTATCAGTTCACCGTTCCTGCAAGCGCAGTTAAAGGCCAGGAGGTCAAGCTGACGGCTCGTTTCATTGGTTACCATTCGGAGACGGTTCGTATTAAACTGAATCCGGGAACCATTACTCAGAATTTCACGCTGAAAGAAGACGTTCTGAAGATGGACGCTATTGTTGTTACGGGCGTGATGGGGGAAACCCCGAAGGAAAAACTAGCCTTTACAGTTGCTTCAGTAGGCGAAGAAAAGTTGCAGATGGCCCCTGCGGTTGACGCGATGTCGAGCTTGAAAGGCAAGGTAGCCGGTGCGAAGATCATCAAAGGTGAAGGTCAACCGGGTACGGGTGTCTCGGTGAAGCTGCGTGGTGCCACCAGTATCACCGGTTCTTCGGCTCCGTTGTTCGTGGTCGATGGCGTGATCCTGGGTGCCAACCAGGTCGATATCGACGCGCTGGACATCGAGAGCATCGAAGTGGTGAAAGGCGCCGCGGCTGCGTCGCTGTACGGTTCGCGTGCCGCGAACGGCGTGATCCAGATTCGCACCAAACGAGGTCGTCGTGCCGGTACGGGCAAAACCAGCCTGGTGATCCGCAACGAATTTGGTATCAATGAGCTGCCGCTGGAAGGCAAGAAGTTTATCTCCCAGCACCATCAGTATCGGATCGATGAGAATGGCCAGTGGCTGGATGCCGATGGCAATCCGGTGGATTTCGGTTCGGCCGCTCTGGACAACGACAATCCCGATCCCAATGCTCCGAACAAATATGTGTTTCAGGACAATCCGTTCCCTCCGCCGCTGTATGATCACATGAAACTGTTCTTCGATCCGGGCAATTTCTATCGCAATTATGCGGCTATCAGCTACAATTCGCCGAACACCAACTATCGTATTTCGTTTGGCAACGTGAGTGAGCCTGGCGTGGTGATCGGTCAGGAAGGGTACCGCCGTCAGAACCTGCGCCTGAACTTCGATCATCACATTCGTCCGGGACTGGATCTTTCGTTTACGGGATATTACTCCAGCTCCAAGCGTGACGATGCGCGTCCCAACAACGCGCCGAACCCGTTTTTTGGTCTGATGTTTTTGAACCCGAACGTCAACTTACTGGCACCGAATGAAGACGGCACGCCGTACAAAATCCAGCCGGATCCGCGGACCCTGGAAGAGAATCCGCTGTATGCCGTGAACACGGCCGAAATCGACTACCGTCGTCAGCGAATCCAGGGTAGCATCAGCCTGCGTTTCGCGCCGACCAACTGGTTCGATATTCAGGGTAACTTCAGCTTCGACCGTTCCGACCGGAACAATGAAGAATATTATCCCAAAGGCTTCAAGACCATCGACGCGACGCAGATCAACCTGGGTCGTTATGAGAAGTACAACGCCTTCGATGAGGCCATCAACGCCAACATCACCGCCACCTTTACGAAGGCGTTCGGTGATTTGACCAACCGGACTCAGGTGCAGTACCTGTTCGAATCCACCCGGTTCTCGGATACCTTCACGGCCGGTATCGACCTGGCGGTGGTGGATACGCGCGACCTCGACGTGGTGAACGGCGAGAAGTTTATCGGCTCATCGTCTTCGCGCGTTAAATCGGTGGGCTATTATTTTATTACCGGTTTGGATTATAAAGACAAATATATTGCAGACGTTCTGGTGCGGCGAGACGGCAGTTCACTGTTTGGTCCCGAAAGCCGCTGGAATACCTATTATCGTGTGAGTGCTGCGTATCGGCTTTCCCAGGAGCCCTGGTGGTTTACCGACAAAATTAATGAATTCAAGATTCGCTATTCTCTTGGTACCGCCGGTAACCGTCCGGCGTTCTCGGCACAATACGAAACTTTCAGTGTGAGCTCCGGTATTGTGTCGAAACAAAATCTGGGTAACAAAAAGCTCAAACCGGAATTCGCGACCGAACAGGAATTCGGTTTGAACCTGGGGCTGTTCGAACGCATCAGCATGGAGCTGGTTTACTCCAAAACCGTTGTTGAAGACGTGCTGTTGCTGGTGCCGTTGGCTGGCTACTATGGCTTCAGCAATCAGTGGCGGAATGCCGGTACCCTGGAATCCAAGACTTTTGAAGCCACCCTGGACGCTTCGTTGCTACAAAGCCGGGACATGCAGTGGACGGCAAGCCTTGTCTTCGATAAAACCGATCAAGAAATTACTGAATTTGATCTTCCGGCATATCGCCATGGTTACAACGGCGCTTTTTACAACCGCAAGGGTGAAAAATTCGGCGCCATGTACGGTCGCCTCTGGATGACCAGCAAGAGCGAATTGGATCGCTATCTGGGCGGTATTCATGCCAGCTCCAAAGATCAGTTTGACGTGAACGACGATGGCCTGTTGGTGGCCGTGGGTTCGGGCAACACCTACAAAGATGGGGTCAGCAAGAACCTCTGGGGCACTAAGGTCGTGATCGATGGCATCGCCTATGATTGGGGCATGCCCATTGGCTTCATTGATGAAAATGGCAACGAGCACCAGAAGATTGGTGACGTGATTCCGGATTTTAACCTGGGCTTCTCCTCCACCTTCCGGTGGAAAGGTTTTACGGCCTACATCCTGTTCGATGCTGAAGTGGGTGGGCAAATCTACAATAACACCCGCCAGTGGGCCTATCGTGAGCTCCGCCATGCGGATGTGGATCAGTTCGGCAAACCCGACGAGCTGAAAAAGCCGGTCAATTACTACGCCAAGCTGTATGATGTGAACAACGTCAATAGCTGGTTCATCGAAAATGGGACGTACCTGAAACTGCGCGAATTGAATCTGTCCTATACCTTCAATAAGGGCCAGATTTCCCAGTTCCTGGGCGGCACGCTGGGCACGTTCCTCAATCGCATTACCATTGGCGTTATCGGCCGCAACCTGCTGACCTGGACCGACTACAAAGGCTTCGATCCGGAAGTCGGCCGCGGCGATGCCACACTGTACCGTGTGGATGCGTTCCGGTATCCGAACTATCGCACCATCACCGGTATTCTTGAGCTTGAATTCTAATTGATGGATAGGATAAGCATGCGCGGATGAGGGAATGGCTGGCCGCGTAGGCCGGCCATTCGTCAGAAGCCATGCACCGAAGTTCAATAAAAAACACTGGATAGGGCAATGAATGATGCTTGAAATATGGAGGTGGCTATGAAAGCCGTTAAACTCTTATCCTCTTTGTTTTTGGGCGCGTGGGCAGTGTTTTCGCTGACGGCCTGCAGCCCGGATTTGAATGTCACCAACCAGAACGCGCCGGACACTGAGCGCGCACTGGCATCCCCGAGTGATGTGGAATCGTTGATTGCCGGCTCCTTTCTGGATTGGTGGGCGGCCACTCAATACTCGGCCCCATCCATGGGACTTAGCACCGCAGCCGATGAGCTGACGTCGTCCTGGGGAAACTGGCACATGCAGAATGCGTCGACGGAGCCGCGCATCCCGTTTGATAATAGTCCGTCCTACCGTTATCGTGCCTTTGTGCAAAATTCCTGGTACAACTGCTATTCCGCCATTTCCTCGGCCAACGACGGTCTGAAGCAAATCGCCAACGGCCTGATCATCGAAGATGAGTTGCGGACGCATCGTGCCAAAACGTTCGCCAAGTTCGTGCAGGGTCTGGCTCATGGTTGGCTGGCGTTGTTCCATGACAAGGCTTTCATCGTGGATGAAACGGTGGATTTGACTACCGACCAGGTTGATTTTAAACCCTATAACGAAGTCATGCAGGCAGCTCTGGGATTTTTGCAAGAAGCCCTTACCCTGGCTCAGGAAAAAGACTTCACCTTGCCGGAAAATTGGATCAATGGCAATCCGCTGACCAGCGCGGAATTTCAGAAGTTGATTCACACTTATATGGCGCGGTTTATGGCCCAGGTGGCCCGTACACCGGAAGAGCGCGCCGCGGTGGATTGGAATGCTGTTCTGGCTCATGCGGAACAGGCCATTGACCAGGATTTTGTTGTCCAGGGCGATGGCAACATCTGGTGGAGCCGCCTGCAGTTGCAAGGTCAGCATCCGATCTGGGTGCGTGCGGATTACATGAACAGCCTCGGACCGGCGGATACGTCGGGCAACTACCAGGCCTGGCTGAACACGCCAGTGCAGGATCGCCTGCCGTTCCTGATTCATACCGCTGACCAACGGTTTCCTGTTGGCAATCCTGAAGGGCAGGGGACTTATATCATGTATGCTGGTCAACCACGGCATCGTCCTGACCGAGGTACCTATCATTTCTCGTATTATTTGCATTATCGATTCAACGAGCACTTGCTTAGTGGAGCGACAGGGCCGATTTATTTGATTGTTAAAGAGGAACCGATGTTCCTCAAAGCTGAAGCGCTGATCCGCCTTGGCCGCAATGACGAAGCGGCCGCGATCATCAATCAGACTCGCGTCAACAATGGTGGGCTTCCGCCGGTTTCGGGCGACGATCCCGACCTGATGAAGAAGCTCATCTACGAAAAACGGCTCGAGTGCTGGACGACCAGCGGCGGTCTGGCCTTCTTTGACGCCCGTGGCTGGGGTATCCTGGTGACTGGTACGCCGCTGCATTGGCCGGTTCCAGGCAAAGAGCTGGAAATCCTTCAGCAGGAAATCTACACTTTTGGTGGTGTGGGTGGTCCGGCCTCGGCTCCCAAGCGTAGTCGGGAAGATGTGTTTGCCGTTTATCCTGAATAATCGCGCGAGCGCTTAAGCTATGAATAAAGCCATTACGGCTTCGGCCGTAATGGCTTTTCTTTTGATGTAGATTTTATTATATTCCATTTATGAATGACCTGTAATATCATCAGCGATTTCAACCGCTTCGTGGTCGCCGGGCATGGCATCGTGGCACAGGAGCGGGCTGATTCGCCTGTTTCCATTTGCATGACAAGCCTTCCTCGTTGAGCTCACCGCAGTTCAGTGAGGAATCCCCTGCCTGGAAGAATGCCCGAACCGCTTTTTTCGCATGGATTGGAACAAAAGGGGCAGGTCGATCGTGTAGCAAAAGCACGATTCCAATCACAAACTTAACACACAATGAGGTAGTTTATGCGAAAGTTAGCTGCTTTTCTTTTGCTGTTATACGCCAGTGCGCTGAGCCTGAATTGCGCCGGCACTCGGTCAGAAGGAAGCGCTTTTGGAAAGTTTGACTATGCAGAAGAGATTGGCGTGGCAACCGATTTCGATACTGCGGATAAAACCCGGAGGATTCTGTCACGGCTAAATTTCGTATTAGTACGCGAAGAGCGTTCTACCAACGAATTTTATTTCGAAACCCAATGGAAGAGCCGGCATCCGTTTGAAGATGAGCGCGAGGCCGGGGTGGTGGCCGCCCGCACCCGGATCATTATCCGCACGCGGCCGAAAACGGCTACCGGCTTCGGTGGGGCCAAATTGAATCGCATTCGGTTGTTCGCCGAGAATGAAGTGCAGTATGCCAGCAGTCACGAATGGCGCCGTGCCGTGATAACTCCCATGCTGAAAGACTATCTGGATGATATCGTGGAACGCATTCGGACCGAGTTCCGCAGCGGTATGCGCAAATTCTGATCTCTTCCCGCAGCATCCACATCAACTGAAGGAAGACCGGGAGCTCTCCCAGAAGCGGGCCGCATTCCGTCGTGCCCGTGCAATGGACCGCCGGAAAACCAAAGCGCGATGGCCCTCAGTTTCCCGACCGGCGCCGGAAAGCGGCGCGGGCGTGGCGGCCCGAGCGTTTTCTGTGAGAGCCCTTTTTCTGCATGGAGCCTTCGTGGGCGCCGGCAACCACGAAGGCTCCATTCCAAGATGATTTAAAATTGAGAATTTGGCATGCCGGGTCCGGTTTTTCAATCCCCCTTTTCGGATTTTCGGAAAGAGCACGGTTGGTGGGGGAACGCATGGCACCGAAGAAGAGGACCATTTTGATGCATAAAATCGAGCAACGGGCGATGACGATACGGCGGCGGAACCAGAAAAGACGGGCCATTGGGCCGGCATGGGCTGCCTGGATCGCGATTTTGTTGATCGCCATGGCGGCCTGCAGCAAGAAGCAACAAGAAGGGAGCAATAAAGAGCGCACCATTGGCGACTGGCAGCCGGTGGCACCGCTGCTGACCGCTCGCTATGTGCACCGATCGATCGTATTGAACGACAGTCTGGTTCTGGTGATCGGCGGCGATGGCGAAAAGGACCGGCTGGCCCGCTGCGAAATTTACGATCTGAAGCGGAATCGCTGGCAGGAGATCGACAGCCTGCACACCGCCAGACGCAGTTTCAGTTTGACTCGCCTCAACGATGGTCGTCTGCTGGTCGTTGGGGGGATGGGCCGGAAAGGGCGGCTGACCTCAGCGGAAATTTTCGATCCCAAAACCATGACCTGGCAGCCCGCCGGCAACCTGCGTTTCAAACGTGTCTCTCATACCGCCACCCGGCTGCCAGATGGCCGCGTGCTGATCGTCGGCGGCCGTGGTGATGCCCGTGAGAGCCGCTCCTGCGAGATGTTTGATCCGAAAACCGGCCGCTGGCGCGAAGTCGCTGCCATGAAATATGCGCGTGGCGCCCACACGGCATCGCTGTTGCTGGACGGCCGTGTGCTGGTCACCGGTGGCTACGATGATCTCGGCGAGAACCAAAACACCTGCGAGATTTATGATCCCCAAACCGATACCTGGGCCGAAGCGTCCCCCATGTTTACCGCCCGAGACGGCCATCAGGCTGTGACGCTGGCCGACGGCCGGATCATGGTCATTGGCGGCGTAGGCAAAAATAGGTATGCAACGATGTGCGAAATTTACGATCCTGCCGCCGGGCGGTGGCATCAGAGTGCCGAACTGAATCAGGGCCGGGACGGCCACCGCGCCATCCTCATGCCTGGCGGCTGGATACTGGTCACCGGCGGCTTTTTCAACGGCCAGTTTCTTGATGCGTGCGAGATCTTCGATCCGCAGAAGCAACAGTGGCTGCCGGCCGCGCCGCTGCCCAAACCGCGCTCCGGCCATGACGCCGTGCTGTTGCCCGACGGCCGGGTGATGGTAACCGGCGGCGGGCTGGATACCCATGTGCTCGACAATTGCGACATATTTCGCATATCACCGCAAAGAAACACCAACACGCCGTGAAACCGATTTTCACGCGGTTGAGTGGCCATCCATTCTCTCTATCGAAGCAAGCTCTTGCAAAAAACTCAAATCTTCAGGAGTAGCTGCCATGAAGAAGATAATGCCATTTTTTGCCGTAGTTTTGATTGCCTTCATGCTGTCGCCGGTCATGGCTGGTGAACGCCGCATGCCGGTAAGCACCTATTCCATCGTTGCCCGCGATTCGGTGACCGGTGAACTGGGCGTCGCCGTGCAGTCCAACTGGTTCTCGGTGGGCGGCATCGTGTCCTGGGCCGAATCCGGAATCGGCGCCGTGGCCACGCAATCGTTCGTGGAGCCGGCCTACGGTCCGCTGGGCCTGGCGCTGATGCGCGCCGGCAAAACTGCCCCCGAAGCATTAAAAGCGCTTCTATCCATCGATCCCAACGCCGATGTTAGGCAGGTGGCCATGGTGGATGCGCAGGGCAATGTGGCCGTGCACACCGGCGCCAAATGCATTATTTACGCCGGCCATGTGAAGGGCGAGCAATTTTCCTGTCAGGCCAATCTCATGGAAAAAGGCACCGTGCCGGAAGCCATGGCCAAAGCCTATCGCAACGCGCGCGGCAGTTTGGCCGACAGGCTGATGGCCGCGCTGGAAGCCGCGCAGGCCGAAGGCGGTGATATCCGCGGCAAACAATCCGCGGCGATCCTGGTGGTGTCGGGCAAGAAATCCGGGACGCCATGGAACGAACGCATCGTCGATATCCGCGTGGATGATCACTCCGAGCCGCTGAAAGAGATCAAACGGTTGCTGCAGGTACAAAAGGTGTACAATTACGCCAACCACGGCGATGAGCTGATGACGGAGGGCAAGGTCGAAGAGGCCATGAAGGCCTACAAAGCCGCCATGAACCTGGCCCCCGACAACACCGAGATGATCTTCTGGCCGGCGGTGACCCTGGCATCCATCGGACGGGTGGATGAGGCGCTGCCGTTGTTCAAAGAGGTGTTCAAACGCAATCCCAAATGGGGCGAGCTGGTCAAGCGGCTGCCGCACAGCGGCTTGTTGCCGGATGATCCGAAATTGATTCGAAAAATTCTCTCCGTCATGCCATAAATTCAATCGAGGAACGAAACATGCGTCGATTTGTCCTGGTGTTTCTCGTCGGGCTGTTCATGCAAGGATGGATATGGAAGACGCCTATGATCCATGAAAACGCTGTTCAAGCAAAAAAGCGCGCCGTCAGCATTCTGGCCGCTGATATTGAAGCAGAGGATCGGGTGGTGATCCACTTCGACGGTGCACTGCCGGAGACCATTTCGGCGGCGGATATCCGGTTCGAGCCAGAGCTTGCGGTGAAGTCGATTATTGTCGGGGAGACTTCTCTCGAAATTCGCACCGGTCGGATCGATCTGTACCGCAACTATCGGGTGCATATCCGTAGCGTGGGCGAAAAGCCGCTGCGCCCCATGGGCATTCTGGATCAGTTCTATTCGGACAAACCGCTTGGCTACCAGTTTGAAAACGGTAACACCGTGTTCCGGCTGTTTGCACCGCGGGCGCTGCGGGTGGAGCTGGAGCTGTTCGACCGGTGCGAGCAGAAAACCGGCCTGCGGCACGCCATGAAACGCGATGCTGAGGGCGTGTGGGAGCTGGTGCTGCCCGGCGAGCTCGAGGGCAAATATTACGGCTACCGTGTGTGGGGACCGGAAGGCGACGGTGAAATATTCGATCCGGACAAATTGATCGCCGATCCTTACAGCCGGGCTGTTTGTACCAAAAACACCTATTTGCACCAGGGCAAAACCCTGATTTACCGGGATGATTTCGACTGGGACGGCGATGACTTTTTGCGCTACAAATGGGAAGACCTGATCATCCTCGAAGCGCATGTGCGGGATCTCACCGCGCATCCCAGTTCGGGAGTGCCGGACTCCCTGCGCGGCACCTACCTCGGTTTGCTCGATCCCAACACGCCCGGTGGACTGAACTATCTCAAAGACCTCGGCGTGAATGCGGTGGAATTTTTGCCGCTGCATGATTTCGGAAACATCGAAGCGCCGTACAAAGACCCCAATGCGCCGGTATTTAACGACTGGAATCCGTACGAGCGCAATCATTGGGGCTACATGACGTCGTATTTTTTCGCGCCGGAGAGCTACTATGCCACCGGCGGCAATCTGGATCCGGAGCAATACTGCGGGGCCGACGGCCGCGCGGTGCGCGAGCTCAAGCAGGTGATCAAAACCCTGCACCAGAACGGTATCGCGGTGATTCTGGATGTGGTGTACAACCACGTGTCGCAATACGATCAAAATGCGTTCAAGCTGACCGACAAAAAATACTATTTCCGGCTGGATGGCGGTTTGAACTTCGAGTCGCGCTCTTGGTGCGGCAACGATTTCAAAACCGAGCGGCCCATGGCACGTCGGCTGATCGTTGAGAGCGTGCTGTACTGGATGCGCGAATTCCACGTGGATGGCTTCCGGTTCGATCTGGCGGCGCTCATCGACTGGGAAACGGTGGATACGATCACGCGCGAGGCGCGCAAAATCAACCCGGACGTGATTTTGATTGCCGAGGCGTGGGGCGGCGGCCAATACGAGTTGGCGGAATTTTCCGAGCGCGACTGGGCCGCCTGGAACGACCAGATCCGCAACGGCATCAAAGGGCAAAATCCCAGAGATGGGCATGGCTTTATTTTCGGCCGCTGGCAGGGTAGCAACAATCCGAAAACCATCCGCAATTATTTCATGGGTACGCTCAAAGCCTTCGGCGGCCTGTTCCAGAATAAACGCCACTCGGTGAATTACCTCGAATCGCACGACGACCACACTCTGGGCGATTTCATTCGCCTTGGCCTCGGGGATGTCAGCGAGGAGGATGTAATCATGGATGTGGGTGCCCATGCCCGGCTCACCGATCGGCAGCTCAAATTGAACCGGCTGGCGGCGCTGTGCCTGCTCACGTCTCAGGGGCCCGTCATGCTGGCGCAGGGACAGGACTGGGCGCGCAGCAAGGTGATTGCGCCCACCGATGTACCCGATCCTCTCGTTGGGCGCATCGATCACAATAGCTACGAAAAAGACAACGAAACCAACTGGCTGAATTGGCAGCACCGCGCCATGAATGCGCCGCTGGTGGACTACTACCGTGGCCTGATCGCACTGCGCAAGGCGCATCCAGCATTTCGGCATTCGGCCCCGGACGATTTCGAATTTCTACCGGTCAAAACGAAATTCGCGGTTGGTTTTCGTCTGAAAAAAAACGGTTCGGGCGACCGGCATGATTTTGTGGTCCTGATCAATGCCGATCCGGAAACGGCCACGCGGTTTGTGATCCCGGAAGGTCGATGGGATGTGGTGGTGGATGGCGAACGCGCCGGCACAATTGGCCTCCGCGCGGTCCGCGGCCGATCGCAAATCCAGCTACCCCCCTCTACGGGGATGGTCTTGCGCGAAAAGTTGTAATGGCGATAAAATATTCAGGCTAAATGCCAGGTAATTTCAAAGCGCCTTGTGTTTCTAAGGGTGCCTCATTTTGACAATTTTTTTACCGCCGCATTTGCCGCAATCAAAATCGGGTCCCACACCGGGGCGATCGTGGGCGAATAGCTGAGATCCAGTTCTGCGAGCTGCCGTACATCCATGCCCGCCTGCAGCGCGGTGGCCAGCACATCGATGCGTTTGCCGATGCCGTGGAAGCCGGCCATTTCCGCGCCCAACAACCGGCCATCGCGTCTGCGAAAGATCAGCACCACCGTGGCCCGTTTTTCGCCGGGCATGTAGCCGGCGATGTCGTGCGCCTGCACCACCACACTTTCCACAGAGCCAAAATGGCGCTCCGCCTCAGAAAACGTGAGGCCGGTGCGGGCCACTTCCAGTTCGCCGATGGTCACCGCAGACGTGCCCAGTGCGCCGGCATAGCGCTGGCGTTCGCCCGCCATGTTTGCGCCGGCGATGCGCCCCTGCTTGTTGGCTGCCGGCCCAAACGGCAGCCAGACCGGTTCGCCGGTCAGCCGGTGCCGCACCTCGATGCAATCCCCCGCCGCAAAGATCTGCGCATCCGACGCGCGCAGGGTGTCGTCCACGGCAATGGCGCCTGTGGGGCCCAGTTGCAGTCCGGAAGCACGGGCCAAGTCCACATTAGGAGTGATGCCCGCGGCCAGAAAAAACACATCCGCCTGAATCTCACGGTAATCGGGTAGCAATCGCAGAGAACGCAACCGCGGCCCGTCGTACGTCGGCGCGTCAGGTTGCGCTCCGGTAATGACCGCAATGTCTTGCTGGCGAAGATACTGCTCGGCGCGTTCCGAGATTTTGGAATGAAACGTGGGCAGAATGCGGAGCGCCCGTTCCAGCAAAACCACGTCGTGGCCGCGGCGCCGGAACACCATCGCCATTTCGAGGCCGAGGTAGCCGCCACCGATCACCGCCACTTTCCGGGCGTCGGAGGTCAGGGCTTGCTGCAGCGCCTGGCCGTCGGTCAAATCACGCAGGGAAAACAGGTTCTGCGCTTCGGGAATGGCCCAGGACGGCAGTCGCGGGCTGGCGCCCGTGGCGATGAGCAACCGGTCGTATGCAACTTCGAATTCGCGCAGGGTCTCGCAGTGGCGCACCTGCACGGCTCCGGCCTTTCGGTCGATGGCCATAACTTCATGGCGGGTGAACACGTCGATGCCGCGTTTTTGCCGCAGGGTATCCGGCGATAACAAAATCAGGGCGTTTTCGGAAATGTCGGCGGCCAGCCAGAAGGGAATGCCGCAGTTGGCATACGACACGTGCGGTCCTTTTTCAAACACCAGCACCCGTGCCGATGGCCGCAAGCGTTTGATTTTGCTGGCTGCGCTCAGGCCGGCGCCATTGCCTCCCACGATGACTGCCGTGAAGGATGTTTCTTTGGTTGAAAGCATAGTTGCCTGTCAGAGCTCCTTGATTTGACCGTTTCCCGGGTTCAGCGAAATGGGCGGTTAGGATATCTTGCAGATAGCGAAAACCGTCGGAGTCTCTTGCCACGGAACAATCCGAAAATGATGAACAGGCGAACGGATTGATCAGGTACAGAAAGTAAGAGAATCTTGCAAAGAAAACAATGGATTTTATCCAGACGCATCGAAATACCATTTCTCCAAAACAAATGAATGTTTGCTATTGTAAAGGAAATGTAAAATGTGTATATATATTGGAAACCCAAGATTGATTGTGCTTCGTATAAGATGCAGATGTGCATTCATGAAAAATAAGGAGTGAGGCCATGGTAAGGAAAAGTGTATTTCTCGTACTCGTTCTGTTGCTGAGCAGTCAAATGGTTCATGCCCAGGGAATCGGTTTCGGTCCGCTGGCCGGCTATTTCCAATCCAAGGATGCAGATGAAGGCGAGTTTATGTTCGGTGGCGCCATCCGGCTGAAACTGTCACCGTCCTTCGGCATCGAAGGTTCCATTCAGTATCGCGAGGAGAAATATGGCGACGGGGCGGTAAAAGTGCGGAGCTGGCCGGTCATGGCCACGGGATTGTTTTATGTGTTCCCGTTTCTGTATGGCGCGGCCGGTGCCGGCTGGTACAACACCACCCTGGATTACGACGAAGGACGCATGGGCGCTGGCGTCATGATGGAAGATGAGACTACCCAGGAGTTCGGATGGCATTTCGGCGGGGGGCTGGAAATTCCGTTCGGCAGCGGCACCAAACTGTACGGCGACATCCGCTATGTGTTCCTGGATTATGAATTCAAGCAATTGCCCGGTTCGGAAGGCCTGGAAAGCGATTTTTATATTATTACGGTTGGATTGCTATGGGGGATGGATTAAGGCAACCATTTTACGAAAATAAAAAAATCCCGGGCCATCAGACCCGGGATTTTTTTGGATCACGCTTCAGCTTTGTACATGGTTCCAATCACCGCGCCGGCAATCACCCAGCCAATCAGATTGATCGCACCCCAGCACCAGGACAGAAAGTAGGGGAATCCGTTGAAAACCAGAGGGTTGTAGAATTGTGCCAGAAACGCCAACAGACCGATCCAGAATCCGAACATCATGCCACCTTTGGCACCCGCTTCCCATGAACCTCTTGATTTCGCGAAGAACAGAGCCGCCGCAATCACCAGCAAAATGGCCAGAATTGGAAACCAATACATGGAGGCATCCTTGCGGAACACGGCCTCATATTTGGTGTAGGTATTGGCCATGATCAGGCCGTGCACGATAAAATTATACACCGCGAGAACAATCCCCCCGACAAGCCCGGCAATCAGAGCTTTGTTCAGGTTCATCATGCTCCCTCCAAATTGAATGAAAGGTTGCCTTGCCGGAAGGCGAGGGGCAAGCGCGCGTCCTGGTGAGACTTTCGGAAAGGCTTGAGTTTGACGTTTCCTCCTCAACGTTTCAAGTTAAACAATATGTTACAGCTTGTCAATACTTTTTGCGCAATGGGATTTTATGCCAGAGTCCCGTGCAAGCGGATGAAACAGCGAAAATGAAGTACTGGAAGAAATCGTTTTACTGGCTGGTGGGCTTCAAACCGGGAACTGGTCACGATTCAGCCGCATTGAGAAACGCCACGGATGGACACGGAGGGCCTGCGGATGATGCGTATGGTTGGAAAGGAATTGGCGGGCTCCTTATTGCTCCATTCGTGAGGCATGCTATCTGCCAACTCCGTCTTGATTTTCCTCCGCAAATCCCTTATTTTAATAAATCTGAACCATTCGAAATGCGACGTAACTATTCAGCCCTTTGGAACAAAAAAATAAAATGATCCTTCATCGCGAGCCTCTGCCGGCTGACGGAGCCTCCCAATGACGGGTAGTGGGCTGAATAGTTACAATGCGACAGAGCCCAAAATTTCGAACTTAAAGACCGGTTTGCATAGATGATGAAACGCTATTGTGAAAACCTGTTTCAATACCGCCGGCGTAAAACCCACGAGGTCATGGTGGGGGATGTGGGCATTGGCGGCAACAACCCCATCCGCATTCAGTCCATGACCATCGCCGATACGATGGACACCGAGGCGGCGGTGCGCGAGGTGATCGAGCTGGCTGAGGCCGGCTGCGAAATCGTGCGGCTGACCGCGCCCTCGATCAAAGAGGCGGAGAATTTGCGCGAAATCAAAAAACGGCTGCGGGCGGCCCGGGTGCATGTGCCGCTGGTAGCCGACATTCACTACACCCCCAATGCTGCGCTGGTAGCCGCGGAGATCGTCGAAAAGGTGCGCATCAATCCCGGCAATTACGCCGACAAAAAGAAATTCGAAGTCAAAGAATACTCCGATGCCGAATACAACGCCGAGCTGGAGCGTGTGTACGAGCGCTTTTCCCCGTTGGTGAAAAAATGCAAACAAAATGGCGTGGCCATGCGCATCGGTGTCAACCACGGCTCACTGTCCGATCGCATCATGAACCGCTACGGCGACACCCCCGAGGGTATGGTCGAATCGGCGCTGGAGTTCATTCGCATCTGCGAGGACTGGACCTACCGTGATATCGTGGTGTCCATGAAGGCTTCCAATCCGCAGGTGATGATACAGGCCTACCGGCTGCTGGCGGCGCGCATGGTCGAGTTGGGCATGACCTATCCGTTTCACCTCGGAGTCACCGAGGCCGGCGATGGCGAGGACGGCCGGGCAAAGTCTGCCGTCGGCATCGGTGCGCTGCTGGAAGATGGCATCGGCGACACCATCCGGGTGTCGCTCACCGAGGACGCCATCCACGAAATTCCGGTGGCGAAGGCGCTGGTGGCAAAATACAACCGCCGCTGGCAGGCAGCCGAATCGCAACCGCCGCTGATTTCCGAAAAAGACTATTTGCGGGCGTTCCCACCGTTTCAATCCAACCGGTGGCAGAGCTATAAGGTGCCAGTGATCGGCGCAGCGATTGGCGGCGGCGAGCCGGTGCGGGTAGCCGTTTCCGCCGATGCGAAACTGGCCGAAGGGCCTTCTCTGCGCGTGCTGAATGCCAGTAATGGCGACATGTCCCGCCCGGAGTGGCTCATGGGGCGGGCTGAGATCGCGTTGACCGACTGGCTACCGTCGGTGCATTTTGATGACACCGACGGCGCGGTTCGCGGCATCCGCATCCGGGTGGACGACGACGGTGATACGGCAGGGCCTCAGACTGAAATCCTCCGTGAGGCGCAAAAACGCGCGCTGCCGGTTTACGCGCATTTCACCGGTTTTGCGCCGGGCCGGTTCCGTCCCGAGCGTTTCCGCGAGCGGTTGCAGGCGCTGATTCAGGCTTGCGCCGAAATCGACTACTGGCCCATCATCATCGGCCTGGAAATGCCCGCCGATACCCCGGGTGGCGTGGGCAATGTGCGTCAGGCGGTTGGCTGGCTGGCCAAACTCGGTTTCAACGCCCCGATCGTGCTGGCCTACCGGGTGCCCGCGGGCTTCGCCAACTGGCAGCTCGACGCCGCGGCTACCCTGGGCAGCCTCATGTGCGACGGCATCGGTGACGGCGTGTGGATCGATGGCGACCTGACCGCCGAGCAGGCGAGCCGGTTTAGCTACATTCTTTTGCAGGCGGCGCGGCTGCGCATTTCCAAAACCGAGTTCATTTCCTGCCCGTCCTGCGGCCGCACCTTGTTCAATTTGCAAACCACCACGGAGCGGATCAAATCCAAAACCGGCCATCTCAAGGGCGTGAAAATCGCCATCATGGGCTGCATCGTTAATGGGCCAGGTGAAATGGCCGACGCCGATTTCGGCTATGTTGGCGCCGGGCCGGGGAAGGTGAATCTGTTTGTCGGTAAAGAGTGCGTCGAGCGCAATATCCCCGAAAGCGAGGCCGACGAGCGGCTCATCGAGCTGATCCGCAAACACGGCAAATGGGTGGATCCATGACCGCGCGCCAGACCGACCGCGAGCGTTTGCAAACCCGCATTTTCGATTTCATCCAGGCCGCGGATGTGCAAGCGGATGCGCTGCCGGCGAGCGCTGAAACACAATTCGAGGAGCTGGCTCTGGCGCTGTTCCAATATCAATTCGAAGCCAATCCGGCGTATCAGAACCTGTGCCGCCGGCGCGGCGTCACGCCGGAAAACATTGCGCGCTGCCAGGATATCCCGGCGGTTGCCACGGCCAGTTTCAAGCACGTGGACCTGTTTTGCGGCGATCCGGCGGAAGCGGTGGCGGTGTTCCATACCAGCGGCACCACGCAGAGCCGTCCCGGCCGGCATTTTTTCCGCACGCTGGAGCTGTATCGTGCCGCAGCCATGCGCTGGTTCCGCGCGTGCTGCCTGCCGGACGTGGAGCGTCTGCCGGTGCTGATCCTCGGGCCGAGCATCGAGCACTTCCCGAACAGCAGTCTCGGCCAGATGTTTTCCTGGATTCGCGAAACATTTGGCCGCTCCGACAGTTTGATCGCTTTCACGCCCGACGGCATGGCGTACGACCGCGCCATCCCGTGGCTGCTGGAACGCATCGCCCGGCGCGAGCCGGTGCTGATCCTGGGCACATCGCTGGCGCTGTGGAACTGGTGCGAAAACGAGGCCCTCCGTCGGGAAACGCTGACGTTGCCCGAGGGCAGCCGCATCATCGACACCGGCGGCTATAAAGGCAAAAAACAGGCCCTGTCGCGTGAAGCGTTTTTGCACATGCTGTCCGAAACGTTCCGCCTGGCGCCGGAATGGATTTTCAACGAATATGGCATGACCGAGCTGTCGTCGCAGATGTACGAGAGCCGTTTCACCGCCGGCCGCTTTGGCGAGGGCGTCAAAGTCGCGCCGCCCTGGCTGCGCATCATGAGCTGCGATCCGCAGACCCTGACCGTGTTGCCGGAGGGCCAGCGCGGCGTGCTTCGGTTTTTCGATCTCGCCAATCTGGACTCGGTGGCCATGCTGCAGACCGAAGATGTTGGCGCGGTGCGGGGCCGAACGGTGCGGCTCGAGGGACGGCTCATCAGCGCCGAACCGCGAGGCTGTTCACTTCTGGCTGAGGAAATTTTGCAATCATGAACGATCCGCGCACCCGGCTGGCCTATCTGGATTCGTGGCGCGACCTGTTTCGCGAGATGGCCGAAAGCCAGGTAGCCCTGCCGTCCTCACTGATCGACACGCTTTCCGAAGCGACCGGCATCCCTGCTCAGAATCTTCGCGCCGGCATCGGGGTGATGTGTTGTGGTTGGGCGCAGTTGCGGCGCTCGCCGTTCATGTGGAACATCACCCTGGACGCGAGCTGCCGGGTGACCATCGTGGCGGCCGGGAACATTCCCGGGGTAGCCGTGGCGCCGGCGGTGATGCTGGCCGCCGCCGGTTGCGTAGTGCAAGTCAAGCTGGCCGCGGCCGATCGCTGGCTATTGCCATGGCTACTGGAACAGCATCAAAGCCGCTCGCCCGAGACCCCCGATGCGATTCACGCAGCCTATCATCCGCCGGATAGCCCGGAACTGCATCGCTGGCTCACCGAAGCCGATCGCGTACTGGCCTTTGGCAGCGATGAAACCGTGGCGACGCTGAAACAACAGTACGGGCAGAAGGTCATCGGTTTCGGTCACAAATTCAGCGTGGCATTGGTGGATGCCTCGCAGGCCACCGATACCGTTTTGCGCGGACTGGCTTACGATGTGCTGCTATTCCGACAGGCCGGCTGCCTTTCGGCGCAGGCTGTGTTTGTGGTGGGCGATGATGCGCCGCGGCGCTGGCTGGACGCGCTGTCCGCCATGTTTGACCGCGTGCTGGATGAGGAGTTCGGCCGGCCGCCGGCGTCCGATAAGCAGGCCATGCAATGGTCAACCACCCGCGATGTTCTCGACCTGTCCGGCGCGGAGTACTTGATGGCCGACGATCGCAGCTATTTTCTCGCGGTGCAGCCCCAATTCAACGAAGACCTGCTGCTGGGAAATGGTTTTGTGCAAATCATCCCGGTGACGGATGTGACGGGCATGCTGCGACAATTGGAGCCGCGGCGTGGGCAACTGCAGGGTTGCGCGCTGGCCATGGAGGAACCCATGGCCAGCCTGGCGGCGCAGGAGCTTGGCCGGTTCGGCTTTTCGCACGTCTGTCCCCCGGGCGAATTGCAGGCCCCACCTCTCGACTGGCCGAACGGCGGTGCGCTGCTGCCAGAGGCCGTGTTTCAATGGTAGTCAATAGATACAAGACACCAGGCACCTTCATTGTGCCTGGTGTCTTTGGGTGAAAGATACCCGGTATCTGTTCACGATAACCTACCACCGGAGACGCAATCTGCCATGTCAGATTTAAAACAGGATTTTTTTCGCTATGTGTGCCAGACCTCGCCGGAGCCCATGGCGCTGGAGATTGTGTGCGCCGAGGGACCTTATTTAATCACCCGCGATGGCCGGCGTTATCTCGATCTGCTGGCCGGCATCGGGGTGGCCAACATCGGCCATGGCCGGGAAGAAGTGCAGCGCGCCATCGCAGAACAGTCGCAGGCCTATTTGCATCCCATGGTGTATGGCGAGGTGATCATGGAGCCGCAGGTGCGCTATGCCCGGCGCCTGGCGGACGTGCTGCCCGGCGAAATTGACGTCATCTATTTTATCAACTCCGGCGCCGAGGCGGTGGAAGGGGCGCTTAAAACCGCGCGCAAGTTTACCGGCCGGCAAAAGCTCTTCAGCTTTGACCATGCGTACCACGGCGATACGTTTGGCGCCCTGTCGTGCCAGTCGGAGCCGTTGTACCGAAGGCCTTACGAACCGGTGGTGCCGGAGATTCATGTGCTGCGCTGGAACGATGTCGGCGACCTGGAGCGCATCGACTGCGACACGGCCGGGGTCATCCTCGAGCCGGTGCAGGGTGAGGGCGGGGTGCGCATTCCGGATGCTGGTTTTATGGAGGCGCTGCGTGAGCGCTGTACGGAGGTGGGCGCGCTGCTGATTTTCGATGAGGTCATGACCGGTTTTGGCCGCACCGGACGGATGTTTGCGCTGGAGCACTGGCCGGTGGCGCCCGATATCGTGGTCATGGCCAAGGCGCTGGGCGGAGGTCTACCATTGGGCGCGTTTGCCGGTCCGCGTCCTGTCATGCAGTGCCTGTCCACCGATCCGCCGCTTGCGCATGTGACCACGTTTGGCGGCAACCCGGTGAGCTGTGCCGCGGGACTGGCCGCGCTGGAGATCTTGCAAAAGGAACATTTGCCGGCCCGGGCTAAAACCATCGGTGAGGCGTTGCTCTCGTTGCTGCAATCGCTGTGTCAGGAATTTGCGTTTCTCAAAACCGCGCGCGGACTGGGTTGCCTGCTGGCATTGGAATTTCACCGCGCCGAGGATTGCCAGAAATTCACCCGCCTTTGCATGCAAAACGGCATCATCCTCGGCTGGACGCTGTTCCGCGACGATGTCATTCGCCTGGCGCCGCCGCTGATTTTGCAGGAAACGGAACTGCAGTTGTTAGACCGGCTGTTCCGTCAGGTGTGTCGGGACATCGCGAAACACCGGGCACCTTGAAGGTGCCTGGTGTTTATGTTAGAAGGATCCGGGGACCTGGGGCAATGGCCTGAAACAAAATTCCGCGAACCTGATGGGATGAAATGAAATTTATAATTAGAAAAAATTATTTGCGCTTTTGTGAAAAATTTTTAATTATTATTTATTACTACTTCAGTAAATCAGGATTTTGTACGATTCAGCCCACTTCCCGTCATTGCGAGGATCCGCCAGCCTGCGGAGACGACGCAATCTCCTTAAAAAAGGCACATAGATCGCCGTGCCTCCGCTAGCCGGAGGAGGCGCGCTATGATGGATCCTTTTATTTTCTGTTCCATAGGGCTGAATAGGTACGGTTTTTAAAATTTACCGAAGTAGTATTAGTTACCTGCTTTTCTCTACCGACCTTGAATTCTTTTCGCGCGCTGTAGCCTGATTTCATTTCAATTCACGTATCGAACATCGCCATTGATCGCCGGAAGGATTCGGGCGCGACGGCCCGGAACATTCCTTTGCCGTAAGGGACGACGTACGCAAAGCATGCAACGGGATTCAACCATTCACCCAAACTAAAAGGAAGGGGCAGTGACATGGTAGAAGCGTTGATCATCGCAGCGGGGCAGGGAAGTCGGTTGCGGAAGTTTTACTCGCCGAAGCCTCTTGCCCCTATCTTTGGTGTGCGCCTGCTGGAACGTATCATTCTCGAGGCTAAAATGGCCGGCGTTCGCAAGTTTAAAATTGTGGTGGGATACAAGGCTAATAAGATCAAACGCGAAATTGGCAATGGCAAAAAATATGGCGTCCATATTGAATATATTTGCAATCCCGAATGGGAAAAAGGCAATGGCGTTTCGGTGCTGAAGGCCAAAGGACATATGCCGGAAAAATTTCTGCTGCTCATGTCCGACCATCTGTTCGACTCTACCATGCTGGAGAAACTACTGAAATACGATCTTGAACCCGGCCACTGTGTGCTGTGCGTGGATAAAAATCTAGAAGGCGACCATTTCGCCCTGGATGACGTGACCAAAGTCTGGGCCGAAAACGGCCACATCCGCGCCATTGGCAAGGAAATCGAGCGCTACAATGCCGTGGATACGGGCGTATTCATGTGCACCTCGGGCATTTTTGAGGCGCTGGAAAAAAGCATTGCGCAGGGACAATACAGCCTGGCGGCGGGCAATCAGATTCTGGCCAGAGAAGGCCGTTTGAACACCCTGGACGTCACCGGCCATTTCTGGGTGGACGTGGACAATGAAGAGGCGCTGCAAAAAGCCAGGGAAATCCTCATCCGGCAACTGTTTAAGCCGACGGATGGGCCGATTTCGCGCACCGTAAATCGGCGGCTGTCCACCCGCATTTCGGCTTATCTGGCGCAGTACAACGTGTCGCCGAACATGATCACCCTGTTCAGCTTCGGGCTGTCGATGCTCTCGGCCGCGCTGTTTTTCATGGCCAACTACTGGGCGGTGCTTGCCGCCGGCATCACCGCCCAGTTGTCATCAATTTTGGATGGTTGCGACGGCGAGATCGCTCGGCTGAAATTCAAATTCAGCACGTTCGGCGAATGGCTCGACCGCATCCTCGATCGCTATGCCGATGGCTTCATGATTCTCGGCATGACCTTCGCGAGCTGGAAGACGCTGGGCCACGACTGGGTGTGGCTGGTGGGCTTCCTCGCGCTGACCGGCACGTTCATGAACAGCTACACGGCGCAGCCGTATGACCGGTTGTTGAAAAAGAATCTCATCAATGGCCGGCAAGTCCGACTTGGCCGCGATGTGCGCATTTTCATCATCTTCCTTGGCACGCTGTTCAACCAACTGTTTATGGTGCTGATGTTGCTGGCGGTGATCACCAATCTGGAATCGATCCGACGCATTTTCGTATTGCGCTATGGGCTCCAACTGGAAGAAACGATTTGAGCAGGCCGTGCTTGAGATTTTGCGCCATTCGCCGGTGCCGGAGGATTACGCGCATGCGTTGAATGTACGACAGTGGGTGCAGCGATTGGACGGTCAAGCGAGTGAAGCGCTGCAACTGGCCGCGCTCGCCCACGATGTGGAACGCGCCGTTCCCGACCGCAAGGTGCGCCGCCAGGATTTTGAGGATTACGATGACTTCAAACGCGCGCATGCCGAAAACAGCGCGCGCATGGTCGAGGAACTGTTGCGAGAGGTGGGCGCGCCCGCGGCGATTCGGAAGCGGATTGTCGAGCTGGTCCGGCATCATGAATTCGGCCGGAACGGCGATCCCGAAGCGGCGCTTTTGAAGGACGCCGACAGCCTGTCCTTTTTTGAAACCAACCTCGGCGCGTATGCCCAGCGGGAGGGCGAGGCCGAGGCGTTGCGGCGCATGCGCTGGGGATACCGGCGTCTCTCGCCGCTCGCGCGAACCCATTTTCCTGGCATTCACCCTGCCGAACCAAAAGCAGCGGCTTTGATGAAACGCTTCCTGTCCGAGCCACCCCAAAAAAACAACGACTCCCGGTAGCCGCGGTCATCAGCCGCGGCTTTTATGTTTGTGTTCGCGGCCGGTGGGGGATTTCTCTGCTTCCCGAGGTTCCGATTTCCTCCTTCCCAAGTTAAACTTGGGAAGGAGTGAGAATAAACTGGGAGAAACAGTGCAATTCCCGATCCCACCCGAACAATACGAGGACGCGGGCACCGGCTTTTGCGAGCGCTCCGCTGTCTGGCAGAGTCTTCCGCCTCCGGCCGATAGCCCCTCCCGTAACAAATTCCTTGCAATTCCGTTTGAATTTTTTGCTCCTTAAAGGGTAATTTATCGGGAACATGTGAAAACCAAAACCAACGACTGGACGAGTGTGAATCCTTCCGACGAAGAAGTATCGACAACGCGGCAGGAACTCGACGAGCGTATGCTGGTGGTACGCAGCCAGCGGGGCGAAAAAGCGGCCTTTGGCGAGCTGGTGCGGCGCTATATGCAGCGCGCCTATTTCACGGCCCTGGGGATCACCGGCTCCGGCGAGGCGGCGCTCGATCTCTCGCAGGATGCCTTTATCCGGGCTTACCGTGCCATTAAAAAATTCGAGCCCGGCCGGCCGTTTTTTGCGTGGTATTATCAAATTTTGCGCAATCTGTGCTTCAATTACCTGCGAGACCGCAAGCGCCACGCGGCGCCCTTTTCGGAGATCGGCGAGAGCCGGCTGTCGCAAATCAGCGACGTCTTACAGCGCCCGGACGAGGCCCTGCAGCGCAAAGAAATTCAGGAAGCGGTCTGGCAGGCGATGAACCGCCTGAAACCGGAAGAGCGCGAAATCCTCATTTTGCGCGAGTTCGAGGGCTATTCGTACAACGACATCGCCGGGATGCTCACTATCCCCGTTGGTACGGTGATGTCGCGCCTGTATTATGCAAGAAAGTCCTTGAGGGATCAGCTCAGCGATCGATTGAAGGATCCCGTATGATTCAAAAACACGAACAATTTCGCCTTCTGATGATGAAAGCACTGGACGGCGAGTTATCGCCGCAAGAAGAGACCGAATTCCAGCAATTCCTGCAGGAAAAAGCCTTTCGCAGGGAATGGCTGGAATTCAAACAATTGAAGGAGGTGACACAGGGCATGAAATTCAAGTATCCACCTCAGGAGGTCTGGGACTCGTACTGGATGAACGTGTACAATCGTCTGGAACGGGGCCTGGCGTGGATTTTATTGTCTATCGGCGCCATCATTTTTCTGAGTTACGGCCTGTATCAACTGTTTCATGTGGTGGTGAACGGCTCGGAGCTGCCGCTGCTGCTCAGAGTGGCCATCGTGGCGCTGGTGATCGGCACGGCCATCCTTCTGGTATCGGTGATTCGTGAAAAGCTGTTTGTGCGCAAACGAGATCCTTACAAGGAGGTGCAGCAATGATTGTGGTGACGTCCAGTGAAATCGCCGGAAAAAAGATCGTCAAAACCCTGGGACTGGTTCGCGGCAATACCATCCGGGCGCGGCATCTGGGCAAGGACATCATTGCCGGCCTGAAGAATATCGTGGGTGGTGAGATCGAGGAATACACCAAGCTGCTGGCCGAAGCGCGCGAGCAGGCGCTGGACCGAATGAAAACCGCCGCCGCAGAGATGGGCGCCAACGCCGTGATCGATGTGCGCTTTTCCACCAGCTATGTGATGGGCATGGCGTCGGAGATTCTTGCTTATGGTACCGCGGTGGTGGTGCACTAGCCGATTCGGATTATTTTTAAACCATCCGTGGTTTCGATCAATAGCCGAACCTGTCCTGCCTGCAGCAGGAAAGACCAGAGGGCAATTAATCAGCCGCACCAGCAATTTCGCGATTGCCTACGCCATTCCGGTTTTTCCGTCCGTCGGCAATGCCGATCGGCGAGAAAAACCGTAATCTTTCTTCCGGGACACGGGGCTCCGGCCTCATTTTTCGCCGGCTGACGAAAAAGGCAAAGGCGGGATGGCTCATAGCCCAAAGGTAATCCCAATGTGGGCAAAACACTTGAAATTTATGCGCAAATTTATATATTATGTTGATTCGTTCGGCATGAAAACAATGGTAGCATAGAACACACGACAAGCATAAAAAGGAGCAGAGAATGGCGAAACCGATCGAAATCACGGATGCAACCTTTGAACAGGAGGTTCTGAAATCTGATGTTCCTGTGCTGGTTGATTTCTGGGCCGAATGGTGCGGCCCGTGCAAGATGATCGCACCGACGGTGGAAGAGATCGCCAACGAATATGAAGGCAAGGTGAAAGTTGGCAAGGTCGATGTCGATAACAACATGCAATCGGCAGCGAATTTCAGCATTCGCTCCATCCCGACGTTGCTGATTTTCAAAGATGGCCAGGTGGTGGACAGCATCATTGGTGCGGTTCCGAAATCGGAAATCACCCGCCGTCTGGATGCCATCCTCCAGGAAGGTTGAACGTGAGCGAAATGGATTCTGCATAAACACCCAACGCCGTGTTGGGTGTTTTTTTTATGCTCGTTTTTGAAAACCGGAGTGTCAAGCAACGGAGGCAATGCCATGAAAGTGATCGCCGATGTGAGCATCGTGCCATTGGGGGTGGGCGTGTCGCTATCGAAATACGTGGCCGAATGCGAGAAAATTTTCGCCGAGGCCGGCCTCAAAACGTCGCTGCATGCGTATGGCACCAATCTTGAAGGCGAATGGGAGGCGGTATTTGCGGCCATCAAAAAGTGCCACGAGCGGCTGCATGAGATGGGCGTGCCGCGCATTTCCACCAATCTGCGCCTCGGCACGCGCGTGGACCGGCCGCAAAGTATGGAAGACAAAGTTAGAAGCGTGCAGGAAAAGCTCGGTTCATCATGAAACATCCAAAATCCCTGAATTGATCCTGCGTTTTCAGTTAGGTCATTGCTAAACATAGGTCAAAACCATATCCAATGGATTTAAATGCAATGGGTCCCGGCATCTTGGTGATGTCTGGAGAAAAACCGACAGGGTTGAACTTGTGGCGTCGTATCAATTGAGATGATTTCCGGCAAGGCTTTGTTTGCATGAAAAAACGACAACTTATTTTCCTGGTAAAAAAATATGGGAAATGACCACTGATAGGCATACGACCGTTCTAAAGGATTTGGCACATTGCCGGCGATTGTTTACATTTTATAAAATTCAACAAGAGTAAATTGGCGAGGGCCATGCGAGAAATCATTCAAGGCATTCGAAGCTGGGGAGAGGAAGACGTCCCATTCGTGCTGGCCACAGTGATTCAAACCTGGGGCTCGGCGCCGCGTCCGGTTGGCTCGCACATGGCGGTTTCCGTAACCGGAGATATCGTCGGTTCGGTGAGTGGCGGTTGTGTTGAAAACGCCGTCGCTGAAGCCGCCGAGAACGTGCTGCAGAGTGGTATTCCGGAGATGCTGCGCTTCGGTGTCAGTGACGAAACCGCCTGGTCGGTGGGGCTGGCTTGTGGCGGCAGCATCGAGGTGTTCGTGCAGCGAATTTTGCCGGAAGAGAACATCTTCCGTAAAATCCGGGAAACCATCCATGCCCGCGGCACGGGGATATGGTGCACCCATATCCGCGGACAGGATTCGCTGCTTGGCCGGTCGCTATTCATCACCCGCGAGGGCGCCGTTGGCAAAATCGACTACGGCCCCATCGATGCGGCGCTCATTTCAACCCTGGATGCAGAACGGCCGCCACGGTTGCCACGTGTGTTCACTATCGGAAGAAATGAGGTGTTCATCGAGCCGATCCTGCCGCCCGCGCGTTTGCTAATTGTGGGCGGTGTGCATATCGCCATCCCTCTCAGCAAAATGGCGCCTGAGCTCGATTTCGAAGTCTATCTCATCGACCCCCGCAAACGCTTCGCCACCAAAAAGCGGTTCCCACACCTCCGGCATCTCATTCACAAGTGGCCGGATGAGGCCATGGAGACTCTGGGAATTGATCCCAATACATTCATCGTGGTGCTGGCGCATGATGAAAAACTGGACGACCCCGCGCTCATCGCCGCACTGCGCCAGCAGCCGGCGTATATCGGCGTTCTGGGCAGCAAACGCACGCACGAAAAGCGGCTGCAGCGGCTGCGCAAGGCTGATATCGGCGAACATGATTTACAGCGGCTGCATGCGCCGGTGGGGATAAGCATCGGCGCCAAATCGCCGGCGGAAATTGCGGTGAGTATTCTTGCCGAAATGATCGCGGTTCGACGGGGCAGCGATGAAGCCAAAATCGATTGAGCCGCGCGTGGCGGCGGTGGTGCTGGCGGCCGGCAAATCCAGCCGCATGGCTGGTGAAAACAAACTGCTGCTGCCGTTTCGCGGTCGGCCACTTATTCTCCACACCCTGGCGGCGCTCCGGGACGCCGGCCTGAGTCAGATTGTAGTGGTTGTGGGGCACGAACGCGAGCGGCTGCGGGCCGTCCTGCCGGATAGAATCACCGTGGTGTTCAATCGGGATTATGAGGAGGGGATGGCCTCGTCCATCCGGGCGGGCATTGCTGCCCTGCCGTCACAGGTGGAGGCCGCATTCATTGTTCAGGGCGACATGCCGCTGCTGCATGCGGACATCCTGCGCATGCTGATGAGCCGCTACGATTCTGAACAAGCCAACAGCATTATCGTGCCGGTGTACCGGGGGCGGCAGGCCAACCCGGTGCTGTTTCCGCGCGCCTATTTTCCCGAATTGTTGCAACTGCAGGGCGATACCGGCGCCAAACGGCTGCTGGCCGAACGCGCCGCCGTCATCGTGCCCGTCCCGATGGAGGATCCGGCGGTCGTCACCGACATCGACACGCCCGAGGCCTATGAACGATTGCAACGACAGGAGTAGCCATGGCCACCTTCCAGGGATTTTCGCCGCAACTCATTGAATTTTTTGCCGGACTGGAGAAAAACAATAGCAAAGACTGGTTCGAGGATCATCGCAGCATTTACGAGACGCACGTCAAACAGGCGATGCTGGATTTTGTGGCCGCGGTCGGTGAACGAATATCGGAGGTATCGCCCGAGTTCGTGGCCGATCCGCGCATCAACGGCTCGGTGTACCGCATCTACCGGGACATCCGTTTCAGCAAGAACAAGCTACCATACAAAACTCACACCGCGGCCGTCTTTTTTCATCACTACGGCAAAAAACACGAATACCCGGGCTTTTATTTTCAGATTTCCCATCGCGGCATTTTCTGGGGAGCCGGTCACTTCAAAATCGAGCCCGAGCAACTGGCGCGGATCCGCGCATTCCTGGCACGCAATCCTGGCATGTGGCAGGCGGTCACGCAGGACCCGGTTTTTCGCGAGCGCTTCGGTGAGGTGTACGGCGAACGTCTCACGCGGCCACCCAAAGGTTTCGATGCCGATCACCCGCTGATCGACGTGCTCAAGATGAAGCAATATCTGGTGCGCCATGAGGCCGATAATGCTGCCTGTCTGGAAAAGGCCGAAATTGTAGATGAAACGATTCGGGTGTTTCAGGATGCCGCGCCGTTCGTGGAATTCATGTGTATCGCGCTGGGCATCCCGTTTTGAGGGACATCAATCCCGGATTGGCTGCAACCGCCGGAGCTGCTCTCTGGCCTCGTGCGCGTATTTGCCATTCAGGGCGACCAGCCGCTGCAGGGCTTCTTCAGCCAGATCGGCTTTCGTTTCGAGCAGATACGCCTGCGCCAGATTCCACAGCGCATCCTCACGCAGCGCGCAATTCGAATCCACAGCTACTTTGAGGTAGTAAATGGCCTTTTCGGTGCGTTTGCCGTACAGCATCGCCAGCCCGAGGAGAGCATGCAGATTGGGTTGGTTCGGCTCCTGCTGCAGGACGTTGAGGAAGTGCTTTTCGGCCTGACTCCAATGCTGCTGCTGGTAGGCAGCTACTCCGGACATGAATTGCTGGCGCGCATCGTTAGCCAATTCCTGCATCTGCTGCTGCACGAAATGATCCGACAAAATGGCGATCTGAACCTTGGGCAGCCGGCGGAATTTGGGTCGGCGCAACGAGAACCATAGATTGATGATGAGGACCAGGAGAGAAACACTGAGAAGCAGAATCGTGATCTGCTGACGGGAGAAGGGCACACACAGGTTAGACATGGGGAAGCCCGGAAAATCACGCCCAAAGCCCGGCGGCGGTTCCTGGTGTTGATGGAAATCTTTCAACATGGAAACCTCCTTTCCTGAAAAGTGAGACGGCATTCCAGGCGCTTGACGGTGCGAGTAGTCTCATTTTATTTTACGCCGATTTCTCGCCCGGGTTCAAGCGAAGGCCACTTTTTGGGGGGACGTCCTTCCGTTTCAAGTGCTACGGTTTCATCCAACATCTGATGGATTTCTGAAAAATCAAAAATTTCACGGAGGGGCACTGTTTCTTAAAGCCGCGGATAGACACGGATTGAACGCGCATGAAGGTTTCTCTTTTGGATAATCCCCATACCCAATTTTTTTGCCATGGTGCAATCCGGCATATGAGACACCAGGCTTTCAAACGCATTCATTGAAAGTCGCGTCAGTTCTGCCTCAATAAATTCACCAGTGCATCTTCCACGGTGGGGAATTGGAACCGGAAACCCAGCGTGAGCAGCGTTTTCGGCAGTACGCGCTGGCTCTGCAGGGCCAGTATGGACTTTTCGCCCAACAGTAGTTTCAATGCGATTGCGGGCACCGGAAACAGCGCCGGCCGGTGCAGCACATGCGCCAGGGTCTGCGTCCATTCGGCGTTGGTGACGGGATTGGGCGCGGTGGCATTGGCCACGCCACGGGCTTCTGCGTGATCTAAAACGAACGCGAACGCCCGCACCAGATCCTGGATATGAATCCATGACATCCATTGCCGGCCGCTGCCGATTTTTCCGCCGACGAACAGCCTGAACGGCCGCAGCATCTGTGGCAATGCGCCGCCATCGGTACCCAGCACCATAGCGATGCGCACGATACAGCGCCGCTCTGCGAGGCCGTCCGCTTCTTGCGCGGCAGCTTCCCATTCGCGACAAACTTGCGCCAGAAAATCCTCCCCGGGCGGCGTCTGCTCGTCGATGGGTTCCTCGCCGCGGGAGCCGTAATAGCCGATGGCCGACGCGTTGACAAACACCCGGAGCCGGGCGCCGGTCTTCCGCAGCGCGTCGGTCAGGGCGCGCGTGGCCTGCAACCGGCTTTCCAGAATGCGGCGCTTTTTGGCGGCCGTCCACCAGCCAGAACCAAGGTTATCCCCCGCCAGGTTGATGATGGCATCGAACTCCGGCAGCCGGTTCAGCCAGTCGCCCTCCGCGCGCACCGGCCAGCTCAGCCATTCCAGCTCGCCGGGCAGGGAGGAGCGGTGGGCGTCCGGGCTACGCGACAACACACCAACGCGGTGCCTTTCCGCCAACAAATGACTGACGAGATGTCGGCCAATGAAGCCGCTTCCTCCTGCAATTAATACGTTCATGGGTGTTTCCCCGTAATTTATGGAATGCAACTAATCAGCCTAAATCGGGCACTACCATTTTTAATAACAAAGAAGCGCCTTGCTAATGAATTTGAATGTCGACTTCAAAAAACCACAGATTTCACAGATTGGCCCTGATTTTCGGCGAGCCACGGAAGCACACGGATTGGCGCAGATGGCCTCCCCGAAACCTTGAAATGATGAATTCGCTATTCCGAAATCCTCAGAATTAAACCTTAGCGACCTTAGCGCCACTGCGAGAGGTTTGCTTTTCTGCCCTATGAGTTTCTCTCCATTCGCTGAATAAGTACTATTGAATTCAACGGGCAGTATAGCTGATCCGGTAAATTGCATCCGCAAAATCATCGGACACCAACATGGAGCCGTCGGGCAAAATTTCGATGTCCACTGGCCGGCCCCACGCCTTTTGCCCCTGTAACCAGCCTCTGGCAAAGGTTTCGTAAGACACGGCGCGGTTGTCCTCGAGCCGCACCAGTGAGATGCGATAGCCAATTTTTAGCGTGCGGTTCCATGAGCCGTGCTCGGCGATGAAAATCTGGTGGTGGTACTCTTTCGGAAACATGTTGCCTGTATAGAACCGCATTCCCAGCGCCGCCACGTGCGGTCCCAGTTCCATGGCCGGCGGCGTGGTTTGTTGGCATTTCCCCACGCGGCCAAATTTCGGATCCGGGATGTTCTTGCCGTGACAGTAGGGAAAACCAAAATGCATACCGGGCTTCGGCGCATGGTTCAGCTCATCCGGCGGCAGATTGTCGCCCAGCCAGTCGCGGCCATTATCGGTGAACCACAGTTCCCCGGTTACCGGGTGCCAGTCAAAGCCGACGGTATTGCGCACGCCTCGCGCAAAGATTTCGAAACCGCTGCCATCCGGATTCATGTGCGTGATGGTGGCAAACGGATCACCGCGGTCGCACACATTGCAGGGCGCGCCGATGGGCACGTACAGCTTGCCATCCGGCCCGAACCGGATGAATTTCCAGCCGTGGTGCCGTTTGTCGGGAAACGTGTCGTTCACCACCACGTAATGCGGTGGGCGGTCCAATCGTGCTTCGATATTGTCGAACCGGATGACGCGGTGCACTTCGGCCACGTACAACGCACCGTCGCGGAACGCCACGCCGTTGGGCATATTGAGCCCGCTGGCGATGGTGATGATGCGGTCGGCGCGGTAATCGCGGTTGGTGTCGAGAATGGCGTACACATTGCCAGCTTGGCGCGTGCCGACAAACAGGGTGCCGTTCGGGCTTCGGGTCATGGAGCGGGCGTTGGGCACGTTGCTGGCGAATAGCTCGATTTTGAAGCCTTCGGGCAATTTGATCTTATGTAACGGCAACGATTCCTGCCCGGCTGCCCACGAGCCGAACAGCATGCTCAGGATCAACAGCAGGGCCTGGATAATTCGCAATGAGCGCATGGCACGTCCTCATAGGAAAGAGACATCTAAGGTTGAATGTAACTATTCAGCATATACAGTTTTTTGGCATTCTGGCTTTCAGTGGCGACCGAAAAGGAACCGCTGAAATGCCGGAATTTCATATCCACTTGTTTTCCTCCTCCTTCCCAAGTTTAACTTGAGAAGGAGGGAAAGAGGAAAGAGAAAAGAGAGAATTTCTCGCAGAGCCGCTGAGATCAATGTGGCGGCTTAACCTACTTTTGATTTGTCTGGCTCAACCTTACCCGATCTCACACGGTCTCCGACCGCGTGTTTTCCCACCCACCTGGCCTAACCTTGCCGAGCTTGCACTACTGCGCTGAACTAAATGCTCAACCCGCGCATGACGTTAACCTCGCCGAGCAGCGCCTTCGGATCAAGGATGACGTTGACGCAGGCCGGCACACCGGCAGCGAAAGCGCGTTCCAGCGCCGGCACGATCTCTTTCGGATCGCTAACGGTTTCGCCGTAGCCGCCCATGGCCTCCACAATCTTGTCGTAACGAGTAGATGCCAGATCGGTGGCCAGGGTGGCGTTCTCGCCCAGCAGCGCCACCTGCGGATTACGAATTTGGCCCCAGCCGGCATCGTTTCCTACAATGCTGACGATGGGGATATTGTGTCGTATCGCTGTGTCGAATTCCATGCCATTGAGTCCAAAACTCCCGTCGCCATGAAGAATGAGTACTTTTTTATCCGGATTGGCCAGCTTGGCGGCTATGGCAAACGAGGGGCCCACCCCCAAGCAGCCAAATGGCCCTGGATCCATCCAATTGCCTGGTTTGTTGATGGGAATGATTTTGGCGCCGCAGGCCACAATGTCACCGCCGTCGCCGACGATGATGGTGTCGTCATCCGCAAAATCAGCAATGGCCTTGACCATGCGATAGTGGTTGATGGGCGTGGCGTCCGAAGTAGCCTTTTGCATCAATGCGTCCTGCCGTTGCGATTCTTCTTTGCGCAGGGTGGAAAACCAGCCCAGCCGGTCGGGGCCCTTATCGATGGCGGCGCTGAGCGCTTCCAGACACAGGCGTACGTTGCCGATCACCCCGGCATGCACCGGCCGGTTGCGCCCCATGTGGCTGCCATCGCGGTCAATCATGATGACCTTCGCGTTCGGATTGAATTTGCCGTAGCCGAGACGGAAATCCAGCGGCGTGCCGATGACCACCACTACGTCCGCCTGCTTCAGCGCCTCACGCCGCGATAGATTGAAAAACTGGCTGTGATCCGCTGGCACGCAGCCGCGTCCCATGCCGTTAAGATACACTGGTGCGCGGAGCCGGGCAATGAAATCTTGCAGAGCCTGCTCGGCGTGATCCCAGTACACATTGCTCCCGGCAAGGACCACGGGCTGCTCGCTCTGCTGCAGTAGTTTCGCCGCCGCTTCAATCGCCTCTGGCGCGGGCGCCGTAGCCTGCGGCACGCGGTAGGGCTCTTTGTACGTCCAGTCCTTGGGCTCCACCGGCTCCATCAGCACGTCGATGGGCAGTTCGAGATACACCGGGCCAGGCCGGCCGCTGAGGGCTTCGCGAATGGCGTTGGCCGTGTATTCGCCAATGCGCTTCGGATCAGTCACTACTTTGGCCCATTTGGTGATGGGCTTGAACAGGTCGATCTGGTTCATTTCCTGCAGCGCCCCGCGATCCCACTCCTGCACCGGCGCGCTTCCAGCGAGTACCAGCACAGGGCTGTCGGCAAAATACGCATTGGTAACGCCAGTCACGGCATCGGTCACCCCCGGGCCGGCCGTGACCACGGCCACACCCAGATGCCGCGTTACCCGCGCCCAGCCGTCCGCGGCGTGGGCGGCAGCCTGCTCGTGTCGTACATCGATGACGCGGATGCCGGTATAACCGGCCGCCAGATAAATCGGCGCAATGTGCCCACCGCATAACGTGAATAGATGCGTGATGCCTTCTTTCTGCAAAACCTGCGCAACTTGCGCTCCGCCGTTGGGAATGTTTTCCATGAAATGTCTCCTGGAGAAAAAGGTGTACAATTTCAGACGAACAAAAATTAAATTTCGTTCATAATCATTTAAATCAAGGAAAAATGATTGCCAATTTAGCCCCTGAATTTTATATTGTCAGAATACAATCCGCCATAACTTTTTTAAAAACATACGGTATATCTTTATTTTGGTAACTGGTTTTGGATATCCGTATGTTTTAAAATTTTTTCGACAAACAAAACAAATTTCGAGGACCGGGGGGGCACTGATATCTGCCGCCAGGGCTGAAGAACGATGCAGGGATGATTCATGAACCAACCCGGGACGAACCATGTCAGATAGTTAATATAATAAGATTTTTTTCTCAACCAACCCAATTTTCCCTTCGCGCATTCAATTCTGCAGGCACGAAATGGTTTGCAACGTAGGCTTCAGAAATAAAAATGCTCTCAAATTTCAAAAAATTAAAGCAATTTCGTCCCGATCAGCTTGATAATACCCTGTATAGTGCACTGCAAGTCAGTTTACGTAACAATCTGATCAAATTAATTCCAGCCATGGCACTGGTTTTTGCCATAGCCGGTGGGTATCATATTTTTATTGCTCAAACTCGCAACCAGGGTACACAGATCATTGTGTCGCTTGCCGCCGCATTGATATTGTTGTTCCAGGGACTCTGGGTACTAAAACATTTTGAAAGCTATAAAAATATCGAAAAACATGCCGGGTTTCTTGCGCTAATCATTTTTGTGGACGCCATGCTCCAGATCGGCCTCACCCGTGATCCAATCCACAGCATCAATTTAATGGTGTTAGCCATGGGGGCGGGCATTTATTTGCTTTCCACATCCCTGGTGATTCTCGTACTGGTTGGTATATTTGTCGGTTGGAACGTCATGTTGCTGGTTTTTTCTCCGGGCGATTTCGGATCGTGGCTGCACTATGGCACGACCCTATTCGTGTCCGAAATTCTGGGTTACATTATTCACAGCTCGCGAATTCAGGCATTCAAGCAGATGAACATGTATTTTATTCAAACCAAACAAAAACAGGCCATGCTGGAACGGGCGCTACAAAATGCTCACGAGATGCAGGAACGCTACAAACGTTTCTCTGAGGCCACGCGCGAGGGAGTGATTATTCATGAAAATGCACGAGTCATCGATGTTAATGAATCTCTGGCCGCTATGTGCGGATATAGTGTAAAAGAAATGATTGGTATGAATGCGATGGATCTGGTCAAGCCGGAATATCGGTTGGTTGTGCAGCGAACCATCGCCACAGGTCAGAAAGAGCCGTATGAGATTGAAGCGGTGCGTAAAAATGGTGAAACGTTTTATGTGGAAATATGCGGGAAGGTCATCCGAAGTAAAGAGGCAAATTATCGCGTCGTGGCGGTGCGTGATATTTCCGAACGTAAAAATGCGGAGCTGGCTTTAAAAGAAAGCGAAACCTGGTTACGCTTGCTTACCCAGCAAATTCCGGCGATTCACTGGACCACCGATTTGACGTTGAAACTGACATCGGTTTTTGGTGCCGGCAGCCGGGACATCGGCATTGATGAGTCCGATGCAGCTGGAAAATCACTGGCGGATTTGTTCGCCGGCGCTCAGGAACTGAAAGTCCTGATGGACGAGCACCAGGCAGCGCTGCATGGTGAATCGAGAGAATTTGAATTCAAGTGGAAAAAGCAATTTTATCGGGCGAACATCGAGCCGCTGCGCGACCAGCAGGAGAATATCATCGGCACCATCGGCGTGGCGCTGGATATTACCCTGCAGAAGCAGGCAGAAACTGAGATTAAAAAATCACTGCATGAAAAAGAAATCCTACTCAAAGAAATTCACCATCGCGTCAAGAACAACATGCAGATTATTTCCAGCATGCTCACGCTGCAGGCGCGCAGTGTACAGGATCACACCTTGATACATATCATCAAAGAAAGTCAGAATCGGATCAAATCGCTGGCGCTGGTGCATGAGAAACTCTACCTATCCAGAGATTTCGCGCACCTGAATTTTGCCGAATACGTGCGCCAGCTCGCCGGCACCCTGATGCGGTCCCATGAAACCATCCCCTCTCGCGTTCAGCTTCACCTCGATTTGCAGCCTCTGTTTCTCGATTTGGATTATGCCATTCCCTGCGGTCTGATTGTTAATGAGCTGCTGACCAATGCGCTCAAATATGCCTTTCCGCGCGAACAAAAGCCAACGGGGTGCATCAAGGTGAAGTTGTACCGCAATAAAAACACCGTGCATTTAGAAATACAGGATGACGGCATTGGCCTACCGGCCGATTTCAACGCCGCCGAGATCCAAGGATTGGGATTGCAATTGGTGCGCTCGCTCATCAATCAGATCGATGGTAAGATGCATATCGAACATCGTCACGCTGGCGCGCGATTCCAGATCGTTTTTCAGACGCGAACGCGTCAACGCGAAACGCAAGCCAAACAATTGCAGGAGGTTTAAGTACGTTGGTTACGCATCGTCTTTGGCGATTTCTGTATTGGACCGCTGTCCTGACTGTAGGCCTGTCCATCTGGCCTGAGACCATCATTGGCCGCTCCCGTCTAAACCGGTTTTCTGAGGCCTGGCGATGGGTGAAATACACTACTCAGCACGGTCTGCCGTCCAATTTCGTGACCGATTTGCTCCAGGCCTCAGATGGTACGTTATGGGCCGTTACCAGCCTTGGATTGGCTTATTACGACGGCTACGGCTGGATCAAAATTGACTCTACCTATGGTCTGCCAACGCACCGGATCATCCGGGTCACCCCGGCTCGTGAAAATTATCTGGTCGTCCATCAGGCCGATGGTGTGTATTTTGGCAATCAAAATGGTTTCGAGAAGATCAGCGTTTCCATTGGCGAAGAGTACACCCTTTGCACGGCCTTACCATCGCCCACAGGCGAAATCTTGCTGTTTGCCTGGATGCATACCTCGAACGAGGGGAAGGCCTGGCTATACAATCTGGAAACGCGTGAGCTGCGTTCGATGAACTTGCCGACACGCATCCCGCGAAAACGCCGACGGCATTTCTGGTACACGAGCGGTCACCGACTGTGGCTATCCGCGAAAAAATGCCTCTATCTATGGACGCCGAAAGGTTGGGAAAGGATGCTGTGTGCCTCCGGGACCGATGTGATCATTGAGCGTATCGTTGAGAATGTTCGCGGTGACGGAGCTTGTATAATTAATGAGCCAATTCGCATGGCCGGCGTTTGGACCTGGCAAAAGTATGGTCAGCTCAGACGGGATCCGTTTTTTGCAGGCGCCATAGCTGATAATATCATTCTTGATAACGATGGTAAAGCCATCTGCATTCTGGAATCCGGTGAAATTTTATATAAAGAAAAAAATCGCTGGATGTTTTTGCCGTATCAACCGCCCGAATTGATGAACGCACGCACAGCGCTATTCGATCACAATGGCAATGTGTGGTTTGCAACCGCCTGGGGGGTATATCTGTTTAAGATGGAGTCCAAACGCTGGACGACGTGGTCCTTTCCGGTGTTCGATTTGCGCAACAACATCAATGAAATTTTGCTCGGCAGCGACGGTAGCTTGTGGCTGGCCACGTCGGCCGGAGTGCTGGTGCGCAAGCCGGACAGCACGGTGATTTTTTTTGATGAAATCGATGGCCGGAAAATTTACACCGTCACCGGGCTGGCCGAGGATACTGACGGCCATATTTGGATTTCCAGCGGGCTCGCCTTCCAGGGGGCGTATCGCTGGGATGGTCGGCAGTGGCGTTATTTTGGAACCGAAGATGGTTTGGAGGCCGGCCATATTCACAAAATCGTTCGCGATCGCCGGGGCCGGTTGTGGTTTCTCGGTTTGACGACGGCGGGAAGCGCCCCTGATAGTTGGGAAGGGCCCGGCGCATTCGTGTACGAACGGGGTCAATTCGAACAATGGAGCACCCTGAAAGGCCTGCCGCACAATCGGGTATATTCCTTTGTCGAAAGTCCGGATGGTTCGTTATGGTTTGGCACAGCCAAAGGCATTGGTCGCTGGAAAGAGGGCAGGTGGTCCTATTGGCAACAACCGGAGGGGATGAAAACAAATCGAGTCTTTAGCCTGGCCGTGGATGTTGAGAACCGAATCTGGTTTTCATCCCAAAACCGCTGGCTTGGATATTTGCAACCAACCGATCAGGGATACGAAGTTCGCTATTTGAATGATTATCCCGGCGGTGACATCTGGAGCATCACCACCGATGCGCAAGGACGCATTTGGGTGGGCAGCGACGAAGGGGTGTGGGTGCGCAAAAACGGCATTTGGCAGCACATTGCCGAGCGTGAGGGCCTGAATTATCCGAAAGTTTGGCCCATCCTGGTGGAGAAAAACCAGGTGTACATTGGCACTCTGGGTGGCGGCCTCAATGTGTTGCATCTGACAGAAAAAGCTCAACCCAGGCCCACATTGATTCTGTCCCCGCCCTTGCAAAACAAGGGGAACATCATTTTCCGCTGGCAACCGCTTAGTTATATGGGGGATATGCTCCCGGATGAAATGGAAAGCCGATATCGCATTGATAGACAGGAGTGGTCGCCCTGGGCAATTCGCAACGAGGCTATTTATACCAGTTTGAAATATGGTAAGCATGTATTCGAGGTGCAGGTGGAAGGCTTCTTGGGCAATCGATCCGAAGTTTACTACTATGAGTTTGAAGTACTGCCGCCTTTATATTTGCGTCCGCTGTTTCTGGTACCCATGTCGATCCTCGGCTTCATGGTGCTCATGCTATCTATTGGCTACATCGTTAATAAGCGACGACAGGATGAACTATTGCGGCAAAGTGAAGAAAAATACCGCGAAATTTTTGAAAACGCCAACGACATGATTTATACCCACGACGTCGATGGTACTATTCTTTCCGTGAATAAGGCGGTAGAAAAATTGATAAAGGCTCCGCGAGAGGAGATTATTGGCCATAACATTTCAGAATTTTTGCCAGCGGACCAACTGGAAATCGCCCAAAAAAAAATCACTGAGAAATTGCAGGGCCTCGCAATTACCACCTATGAATTGGAAATCCTGGATCGGCGCGGCCGGCGCATTCCCATTGAAGTGAGTACCAAACTCATCTGGCGCCAAGGCAAACCGGTGGCCGTTCAGGGCATTGGGCGCGATATCAGCGAGCGCAAAATCGCGGAAAAGCAAATTCAAAAGTCTCTGGCCGAGAAGGTCGTGCTGCTGAAAGAAATTCATCATCGTGTAAAAAACAATCTGCAAATTATTTCCAGCCTGCTCAATTTGCAGTTGAAGGGCGTGGAAGATGAAAAAGTGTGGCAAATGATACAGGAATGTCAACACCGCATTCGCACCATCGCGCTGATTCATGAAATGCTATATCAATCGCCGGATCTGGCCCGCGTGGATTTTGCCAGTTATGTTCGCCAACTGGTAAATTACCTCATGGCCAGTTATTCACGGCTGGTGCAAAACATTCACATCGACATTGATGTGGATTCGGTTTTTCTGCCGGTCGATCGCGCTATCCCTTGTGGATTGATTCTCAATGAGCTGCTATCCAACGCCATTAAGCATGCGTTTCAGGGCAAGCCTTCCGGGCAGATTCAATTGCAATTCAACCGACAAAATGGTTGGTGTGAACTAATCATGCAGGATAACGGGGTGGGGCTGCACAAAAGGAAAAACCAGGAGAATTCTGGGGGATTAGGCATGCATCTGGTTCAGACCCTGACCGAGCAACTCCACGGGCAATTGCAAATTAAATATAACAACGGAACCCGTATTGATTTAAAATTTCCATTTCAAGAATTGCGACTGGATTAATGGAGCTCATTCTGAGAAATGGAAGTGAATCTCATATAAAGGACGCAGTGTATGAGCAGTCTAAAGAGCGCAGAAAAGACGAAACAAAGGCGTACGCGAGTGCTCATCGTTGAAGATGAAAATATCGTCGCCCTGGATATCCAGAACCGGCTCCAGCGCTTGGGATATGAAGTGGTCGGCGTGGCTTCTTCCGGTGAACTGGCCATTCGTGTGGCGCTCGATACCCGTCCCGACCTGCTACTGATGGATATCCGACTCAAAGGCAAAATGGACGGCATTGAAGCAGCGAAGGCCATTATAAAGCAGTTGCAGATTCCTGTGGTCTATCTAACTGCTTACGCGGATTCTCAGACATTTGAGCGCGCCAAGCTCACCGAGCCCTATGGCTACATTCTGAAGCCATTCGATGAATTGGAACTGCGAACCACTCTAAGCATGGCACTATACAAGCACAAGATTGAGAAGGGCATTCGTGAACGTGAACAGCGGTTGCAGGCCATTTTGAACAGCATCGAGGATGCGGTCATCGGCACGGATGAGAGCGGGCAGGTAATTTTCCTTAACCCAAAAGCCGAGGCGCTAACGGGCTATAGCGCCGATAGCACCCTTGGCAAACCACTGACCGAGGTGTTCAATCCGTTACCGTTTCAGGGAGAGCCCGCTAAAACCGCCGGTCGGTTGCGCACATTTTCCGGCAACGGCAAACTGTTTTTAAACAGGATGTTGCTCAAAAATAGTCGCGGCAAAACGTATGTGATCGAGGTGTCGGTCGCAAAACTGAGCGATATGCACCAGAAGCATCAGGGAGAGGTCATCGTCTTTCGCGATATTACCGACCGGCAAAACTTCGACCAGGTTTTGCGAGAAGTTTCCCTGGGATTATCGTCTTACACCGGTGAGACGTTTTTTCAGAATTTGGTCACCAGCATGACTCGGCTGCTCAATGTTCGTTATGCCGTCATCAGCCGCATATTGGATCATCAGAGAAAGTTGCGAACCCTGGCTTTCAGTGAGCGGGGGCAGTTGCGAGATAACTTCGAGTATGATATTGAAGGATCGCCGTGTGAGCATGTGCTGGGCAGCCATTTTATTATCTATCCCCACAGCGTGAAAAAGCTATTTCCAAATAACGAATTGCTGCAGCGAATGGGGATTGAATGCTATATTGGTGGCCCACTGTTTAGCGGCGAGAAGAAGCCCATCGGCATATTGATGATCATGGACGACGAACCGCTGCAGGCTTTGGAACGCATCGAGACGTTTTTCCGTATTTTTGCCATCCGGGCAGAGGCGGAACTGGAACGGTACATTGCTGAGCAGGAAAAGCTCAACATGGAAAAACAGCTCCGTCATATTGAAAAACTAAAGAGTCTGGGTATTCTTGCGGGGGGGATTGCCCACGATTTTAACAATCTGCTGGTCGGCATTCTTGGTAACGCCGAGCTGGCCCTGCAGGAAATTCCTGATGGATCGCCCGCACGTGACATTCTGGAACAAATCGAGGTGGCCGGCAAGCGTGCCGCAGAACTGACGCGTCAGCTTTTGGCCTATTCTGGAAAAGCCAAAATTTCCAGCCGCGCGCTCAATCTTTCTGAACTCATCGAAGATATGAAACCGCTACTGGGCATTTCCGTGTCTAAAAATATCCAGCTCATGCTAGATTTGAAATCCGATCTCCCACTGATTAAGGGCGATCCTACCCAAATCCAGCAGATTGTAATGAATTTGATCACCAACGCCTCAGAAGCCATTGGCGATGGCAGTGGCATTATTTCGTTATCCACGGGAATCAAGCACGTTGGGAATGCCGATCAGGAACGGCTGTATTTGAAAGATGTCACTCCGCCGGGCGAATATGTGTATATCCAGGTGACCGATACAGGCCAGGGCATGGATAGCGAGACCTTGCAGAAGATTTTCGACCCGTTTTTTACCACAAAATTCACCGGCCGCGGCCTGGGTTTGGCCACGGTCCTTGGTATAGTCAGAGGACACAAGGGGAACATTATGGTGGAATCAAAATCCGGTCAGGGAACCACATTTTATGTGTTGTTCCCGGCTGCAAGGAACCTCCAAGCCGGGGAAGATGTATCCAATCAAACATCGCAGGCACCGCGCTCGTTTCGCGGTAAGGGAAAGGTGCTGGTGGTGGATGATGAGGAAATGGTGCGCACTATGGTGCGCAAAATCCTGGAGCAGGCCGGATTCGATATACTCCTGGCCACCGACGGTCAGGAGGCCATCCAGCAGTTTGATGCTCACATCTCAGAGATCGACCTGGTGGTTCTGGACATGACCATGCCGGGCTTGGATGGGGTGTCCACCTTCCGGCGCTTGCGAGAGATGTCCAGCAACATTCCCGTGATTCTAACCAGCGGCTATGCCGAAAATGGCGTCACCGACGCGCTGTATGAGGAAGGACTGGCCGGCTTTATTCAAAAACCGTTCATGTCTGATGCCCTGTTGAATCTCATACAAACAGCCCTGAAGAAATAAATCAACTTTCGATACAACTCCGGTTTCTGCATCGAGCCAGTAAGGAGACTCGGGATGGCCAGACAGACGATTCTGATCGTCGAGGATGAAAGCATCATCGCCAGAGATCTGAAAATGACCCTGGGACAGGCCGGATATGAGGTAGCGGGAGTTTTTGATACCGGTGCTGCGGCGGTGGATTTTACCATGCAGCATGCCGTGGACCTGATTCTGATGGATATCCGGTTGAAAGGCGACATGGATGGCATTCAGGCCTCGAACCTGATTCGCCAACACCGAGATGTTCCGGTGATTTACCTGACGGCTTTTGCGGATGAAGATACCCTCCGGCGCGCCAAGGCCACCATGCCCTATGGTTATATTTGCAAGCCGTTTGATGAGCAGGCGCTGCTGTTGCAGATTGATATGGCGTTGTATAAGCATAAAACCGAAAAACGCATTCGGGAGCAGGAGCGCTGGTTGTCAACCACCCTCGGCAGCATTCAGGACGGCGTGATTTCGGCCAACGCCAGCGGCATGATTAATTACGCCAATTCCTCCGCTCTTACAATGTTGCAATTCCGTGAAGAGGACATCCTGCAAAAACCGGTGAGCTGGCTATTTCAGAAAATTCGCGATGTTTCCGGTTTTTCGATGGAAAAGCTCTATAAGGAGGCTGCGCAGGCGCTGACACGTGTATGGACCACTCAGCCGCTGGATTTCCAGATTGCACCGGATCGAGTGAAACGTATTGAGATCCACATTTCGCCCATCGAGCAAAATGGACTGCATGGCGGCAGCGTGTTTGTGTTTCGGGATGTGACGGAGCAGGAATTCGCTGAACGTGAGCTGAAGCAGTTCTTTGATGTGGCGCTGGATTTCATGTGCATCCTGGATTTCAATGGCCGATTTCGTCGAATCAACACCAGCTTTTTGCGGGGCATTGGCCTGAAAGAGAAACAGGTGGCCGAAACCACCGTGTTTGAGCTGACGCATCCCGAAGATGTGGACAATGTGCGGCAGATGTTCGACCTGCTTGCCGCCGGAACCGAACACGTGACGTTCGAGAGCCGGCTGCGCAACCAGGACGGCGAATTCCGCTGGTTGAGCTGGTCGGCGAAAGCGATTGCCCAGAATCAGTCCATTTACGCCACCGCCCGGGATGTAACCGAGGAAAAGAAAACCACACAGTTGTTGCGGGCTGCGGAGCTGAAATACCGCCGGCTTTTCGACCGGGCGCCGGTGATGTATGTCATTACCCAAAGGCTGGATGACCAACCCATCATTACGGATTGCAATGAACTGTTCCTCAGCCGGCTGGAATACTCGAGGGAAGAAGTCATCGGGCGGCCGCTGGAGGATTTTTACTCCGAGGATTCTGTGGTTCGTCTCAAAAGCGGCGGCTATCAGCGGGCCACCAGTGGAAATTTCACTGAGGAAGAACGGAGTTTACTCACCAGATTCGGTAAGGTGTTGCATACGGTTCTGTATGCCATCCCGGAAGTGAATTCTAATGGTGAGGTTATCGGCTCACTGGCTATGTTTGTGGATATTACGGCCCGAAAGGAGGCCGAAGCCAAATTGACGCGCCTATACTACCACACCGAGAAAGTGCGCGAGGCCGCCAATCGTTTGATTGGCGCCAAGAACCTGCCTGAGGCCTATGAAATCGGTATCGATGCCATTCAGAGCATTTTCCAGTGTGAACAGGTGGTGTTCATAGATCTCAAAAATGAGCCCAACCGGGATGAGATGCGGATCGCATCCAGCCGCGGGCTCTCCCACCAGTTCCTGCAGGAGCTGGATCAACTGCCGAAATGGAACCACGATCACCAAACGACAGAGGCCGTTTATATCGAAGACCTAACAAGCGCCTCCCTCGGTGAAAAGGTGAAGACGTTTTTTGCAAGGCACCGCATCCGCAGCATGGCTGTGGTGCCACTCATCGGGGAAAATGTGCTGCTGGGTAAAATTATTTTGCTGTTCGATGAGCCCCGAAAATTTCATCCTGAAGATGTGCAAATGGGCCAGGTGCTCGCCGATCATCTGGCTTCGGCCATCCGCCTGATCCAGTCGCAGGAGTTGTTGCGGCAATCGGAAAAGAAATTTCGCAGTATCTTTGAAAATTCGGCAGAGGGGATCTATCAGAGTACGGTGGAAGGGCGATTCATCACCGTCAATCCGGCGCTTGTGAGGATGCTGGGCTACGATTCCGAGGAAGAAGTGTTGAATTTGCGGTTGCCGGATGACCTGTATCTGCATCCGGAAGACCGACACAGGCTGGCCCGGATGGTAACTCGCGAAGGCCGTTTGTACAATGTTGAACTTCAACTCAAACGCAAAGATGGCACTCCGATTACCGTGTTGATGAACGATCGCGCGGTCAAGGATGATCATGGCAATGTACTCTATTTCGAAGGCACGCTCGAAAACATCACCGAGAAAAAGAAGATCGAGGAAGCGCTGCACATGGCGGCAGTCGGGGTGTCCACAGTCAGCGGCGAACAGTTTTTTCATACCATGGCGCACTATCTTCACGACGCTATCAAATCGCAGCATGTGTGCATCGCTCGAATCAAAAATTTCAAAGAAAATGCGTTTGAAACCCTGGCTTCGGTGGAGTCCGGACGGCTCAAAGACAATTTTAGTTTCCGGCTTTCGGATAAAGTGTGGTCCGAACTCATGGTTGACGTCGACTTTATGGTGCTGCCAATCGATGAAATTCTATCTCTCCCGGAGAGTTTGCGCCAGAGTTGCCAGGGCTGCAAGGTGCTGTTGACGTCCATCAAGAATCCGGCCGGCAAATGCCTGGGAGCCATTCTGGCCTTGGGCCCGGATATCGGCGAAAATGAGGACCTGGCGAGATCGATCATGAAGATTTTTGCCATGCGCATCATGGCTGAACTGGATCGGCAGATCGCCGAGGAGGAGCGCAAAAAGTTGGAACGCAAAATGCAGCATGCCCAAAAACTGGAAAGCCTGGGCATTCTGGCCGGTGGCATTGCGCACGATTTCAACAATCTGCTGGCCGGCATTCTCGGCAACGCCAACCTGGCCAGCATCGATCTGCCGCCGGACTCGCCGGTGGCGGAACACATCCGGCAAATTGAACTGGCGAGCAAGCGTGCTGCAGACCTCACGAAACAATTGTTGGCCTATTCCGGCCGAGGAAAGTTTGTCATCGAAGCCCTGGACCTGTCCAACCTGGTGCGGGAAATCGGCGAACTGCTGAAAGTATCCATCTCCAAAAAGATTCGCCTGATTTATAATTTGCAGGACCCGCTGCCACTAATTGAAGCGGATGCCGCGCAAATCCAGCAAATTATCATGAACCTGATCACCAACGCTTCGGAGGCGATCGGCGACCGACCTGGTGAGATCTGCCTTTCCACCTATCTGTACGAGGTCGATGAAGAGTTCATCCACGATGCGATTTTGAGCGAATATGTGAAACCGGGAAAATACGTCTGCCTGGAAGTCAAGGACGATGGCGTGGGGATTACACCGGGTCAGTTGCGGAAAATATTCGATCCCTTTTACACCACCAAATTTACCGGCCGCGGATTAGGCCTGGCGGCGGTGCTCGGCATCGTGCGGGGCCACAAGGGAACGATCCATGTGATTTCTGAGGAAGGCAAGGGAACCACGTTTCAGGTACTGTTTCCCATGGCAGGCATGGCACAGCGGCGCGCGGAAGCGAATACGCCGGACGAGAAACACTGGCAGGGCAGCGGGCAGGTGCTGGTGGTGGACGATGAAGAAATGGTACGCAAAATTTCGCGCAAAATACTCAACCGGCTCGGTTTCAAGGTGATTCTGGCCCGCGATGGTCGGGAGGGTATCGAGGTGTTCAAACAGCATCAGTCGGATATCCGCGCCGTGCTGCTGGATATGACCATGCCCGAAATGAGCGGTTTCGAAGTGCTTAAAGAACTGAACAAAATCAATCCGCAGGTTCCCGTGCTGCTGACCAGCGGCTACAATGAAGATGAAACCATGCAAAAATTTGCCAGTACCAGCAAGGCAGGCTTCATCCAGAAACCGTTTACCCTGGCCGAAATTCAGGAAGCGTTGTCTCAATTGCTGAAAAACTGAGGGGAAAGGGACAGGAAACACCCAGTCCCCCGATCTCCAACCGAGGTTGGATGATCGGGGGACAACGCATCGGGAGTTCAGGGTGTGAAGGTTACAAAATTTGTTGAGCGCGCAACAAGATCAACCGGCCGAGTTCCGGTGCACCGATCATCTCGCGATGCCGCTTGTCGAACAGGTTGTTGATGGTCAGGGTGATGCGCGTTTTTTCGTTGACCTGATAGCCCAGGTTCAGGTCGAATAGGGTGTAGGTCTGAATGTGCCCCTTGTACACGCCCGCAATGAGCGGAAATCCATCCACATAGCGACCCCGCAGTTGCACATCAAAGCCGTTCTCCGGATTGCGATATTGCACACTCAAGCCCATTTTGTGCTTTGGTGCATTCAGCGCTACGTCGAAAGGTGCCTGGGCCTCCTCTTTAGTGAGAAAATTCTTGCTCACATAGGAATACGAACCACTCAACGTCCAGCGGGAATTCAAATAATACTGGAAGCCGAAGTCGAGCCCGGAGTAAGAGGCATCGCCGAAGTTTCGGTAGGTGAGAATAATGGCGTTGGGATCTAGAGCTTCCCTGGGCGTAACCGTGCCAAAAGGAATTTGAGCCGCGTTAGAGGTGAACAGGGCTGCCAGCTCATCAGCCGGGGTGCCATTGCCATTGCCGCCATTATCCGGAAGATCGAGTTGGCCAAGAATGCCCTTGAGCAGAAAGTTGGACGATTGATCCAGGTTTTGTTGGAATTGCAGCAAAAGCGTCTGCCCAAGAGAGGTTTGATCCAGAAAAACATTCGGGGTTTCAATAAACAGCGGACCAACCCGGTCTTTGACTCGCGTGTGATACACGTCAATGCTGAACATCAATTTGTTGCCCAAAACGCCCTTATAGCCTGCTTCGAATGTTTCGGTGATCGACGGTTTCAAGGGGGCGATATCGGTAATTTCGTTTTCGCTTACTGGAACAAATCCTGCTGTCTCCGGATCGAGCCGCAACAGCGTGTTCCGGACCCCCTGAACCGTTTTGGGAAGAATGGACTGCTCGAAGTCCTTGAAGAGTTGATCGATGAAGGCATCGCTGAATCCCTGCTCTTTGAGCGGCTGGCGAAACTCTTCTTTAAGTCCAGCCAGAATAAGCTGACTGGCCACGCTCCACATGACATTGGTAAAATTGGGATCATCCATGTCGATGAATGTGGACGGATCGAGACCGGCCAGCGGCGCAAACGGCGATCGGAATTGCAACCGGCCGGCGCTGGTTCGGCTGAAGTGGAAGCCGGTTTGGGGCACGCCCTGAGCTCGGATATCGGTCATCGGACGGAATCCAAATGCTGGTTCCAGCATGGCGCCAAGCCCAAACACATCCTGTGCGGAAAGGATATCCAGGAACAGGTTGTTGTTGTCAGGGGTATTGAAAGCCCGGTTGTAAGTCAGTCGGAAGTTGTGGCCAGTCGTTGGCTTGAAAACCAGCGCGGCGCGCGGTGAAAACACGCCTTTGGTGAGCCGGTTGTGCCGATCGTAGCGCGCGGCCAGCACCATCTCCAACTTCGGCGACAGCGCGGTTTCGGATTGCAAATACACACCGTATTCGTTCATGTCGTCGTCCTGTTCGTTGCGGCCGTTGATGGTGCCTTTGGTGTCCGGTCGGGTCAGCAACATATCCACGCCGTAGGTAAAACGCTGTCGATCACCGAAAGAAACATAGTGCTGCACCTGGCCGACGATCAGCTTCGAGTTATCGACGATCAGATCGCCGGTGCGCAACAGGTAGGTATCGCCAGCATTGCTGGTATTGATAAAGGCCTGTGCGAACAGGGTTTTATAATTGAAACGCGCCTGACCATAGATGTACGTCCAGTTTTTGCCCTGCGCTGCACCAATGCCGGTCAGCTCGATCTGGTCGATTTGCTGAACCGCGCCACTGAGAATGAGCTGGGTGTGGTCATTGAACAAAAAATCGATGCGGGCATCTAGTGAAAATTTTTCCACATTAAAATCGCGCTGGTTGTCCACGCTATCACCGACCGCAATGCGCCCTTGTGGCGTTTGTTTGCCTTTCAAGATGCGTTTCGGCTCGGCTGGATCGAAGTACTTCCAATCCTGCCCACGATAATACATGCCAGAAATTTTATAACCGATTTTTTCATTAATCACCTTGGCATGGCGAAAACTGCTGATGAAAATATTTTGTGCATCGGAAGGTGCTTGACTAGAAAGGAACAGATTTTTACCGCCTCCGCCGATGCTGATCACCGTTCCCTCTGACTGAAACGGCGACTTGGTGAGAATGTGCATGACGCCATTGGCGCTGTTCGGGCCATACAGCGCCGATCCTGGCCCGAGCACAATTTCGATGCGTTCGATATCATCGTTGGTGGCCGGAATGAGGCTGTATGCATTGAGCCGTAGGGATGGCACTCGCGCGATGCGATTATCGGTGAGCACCAGCAGCGCGCCGGAAAACACTCCATTGAAGCCGCGCGTGACGATATTGGCCTGCACCAATCCAGACTGCGCAATGTCTACCCCAGGTAACGCCTGAAGGTGATCCACAGTGGTCAGGCTGGTTCGCGCCTGCACCTGCTCGGCATCGACAATGGAAATGGAAGCAGGCGCTTCCAGCAGCTTTTCCGGCCGCCGCGACGCTGTCACCGAAATGGGATTCACTTTGATACCAGTAGGAACCAGATGGATTTCAACCGTTTTGATCTCCCCGGGTGCCAGGGTGATATTGGCGCTGTATTGGTTGTAGCCGATGTATGTGACGGTCAGAGCGTACTGCCCGGGCTCCAAGTCGGAAATTTCGAATGCACCATTAAGTCCGGAGGCCGCTCCAGTGGAGCGGAGATTTTTATCGGCTGGCTGAACAATGATATTGGCCGCTGGCAAGGCTTCACCGGTTTCTTTATCGAAAATTTTACCTTTGATCGAGGCGCGCTGGGCCAACAAACTTGAGGTGGAGATGAGGACAAGCAAGCAGCAGGAAGTAAATCCCCCCCATAAACGGACAGTGAGATGACTGCGCATGATTCTCCCTCCCATGTTTCCCATGTAGCCGGATCATCTGCCAGAGGGCGCATGCCGCCGCAAGGCGGACTGGCAGAAATGGCTATTTATTAAATTGATTTATAAATCATTTCATATTCACAAATTATTGTAAAATGACAAAAATGCAAGAATTTTTTTGCGGATGGGAGAAAACATGCATAGCGGACTGCCACCTCTGCGACAGTTGGAACAACCATAATACGCCAGCAAAGTGATTCTATTTTCCCGGGTTGGGGAGAAACAACCGGCATAGCCTGGATAATATTGGACTTATATTTAAACCATGTAACAAAGAGCATGGATAGAAATAGAAGAATGACCGACATTGTGCCATGCATTTCTGTGACATGGAGGAAATCAAGGTTGAATGAAATCATGGCGAATCCGGGCTAAAAGACGTCAGCAAAAATTGGATGAATGCGCATTTGCATAATGCTAAAATCCCGTGGCCATCCGACACAACCCATCCCATTTCGCCGCCGAGCCAATGGGCGGGCCGTCAGGCGGCGGCAGCGACTGCACATCCGGGTGGCTTTTCGGATCGCGCTGGAACTGCTCGATGAGCCAGGCGGTGAACCGAAAATGCGCCCGTTGCGCCTCATCCTTTTCGCGCGAAATCCTCTGCCGCAGCCACGATTTCAGCTCATCCAGTTTTTGAAATGCGACGGCGCGCACCTGATGCGCCGCCTGCGCGTTTTGGGCCAGCTCCATCAAATGTTTCACCACCAGCGCGTCCACCGCCCGGCGGATTTCCGCCTCGTAGCCCTTGCCAGGTTTGGCGTACCACGTGGCCTTCAAAATGCGGTCGACCACCTCCGCGAAGCTCGGAAACCGACTGTCCCGTGCGTGGTACTGCACCAGCCGGGCAGCGCGTTCCGGATGGAACAGCAGGCGCAGGGTCATGTTGGCTGCGGTTTCGGCCGGCGAGATGGCATCGAACGCCGGCGATGTGCGGATGCGGAACAGCTCGCGGTTGCGCGCATAGCCGAACGCCCGCGGCGGGATCAGGTTCAGAATTTTTTCGGACAGTTTCAGTTCATCCGGCTGCAATGTGCGCAGCAGCATGGCCAGCGCGCGGCGCTGCTCCTGTGGGGGAATCATGTCCAGAATCTTCTGCGGACCGCCGCGCAGGGCGTAGGTGTAGTACAGCCCACCCAGCACTTTGGCCGCTGCCTCGATTTGATACCGGTGCAGCAGATACACCGGCACCAGCACCTCTTCCAGGGTGGCATACGGCGCGCCGGGCTGGATGTTGGTCTCGCCGAAGCGCTCGAGTACCACGCGCCGGATGTCGAGAATACGGCCGAGCTCATCCACGGCATTGGCGCCGTTGTCCCACAGATGTGCCAGCGGATGCGCCCCGCCCGCCGGCCGCGCATCCTGATCGGTGATGAATAGATGGCCCTCGCGGATGGCCTTCTCCAAAATGGCGTTCAGCGCCTGTTTCTCGTCTGTGCCCGGCGGAAAATCCTGATAGCCGTAGGTGATCGCCACCCTGTCCCATTCACCGATGCCCACGTCGTACGCCTCGGAAAGATCGATGTTGCCGTCGGCATCCAGCTTGATGAGGGGATGGGGGTAGTCCATGACCGAAGCGCGGTGGTTGACGCTGGCGGCGAAGTTGTGCGCCAGGCCGAGGGTGTGGCCCACCTCATGCGCCGCGAGCTGCCGGATGCGCGCCAGCGCCATTTCGCGCATTTTCGGCGAGACCGGCTTGCCGGTTTCGTACGGCGCCAGCAGCCCCTCGGCGATCAGGTAATCCTGCCGCACGCGCAGGGAGCCGAGGGTGACATGGCCTTTGATGATCTCGCCGGTGCGCGGGTCCCGCACCGAACCGCCGTACGACCAGCCGCGGGTGGCGCGGTGCACCCACTGGATGACGTTGTAACGCACGTCCATCGGATCGGCGTCTTCCGGCAGCAGTTCCACACGGAAGGCGTTTTTGTATCCGGCGGCCTCGAACGCCTGATTCCACCAGCTTGCACCTTCCATCAGCGCCGAGCGGATCGGCTCCGGCGTGCCGCGGTCCACGTAATAGACAATCGGCTCCACCGGTTCGCTCACCGGCGCGGTGGGGTCTTCCTTTTTCAGCCGGTGGCGGGCGATGAGCCGTTTGACCATGGGCTCGCCCAGCGGTGTGGCGTAATCGGCATAGCGGATGCTGAAAAAGCCGGCCCGCGGATCGAAGGCGCGCGGCTGGTAGCCGTCATCCGGCAGTTCGATGAAGGAATGATGCTGCCGCACGGTAACCGCCTCGGGCGATGGCGTGACATCGTGGATGTAGCCTCCCTTTGGCTCGCCCACGAAGGTGAGGATCGCTTCGATCTCCGTGTTTTTGGGAAAATTTTTGGTTCGGGGCAAATAAAAGGCGCAACGAGACGGTTCCAGGCGATACTGCCCCTGTCCGCGCTGTTTCAAGCGGCCGGCCACGTTGTGGGCGTCGCGCAGGAAGAATTGGGAGGCATCCACCAGCACGCGGCCCTCTTCTTCGGCCGTCACCTCGAAGCCCCAGAGTACGCTCTGCGCAAACGCCTCTTCCACGGCGCGCTGTTCGAAGGGATTGTCGCTCGTGGCGCGGTAGCGGTAGTTGGGCTGCACCAACAGCACCTTCGGGCCGCTGCGGATGAATTTCACCACCCGCGAGCGGCCGAGCTGCCCTCGGTCGAGACCGATGTCGTTGGAGCCAACGCCCGCCGCCAGGGAATTGACGTACAAAAATTCTTCATCGAAACGGGCAATTTCCAGCCAGATTTTGCCGGCCTGTGCATCCCAATAAAAAGTGAAATAGCCGGGAAAGGCCTTCATACCCGCAATTTTTTTCTGATAGGGGGTGGCTTTGCCGGTCCATCCGGGGGCCAGCGGCGCCAGTATGAGCCACAGCAACAGAGCGAACGACAGTCGTTTCATGAATCTCCTCATGGGTTTCGGGTTTTAATTTCTTCCGGTTTCCAGTACGGTTCCAGTTCCACGCCCAGCCCGTCGGCCAGTCGGTTGACGAAGTTGAAATAGCCGGTGATCTGGCAGATGTCCAGAATGGCCGCGTTGCTGAATCCCGCCTGGCGAAGGGTTTCGACATCCTGCGCCGTGATTTCCCATGGCGTGCGCGTGAGTTTCGCCGCATAATCGAGCATGGCGCGGTCGGCGGGCGACAGATCGGCCCGGGTGTAATCGGCCACGAGCTGGTCGATGAGCGCTTCGGGTACCTTGAGCCTGCGGAGCCCCGCTCCGTGGTGGGTCATTCAGTACTTGCAGCGGTTTTCCGCCGAAACCACCACGGCGATCATTTCGCGCTGCACCCGCGACAGTTCCGAGCGGCCGAACATGAGGGCTTTGTAGAGCTCATAATGCCCGACCATCGACCGTGGATTGTAACTGTGGATTTTGAGGATGTGGTCCACATCGCCGTGCGGCGCGCGGTATTTTTCATAAAGGGAACGCAAAGCTTCGTTGGCGTCGTGCTCTTCGATATATCCGATGAACGACATGGTGCTCCTCTTACTGGTGAATGGTTTGGCATTTTGGGTAGAATATGGTAAACAATCGGAGGCAGGTCAAGCGCAACGGGATGAATGATCCACGATGCCGGGCTTTCAGGCCTTTGCTAGACAGAAAAGGGCGCCGATCTCGTTTTTTGGAGGGAAGGCGAGTCGGGCATCCGGTAGCCTCGAGCTTTCGCTTGCGAATGTCGCAGAGATAATAGATCGCCTGATGCTAAAGCATCAGGCGCAGTATGGCAAGTCGGCTGAGGCCGCCTGCTGCGCGGCCGGCTGCAGGAGGCCTCCTGTACCTGGACTTTGGGATTTATGCGCCAGCTCGTTTTTTTATTTCGGCGGGTGCCTTTTCTCATGTCATTCCCACGAGCATCGGCTTGGATAAATTTACGCACCCGGCGGTTGCCAAAGTCCCCTGCCTCAAAAGATCCCTCGTTACGCTCGGAATAACATGCACCGCCGTCTAACGGTGCACCTGAAGCCGAGAAAAAAGGCGCAATTCTCAAGTCAGTCTTACAGCCAACAGAGCTTTGCGCCTTTGAGTTAAACGGCTTTTCCTTGCACTATCTGCGATCCTGAGAGAAGATAACCGAGTCTATTCTGCTTGTGTGTGCCCGGCCGTTGCCGCGCTCACTTCACCAATACAAATTTTTTGGCGTCCTGAAATCGTCCGGCCTGGATGCGGTACACGTACACGCCACTGGGCAGGTGGGACGCGTTGAAAAATGCTGTATGGCGTCCCGCAGAACGCTGCTCTTGAACCAGCGTGGCGACTTCACGACCCTGCAAATCGTAGATTTTGAGAACTACAAACTCTGACTCTGGTAGCGCAAACCGAATGGTGGTCTCCGGATTAAAGGGATTGGGGAAATTCTGGTACAGGATATAGTCCGATGGTAATTCCGGTGTGTCTGCTACGGTTGTGGGCGCGCTTTCCAGAATACGATGGATTCGATTGACGGCCAACCCGGTCGAAACCTGTACGGTTTCGGAGGGCCAGGCGATAACCACCGAATCGACTACAGAGGCCCGACCCAGGCCAAAAGTCAGCCACAGGCTGTTCTGGCCGCTCATGCCGCCGCCGCTCTGCGCAGTGACCTGCCGCGTTTGCCACACCGCCCGGCCGCCGATAAAGGCTTTTAGCCGCACCTGCGCGCCGATGGCGGCCCGGTTGCTCTGCGTGCCCCGCAGTTCGAGGCGGATCCAGTTGGTACCGCTGCCGGCGTTGTTGAACAGCATGGGTTCGCCATCGACGGCAACCAGCGCATCCGGGGTACCGTTGCCGTCATAATCCGCCCAGGCCTGTCCGCGGACCTTATTTTTGTTTGCGGTCAGTGGCGTACCGGTTTCACGCTCAAAAAAACCATTGCCGAGGTTGCGAAACAGACGGCCGCCCTCTCCAAAGGTGGTGACGTACAGATCGAGATCGCCGTCATTGTCGAAATCGATCCAGCTACTGCCGGTGGAAGCGCCGGCCTTTTCTGTCACCGGCGTGTTCTGCACCTTGCTAAATGTGCCGTTGCTATTATTGCGGTAGAGAAAATCCGTTCCGCCCTGGTTGGCGACGAACAGATCGAGCCAGCCGTCGTTGTCGAAATCGCCCCAACTGCAGCCGACCGAAGCGCCTTCGTCTTCGGTGAACGGCGCTTGCCCGACCTCGGTGAATGTGCCATTGCCTTCATTGAGAAAAAGCTGATTGCGTTGGTTGAAATTGACCACAAACAGGTCGAGCCGGCCATCGTTGTTGACATCCGCCCATGCTGCCGAACGCGAGTCAAAAGATTCCTTCACCAGGGCGGCGCTTTTAACCTGCTTGAATTCGCGATTGCCCTGATTGCGAAAGAGCAGGTTGCCCTTGCCGCCGGTGGGGATGAACAGATCGACCAGCCCGTCGTTGTCGAAATCGCCCCAACTGGCGCCGGTGGCCGTGGTCGGCGCCGTTTTCAGTTCGCCACCGGGGGTGCTGGCAAAACGCCCCCTGCCCTGATTGAGGTACAGCAGGCTGGACTCGCCCGAATTAACGATGAAGACATCGAGGTCATCGTCGTTGTCGATATCGGCCCAGGTGGCGGCCGCGGAGGGCATGGCTCTGTCTGTGAGCCCGCTTTTGCTGTTGAGGGCAAAGGTGCCTTTGTTGTTGGTCAACAGAACGTTTTCATTTTGCAAGGTGGTGATGAAGGCATCCTGGTCGCCGTCGTTGTCGATGTCGGCCCAGGTGATGCCACTGGCATCGAGGTTGAGTTGACTGAATGCCGCCTGTTTATCCTGGCGGAAACGCGTCCGGGCGCTTTCGTGCAGAATCAGATGCTGGTTGACCTCGACATTGGTCAGCACCAGCGCACCGCTGCGGGGCCAATCAACGATCAGGCTATCGATGACCGTGGCCTGCCCCAGGCCGAAAATCTGCGTCAGGCTGTTCTGGCTGCCGGTGCCGGTCTGCGCGCTGATCTCCTGGGTCTGCCAGATGCCGGGGAATTTTATACTGAGATCCGCCTTCACCGAAATGCGGGTACCGATGGCTGAGGCGTTGGTGACTGTGCCGACGCAGGTGACTTTTAACCAGGCGAAGATACCACCGCTGTTGCGGTAGAGTCGGCTGCTGCCGCTGGTGTTGTTGACGATGAGGTCGGGAAAACCGTCGTCATCGACGTCCGCCCAGCTCACCCCGGCATGCTGGCCGCTGGTGAGCGTGGCCGCGGTCACTGTATTTGCGATCAGGCTTTTCTCGCTGGTGGCACTGTAGAGTTGATCGACGCCATCGTTGGCAACGAACACATCCGGGAACCCGTTGTTGTTGACATCAGTCCAGGCGCTGGAACGCGAGTTGGCGATGTCATCGAGACCATCGCCCTTGGTGGTTCGTGTAAATGTTCCGTCGCCGTTGTTGAGGTGCAGCTCGTTTTCGCTGTTTTTCAGCACATAAACATCGAGATCGCCGTCGAGATCGAAATCGCGCCAGCTTGCACCGAGTGATGGCGGCTGGCCCTGCACCAGTTTACCGGCCGCGACTTTGCTGAAGGTGTAGTTCGGTGCACCCGAGTTGCGGTACAAAATATCTTTGCGGTCCGAATAGGTGACGAAAAGATCGAGATCGCCGTCATCATCGATATCCACCCAGGCGCAGCCCGTGGCCGCGCCCCGGTCTGTAACCACCGGACCGCTGGTGACGCGGCTGAACGTGCTGCCGCCCTTATTCAGATACAGGGCATTGGTCGTGGTGTTGGCCACGAACAGATCGACGCGACCGTCGTTGTTGAAATCGCCCCAGCTCGCGGCGGTGGAGCGTTCATTGTCTTGCACGACCACGCCTTTGGTGACTTGCACCAGCTTGAAATCCGGCGCGCCGCTATTTGCAAACAGCAGATTGGCTCCCCCATGGTTGGCGACGAGAACGTCGAGATCGCCGTCGTTGTCAAAATCCGCCAGGATGGCGGCGGTGAAATCATCGGACCGGCTGGCCCGGTCGCCGAGCATTTGCTGTTGAAATGTACCGTTGCCATTATTGCGGTACCATCCCTTTTGCCCCTGTTTACCGACGAGAACCAAATCATCCAGCCCGTCGCCATCGAGATCGCCCCAGGCGCTGGCGGTCATGTTGCGCGCCGCACCCAAATCGCCACCCGTGCTCAGCAAAAAGCGGTTGTTCTCCAGTTCGAAAACCGTCAGCCGCTGGTTGGCGGTGATCTCTGTCAATACCGTGCGCCTCCGGCTCGGCCACTGGACCACAAGCGAATCCACCTCGGTCACCGGCCCCAGTCCGAAATGGGCGATGGTGCTGTTCTGGCCGGTGCCGGTCAGACCGCTGATTTCGCGTATCTGCAGGGAGCTGTGACCGGCAACGGCCCGACCGGCGGCTTTTGCCACCGTGGTCCCGCCCTCTTCCTGATGATATACGGTGATGCGGGCGCCGATGCCGGTCAGGTTGGAAATGATGCCATGCAGTTTGACTTGCAGCCAGTTGTTGCCGTTGCTGTTCAACTTGCTGCGGTACAGAAGGCTTCTTTCGGTCTCGGAGGTGCCGATGACGCCGTTGGCCACCAGCAGATCGAGATCGCCGTCGTTGTCGTAATCGCCCCAGGCAGCGCTGCTGGTGTAATCATCCACCGTGGTGACGGCGCTGAGCTCGATCGCTTCGAACGTGCCGTTACCGAGATTGCGGTAAAGATTATTCGGTCCGTCATTGCCGACGAATAGATCGAGGTGACCGTCGTTGTCAAAATCGCCCCAGGTGCAGGTTTTCGAGTCGCTGATGGTATTGTTGAGCACCGTGCCGCTGATTCTGGAAAACACGCCGTTGCCATCATTGCGGTACAGCGCATTCGAGCCGTCGTTGGCAAAGAATACGTCAAGATCGCCGTCGTTGTCATAGTCGCCCCATGCCGCAGCATTGGAGTCATGGCCTGATCCCAATAGAATGACGTCATCCGAGATAATGACATTGGCGCCGTCCTTCAACGTGGTGTAGAGCCGGCTGGTCTGGCCCGAGTGGTTGACGACGAAAACGTCGGGATAGCCGTCATTGTTGTAATCGCCCCAGACCGCATTGCGGGAGTCGAAATTGCCTTCAAAATAGGTGGCCACCAATCGCCCCGGCGTGGTCTGGCGAAACAGGATATTGCGGCTGTTCTTACCGAAATCATACCGCCCGGTGGTGACGAACAGGTCGATCCGGTTGTCGCGGTCAAAATCGACCCAGGAAACGCTGGTGAACTCACCGGCCGGCAGACCGGAAAACACCGCGCCGGTGGCATCGGCAAAAGTGCCGTTGCCGAGATTGCGCAGCAGCTTCTTTTGCACGCCAACCGCCATCAGGTCGAGATCACCATCCTTGTCAAAATCGCCCCAACTGGCGCCAAAGGCCTGACCGGGCAGAATGCCGGGATTGACATTGGTGAAAGCACCGTCACTATTGCGGTACAGGCGCAGCGGCTGTGCGGTCGGGTGCTCGCTGGTCAGACTGATATCGAGATCGCCGTCATTGTCATAATCGGCCCAGGCCGCGCTGGTGAAGGTGCCGAGGTCGCTGGCAAAGGGGGAATTGGTGTTGACGGTGAAGTAGGCATCGCGGAAGATGCTGAAAGTGGCGTTGCTGGCATCGACAATGTTTTCATTTTCAGGATTGATGACCCGCACCAGGGCCTGGTTGGTCGGCAGGATGTTCGGCGTCACCAGCCAGTCGTAGGTGCCGGTATTGGGCACGGCATCCTGCAGCAACTGCCAGGTCGCGCCGTTGTTGAGGGAGTATTCCAGCCGTACGGTTTGTGGATTGCCGAAACCGGCGCCGAGCCAGCGAATGGTGTAAGTGCCGCCGATGGCAAATTGTTCACCGCCGTTGGGTGCGGTGATTGCCAGGGCCGTCAGCGGCAGCGACGCCTGAAAAATCGAGCGGCCGTGGGTGGCCACGCGCAGCAAACGCTCGCCGAAATGATAATCGAAATCGAGAGCCGGTACGATGGGCATGCCATTGGATTCCCGCACCCAGGAGCTACCACCGTCGGTGGTGGCATACACGCCGAGATCGTTGGCCACGTACAATACCTGGCTGGCGGCTGCAAATTGCGGATCGACGAACAGGTCGCTGTGCGGTACATTGGGGAGATTGGCGGTGATGTTGCTCCAGGTGAGGCCGAGGTCGGTGCTCATGAAAATACTGTTGCCGCCGGTGAACCCGCCGAAGAGCACAAACAGGGTGCTATCCTGATGCGGATGGGTGACCACGCGGGTGATGGTTCGATTCGGGAAATTGGTGGTATCGGTGCGCTCGGTCCAGGTGGCGGCGCCATTCGTGGAAACGAAGACGCGGCTGCCGATACCGGCGATGAAATTCTGCGGCTCACTGCGGCTGATGGCCAGAGCCTGGATGGGATTGTTGACACCAACGATAGGTTGCGAGCGAGCGGTCCAGTTCTCGCCGGCATCGGTGGTGCGATAGACCCGGTTGGTGGCGGTGAACAGGGTCTTGGAATCCGTCGGGTGCATGAAAAAGATCGTGGCAAATCGGAGATTGCGCTCGTTGTCGGGAATGCCGTTGATGATGCGTCCGGCCGTGGGAATACCGATGAAATTGAAGCCATCGAGGCCGCTGGTGCTTTTATACAGGTTGGTATTCTGGGTTGAGGCATAAACGATATTCGGATTGGTGGGATCGAAAAAGCAGTCGAAGCCGTCGCCGGTGGAAAGATTGTCCCAACGCTGATTGATCCCGCCGGTAACGTTTTTGTTGCCGATGATGCCGTTATCCTGGGCGCCGCCGATCAGGGTGTTGGCATTGTGCGGACTGGAGGCCAGGCGGTAAAACTGCAGGGTGTTGAGGCCGGCGCCGAGGCTATTCCAACTGCCGCCGCCATCGCTGCTGCGGTAAATGCCGCCATCGTTGCCGACGTAGATGATGCCGGGGTTGGAGGGGGCGAAGCGGATGATGTGGTAATCAACGTGCATGGGGCTATCCCACGCCTGGAGAACCCCAAAGTTCCGCACAACGCTGAATTTATCGCCATCGGTGCTGCGGTACAGTTCTACATTGCCGGCCCAGACATCATCGGCGTCATTGGGGTTGACCGCAATGCACAGATCGTAGCCGCCCTGATCGACCGGGCCATCGCCGTAATTGCCGGCAATGCCGGAAGCGACATGACTCCAACTGGTGGCGTTGTCGGTGGATTTGAAAATGCGGGTTCGATCCCCGGCAGTGAAAACGATGGCGTACACCGTGTTCGTGGCATCCGGTGACAGGGCGATCTGGATGCGGTCGATTTTCGGAGAATCGGGCAGGCCACTGCTTCTCCGGGTCCAGGTCTGGCCGAAATCGCTGGAAAACCAGACGCCGCTACTGTCGTTATTCCCGCCGCCGATGGCGGCAAACACCTCGCCCGAGCGGGAGGGGTGGGGCGCAATATCAAAGGCATCATTGATAGGGATGACCTGAGTCCAGTTGACCCCGCCGTCACCGCTGCGCCAGATGCCTTCGTTGTTCAAACTACCGACAAAGCTGTAGCCACTGGCCAGGGCGGCATACACCACATTCGAGGTGTTCGGTGCCACCGCCAGGGCGGCAAAGTGGGTTCGGGTTCCGAAATCGGTGGTGATTTCCGCCCAGGTGGCGCCGCCGTCGGTGGTTTTGAACAGGCCTTTGCCGTCGTAGAGCACCGTATTGAATCCAAATCGGACTTCACCGGTGCCGGCATACACGGTCTGCGGGTTTTGCGGATCGATGGCGATGGCGCCAAAGGTCAGGGATTCGAAGTTGTTACCGAGGGATGTCCAGCTTGCGCCGCCGTTGGTGGTTTTCCAGATACCGCCGGCCGCTACACCGATGTAAACCGTCTCCGGATCCTGTGGGTGGATGGCCAGGCCACGCACCCGGCCACTTGTGACGCCCCAATGCGCCGGCAGGGCATTGACGCCGTGCGGGCCCACGGATTGCCACTCGAGGTGGCCGGCGACGGCTTTGCCCAATGCGCGCTGCTCGCGGATGACCCGACCGCGCTCGGCCCAGTAAATATCCACCGGAATGGTGCCGTCCGGATTCTGGCGCTGTTTATTGAACCATTGCACGCGCTTATATGCCTTGCGGGTTTTGACCCATTCAGCATATTCGGCTTTGCTTTGCACACGCTTTTGCTGGGCTGCCAGGGCGGCAGGAAGTGCAATCAGCACGGTCAGACTGATTGCCAAACAAATTCGGGTGATCATGGTTGTCCCTTTTTATTTTATTTAGCAGGAAAGATGAGACTCATCTTGAAGATGAGTCTCAACTTCTGAACTTATGAAAATTTACTGGAGCAACAGCATTTTCCGGGTGGCTTGAAAACCGCCGGCGGTAATCCGGTACACGTACAAACCGCTGGCCAATTCTCCGGCGTCAAACACCACCCTGTACACACCGGCCGGATATTCCTCGTCAACCAGCGTGGCAACGTGTCGTCCCACCATGTCATAAATGGTAATGGTCACATGCGAGGCCTTCGGCACCGCAAGCTGAATGGTGGTGGACGGGTTGAACGGATTCGGGTAGTTCTGTTCCAGGCGAAATTCCACCGGCAACGGATCGGTTTCTACCGGCTGGATGCTGGTGAGCAGATCGGTCGCCCGATACCAGAAACCGGCCTGGCTGATGTTGTCGTTGCCGCGCGTGACGCCGATCGCCGGCTGGCCCACGGTGCCGACGATTTTGAAACTGGCATTCGAGGTGCTGGTCGCGCCGTTGCCGAATATGCTGCTGGTGATCTGATCCTGACCCAACACACTGTTTGAGGACAGGGCAAGCACGAACAAGGTAACGGAATATTGAAACGGCTTCATGATTTTTTCCTAATCATTTCTGGTGGTTTTTAATGCATCGTTATCGGGAGGCCCCCGGCGGCCATTTTTTGTGCTTCTCTCTTTCGAGCTGTTCAACTCTGGCGGATAATTCCTTCACTGCTTCGATCAGCACTACCACCAGCCGGGCATAATCCACGGATTTGGCATCGATGCCGTTCTCCTCGTAGGTCACCACCTCGGGGATGACTGCGCCGACTTCCTCGGCAATCAGGCCGATGTCGTGCTTGCCGGACGCCTTCCAGTCGTACGTCACGCCGCGCAACTGCTGCACGGTGTGCAGTGGATTTTCGATGGTCTCGATGTTGGTTTTCCAGCGGCGGGAGCTAGGGGTGGTATGGGCGATTGCGAGTGCATTTCCGTTTACATGCAGTTTGTCTTTCGGGCTGGTCGTGCCAATACCGACGTTGCCGCCAGGCTCGAGCACCATCACGTTACCGTTGGTATGGATGAACTCGAGGTCGGAGCCGCTGCTGACGGTGCGTCGCCGAATGTTCCACTGGTCATCCTGCACGCCGCCGCGGACTTCGGCCAGAATGATGGCCGAGCCACTGGTTCCTGCACCATCACTGACCAGTCGTATTTGTGAATCACTCGATTCGATCAGCAGGGCGGTGTTGCTTCCCAGCATGTCGGCGGAAACGCCCAGGTCGCTGGTCTGAAGATGCAGGGGAGCCAGCGGCGTCGTTTCGCCGATGCCGACCTTGCCGTCGTTGTAATAAATATCGTTCCCCGTGGTCGTCCACGGGCTGGCACCGGACAGGCCGGTCAATTGCGAGCCGTCTCCCACAAACGCCGCTGCGGACACCGTTGCGGCGGTCTCCACCAGGGTCACATTCGCATCCCCCAGTCGCATTTTATTGCTGGCATCCACGACGGCATTGGCGCCAATGGCGGTGGCGTTGGTTAAATTCTCAGCGCTGACATCGGCACCGAAACCGATGGCTGTATTGCGATTTCCAGCGATGTTGGTGCTCAGTGCATCCTTTCCAAAGGCAGTGTTCTCGCTGCCGCTGGTGTTGTTGACCAGCGCGATATCTCCAGTGGCGGCGTTTCCACTTCCTGTGGTGTTGTCTCGAAGCGCCTGATATCCGTTGGCGGTGTTACCGTCACCGGTAGTGTTGTTGAAGAGCGCACCAGTTCCAGTGGCGGTGTTGGAGAATCCGGTCGAGTTGTTGAAGAGCACGGAGTCTCCGTTGGCGGTGTTGGAGAATCCTGTCGTGTTGTTGACGAGCGTGAAAGCTCCAGTGGCGGTGTTAGAGAATCCTGTCGTGTTGTTGACGAGTGCGGAAGCTCCAGTGGCCGTGTTGGCGGATCCAGTCGTGTTGTTGAGGAGCGCGAAAGCTCCGGTGGCCGTGTTGCCAATTCCTATAGTGTTTTGTCTGAGCGCCTCAACTCCATTGGCGGTGTTGCCAGTTCCCGTCATGCTCAGGTTCCCGGCATTTCTGCCGGCAAAGAAGTTATCCGTACCAAAACTGTGAATGAACCGATTTCCGTTCACCATCATGAGGCCGATGGTGTCGCCTGCGCTGACAGAGGTGGCCGGGAGCTGAAGATTGCCTGTGATGTCAAGCTGCTGCGCCGGCGTGGTGGTGCCTATGCCGACCTTGCCGTCGTTATCCACAAACACCGCATCCACCGGGTCGCCATCAGCGGCGTCGAGCGTGTTGCGGCTCTCGGCTACCTGACCGCTTGCTGAAAGGGTCACGGTCTGGCCGTCCACCGACAGATTGATATTCTCGCCAGCAGCCAACGTCACCTCATCTGTGAGGCCGTTGAGACTGCGAACCACCTGGCCGCCGGCGATGTTTTCACCGGTCACCGCGCTGTCCGCCACGGCGCGCGCGGTCAAACTGTACGCCGAGGCGGTCAATGCAATTCTCGGTTCGAGCTCGGCGCCACCCTCGATTTGCACCCCGAGCCAGTACGGCCGGTCAAACGGCAGGTTCAATGGATTGAGGCTGCCCAGAATGGCGTTGAAAATGCCGTTAATAACAGGGATCTGCTGCGTCTCTTCCCAGAGCGCCGTGCCGCCCGTGGCCGCCGCATACAGCCGAAACGTCAGCTGCCTGTTCCCGTCAGCAACAGGATTGCCGTCCCGGTCGGTCAAAAGCCCCTGGTAGCTGATGGTTTGGGGAATCTGGCTAAAGGCGGCGCTAGCATAAATAAAATAGCACAGGATGGCGAGTTTTTTCATGGTTCTTTCTCCTTGGCAGATTAAAGGATATCGAAAAGGGCAAACAGGTTATCTTTGAGAACATAGCCTGCGGCTCCCAATCGCTGCGCTTCGTCCCGATACTCCGGCTCATCATAGCTGGTGACGATGATGATTTTGCGCCCGGGCGCTTCTTTCAGGATGCGCCGCGAAGCGGTGAAACCATCGATATCCGGCAGCTTGATGTCCATGAGTATCCAATCGGTTTGGTGTTCCCGGGCCATTGCGACGGCTTCTCTACCGGTGCCGCATTCGAGAATGGACAACGTCGGGCCGTACTGTTTTGTCAGCAGGTCATATAGCATCCGGCGCAACCGGGCGTTATCGTCCACAATGAGCAGGGTCACAAGCATGTCTCCAAATGGGTTTTGCAAGATGAGACTCGAGATGAGACTCATCTCGAGTCTCATCTTTTATCCAGGTTGCTGTTTTTCGTTGCGGCGTGGCGCCGTTGCGTGAAAAATTCAGGTTTGATAATATGTTATGTTAAGGTAGGGATGCGAGAACGAGATGACAATGGAGGAAGGTACTCATTTTGGTATGAGTAGAAGTACTCAAACTGTGGGGGGCAGGCAGTGGACTGTGATGGGCACTTTTAAAGTGTCCGATATCTTATAGCGGAATCTGGCATAAGGTACTGACAAAGCCAGGGGCAGCCGTTTGTCGTTCAAAGTATTTGATTTCCATCTCCGATTTTAATATATTTTTCATCAAACTGCATGCACCAAAAAAACAAGACCCGCCAAGGAGAAGGATGATGCCATCTTTACAGGTTCGCGATTTGCCGGAGGCGATTTATCAAATGCTCAAGCAGCAGGCAAGGAGGGAGCGCAGAACCATCGCACAGCAGGCAATTGCCATTCTGGCGCGGGAAGTGAAAGCGCCTCTCGATGCGAAAAAAAGGAGACGGGAGATACTCGATCTGCTGCAAACAAAAGCCAAAGCCCTGGAAGCCTACAAATTGACCGACCCGGTACGAGTGATTCGGGAGGATAGAAATCGATGACATGTGTTCTGGACGCTTCGGCAGCGATCGCCCTGGTGTTTAAAGAGCAAGAGGCGGCCTTTTGTGCGGATATCCTTGCAGAATCGGATTGGGTGCTCGCGCCAGACTTATTTGTTTCCGAAGTCACCAATGCTTTTTGGAAATACCATCGATTCGAGAACCTCCCGTTGCCAGTTTGTGAAGAGTTGCTATATCCCACAATGGCCCTGGTTGATCACTTTATCGAAGCTTCGAGTTTGTACTAAAGAAGCTTTTGCCTTTGCATGCTTGACCCGACATCCGGTCTATGATGCGCTTTATTTGATTTTGGCTCGTAGGGAAAATGGTGTTTTGCTAACGGTCGATCAGAAGCTGCAGAAGCTTGCCAGAAAACATTCGATCAAAATGGCGAAAGCCGAATAAGCAACACAGCATGGCATCGATTCCAGGTGCTCCCGATCGAAGAGCAGTCACCGGAGGTCAGCTTCTTGCTACAAGGTTGTTCCTGCCTGCAGACCCACTGTGATCAGCGCCGCAATCGCATCAATGGCGCTTTATCAAGGAGCTATAGCTCCGACTTATGGTTCAGCGCAAATTCCAGCAGTTTATTGTAACCGCGCAGGTCGAGCTTCTGGCAGATATGGTGGCGGTGGTTTTGTACGGTACGGATGCTGACATGCAGAGCTGCGGCAATTTCGCGACTGGTTTGCCCCTGGGCGATGCATTGCAGTATCTGGCGCTCGGTGGGGGTCAACTGTTTCAGGCCGGGCGTGGTCTCCTGCAAGCGCTCCTGCCTTTGTTTCCGCTGTATCAGATACCCGGACAGGCTCGGGCTAATGTATATGTGCCCGCGGATCACAGCCTGCAGGCATTGCACGACCTCGCTGACGGCGTTCTCTTTCAGCAGATACCCCACCGCTCCGAGCTCGAGGGCCCTGTCCAGATACGCCTCTTCCCGATACATGGTCAGGAAAACAATTTTGATGTTGGGATCAGTTTGTTCCTGCAACGTCCGTGCGACCTCGAGCCCATCCTTGCCGGGCATGGCGATGTCGAGTATCGCAATGTGCGGCGTGCATTCGCGAAGCTGCTGCAGCGCCTCATGACCGTCGCCGGCTTCTGCAATGACTTTGAACCCGGATAGGGTATCGATGATCTGCGCCAGCCCGCGGCGAAAGAGCGGGTGATCATCGGCGATAAGAACCCGATGCATGTTCAACCCTCCCCGGTTTGCCTGGGCATGTCCCCTTGCACCGGAAAACTCAAGATGATGCGCGTCCCGGCGCCAGGCTGCGACTGAATGCGGAGCTCACCGTGCATAGTTTTAACTCGGTGCCGGATACCGGCAAGGCCCAGTCCCTGCGTTCGCTGCAGCCGGTCCGGGGCAACCCCCCGACCGTTATCGCGGGCAACGATTCTGAGCCGGTCGCCGACCGTTTTCATGCTGATGGTCATTTCTGTTGCCTGCGAATGCTTGATGGCGTTATTGAGGATCTCCTGCAGAATTCGATACAGGTTGAGTTCCATTTCCGGGGAAAGGGGTGGCAGCGCCTGCAAATCCAGGGAGATCGCGATTTGCGAGGCCCCGGCGATTTTATCGACCATCGCTTCCATGGCCCTGACCAGCCCCAGGCGCTCCAGCAAATGCGGATGCAGCCGGGACGATAATTGCCGCACCTCATTGATCGCGGCCACGACTTTTTTTGACAGGTTCTGCAACGCCTGCACGGTCTCCGGTGTTTCTCGATTTTGCAGCATGCGCTGCTGGATCAGATTATTGATGATGATGAGCTCCTGTCCCAGGCCGTCGTGCAGCTCACCCGCCAGTCGTCGGCGTTCCTGTTCCTGGGTGGTGACCAGTTTGCGCGAAAACGCCTCCTGTGCTTCTTTTTCCAACTGCAAACGTCGCATACGGTAGAACACCATTAAAAAAAGCAGGCCGCCGCCGGCCAACAGCACCAGCACCCGAAACCACCACTTTTGCCAATAAGGGGGGATCACGACCACTTTCACGGCCAGGCCGTCCTCGTTCCACACGCCGTCGTTGTTGCTGGCGCGCACGCGGAAGGTGTAGCTTCCCGGATTGATGTTGGTGTATCCCGCGTAACGTCGATGCCCGGCTTCGATCCAGTCGCTGTCAAACCCCTCCAACTTGTAGGCATACCTGTTCCTGGCCGGCACGGTGAAATCCAGCGCGGCAAATTCAAAAGCAAAAAAATCATCGCTGTGGGACAGGGTGATCTCTGAGAGTTCCGCCAGTGCCAGCGCAAAGCGCCGGCTTTTGTTGAAGACCTTGAAATCGGTAAGTACCACCGGTGGCTCGAAGGGATTGTCCTGCAGCCGCTCCGGATGGAAAAAGTTCAGGCCGTGGATGCCACCGAAATAGAGGGTGCCATCATGACCCTTGAATGCAGCACCTGCATTGAATTCATTGCTCTGCAAGCCGTCATCCACGGTGTAGTTGCGAAATTTTTTGCCGTCCGGCAGGCGATCGTCAAAAACGGACAGCCCGCGGTTGGTGCTAAGCCAGAGGCGGCCCCGCTCATCGAACAGCAGCGCGTGCACGAACATGTTGGGCAGACCGTGGGCGAGATGGTACTGGCGAAATTGTTCTTTTTGGGGCTCAAAGCGGTTTAGCCCTCCGCCCATGGTGCCAATCCATAAAACTCCGGCCGAATCCGCGACGATGGCGGTGATGCTGTTGTGGCTCAGGCTGTTGGGGGCATTCGGATCGTGCAGATAGCGGATAAAGCGCTGTTCTTCCCGGTTGAACCGGTTCAAGCCGCGGTAGGTCCCGATCCACAGCGTGCCGGTGGCGTCCAGGTAGATGGTGCGCACGATATCATTACTGAGGCTACCCGGATCGTCAGGGTCGTGGCGAAAATGGCGAATTTGGCGTGTGGCGGTGTTGAATATATTCAGTCCGCCACTGGTGCCGATCCAAATATCCCCCCGCTGATCCTGTTGCAGGCACCAGATAAAATTGTTGCTCAGACGGTTTTTCTCCCCGGGCTGGTGCACAAACGGTTGGAATCGCAAGTCAGCCGTGCCATGCTGGGCACGCTCGAGCGCCCGGGCGGGAAGAAAGGCAACGCCGCTGCCGTAGGTGCCGACCCACAGGTTGCCCTCACGGTCAAACAGGATGCTGCGCACGTCATCCTTGCGCAAGGTAGCTGCGCCGACAGCATTGTGGGCAAAGTGATCGATACGCCCCTCTCGTGCGTGGATTCGGCCCAGACTGCCGCCGGCGCTGCCCAGCCAAATATTCCCGGCAGGGTCTTCTGCCACCGCCCGGATGTAGTCATGCGTCGGCCTGTTGTCGGTCTTCCTGATATGCCTTGTGGTATGGAACTTTATCGGTTTCAGATCAATCTTGTTTAGCCCACCGCCCCAGGTTCCCACCCACAGATTGTGTGATGCATCCTCAAAAAGGGCATCGATATTGTTGAAACTCAGGCTCTGTGGGTTATCGACCTCATTGCGATAGGTGAGCGTTTTTCCCGTTGCAGGATCATAACAGCTCAGCCCCCCGTGGGCAGTGCCGATCCACATTTTGCCTTCATGGTCACAATAAATGGCCTCGATGGTGTTATCGGCGAGTGTGCCCTGGATGGGAGGCTTGTGCCCCAAATGCTCGACCTTTGTGATGTGTCGAGCGGATAGGGGCGTCGCAATGGAATCAATCTGGAAAATATCGATACCGGCGCCATACGTGCCGGCCCAGATGCGGCCCTGCGCATCTTCGGACAGGGCTTCGATCCGGTTGTGGCTCACCCCCCGCGCCCTTTTCGCAATGTGAACGGCAGGGACTATTTCCGTCCGGGCAACGCCCTTTGCGGGAAGCCGCAGCACAAAGAGTCCACGGGATGCTGAACCGATCCAGAGGTTCCCTCGACGGTCGAACAACAGGCTACGAATGTGGAGCGGGGGCTCTTCGGTCGTCCCGCTGATTTGCAGCCTGATCGTTGTGAAGCGCCGGCTTTCCAGGTCGAACACCACCAGCCCCCGATGGCGCGTCCCGATGCAGAGTCGCCCGTCCGGTGTCACCACCAGCGCCCGGATGCGATTGTCCGGCAAGGAAAACGGATCATCTGGAGAATGCACATAGACGTGAATGCGGCCGGTGAGCAAATCCATCTGGTTGAGGCCGTGTGACATCGTGCCGATCCATAGCCGGCCCTGCGCGTCTTCCGCAAGCGAGGAGATCGTGTGGCTGCTCAGGGACAGGGAATTGCTGTCGCCGGGTAAGTGGCGAAAGGTAAGAAAAGCATAGCCGTCGTAGCGGTTGAGACCGTCCAGGGTGCCGATCCACAGGAAGCCGGAGTGGTCCTGCAGAATGGCCGTCACGTTGTTTTGCGACAGGCCGTCATTGATGGAAAAATGACGCACAGGCTTGTGAACAATCTGGGGATGAACGGAAGAGACCGCGGCAGCCATTATATAGAACAAAAGAGAAAAATGGCGCAGCCAGCGGCCGCGCTGGAAGAGCAGCGAAGGCGGTGGTCTTCGCATATATGAATCCGTGATTTGCCCCTTGCGGCAAGCAAAAAGGCCGTTGATGAAATTTCGAGCTAAACTCTCATGAAAGAACAAAAACCTCTGGCAGGGGATGGAACCCTGCCAGAGTGGAAGTTCAATGAGCGAAAATGGATTAGATCTATTTCACATATTTTTTAAACCGCTCGTTGATGCGGCCCCAGTGCAGGCCGTTGAGGAAATTATCAATGTATGCGGCGCGGCCGGGACCGTCCTTGTGGTAATACGCGTGCTCAAACACATCGCAGGCGATGAGGGGGATGCCACCCCAGATGGCGCCGTACTGATGCTCGTCCACAAGCACGTTCAGCAACCGGCCGCTGTACAACTGATCCCATACCAGCAGGCCCCAGCCGCTCAGTTTGGCCGAAAAGGCCGTCGCTTTGAAGTCTTCTTTCCATTTTTCAAACGAGCCAAACTCTTTTTCGATGGCCGCCACCACCTCGGGCCCTTTGGACGGATCGCCATCGCCGCCCATCACATACCAGTACACATCGTGCAGCAGCGCGCCGGAGTGATTCCAGGTGTAACGGCGCTTCAGCTCGCCGATTTCGCTGTAATTGCCGTTGGCCGCGGCGCGGTCGGCGTTTTCCAGCGCTTTTTCGATGTTGTTCAGAGCGACCACGTAACCTTTGTGATGTTTATTGTAATGCCAGTCGCTGGTCTCCGGGCTGATGATGTTTTTGAGCAGCTCTTTGGCCTCTTCATCGCTATAGGGACGCGGATTGAATTTATACTCGTAAGCCATGATAACCTCCTGCATTGTTTGAGTTCATCTGGTTCCTGTGAATTGTAAACAGGGCGCTAACAAATATGCGCATTTTTCAATAAAAAGTCAATGAGCAACCCGCTACGGCTGCGATGGCCGGATGTCGATTTCGCTGATCATGGCGCGTTGTGGCAGGCGAATCATGTGCACGATGCTGGACGCCACGTCCTCGGCCTGCAAGATGCGCTGCCGCTTCGGGTCGTCGGGACTGCGACGGCCGTCGGCAAAGTGGGTGTCCACCGATCCGGGACAAATCGCCAGTACTCTAACGCCGTTGTAGCGCTCTTCCAGCATCAGGCAGCGGCTGAAACCGAGCACGGCGTGTTTGGTGGCCGCATAGCCGCCGCCATTTTTGAACGCATTTTTGCCGGCCAGCGACACCACATTCACCACCACCGATTCCCCGGCCCGGCGCAGGTGCGGCAAACATTCGCGCGTGGCGATGAACAGCCCGCGTACGTTCAGGTTGAACATGGTGTCCCAGTCGTCGGTGCTCAGCTCGGCCACCGGCTTGAAAATCCCCACGCCGGCGTTGTTGACCAGAATGTCGATGTGGCTGAAGGTCTCTGCGGTTTTGGCGACAAACGCTTTGATGTCGTCTTCCACGCTCATGTCGCCCACAAAGACCAGCGCTTTGCGGCCGAGCTTTTCGATCTCCGCCGCCACATCGTTGAGCAGCGATTCTGTGCGCGCGGAGATGGCCACGTGCGCGCCTTCGCGAGCCAGCGCCAGCGCCGTGGCCCGGCCGATGCCCTTGCTGGCGCCGGTAACCATCGCAACTTTATCCTTTAGTTCCATACGCTCCTCTCTGATGGGTTGATCCATTCAACGGGTTGGTGCTTGAAACGAAGCTAACTAAAATAACCCTTTTTCGCCAAAGAAGCGAGGGTTAAAACGATATTTTAATGAAACCCTTCCTTGAAAACGCACCGCTTCAGTCTGAGCAACGCACGCTGCGTGCCATTTTTTGGATTTTGGCGGCTTGCCAATCCATTTCATCCGTAGGAAAAAAATTGACTTCTGTCCATGGCGAGACTAGTATTTGACAACCCCTGAAAACTCGAGGCAGAGCGAAGGTGCCTTGAGTTTGTTCGTATCCCTTTGCAATTCATAAATCCAACGTTCAAGACCGAGGACCACTCATGCCGCGATGGAATTCTGTGCTCTGGTTATGCATATTGCTGACGGGCCTGTTACTGAATCTACCGCCCACGGATGCTGCAACTCAACTGAGAAAGGAAACGCTTTTCCTGCCCGGATTGCGCCAGTCCGTGCAGATCCTTATCGATCGCCACGGCGTGCCGCACATGTATGCCTCGACCGCCAGCGATGCCTTTTTCGCGCTTGGCTATCTGCATGCGCACGACCGGCTGCTGGAGATGGAATTCCTGCGCCGCCGCGCCCGCGGCGAACTGGCCGAGCTGCTCGGCCCCGATTATTTTGAGGCCGATTTGCTCATGCGGCAACTCGGCATTCGCCGAAGCTCGGAAGCGGCGTGGCGCAGCGATCGCTTTCCACCCCACGTGCGCACGGCCATCGAAGCGTATTGCCAGGGCGTAAATGCGTACATCGCGCAACCCCCGGCAAAGCCCCTGGCGCAAATCTTTGGCGATCCCGATTTCCGCATGCGGCCATGGTCGCCCATCGATGTACTGAGCTTCGTGAAATACATGGGCTGGGATCAATCCGGCACCGATGACGATTTGTGGTTCGGCGAGGTGGTGGCACGCATGGGCCGCGACCGCTTCGAGGCGCTCTGGCCCATCGACAGGCCGTTCGAAATCCCTGTGGTGCCGGAACATTCGATAAAAATGAAAACCCTTGACCTGCAGGGCGCCCTCCTACCGCCGGCACTCTCGCCTGACCTGAAGCAGGCTTTTGCCGACATTCGTTGCTTGTTTGCCGCACAGCCGCGGCTGTTTCACTCCGAGCACAGCTTTGGCAGCAACAACTGGGTGGTGGACGGCGTCAAGTCCGCCACCGGCAAACCGCTGCTGGCCAACGATCCGCATCTTGGTTTTCAGTTGCCTTCTCTCTGGTATGTGGCGCATTTGATCGCGTCAGACTGGCACGTTACCGGGGTCACGTTTCCCGGCGTGCCGTTTGTGGTCATCGGCCATAACGATCGCATCGCGTGGGGCATGACCAACATGCAGGCCGATGCCGTGGATTTCTTCATCGAAACCGTACATCCGCGGGACTCCACGCGCTACCGCTTCCGCGGCGAGTGGCGCGAAATACGTGTTGTGACCGAGCGCATCCGCGTGGCCGGAGAAGGCGAGCGGGTGGTGCGCATCCGCTACACGCATCACGGCCCGGTGATCAATCGCAAGGGGCGCGCCGTGGCCCTGCAATGGACCGGCCTCGGCCCGACCTTTGAGGTGGTGGCGCTGGCGGAATTCAACCGCGCCCGCAACGTACACGATTTCAAGCGTGCGTTGACCTACCTCGACGTGCCGGCCCTGAACATGATTTATGCCGACATCGACGGCAATATCGCCATTGCGCCGCACGGCAAACTGCCCATTCGCAGGTACGGACGGGGGAGAGTGCCGCATCCCGGTGAAAGCGGCGACTACGATTGGATCGGCTACATACCGCGCGATGCGCTGCCGTTCGCGCTCAATCCGCCGCAGCATTACCTGCTGTCGGCCAATCAGCGGCCGGCGCCGGCCGGTTATCCGTTTTACCTTGGCTGGATGTGGGATCCGAGTTACCGCTCGCGACGCATCCATCAGGTACTGGCCGGCAAACAGCGCGTTACCTTGCAGGACATGCAGGCGTTGCAATACGACGTGTTCTCGATGCCCGCGTCCGTGTTCGTGTCGATTCTGCTGCAGGCCTTCGCGCAGCAGCCGCCAGGTGATCCCTTCGCGGCGGCCTGCCTGCAGGCGCTGCGAGAGTGGAATTTCGAAATGCGCCCCGAACTGGCCGCGCCGGTCATCTGGACGGTCTGGTTTGACACGTTCCGCGAGCAAGTGTGGAACGACGATTTCGAAGCGCTGCAGGTGCCCCGGCCGCGCGGAAGCTGGGGCTTCACCGGCAACAACCGCCGCGAGCCGGTATTGGAAGTGCTGGAATGGATGACGCGCTACGTGCCGGATTCGCCGTGGTTCGACGACCGCCGCACTCCAGAGGTGGAAACGCGGGACGATATCCTGCGGCGGAGTTTTCTGGCCGCCGTGCGCCAGTTGCGCGCCATGGCCGACCGGCTGGGCGGCCCCTCGCCCCGGGACTGGCGGTGGGGTCGCACCCACCGGCTGCACATTTCGGCGATTTCCAGCAGGCCTGAGCATGGGCGCAGCGGCACGGTCATCCCCGGCGGGCAATTTACGATCAACCCCGGGGGTGGTTTGAACGGAACCAGCGGGGGCGCTTCATGGCGCATGATCGTCGATTTCGCCGATTTCAACCGGAGTGTCGGCGTCTATCCCGGCGGCCAATCTGGGGTGCCGGATCATCCGCACTATGACGATCTGTTACCGCTGTGGGCGCAGGGGAAATACATCCCGCTGTATTTTTATGCGCAGCCGGATGCCTTTCCCAAACAGGCCATCGAATCCGTGCTGAACCTGAAACCGAAGAACGAATAGCGCAAATCTTGACAGGACCGCTCTATGGCTGTATCGAAACCCCGAGCTCGATACCGATTTCTGGCCACGTTTGTGTTTGGCTGGGCTTTCTTTCTAGTACCGTTTCCGTTCCATGGCCGGTACACGGTGGCGTTCGATCTGTGCGTCTCTTTGATTCGAAAAAGCTTACCTGCGGTGGCGGAGTTGTACACGTTGCTATTGGTGCTGGCCGGGGCGGCGCTGACCCTGCTGGCCCGCGGTATTTCTGTAAAACAGGAGTGGAACTGGATCAACGATTTCCGCAGCAAGGACAGTATCACTGCGTTGCGACTGGCGGGCGTGCTACTGGCCTTTGCCTTCTGGTTGGACTGGATCCCCGGAACCTGGCAGGCCGCCCGTATCGATGGATTGATCTGGAGCACCCTGGCCGTGTCGGTGGCGGTGATTATTCCGCTGGGCGCCATGGTGGTGCAATTGTTTGTCGCCTATGGCGGCATGGAATTTTTGGGCACCCTGACCGAGCCCATTATGCGGCCGCTGTTCAAATTGCCCGGCCGCGCCGCTCTCGATGCCCTGACATCGTGGGTGGGGTCGTACTCGGTGGGATTGTACATCACGCGCTCGTTGTATCGGCAGGGACGCTATTCCAAACAGCATGTCGCCATTCTGGCCACCTGCTTTTCCACGGTTTCCATGGGATTTGTGGGCGTGGTGGCCGGCACCCTCAATTTGCTACATCTGTTTCCGCTGATTTTACTGAGCTACTTCGTGGGCGTGGTGCTGTTAGCGGCCATTTTGGTGCGCATCCCACCTTTAAGCCGCTATCCACAAGAAAGGGTAGATGGTCGGCCGTTTACCGGGGAAGTGGAGCGCGATCATCGCGGATTGTGGCGGCGCGCCTGGGAGGCGGGAATTCGGCAGGCGCAAACCGGCCCGCCGCTCTATCTGAGCGTGCCGAAAGCGTTTGTGGATGGGCTGGCGCTGGCGGCGAGCATCCTCGGCACCATCGTCGCCGTGGGCACGATGGCTTTGCTGCTGGCCAAATTCACGCTGGTGTTCGACTGGCTTGGACGGCCACTGCAGCCGGTTCTGTCCTGGCTCGGCGTGCCCGCAGCAGCGCAGGTGGCGCCCGCCGTGCTGGTGGAAATCACCGAAATGTACATCCCGGCGCTGCTGGTGGTGGACGCGCCGGCCGGCGCTCGGTTTTTCATCGCCGTAATGTCGGTCTCCCAGTTGATTTTCTTTTCAAGCCTGGCGCCGATGATCATCGACATGTTTCGGGACATCCCCATCCGCGTGCGCGATCTGGTGATGCTGTTTTTGCTGCGAACCGCCATTCTGTTGCCGCTGCTGGCGCTGTTGATGCATGGGCTCATCACGCTGGGGATGATTTCCTGATCTCTGGGAACCAATACCGTAGTTGCGTGCCAGCGTCAATGCACCGGGTCCACATGTTCGACCGAAACCGGAGCGGCGGCTTTTTTGTGCTAATGCGATTCCATGGCCGTGAGCGCAAAGGCAATCAACAACAGCGTGGTGCCCATCAACTCACTGGACTCCTCAAATGCCCGTTCCAGGTTAATGGTACGGGCGCTGAACAAGAGATTGGCCAGCGATTCGAAGATGACCGCGAGCAACCAGAGGGCGGTCCCGGCGAGGGCCAGATTGCGGCTCACCAACGAATGCCGGAACCGGCGGATGAAAAACAGCAGGTAAAAAACGACCACAGCCAGCACAAACGGCGCAAAAATTAGCACCCAGGCATAGGCCTGCGGCAGAAAGTCAATACCGCCGATTTTGTCGCCAAACCAGCCGCCAATGCGCTCGTGAATGGCCGAAACCTCATCGGCGCTGAGCATGAGCGTGACCAGAAAAATGCCGAGCCAGCCTCTGGCCCACCAGCCGTGACCGCGCGTCAGGTCCAAATTGTAATTGAACAGCGCCAGCAGCGCCAGTGTAAACAGCAGCATGCTGGGATACCAGGCGCCGAAAACGGCTTCCCGGTCCATGTTGAGCTGGTCTTTCAGAAAATGCGGAACGATGTGCCATTTCAGCGCGAAGGAAAAGTTGGCCGCAATGAGCAGCGCATCCACCGCGAGAATGACGGCAAGCAGGAGATACAAGTGCTGGCGACGGAGAGCAAAATAATAGGTTTCAGCCCCCTCTGAACCTGTGTAATTCATCGTGGCACCCCGAAGTTGATGATCATTCACCCTAAATCATAGCCCAAATGGCCGGAATTTACAGAAAAGGAAATTCAAATATCTGAAAATTTTTTTAAGAAGCCCCCTCCTTTCTGCTTCGGCGGGCGGGGACTTTTTGTCAAAATTGCCGTCGCATTCCAGAAAACAAATTCCAGACACCTCAAAGGCGCCGTATGTTCCCATGCCACTCCCCCCATTCATCCCATTTTGCTTGCTTCGCTTTTTCCCGTTCTACACATTATGCCGGAACGATTCTCTCGTAGATGACTCTGGGCTCCCTGGCATGCCTTGCCGCATGGATTCCTGCGAGCTCAGCATCCCCGCGAGTCAAAAAAATAGTAGTGAATCAACCCGCTTAAAAAGGAATTCCTGACGATGGCATTTCGAAACGGCCTGTTCGCTGTGTTGTTTGCCGGCCTGCTGCTGTTCGGCCCGCCGGCTCATGCCGGAAAACCAGCTGCAGATACCCTCGAGGTCTCCGGCCTACAAAAACCAGTGATCATCTACAAGGACCCGTGGGGCATTTCGCACATCTATGCGCAAACCCAATGGGACCTGTTCTTTGCCCAGGGCTACAACGCCGCCCGCGACCGGCTGTTTCAACTGGAACTGTGGCGCCGCCGCGCTCTGGGCCGCTTCGCCGAAATCCTGGGCAAACGTGCCCTGCAGCACGATATCGGCGCACGGCTGCTCAAATTCCGCGGTGATCTCGACGCCGAGCTGCGCCACTACCATCCCGACGGACCGGAGATCATCCACGCCTTCGTGGCCGGGATCAATGCTTATGTCGATTACGTCAACGAGCATCCTGAGGAATTGCCCGTCGAATTCCGGCTGCTGGGCATTCGGCCGCAGCACTGGACACCCGAGGTGGTGATCTCGCGGCACAACGGCCTGTTCTACGGCCTGCGGCTGGAAATCCGCCTGGCGCAGGCGGTGAGCCGGCTCGGCGCCGATACCGTGCTGGCGATGATGAATTTCCACCCCGGCCGGCCCCAGCTCGCGCCGCGCCCCGGCCTTGATTTCCGCCGGATCACCGAAAAGGTGATGGAGCTGTACCGCGCTGCGCGCACCCAGCCTGCGTTTTTGCCTGAAGACATCGTGCTGCCCGAATTCCGCGCCGAGCTCACGCCGCCGTCCCTGCTGCCGCGACCGGCCGAATGGCCCGATCTGGCCGAAACCTACCGGGCGCTGGGCAGCAACAACTGGGTGGTGAGCGGCAAGCGCACCGCCAGCGGCTATCCGGTCATGGCCAACGATCCGCACCGCAGCCTGCAGATTCCTTCGCTGCGCTACTGGGTGCACCTGAACGGCCCGGGTTGGAATGTCATCGGCGGTGGGGAGCCGGCCCTGCCGGGGGTGTCCATCGGCCACAACGAGCACGGCGCCTGGGGCCTCACCATCTTTCGCATCGATCAGGAAGATTTGTACGTGTACGACACGCATCCCGATGATCCGAACCGGTATCGCTACCGCGGCCGCTGGGAGCCGATGCGGCTGGTGAAGGAAAAAATCCCGGTGAAAGGCGAGGGCGAGGTGGAAGTGACGCTGAAATACACCCGCCACGGGCCGGTGCTGTACGAAGATCGCGAGCACCGCAAGGCGTATGCGCTGCGGGCGGCGTGGCTGGAGATCGGCACGGCGCCCTACCTGGCCAGCCTGCGCATGGATCAGGCCGATTCGTGGCAGGCGTTCCGCAAGGCGTGCAGCTACTCGGGCACGCCACCGGAAAACATGGTCTGGGCCGACCGCGACGGCAATATCGGCTGGCAGGCGGTGGGCTTCATGCCGCTGCGACAGGGCTGGGAGGGGCTGCTGCCCGTCCCCGGCGATGGCCGCTATGAATGGCAGGGCTATCTGCCCATTCCGATGCTGCCGCATGTGAGCAATCCCCCCGGGGGCTTCTGGGCCACGGCCAACCAGAACAACGTACCGCCGGATTATCCCTATTTTGTCAGCTATCTGTGGTCGGAGCCGTTCCGCCACCGCCGTATCGTCGAGGTGCTGGGCACCAGCCGCGTGCTGACCCTGACCGACCACCTGGCGCTGCAACTGGATGAAGTGAGCCTGCCGGCGCGCAGCCTGGTGCCGCTGCTGAAACCGCTGCGCGCGAAGAACCGGCTGACGCAGCGGGCGCTGGAGCGGTTGCTGCAGTGGGACTACCGCATGAGCGCGGCATCGGTGGCGGCGGCGATTTATTTTGCCTGGGAGCGCACATTGGCGGAGCGCATTCTCGAGCTGAAATTCGGCCAAAAAGCGGCGGCCATCGGCCGGAAACTCGGCGCGCCGGCGCGCACCCGGCTCATCGAGTGGCTGCTCTCTCCCGACGGCGCTTTCGGCAAAGATCCGCTGGCCGGCCGCGATGCGTTTCTGCTGCAGTGCCTCGAAGCCGCGGTGAAGGAGCTGCGCCAGAGGCTGGGCAACGACATGCGTCGGTGGCAGTACGGCCAGGCGGCATTCAAACACGTGGCCATCCGCCACGTGCTCAGCAGTGCGGTCAACGCCGACCTGCGCAAGCAACTGGATGGGGGCCCGCTGCCGCGCGGCGGCTATGGCTATACCGTGAACAACACCTCCATGGCCCTCAACCAGCGCGCCGGCGCCACTTTCCGCCTCATCGCCGACACCGGCGACTGGGACCGCTCGCTGGGCAGCAACGCCCCCGGCCAGTCCGGCAACCCGGACGACCCGCACTACCGCGACCTGTTCCCGAAATGGGCCAAAGGGCAGTATTTCCCGGTATATTTTTCACGGAAGAAGATTGTATCCGTAGCGGAGAGGGTGTGGGTGTTGCGGGGGAAATAAAAGCGCGTCATTCTCTCGCAGAGGCGCGAAAAGCGCAGAGAGAGAAGTGGGCACGCGACACCGCAAAGGCACCAGGCCGGTAGCCGCAGGCTTTACGCCTGCGCCATTGCGCAAGCTGAAGCTTGCGGCTACCAGAATTTTGCGGCTACCGGAGGCGGCGGAAACTCCGGGCACCTGAGAGATTTCTGTATATATTGCATTTTCTCCGTCCCAAATCTAATTTGGGACGGAACGAATTTACAGAAGCTGGGCTTCCACCGATTGCTTTTCAAGATGTCCCGTGATCC
>JAUZRQ010000001.1 GCA_030950365.1 Candidatus Zhuqueibacterota bacterium | reverse complement strand
GGCGCGATGACCCTGGATCCGATTCAAAACGTGCTGTGGCTGGCGGATAACCGCGCTCGCCAGCTATGGGAAATCGACCGCAATGGCCAGCGGCAGGGAGGGCTTGCGGGTTTCGCCCACGTACAGGATATGGTCATTGATCCGCTACGACAAACTCTGTGGATCGCGGACAGCTCACAAATTGTCCGCATCGTTCTCAGCGATTCCACCTACACAACCGTCAGGAGTGGATTGGAGCTGGCAAAACGGCTGGCGCTGAATTACCGCACCGGTGAATGTTGGGCCGTGGATCGTAGCCGCTTTCGCAATCAATCGACGCTGTACAAATTCTCGGCAGCGGGGCAGGAGGTGTTTGCGCTGTCCGGTTTCACCGATCTGCAGGCGGTGGCAGTCAATCAATTCAATAGCCATGCATTCGTGGTGGAAGGTGCAACCGCGCGTTTGATTCAGATTTCGCCGACCGGCCAGCGAATCTCGACCTTGCAGCTCAGCGGCCACCTGATCGACCTGGCAATCGAAAACCTTCAGGACAACTGATCCATGAATCGAGTGTGGCGACAAATTCTTCTGATTTCATTCAGCCTTCTAGGGTATGCTTCGTTCTGGTGGCTGTTTCCAGATTTCGTGCCATGGCTGCAGTCCTCGTGGTCAGTGCCCATCCAGCGCATCGAAACCAGCGCTTCCCATATTCTGATGCATCTCGGGTTAAGGCCAGAAGCCTATGCCTATTCGCAGCAACTCCAGTTTGATCAGGATAAGGTCGAGGCGTTCGCTTATCGGAATAAAGATGCTGAATACGCATTCGACGTTGAAGATTATCCCGCCATCCAAATTCGGCTGCAGTTCCGAAAACCGGAGGGCCCAAAAGGGTTGTTTGAAAAAATCAAGCGATTTCAATTGGTTGCCTCAAAACTGAAACCACCGGCCGTAGAGCTGGTTTTCAATCCCGCAGGGCATTTGATTGAGCTGTCGCGTACGCCATCAGAAGATACGCTGGCCACTCGCCGCCGCTCTGATCGCGATTACGACCGCGAATTGCTGAACCATATCCTGCATTTCTCGCCCATAACCTCACTCAATGGCATGAAGATCGACTCGGTGTCGGTGTTTCGCTCGGAAACATCCATATCGCGGTCGATCATCTGGAGCAACAAAAACGATTCAACGCGATTTTATAACCGCGTGACGGCGCAGTTTGTCAATGGCGAGATCATCAAATTGTCCATCGAATTTGTCGATACAAATGAACCTGCACAGAGTCTCGATACCGGGGACCTATTGAACATTTTCGAAGGCATTTTTACGGCCTCGGTCATTTTGCTGGTGTTTTTCTATCTCATCAAGCGGCTGCGCGCGGATCAGATCAGTTTCCGGACCGGTATCGGTCTCGGCGTCATTTCCGGACTGAGCACCATGATCGGCCTGCTGCTGCTCTATTCCGTGGAGAATAGCGCGCTGGAATTGCTATTGGGCGTCCTCATTGGCGGGCCCATGATTGCGCTGGCGGCTACGGTGCTATATTCCACCGGCGAAAGCCTGGCCCGCGATCTGCCACGCGACCGCCTGCAAACCATGGAGGCGCTGAATCGCCGCAAGTTCTTTTTCAGGCCGATCGGAAACGCCATGCTCAATGCGTTCTTTTACGCAGGCATCATCATAGGCATTTTCATCTGGACCTTCTGGCTGATATCGCGCTTTCAGCCCGGTTTTTTCTTTCTCAAGCAGGATTTGTTCCGGGCTTTCAATACGCTCTATCCCTGGCCGGTGCTGCTGCTCAACAACATCCAGCTCTCAATCTTTCTGGTGTCGGCGCATTTGCTTTTTGTCTTTTCCGTGTTGTTGCGCTGGTTCCGTCGGCCACTCATAGCCGGACTGTTGGCCGCGCTGCCGTTCGCGTTCGGTGCGTCTTTCGCCGAAATTCAGGTGTATCCGTTTTCCATTTGGTTTGTGCCCGGATATATTTACGGTGCGATGTTGTGCTATGTATTTTACCGCGCTGATTTTTTGACCACGCTTATGACCGTCATTGTTAAGTATTTTTTCATTACCGCTGGGCTTTTATATGTGTTCTCCAATGTGCTGCCATCCAGCAATTACATCGCGACGTTAATAGCCATCGGATTGCTGTTTGTGTATGGCCTGTATGTACGCACCCTCGGCGAAGAAGAAATCGAACCCGAATCGCTCAAGCCAGATTATGTTTTCCGGCTGGCCGAGCGCGAACGGCTGATTCGTGAGCTGGAAATCGCCCGGCATATCCAGCTCAATTTTCTGCCAGACAAAACCCCACGCATTCCAGAGCTGAACATCGCCAGCATGTGCGCGCCGGCCAACGAAGTCGGCGGCGATTATTTCGATTTCATCCCGCTCGATGATCAAAAGCTGGGCATCGTCATCGGCGATGTCTCCGGCAAAGGCATCTCGGCCGCTTTTTACATGACCCTGACCAAAGGAATTTTAAAATCACTGATTACAGAATGGCATTCACCCGCAAAAGTGTTAACCCGGGCCAATGAAATTTTTTATGAAAATGCCAGGCGCGGAGTCTTCATTAGCCTGATTTACGGCATCTTCGATTTGCGCAACCACACCTTTACTTTCGCACGTGCCGGGCACAACCCGCCTATTTATTTTAAAAGAAAAACCAGCAGGACCGACCTGCTTACACCTGCAGGGTTGGCCATTGGTCTGGATCGTGGACCGCTTTTCCGCGACACTATAGAAGAAATGCGCTTACGATGGCAACCTGGCGATATCTTCCTATTATATACAGACGGGTTTTCCGAAGCCATGAATCATGCGCATCAGGAATTCGGCGAAAGCCGCATGATGGATATTTTGATCCGAGAGATGCAGCAACCGGCCGAGCATATCCTGAACCAGTTCCGCCAGGAAATCGAAACGTTTAGCCACGGCCAGCCCCAGCATGATGATATGACCATGATTGTGGTGAAAATTGATTCACAATCATAGAAATTTACCATTTTGCACCGTTTTATTTTGTAGAATCAAAAACAAGTCGTTATATTTGATGCATGGCAGCAAATTGGTATTGATGATTCACAAATTTTGGAATTTTTCCAACATTGACACACTGTATCTTTCCGGCTTTATCCGTGGAAGGTGATTCCGGCATTTATAGCCAATCCGCGTTGCCGATTGCCCCAAAAACGCAATGACAGAGGGCGAGCAGAACGAGGTGTTTGTTTTCGTATGAGGGCGCAGAAGCGATTCAATCGCCGTTTTATGCCTTAACTTTGTCGAACCATTATTGCTCAATACCCCTCAAACCCAGGAGCGGGATCCCCCAATCTGGAGGTCGATTATGGATGGCTTCGAAGTACAGCGGAAAATTAGCAATGACGTTGTCATCTTGAATTTAAAGGGCTACCTCGATGCCCATACGGCGCCTCAGCTCGAAAAGGCGCTGCAAACGTGCATTGATCAAAAAGAATATAAAATTATCATCAATTTTGAAAATCTCTCGTATATCAGTAGTGCGGGGCTTGGCGTGTTCATGGGATTTATCGAAGAAATCCGGCAACATGGTGGGGATTTGAAATTCTCAAACATGAATCCTAAAATCTTCCGCGTGTTTGATCTGTTGGGATTCCCAAACCTGTTTGAAATTTTTGACGATGAAAGGGACGCCCTGAACAAATTCAATTCCAAATGATTCATTGGCCCTAATCGAGGTGACGTTCTATTGGCTGCAAAAAGCAATAAATTCCATTTGAAAATTCCCAGCCAAACCGATAATTTAGAAATTATTCGGGATTTTGTCGCGAAGATTGCCCGCAAGGTCGGATTCAACGAGGATGACATCAATAAAATCGAGCTCGCTGTGGATGAAGCTTGCACCAACGTCATCAAACATGCCTACGACAACAATTCAAAAAATCCGATTGATATCACGATCCAGATCGACTATCAGAAGCTGACCATTCTGGTAACCGACAAAGGCAAGGGGTTCGATCCCACAAAATTAAAAACGCCGGACTTGCAGGAATACCTCGCGGAGATGCGCGTCGGCGGACTCGGTATTTATCTGATGAAAAATTTGATGGATGAGGTGGAAATCAATTCAAAGCCCGGCAAGGGCAATCAGGTCCGCATGGTGAAATATCTGGACAAAGGGGATGCCCCTCCCCCGCAGGCGGCAAATTCTTCTTGAGAACCAGCGCCTGAGATTTTCTGCCGAATGGTTTCAATTTTCAAATGCAAGTATGCGTCATTCATAAACCGCTTGATCGGGAATCGATTTTCATGCCAGACATTGCGCAAGAACGCGCCACCAGGCAACGCGGGAGCGTGGAGCTTCAAAGCTTGTTCGAGCTCAGCCGCGCCATCAGCAGCAGCCGAGATTTTCGGCATGTACTAGATGTCCTGTTGCTCACGCCAATGGGGCGGATGCTAATTTCACGCGGCGCCATTTTGCTGCCCAACGGCCACGGCCGGTTCGCCATTGCGGCCGCGAAGGGGGTGCCTCACGAATGGCAGCAGCAGGTATTTGCTTTTCAGAAGCTACCACGGCATATTGTAGCGGCTCCTGCCGAGGACCTACGTCACTATGCGGCTCGACTGCCAGAGCTGGGCTTTAACCTCTTGTGTCCGATTTATTTTGACGATCGGTGCCTGGGGGTGCTGGCACTAGGCAATAAGCTGGATGGCTCATTTTATTCCAAAAATGAGCTGGAGTATCTTCAAGCTTTGGCCAATATTGCCGCACCGGTGCTGGAAAACAACCGCCATTTGCATGCGCTGGAGGTGGTTAACAAACAACTGGACCGCAAAATTCAGGAGTTGCAAACTCTGTTTGAGATTGGCAACGAGCTCAATTCCACCCTGGATAAAAAGACCATTGCCGATTCCCTGTGTTTTGCCATCATGGGGGAGATGATGGTGCAGCACTGTGTGGTGCTTCTGATGCAGGCACCGGGCGAATACGAAGTCCTGGCGTGCAAGGGGCAGCTCAACCCGAAGGAGGTTCCGCTTTTACAACAGGCCGATTTGATGCACCAGTTGTTGCAGCTTCAGCGGCCCTTGCGGCTGCAGGACATTCCGGAATCCGGTCTCCGGAGTGTGCTCAAAGCCAGTCATTTGAATCTGTACATACCGCTCATGAATCAGGATGAGGTCAAGGGCGCCGTGCTGCTCGGCAAGCGGTTTATCCAGAGCGACTATTCGGACAACGATTTACAATTTTTGAGCACCCTGGCTAATGCGGCCACCATCTCGCTGGAGAATGCGCGGCTGTTTCAGGAAGCGCTGGAAAAGCAGCGAATGGACGAGGAACTGGCCATTGCCCGCGATATTCAGCAGCGGCTGCTGCCTGCATCGCCTCCGGAGCTTCCCGGCTTCGACCTCGCCGGTTTGAACTGGCCGTCGAAACAGGTGGGAGGCGATTACTATGATTTCTTTCTCATTGATTCCAACCGCCTGCTGCTGGCCATTGGCGATGTGTCGGGCAAGGGTGTTCCTGCCTCGCTTCTCATGGCGAATTTGCAGGCCAGCTTGCGCGCGCTCATTTATGCGGATATGCCTTTGACAAAGATCGTTGCGCGTATTAACGATATCATTCACGAAAATACGGCAATCGATAAGTTCATCACTTTTTTTGTCGCAATCATTGATATCCGAAACCGTGCCCTGACCTTCGTTAATGCCGGTCACAATCCGCCGATTTTGATTCATCAGAGCGGGGAGGTTGTATTTTTAGAGACCGGTGGCTTACTGTTGGGCATGATGCCCAATGTGGTTTACGAAGAAGAGACTGTACCGCTTGCCAGTGGGGATTGGTTGATTCTATACACCGACGGCGTGAGTGAAGCCATGAACGCGGAGGACGAAGAATTCACCGAAAAACGGATTTTGCAGGCGGTTCATAAGCATGCCGATTTGTCCGCCGCCGAACTGGTGGAGGTTATTGCCCGTGAGGTGATCGACTTTACCAACAATGCGCCGCAAGCGGACGATATTACGCTGGTAGCGCTGCATCTGGACTGAACCGTCCGAAGGTATGGAGGATTGCAACAATATCAATGCTGTTGAGATGATTCCAATGGATTCCCCGTTTGGGCGAAACAATCTGGAATCCAATATATGCTAAATTCAAAATACATGCATAAAATCACATAGTTGATTCATATTTTTGCAGGAATGTCTATCAAGTTATGGCGAACATTTTGATTGCGGACGATGAGCGATCGATTCTGATCCTGCTGGAGGAGTTGCTGAAAAAAGATCGCCACAGAGTGGATGTGGCCGTCAGTGGCACCCAGGCCTGCGAAAAGATCGAACAAAACAGCTACGAGCTGGTGGTAACCGACCTGCACATGGACAAAAAGTCCGGCATCGATGTGCTAAAAACCGCTAAACAAAAAAATCCGTTGACCGAAGTGCTGATTTTAACTGGCTACGGCTCCATCACCTCGGCGGTGGAGGCGATGCAGCTCGGCGCCTTTGAATATTTGACCAAGCCGATCGACCTGCAGGAATTTCGCACGAAAGTGGGGCAGGCGCTGGAACGGCGAAATTTGCGCATAGAGATCGAGCGGCAAAAGCGCGAGTTGATGGCGCATCAGGAGATGATTCAGCGCGATCTGAAACTTGCGGAGCAGGTGCAACGCAGTCTGGTTCCGCCATCCGTCGAAGAAGAGCATTTCCAAATTGCGGTGCGCTATTCGCCCATGATCGGCGTTGGCGGCGATTTTTCGGATATATACTACGACGACAACGAAATTTACCTGACCATTGTCGATGTCACCGGACATGGCATCACGGCGGCGCTGCTGGTAAACCGCATCTGTATGGAGATCCGCCGTCTGGTACGCGAGCAGCTCGAGCCGGCGTCGGTTTTGTACCACCTCAACGATTTCATTACTGACTCGTTCAAAGGCACCGGCATGTTTTTGACCATGTTTTGTAGCGTGGTTAATTTAAAAACTGGCGCCTTTCGTTATTCCGGCAGCGCCCACCCAGCGCCCCTTTTGTGGCGACGAAATACCAACCAGATTGAATTGCTGGAGTCCCAAAATCCCATTATTGGTTTTCAGAAAACCAACCAGAAGCATTTCCGTCAGGACGCAACTGTTATTCGTCCCGGCGACAAGCTGATTCTGTACACCGATGGCATCATTGAGGTCGAAAACAAGGACAAGCAACCGCTCGGTATTGCCGGCCTGAAAAACCTGTTTCAGCCGGTGATCTTCCTCAACGCTCAGGAAGTGGCAGATATGGTCATGAACGGCGTCAAAAAATTCGCTCACGGTGCACAACGGGATGATATTTATTTGATCGTACTCGCCATGAACTGACCCATCGCCGCATCCGGCATGATGCCCGGAACCACGGCTGTTCGCCCTTTTCTATGAACAACGCGATCCGAGTTCATCAACACGAAATGGCAAAGCCTATGCCGCAAAAGCCCAAATTGCTGCTCATCAATCCGTGGATCACCGATTTCGCGGCTTACGACTTTTGGAGTAAGCCGCTGGGATTGTTATATCTCGCGGCGGTTCTGATACGGGCCGGGGCCGAAGTCCGGCTGATCGATTGCATGGATCGCTATCATCCGGGGCTGCTCACACGAAATGGCACCCAGAGCCCGGGCACTCGACGCTATGGCACGGGCAAATATCTGCGCGAAATCATCCGCAAGCCATCTGTGTTTTCTGATATTCCGCGCTATTTTGCTCGATATGGCCTACCGCTGGACGTGTTCCGGACCGAGTTGCAGAAGGCCGGACAGCCGGATGCCGTGCTGATTACCTCTGGCATGACCTACTGGTATCCCGGCGTGCAAACGGCCATTCAGGAAATCCGGGCGGCTTATGCGGACGCGCCTGTGTTTCTGGGCGGCATTTATGCCACGCTGATGCCGGAGCATGCCCGGTTGCACTCCGGAGCCGATGAGGTGGTGGCTGGCGAAGCGGAGCCCAGGATCGTCGAGCTGCTGAATCAAAAGCTGGGGTTGGAGTTATCGCCGGCGCCCTTTGCCTCGCTGGACGAGTATCCGTTTCCGGCCTGGCATCATTATTCGTACCTGCCGTATGCAGTGATCATGACGTCGCGCGGTTGCCCGTTGCGCTGCAGTTTTTGCGCCTCGTTTACCGTTTCCGGCCGGTTCCGCATGCGCCAGCCGGATAGCGTGATCGAGGAGTTCATCTGGTTGTATCAGCAATTCGGCGTGCAGGATATCGCCTTTTACGACGATGCTTTGCTGACCAACTACCAGCGGCATTTGTTGCCCATCATGCAGGGCATTCGCCGGGCTGGTTTGCGGCTGCGTCTGCATACCCCTAACGGGCTGCAATGCAAATTTATCAATGATGAAATGGCAAGAGAAATGCACGCTACCGGCTTCCGCACCATTCGCTTGAGCCTGGAAAGCCTGAACGACGAGCGTCAGAAATACGACATGAGCAAGAAGGTTAGCGCGGAGAGCTTTGTGCGGGCAGCTCGGGCGTTTCATGCTGCCGGTTTTGCCGTGCAGGATATTGACGCCTATGTGCTGATGGCGCTACCCGGACAGCCGCTCATCGAGGTGCTCCGCTCCATGGCGTTTGTGCATGCGCAGCGTGTGGGCATCCGCCTGGCGGCGTTTTCTCCCATTCCCGGCACGGTGGATTTCCAGCGCTCCCTGGCGGCGGGACTGTTGCCGGCGGCTTTCGATCCGTTGCTGACCAACAACTCGGCCCTGTCCATCCGGCCGCGGCATTTGAGCTACGACTGCTTCAACCGCGTGAGTTTGCTGGCAAAACAGCTCAATCAGCATTTGCGCGAGCATGGGCAGCCTGCGGACCGGGAAGAGGTCGTGCTAAAAGCGCTCTGCCGTGAGTTCTCCGACCACGAATTGTACGAAACCGGCACACCGCAAACGCCGGTGATGGCTTAATTCAAACGTAAAACGGAGGTGAGGCCATGCGTATTCAGTGGCTGGTCGTGATCGCATTGTTTGCCGTGGTTGCTTTCATGGGATGCGCGCAAAAAACGACCGAATTGCCGGAAAAAGTCATTATCCATACCGATGCTGCGCCAAAGGCCATCGGGCCATACAGCCAGGCGGTGTTGGTGGGTGAAACTCTGTATTGCTCCGGGCAAATCGCCATCGATCCCAAAACTGGCGAATTGGTGCAGGAATCCATCGAGGCCGAAACCCGACAGGTACTGGAAAATCTCGGCGCAGTATTGCGGGCCGCTGGCATGGATTACAAAAATGTCGTACGCGCAACCGTGTATCTGGCCGATATCCAGAATTATCAGGCCGTGAACAAGGTGTACAACGAGTATTTTGCCGAATCAAAACCCGCGCGCGCGGCCGTGCAGGTGGCGGCCCTGCCGAAAGGCGCTAATGTGGAAATTTCGTGTATTGCCCGGATGGTGAAATGACGCCCAACAAACTGATCTCGCTGCTCACGGATTTTGGCCTGCAGGACGGCTATGTGGGCGCCATGCACGGGGTGATTTATTCCATTTGCCCCGAAGCGCGCATTGTGGACTTGACGCATGGCGTCCCGCCGCAAAACGTGGAAGCGGCGGCGTTTCTGCTACGCGCGCATTCGCGCTATTTTCCGCACGGCACCGTGCATGTGGCCGTGGTGGATCCGGGCGTCGGCAGCAGCCGCGAAATCATTCTGGCGGTGGATGATCGATATTTTTATCTCGCCCCGGATAACGGCCTTCTGGGATTTCTGCAGGGCAGGCCGGGCGTGCGTTTTTATGCTGCCAACAATCCGGACTACTGGCTTCCTGCCGTGTCCAACACCTTTCACGGTCGCGATATCTTTGCGCCGCTCGCTGCGCATATCGCCAGCGGCGTGGCCATTGAGGCCATGTTTCGGCCAAAGGAGCATATCCATCGGCTGCCAGAGGCCGGGGCCGAAGACGCCGGCCATGAAATTCGCGGCCGGGTGATTTACCACGATCGCTTCGGCAATCTGATTACCAACATTTCGCGGGCTGCAGTGGGCGAGCGCGAACCTCAGTTGGTGCTGTTCGGCGATGAGCTGCGCCTGCCGCTGGTAAACAGCTATGCCAGCGTGCCGGTGAATGCGCCACTTGCAATTTGGGGTAGCTTTGATTATCTTGAAATTGCGGTCAATCACGGTAACGCCGCACAGGAATTTCAGGCCGATCGAAAAAAGCCCGTTATTTTAAAATTACGAGGCTGAATCCAATCGCCGGCTGGAATAAAGGTCCGTCCGGCGCTGAAGGATACACATGAATTCACGCAGCAAGGACGAATCGCATACGAGCAGGTAGAAAACATGGAAGAACCGGAAATCCGCCGCATCGAAGAGTACTACCGCCAGTTTAGCATGTATGAGCCCCCTCGTCGCCGGTGGATTGATCGTCTGTTGAGCGGCAACAAGCCGCACGTCAATCTAATTTTGTTCATTTTAACGTTCATTACCACATTCTGGACCGGATATTATCATGGCAACAAGATTAGCTCCGGTCTGTGGTATAGCGTCGGCATCATGACCATTCTTCTATCGCACGAGATGGGACATTACATCATGTGCCGTAAATACGGCATCCGTGCGACGTTGCCGTTTTTTATCCCGTTTCCGCCGTACATCAATCCGTTCGGCACCATGGGCGCGGTGATCCGCATGGAAGGCCGTATTCCCAACCGCCGCGTGCTCTTTGATGTCGGGGCGGGAGGCCCCATTGCCGGACTGATACCGACCCTGCTGGCCATCTATTTCGGACTGCAGATGTCCAGAGTGGTGCCAACCGAAGAAATTTCCAAAGGCATGGTTTATCTGGGCGATTCGCTGTTGTTCAAAGGATTGACGCAATTTGTCATCGGTGATCTGTCGCCACAACAGGATGTGGTGCTGCATCCGCTGGCCTATGCCGGCTGGGTGGGCCTGTTCGTCACGGCGCTCAATTTATTGCCCATCGGCCAGCTCGATGGCGGGCACGTGCTGTATTCGCTGTTCGGTGAACGGAGCCAGTATATCTATCCCGCCATCCTTGGTGTCTTTGCCGTCATCTGTATTTTCTTTTACATCGGCTGGCTCCTGCTCATCATATTGATCATGTGGATCGGCTTCCGGCACCCACCAACGCTGGATCCATTCACGCCACTGGATCCGGTTCGCAAATATCTTGCTATTTTTATTTTTATTGTCTTTATTTTGTCGTTTACGCCCGTTCCCTTCAAAATCATCTATTAAAAAGCAGGACACGCCATGCCCGGTTCACAATCCAAATTTACCGTTGTTGGTATTGGCGAAATTTTATGGGATATCTATCGAGAAGACCGCTATCTTGGCGGTGCACCGACCAATTTCGCCATTCACGCCACGCAGCTCGGCGATCAGGGCGTTATTGTGTCCCGCATCGGCAACGATGGCATGGGTGAAGAGCTGATTCGGGTGCTGAAAAAGAAAAAAGTAGTAACAGACTATCTCCAAATTGACCGGAAAAAAGGCACGGGCAGCGTGCATATTTCTCTCAGCGTCAGCGGCGAGCCCAATTTTTATTGCACCGAGGATGTCGCCTTCGATTATTTGCAATTCACCCCGGTCCTGAAAGAACTGGCCGACAAGGCCGATGCCGTGGTTTTCGGCAGTCTGGCCCAGCGCAATACGGTCTCCCGAGAGACGATCCAGAAATTCATTCAACAGGCCGCTGGCGTATGCGTGTTTGATCTCAACGCACGCCAGACGCATGGCGATTTTCCCGACATTGTCAAAAGTTCACTTGAGCACACCAACATTCTGAAAGTCAATGAGGATGAAATTGATCTCCTCAAGAAGGTGTTTCATAAAGAAGGCGATCCGGATCTCCAGTTTTGCCGGATGTTGATGCAAAGGTACCCCATCGAATTCGTCGCGCTTACTCGCGGTGAACGGGGTGCCGCCCTGATTTATGCGGACGAGGTCGTGATTGATGAGGGGGTCCAGATTAAGCCGGTGGATCGCACCGGCGCGGGCGATGCCTTCACTGCAGCCATGATTTACGCCTATTTGCGCCAGCAAGCCCCGCGTGAGATTGTCGCACTGGCGAACCTTGCTGGTGCGTATGTATGCAAGCATCGCGGCGCTACTCCTAGGTTATCACTACCAATCCTGGAAGCATTCAGAATAGAGATCGATAAAGCGCAATGTTAAGCAAGGTGTACTCAGCTTTCAAATCTATGCTTCTTTGTTCGATACACTTACTTACTTTCTTAATCCGATTCTTTAAGACATGGAAAGCAATCGCAGAACATTTTTCCGGCAGGCTCTCGGGGCGATGCTGTTTTTGAGCAGCTGGCAGGCCAGGCCCGCGTCTCCGATGACACGCCGGCTGGCCGAATCGTTCCCGCAAGACGACACTGCCTTCTGGCCGTTCGTACGTCAGCTTTTTCCCTTGACGCATGATCGCATCTACTTCAATGCAGGCGGCCTGGGGCCATCCCCATATCCGGTACTGGAAGCCATGGATGCCATGCACCAGAAACTGGAGGCCATTTGCGAAACCGGTCATCACTATCATGAGCCGGTACGCCGAAAAGTGGCTTGGTTGCTGGGCGCCGATCCTGATGAAATTGCGTTCACCCGCAATGCAACCGAGGGAATGAATATCATCGCGCGCGGTCTTAATCTGCGCCCCGGCGATGAAATCGTTACCACCATGCACGAGCATCCGGGCGGCGCCATGCCCTGGTTGGTGCTGGCGCAACAGCATGGCCTGAAAATCCGCCTGTTCGAGCCGGATAATGATCCCGACGTTTTTCTGGTTAATCTTCAAAAAGCGGTTCGTTCAAAAACGCGCGTGCTGATGTTCAGCCATGTGACCTGCACTCTGGGTACCGTCTTCCAGGCCAGAGAGCTGTGCCAGTGGGCACGCCAACGTGGCATCATCAGTGTCATCGATGGGGCGCAGGCAGTGGGACAAATCCCTGTGGATCTGCATGCCATAGGCTGCGATTTTTATACGACCAGCGGCCACAAATGGCTCCTCGGGCCCAAAGAGAGCGGAATTTTGTACATTTCCAAAAATGCGCAAACCATTTTTCGGCCCAACTTCGTTGGTGCCTATTCGGATCGTCGGTACGATCTCGATCGCCTCGAGCTGGAATTGCGGCAGGAAGCGGCGGCCAACGAATACGGCACACGTGATGCGGTGAAAATCCAGGGAATCGGCGCCGCCGTGGGGTTCATCCAGTCCATTGGGACAAAGCGCTATTATGCACGTATCCGGCAACTGGGGCAGCGGCTGAAATCCGCCCTTGCCGATATGGCGGACCTCGAACTCCTGACCCCGATGGACACGGCACGATCGGCCGGCATCGTGACTTTCCGAATCCGCGACAAAGATTACCGGGAAGTCTCTCGCCAGCTCATGAAACGGTACAAAATGCGAGTACGAAACGTGGGCGAACACGGTATTCATGCGACGCGGGTGTCTCTGCACATCCATAACTCAGAGAACGAAGTCGATTTGTTGATACAGGCAATTGCAACCATCGTGAAAGGATAATAGACGTGAAACTGGCAATCAGAGGAGGAGAACCGGTACGTAAGCGACCATTTCCCGACTGGCCAATTTGGAACGATACGGAACGCAGGGGCCTGAACCGCGTCCTGGAGAGTGGAAAATGGGGGAGTTTGCAAGGACAGGAGGTGAGGCAGTTTGAAAGGGAGTTCGCGAAGTATCAGGGAGCCGAATTCGGCATTGCGGTTACCAGCGGTTCAGCCGCACTGGAAGTCTCATTGCGGGCGGTGGGGATCGAGGCGTACGATGAGGTTCTGATCCCGGCCTATACGTTTGTGGCCACGGCCACGGCTGTTCTGGTCAATGCGGCTATTCCGGTGTTTGTTGACATCGATCTGGAAACGTACAATATGTCAACAACATCGCTGGAGCAGGCGCTCACGCCCAGCACACGTGCCATCATGCCAGTGCATTTTGCCGGTCGCCCGGCCAATATGGACGAAATCGAACAGTTTGCGCGCGACCACAATCTATACATCATTGAAGATGCGGCTCAGGGCTGGGGTGCGCAGTGGCGCGGACAGGGGGTGGGCACCTTCGGCGATTTTGGCTGTTTTAGCTTCCAATCGTCCAAAAACATTTCATCGGGCGAAGGCGGCATAATCCTGACAAACGATGAAGAACTTGCACGCATGGCCAGTAGCTATATGAATTGCGGCCGGGTAGAAGGTGCTATCTGGTATGCGCATTACCACCTTGGTAGCAATTACCGTATGACCGAATTTCAGGCAGCCGTATTGAGCGGCCAGCTATCCCGCTATGATCAGCAGCTTGAGCATCGCCAGCAAAACATGGCCCTGCTCGATAATGCCCTGCAGGCGCTGGAAGGCGTGCAGCCGCTCACCGGCGATGCCCGAATCACCCGGCATGCCGGGCATATTTATATTTTTCGCTATAATGCCGAAGCTTTTGATATGCTTAGCAAGGAGGGCTTTGTATCGGCACTGCAAGCCGAGGGCATTCCTTGCAGCGGTGGCTACTCGCTGCCCCTGTATAAGCAGCCGATATTCCGGAATCAGTCATATGGCCCGTTTACGAAAATTCTGCGTGAAAAAGCCCGGTACGAAAACGTAAACCTGCCCAACACCGAAAAAGCCTGCTTTGAAGAGGCCATCTGGCTACCACAGCGCGTGTTATTGGGTAGTGTTGAAGACATGCGGGATATCGTGCGCGCCATTGAAAAAATTTATGACAACCGCCACGAATTGATTTGAGCTGAACTGGAATGGTTTAGCGCACATGCCTTTGCAGACTCCCCCTTGGGCTGGAGTGACGGCATTTGTGCTTTTCCGACCATCCGGGCAGGGCTCGGAGCCCTGGCTCGTGTTCTGGACGGAAATTAAAAAGCAAAACTCTTGCCGGATTCGCAGGAGTCCTGGAGAGTTTCAGGAGAGATGAAAATGGATTTTCAGGTTCCACCTCGGGTTCAACTCGGAATCTATCCAACGCCGCTGGTGCCGACCCCGCGGCTTAGCGAAGCGTTCGGAGGCCCGACTATCTACATCAAGCGCGATGACCTGACCGGAGTCACGTTGACCGGCAATAAAATCCGGAAAATCGAATTCCTGCTCGCGGAAGCGCAGGCGCAAAAAGCGGAAATGGTGATCACCTGCGGCGGGGTGCAATCGAATCATGCGCGCACCACGGCCATTGCTGCGCGCCAGCTTGGCATGAAAGCCCATCTGGTTCTGCGCAATAACGGCGGCAAAGCGCTGGACGGTAACCTGTTCCTCGATCGGATGGTGGGGGCCGAGATCACCTTCGTCTCCCACGAAGAATACGAACGCGTGGATGCGATTATGGAAGACATCGCCGGGAAATACGCGGCCGAGGGCATCAAGGCCTATGTCGTACCGGAAGGCGGCTCCAATGGGCTGGGCGCCATGGGCTATGTGATGGCCATGCAGGAGCTGGCTACCCAAATCAGGGAGAGCAAGAAAAAATTCGACGCGGTCGTGCTGGCGGTCGGCTCCGGTGGGACCCAGGCCGGCCTCGTCATTGGCAGGGCGCTGTACGATGTACCGGTGGATATTATTGGTATCAATATTTGCGACAATGCGGAATTCTTCCAGCAGCGCATCCGGGAAATCGTGCACGAAGCGCGCCGGCGTTTCTCGCTACCAGAGCAGCTCGAGTCGGAGCCGATCCAAATCATCGATGGATATGTTGGCAAAGGCTACGGTCTGAGTCGGCAGGAAGAGATCGTCACCATCAAGCAAGTGGCCGAGCTGGAAGGCATCATCCTGGATCCCGTTTACACCGGCAAGGCCATGTATGGCCTGAAAGATCTGATCGCCCAAGGCCATTTCAAACAAGGGCAAAACATCATCTTTCTGCACACCGGCGGCATTTTCGGCCTGTTCCCGAAGCGCAATCTGTTTTTCTGAGCAGCAGCAGCCGCGATCAGGCCGTCACTTTCGGTGGCACGTAATGGATAAAGTGATTTAATTGTTGGATTTCGAAATCTTTGCTTTCCAGTTCATAGCTAATGAGATCGCGGACGGATAGCATGCCGATAACGCGATTCTCGGCAACAATGGGCAGATGGCGAATGCGGGCCTTTTTCATCTTGTTCAGGCAATCCTGGTAGGTATCCTCCGGACCGGCCACGATTAGATTGCGGGTCATGACATCGCGCACTTCCACTTCGGCCGGATTGAGATTCGGCGCTATCACCCGGGTCACCAGGTCACGCTCGGAAAAAATCCCCTGTAGCTTGCCTTCATCAACCACCAGCACGGCCCCGATGCCCTTTTCTGACATAAGCCGCGCTGCATCCAGAACCGTGGCATTGGGACCCACGGAGTACAATTCGCGTCCCTTGACCATTTCACCGATGGTCTTCATGGTGCACCTCCATAGATTGAATCAACGTCTTCAGGATTGAACGTTGCCGCAAATGCGCTGGTGCTATTGCGCCAAACGGCTTCGCTCAATGCTGTTTTATTTGCAACAACCGGTTTGAAACCATTATTTCCCGTGCCAGCGACACGATTCACAGGCAGGAGGTGAATCGTATCGCTGAAAAAAAACGGATTCATGTTCAATGATTCGAGATGGCCATGAAGACAACAATCGGTAAGAATCGCTCTGTCAACACATACGAAATCAGCAGGCTGCAAGCTGGCTAGAGTGAACGTAGGTTTTAGCCCGGAAAAAACGTCATCCCGGCTGTATCAGGTCAGGCCGCCTGTTTTCAGGCCCCTGCCCAGCGCATATTCGATGTCAAGCACGTTGCCTTTCAGGCGATTTTTGGCATCCTTGCGATCATCGATTACGATATTGGTAACCACGCGGCTGGCGTCTTCAAACAGCTTTTCGTGGCATTTGCGTACTAGCGTCATGATTTCATCCCATTCCCCTTCCACAATGGTGCCCATCGACGTGAGCTGATAGTCGAGATCGCTTTTTTCGATCAGATCAACGGTTTTGGCAATCAATTCTTTGGTTTCCTCACCCGTTCCGATAGGGATAAATTGAATTTCCGCTAACATGGGTCTCCCTTCTTAATTGCTTCACCTCGGTCCAATTCAGTAGCATTGCCGCGCTTCGGAATGGCGACGCCAGGGTCGGCAAAACGCGTTCTAAAATTTACCAAAAACTGGAAAATAAGCAAGTGAAAAATCGAGTTTTCGGGCAGGCTTGAGCATCCTGCCTTCGTCCATTTGGCTATCAGACCTGCTACAGGAGCGTTTTCACCAGATTTTATCCTGATTTTTTCTTGAATGCATCAGCCCACATTACCACACCTTGCGTGAAAACACAGTAGCGCCCGCGTTCTGATCCTGCGCATAGCAAATCCCTATTTTGGCTAGTTTGCTCGATTGATTTGCCTGTTGACATTGCCTACACATTTGGATATATTAACCTCACTTTTTCTTGCAAATAGGCTACTGGTGAACTCCAAATCTTGCAGCCGAAAACCGATTTCGTGTGAAAGCGTATCTCGAACAAACTCGAAGTTTAGCGTTCAGTCTGATTGCTATCGCACCACTGATTCTTTTCTATGAACTTTTCATTGTCAATTTCAACGGAACGGCCATTCGCAATGCCGCAGAAAAGCTCATCAAAGATGCGTTAGCGCAAACCGGCCTGATTTTTCTCTGGCAGTTGGCCCTGGTTTATCTGGCCATCACGCTGGTCATTGTTTTTTATAGTATGCACAAAAAGCAATTTCAGTTTCCGCGGCCGGCTTATTGGGGGGGACTCGTCATCGAAAGCCTGTTTTATGCGACCTTTTTTGGCGTCGGAACACGCTATTTAACGCAAATTGTGCTATCTTTGCAGGCCGCGGCTGACTATGGCGAACCGGCCATTTTTCATGAAATTTTGCTGGCCATCGCCGCCGGGGTGTATGAAGAAATCCTGTTTCGGCTGATTCTGCTGGGTTCGATCCTGTTCATTTTTCGCAAAATATGGCCGACCAAACCGATCATTCATGCGGCGGTGGCCTCGGCCATCGCAGCTTCGATTTTTGCCATCTTTCATTACCCCGGCATTGTGGCGGTAACATGGGATTCATTCATGTTCCGGCTGATCGCCGGCTGGCTGCTCGGTCTGCTGTTCATCTATCGCGGACTGGCCGTGACGGTGTACACGCATGCCTTTTACGATATTCTGTACATTTTGAACGCCATATGAGCAAGCAGATGATCCAGTGTCCCAACTGTGGCTACCGCTGGGAAACGTTTAAAAATCCGCTGCCAACCGTGGATGTGATTATCGAGCGGTGGTCCAAAGCGGCGTCACAGCCGGAAATCGTGCTGATTCGGCGCAAAAATCCACCGCCGGGGTGGGCGCTGCCGGGTGGGTTCGTGGACTACGGCGAAACCGTGGAAGCCGCCGCCATTCGCGAGGCCATAGAAGAGACCGGCCTCGAAGTCGAGCTGATTCACTTGCTTGGTGTGTATTCGCGACCGGACCGCGACGAGCGTTTTCATACTATTTCTACCGTGTTCGTGGCCAGGGCCACGGGCGACATCCAGGCCGGCGACGACGCAGCCGATGCAAAATGGTTTCCGATTCGTTCGCTCCCGGAACCGCTGGCCTTCGATCATGCAGACATCATTCGTGACTACATCCAGTGGCGAGAGATGGCAGGATTTCAGGATGAATAGACTCTGGCCATGGTTGCAGATCTGGCTCGTCATTGTACTGATGCGCGACATGGCCGTCGCACAGCCGTCTGCGCCGCTGGTTGTGTTGTTCACCGGCAACAACACAGCTCAGATCAGCGATTGTGGCTGTGGCCCGGATCCGGCTGGCGGCCTGTTGCGCCTGGCCACGGCCGTGGATAGCCTGCGAAGGCAATATCCTGACGCGGTTTTCATCGACAGCGGCGATTGGCTAAGCTCGTATGCCAATTCCGAGCAGGATCGTCAGGCACTGGCCATTGTGAAGCGGTTGCAATACGATGCCCTGGCGGTGGGCGAGTACGAGTGGCCGGGATTCAAACCGTATTTGCGCAGCGGTTACCGCAAGATCGGGCTGCCGCTGGTGCTGACGAACGCGCACATTGATTCCGTGATCCGCAATCAGATCGTTTTGAGACGCGGCCGTTGGGGCGTGCGCGTGGTCGCTTTCCTCGAGCCGGAGCTGGCGCGGCGAAAATCCGCCGAAGCTTCCAATCACGCTTTTGCGGATATTCGCGCACGATTGCGACGGCTTGTTCGCAGCGCGGTCGATCGCCGCGAAATGTTGATTGCGATATTTCATCAATTTGGCGAGGTTTCTCACGAGATACTGAACCTGCTGCCGGAGACCAGCCTGATCATCCGTGGTCACTGGCACCGCAGGTTCGCCCCGGAACGCGATGGCCTTCAGCGCGTTGCCGGCCGCTGGGTGGCGAATCCCGGCGATAATGGAGAATATCTGGGAATGGCGATTTTTGATTTGGAAAAAAAGCGCTGGAGTGCTAATTTTATTCGATTGAATCGACGCATTCCGGAGGATGCGGAATTGGCCAAAAAATACATGTTGGATACGCAACAATAGGAGTGGAATTTGCGCCCTTGGTTAACCTCAGGACTGGTGGTGTTGGTCGTGGCGGTGACGATTGGCGGATACAGCGTTTTTCTTGCGCCCCAAAATGGACCTCAGGAAAAAACCGTGATTATCCCGCGCGGGGTGGGTATTATCCATATCGCCAAGCTGCTGCAGAAAGAGGGGATCGTGAAACAGCCGCCAACGTTCCGCATTGCGGCCCGATTGCTGGGATACGAGAAAAAGCTCAAAGCCGGAAAATACCTCATCCCCTCACAGGCCAACAATTTCGACATTCTGAAAATACTCGTTCAGGGGCGGCCATTTGAAGAGCTGGTCACCATTCCGGAAGGCGTGACCGCCCGCCGAATCGCCACGATTCTATCCCGAAAGGTGAACATAGACTCCACGGCGTTCATGACCGTGGTCAACGACAGCGCCTGGGCGCATCAATTGGGTGTGCCGGCGAATTCCCTGGAAGGCTATCTGTTCCCGGACACCTACCGGCTATTCTGGGGCATTGCACCAAAAGAAGTCACGCGTATCATGGTACGGCAGTTTTTTGCACAGCTTCCCGATTCGGCCGAACAGCGCGCTCAGGAGCTGGGATTCACCCTGCACGAAATCATTACTCTGGCATCGATCATCGAGGGGGAGGCCGTGGTGGATAGCGAGCGGACGATCATTTCGGCGGTGTATCACAATCGCCTGAAGCGCGGCATTTTGCTGCAGGCTGATCCGACGATCCAATATATCATTCCGGATGGCCCGCGGCGGCTGCTGAAACGGGATTTGCAGATCGATTCGCCGTATAACACTTACAAATATCGCGGCCTGCCGCCCGGCCCCATTAACAATCCCGGGCGTAAATCCATTGTGGCGGCGCTGTATCCGGCCGATGTACCTTATTTGTATTTTGTCGCGCGTGGCGATGGTTCGCACATTTTCAGTACTACATATGCACAACATCTCCGTGCTAAGCGCGCTTTCGATCGTATTCGCAGACAGGTAGCACGACAGAAAAGGCTGCAACGCAAGGGAAAATAGGTGGATCAACCGAACGTAAATCATCTTCTCGAAGGGCTGAATCCGGAACAGCGGCGCGCGGTAGAATGCGGCGACGGTCCGGTGCTGGTGCTTGCCGGCGCCGGCAGCGGCAAAACCCGCGTGCTCATCCAGCGCATTGCGTATCTGATCGCCACGGGGCGGGCCAGTGCGGACGAAATCATGGCCGTGACCTTCACCAACAAAGCCGCTGGCGAAATGAAGGAGCGCCTCGAGCGCCTGGGACACACGCATTTGCATCACGGCTGGATTGGCACGTTTCACAGCCTGGGCGCGCGCATTCTGCGCCGTGAAGCCGTGCACCTGGGCCTGGAATCCACCTTCAATATTTACGATCAAGACGACAGCCTCAATTGCGTCAAGCTCATTCTCGATGAGCTGGACATTCCCGGCGAGCGCATGCCGCCGCGCCTGGCCGCGCATTACATCAGCCAGGCCAAAAATGCCTTTGTCGATCCGCAGCAATTCAAAACCATGGTGGAAAACGATAAAATGCAAATGGCGGCCGAAGTCTATCCCCGATACGTGCAAATGCTGCGGGCAAACAATGCCGTTGATTTTGATGACCTGCTCCTGCTGCCGGTCGTGCTCTTCCGCAATCATCCAAACATCCTCGAATATTATCAAGAAAAATTTCGCTACATCCTGGTGGATGAATATCAGGACACCAACCGCACGCAGTACCATTTGCTGCAACTGCTGGCCCAAAAGCACCGCAATCTTTTCGTGGTGGGGGATGACGACCAGTCCATTTACCGCTGGCGCGGCGCCGATTTACGCAACATTCTCGATTTCGGTCGCGACTATCCCGATTGCCAGGTGTTTCGGCTGGAGCAGAATTACCGCTCGACGCAGAATATTCTCGATGCCGCCCATTCGGTGATCGTGAAAAATCAGGGCCGCCATGAGAAGCGGCTGTGGACGCAAAAAGAAGCCGGGGAAAAAGTACACATCATCGAAGCGGCATCGGAGCGGGAGGAAGCAGAAGTCATTGTTCAAAAAATTAACGAAGAATTTTTAAGCAACAAGCGCACCTTACGAGATTTTGTCATTTTATACCGCACCAATGCGCAGAGCCGCGCCATTGAAGATGCCCTGCGCCGCCATGGCATCGCCTACATCATCGTCGGCGGCATCCGCTTTTATGAACGCAAAGAAATCAAGGATGTGCTGGCCTATCTCAAGGTCGTGGCCAATCCACTGGATTCCATCAGTCTGCGGCGGATCATCAATTATCCGCTGCGGGGCATTGGTGAGGCCACGGTGCGTAAAATTCAGAATTATGCCCTGCAGCACCGGATCACCCTGCTCGAAGCCATGAAGCATACCGACGAAATCGAAAACCTGAGTCCGCGGTTGCGGCACACGATCAAGGCATTTTATCAGTTTATTGCCAAATATATCTCGCTCAAGGACAAAATTTCTGTCACAGAGCTGGCCAATTCCATGGTCGAAGAGACCGGCATTTTGCAAAACTTCAAGGCCGAGGGGACACCGGACGCGCTCACCCGGATGGAAAACATTCGCGAGTTGCTGAATGCAATTTCCGAGTATGCCAGAAACGTCGAAAATCCGTCGTTGGAGGGCTTTCTGGAGCAGGTGTCGCTCATCACCGATATCGACACCTGGGATGACCGCAGCAATGCCGTGAGTCTGATGACTCTGCACAGCGCAAAGGGCCTGGAATTTCCAGTGGTGTTTATTTCCGGGTTGGAAGAGGGGCTGTTCCCACTATCGCGAAACATGGATTCTCAGGATGAACTGGAGGAAGAGCGGAGACTGTTTTACGTTGGGGCCACGCGGGCAAGGGAAAAGTTGTATCTCACCTATGCGCGCACGCGATCGCGTTTCGGCGAATTTCAGCGCAATGGTATGCCTTCTCGCTTTTTGAATGAATTGGATCCGGCAGTGGTGGAACTCTTCCAGACCCGGCCGGCCTATTACTCACGGTCAAGGCCATCATCCGGGTCGGCGCATCGCCATCGCGCGCCGCGGCCGGAACCGGAACCGCAGGCAATGCCCGATTATGAGAATTTTTCTCAGGAGCAGGTGCTATTCAGAAAAGGCATGCGCATACGGCACTCGCATTTTGGGGCGGGCCGGGTGGAGGCCATTGAAGGTCATGGTGAGAACATGAAGATCGTTGTGGCATTTGGTGACGGACGAATTCGAAAAATCATGGTGAAATATGCAACCATTGAGATTTTATAGAATCATCAGTGTACTGGCATTGCTCGTGCTGGGATGGATAGGTGGCATCCGGGCCCAGGTGTCGGCCCAGCCCGGCCCGGATAGCGATTTCGTGTACGCCATGCAACTCAAAAAGGATGGCTATCTCGATCTGGCCATCCAGCAATTTGAGCTGTTTATTCAAAAATATCCGCAGGAAAAGCGTGTACCGCAGGCCTTGCGAGAGATCGCCGAAGGCAAATTTCAGATGCAAGACTTCGCCAGGGCCCGTAGTGCTTTTGAAAAATTATTATTGCGCTACCCGGCACGGCCGGAATCCCAGGACGCCCTGTTTCGTATTGCTGTTTGCCTGGTACGTATGGACAGCTTGCAGGCCGCAGCGCTGACCTTCGAGCGCTTCGCCCGGTTCAATCCCACCGGCGAGCTCGCCCCGACCGCGCTGCTCCGCGCCGGCGAGCTGTATATCAAAACCGGCCAGGTGCAGCGCGCCCGGCGCATTCTGTTCGACATCCCGGGGCAGTATCCGCAAAATGAATCCATCAAAGCGCGCGCACAGTTGCTTTTGCTGAGGAATTTTGTGGAGATGGGCGAATACGATCGTGCCTTTCGGGCCGCCGAGGCGTTCCTTGCCCGGTTTTCCGACGTGCTGGCCAATGCCGAAGTCTGGCTAATCAAGGCGCGCATCCACCGAGTGCTGAAGCACTATCGCGAGGCACTGGAGGCATACGAATACGTGGTACAAAAATATGCTGGTACCCTGTTTTATGCCGAGGCCGTACTGGAAAGCGCCGATATGCAGTTCCGGCTGGGTGACCGGCAACAGGCATTCGAACGCTTGCAATCGCTGTTTAATAGTGGAGACTCGGTACGGACGCTCGCTATGTTGCAGGCTGCTGATTTGCACCTCAAAAATCAGCAGCCGGCGCGTGCCGTGGATCTGCTCAAAGGCAATGCGAGTATTCTATCGGAAAATCCGCAATACTGGGCATTGTTGGCGCGCGCGAATGCTCAATTGCAAAACTGGATGGATGCGCTGCAAGCCTACCGCCAGGCTGCCGAGCGCGTTATGGAATCGGCGGACTCGCTTCGTATGACATATCTGCTGCGAGCCGCTCGGGTGGCCTTTTTGTTGCGCGATGAGGCGGTTCTGCAGGACATCCTGGAGCGATTGTCCAAACTAAAGCCATCTTCGCCGACTCAGGCCGCAGCGCTGTTGTATTTGCAGGCGCAGTATGAGGCGGACATCACGCATGACTTTGCTCGAGCCATTCGGCTTTATGAGCGTTATACCGAAATATACCCCGATTCCCCTTTTGTGGATGATGCGCGTGCCGGGCTGGCCACCGCTTATGAACGCCTCGGCGAATGGTCCGTGGCCGCCGCCGAATGGCAAAAGCTCAAACAGGCCTATCCGGCCAGCAATTGGGCTGATACGGCTGCCAGGCATGTGCGGCTCATCCGCCGCTATGTCCGGCCGGATTTATCCGAAGCCGCCGCAGAGCTGGCTTCCCTGCCGGCGCACATGCGGGACGATCCGGAGCGCCCGGCCAGGCTCATTTCCGCGCAAATTTACATGCGCTTTCGCGAATACGAGAAGGCGGTCGCCTTGCTGAAGCAGCTTGTGGCCGAAAATAATGATCCCGGGGTGCGCAATCAGGCTTTCCTGAACCTCGCGGACAGCTACTTCGCGTTGGGAGAAAAGCATTGGCTGCGGCAAAAACCCTCGGCGGTCTCCTGGTTCGATTCGGCGAGGGTGTTGTATCATTTCCTGCGCAAAAAAAACCTGAACGATGGTCAACTGCAGCGCGTGGATATGGCGCTGGCGCGAATCCATTTGTCCACGCCGGATTCGACCAGCGCGGCCTTTCTCGATTCGCTGGCCAATGCCTATCCGCGATCTCTGGGTTTCGAAGAGGTCCATTTGCATGTCCTGGAAGGCAGGCTGCCCGCGCTAGCAGGAGCGGATTCCCTGCAATTGGTGCAATTCCGGGATGAGCTAAATTTCTGGCGGCAAAATGCAAAGCAGCATCCAGCGAAAGCGGCTTTATTGCTGGCCAGGTTTCATCTCATGCAGCATGACACGGCATCTGCGATCGCTGTTTTGCAGGACACCGATTCGTTGCCCAAAACCGCCGAATGGATCCGCGTGCAATTTGTTTTGAGCCGACTGCTTGCCTCGGCGCATCAACCAGCCGAGGCCGAAAAGCGACTCCGGCTGATCGCGGAGCAATATGATTACAGTCCTGAGGCGGACAGCGCCTGGGTGCTGCTAATTCGTTTGGCGAACGAATTCGGCCGGCCGAAAAAAGTCCTGCATTATCTTGGAAAATGGCGCGAACGCCGACGCTGGCAAGCGGATGCCACCGATGTACCGCTATCGCCAGATTTGCAACTGATTTATGCCGGAGCGCTGAAAGCGCTTAATGACAACCTGAAAGCCTCACAGGCCTATCTGGATTACCTGAACCGCATGCCTGGGCCGAATCCCCAGGCTCCAGAGGCGCTGATGGCGCTGGCCGATCTGGCGAAGCAATTGAATACGCCCCATCTGGCGCGCAAATACTATCAGGAAATTTTGCAGAATTACGCCGATCATCCGCTGACGCCAGAGGTCAAATTTTTGCTGGCCGAACTGGAATTCGAGCAGAACAATTTCAAACTGGCGCGGATGCTGGCGCTGGAAGTGTTTCGCACGTCTAAGGATGATCCGGAAAAAATGCGACGGGGCGCTCGTCTGGCGATTATTTCCGGCCTGCGCCTGGGCCAAATCAGCGCTGTGATGAGCGAGTTGAAAAACTATGAAACCCGGTTTCCGGATGATCAGGAAACCCTGGCGGAGATTCAGTTTGAGCTTGGCGATCTGCATTTGCGGCGGAAAAATTTCAAAAAGGCCGAGGATATTTTCAAGTCATTGCGCAAAAAATTCAAGAATACACCGTATGCCATCCGCGGCGATTTTGGCCTTGGTAAGGCCTACCTGATTCAGAACAAAACCGACGATGCGCTGGATGTGCTCACGGATATTCCGAAAAAGTTTCCAGAACATCCATTTTTGCGTGTGGTGTACTTGAACCTGGGCGATTTCTATCAGGCGCAGCAGCAGTGGGCCAACGCCATCGGCGCTTTCAAAAAGGTGCTGGAAGATTCTATTTACGATCGCCATGCCAAAATTGCCATGCGATCACTGATCAATCTGTATGAGCGGCAGGGCTATGTGGACATTGCTCTGAAGTACACGCGCGAGTATTTGCAACAATTTCCCAATGATGATTACAGCTTCAATTTGAAAATAAAAATCGGTGGCTTTTTGCGCAGACTCGGTCAGTTCCAGGAGGCCGTACAGCAGTATCGCCGCCTATTGCCGCTGGCCGATGGTGACGCCGCTGCGGAAATACAGTTTTACATCGGCGAGACTTATTTCGAAAGCGGCCAGTTCGAAAAGGCCATTGTGGAATATCTTCGATTGAAGTACACGCGCATCAAAACCAAGTTTCCGTGGCGCACAACGGCGGTGTACAAAGCCGGAATTTGTTACATGCGCTTGCGACAATATCCACGGGCGCGCAAGCTGTTTGAATGGGTTGTACGCATGGAGGGGGCCGGCAGCATTTTTGGCAAATCGGCGCAGGAAAAAATCCGCGAGATCGACCGCCAGTTGTCGCAGCTCACCTCAGCGAAACAAAATGACTAATGACCATATCATACGAAGGCGGAAGGAGGGATGACGACGAAAGCGAATCTGGTAAAGTTTAACAGCGCCGAAGAAAAAGCCCATTTTGTGCGCAATATGTTCGATCGTATTTCTCCGAAATACGATCTGATGAACCGCATCATGACCTTTGGTCAGGATGTGCGCTGGCGGCGGTTGGCTATCGATTTGGCGGCATTGCCGGAAAACGGCGCGTTGCTGGATATCGCCTGCGGTACGGGGGACCTGGCCATTGAGGCCATGCGATGCAAGCCCACGCTGGTTGTGGCGGCAGATTTCAGTCTGAACATGATCCGCCTGGGTCGCCAAAAGGCCAATCCGCATAAAGCCATCCGGTTTATCGCTGCGGATGGGCTGCAAATGCCGTTTCGTGATGACGTGTTCGACGCGGTGGTCACCGGCTTTAGCATGCGAAACGTCGTGGATGTGGATCGATTTATCCGAGAAATGGCGCGCGTGGTGCGCCCCGGGGGGAAGGTAGTTATTCTGGAAATCACGCCACTGAAAAGCTCGCTAATGAAACGCGGTTTTCATTTATATTTCCAGAAAATCGTGCCCTTTCTGGGGGGAATCATCGCTGGGGATCGCGAGGCATATACCTATCTGCCGCAATCGGTGGAGGTCTTTATTCCAGCCGACGAACTCAAGCAGCGGATGGAAGCCGCCAGACTGCGCAACGTGCAGTATAAAAAACTCAATCTGGGCACGGTGGCTTTGCATTGGGGAGAGGTTTAATTTTCTACTAAATCGCAACCGGAGAGGCAACATGCAATGGCGTTGGGCCAGAGATTCCTGGCTATCCCGAGGGGGACTCATTCTGACCTACGACAAATTAGAACACTTTCTGACTTATCTGAGCCTCACAAGCATCGGCACGCTCCTTCAGTTTGACAAAACCATCCCGGCATTGATCCTTATCGGTATCCTTTGGGAGATCAAAGATGCGCTCTTGCCTTATGAGAAAGCGGGCTTTTGGGGCGGGGATGGTTTCAGTTGGAAAGATTTGCTGGCGAATTTTGCGGGAATTGCTCTGGGCTTTATATGGCTTCAAGGTGTGCTTTTATAGCCGGGTACAAAAAAGCCAATCGCCGCTCAACACAGCGATTGGCTCCTTGATATGGCCCTTTAACCCCAAAAGGTCGAATTGGAAGCGGGAAATTAGCTGGCTTTTTGGCGATGTTTCTTGCGTCTGCGGGCCCGGGCTCCGAGACCAAACAATCCGGCACCAAGGAGCAGCAAGGTGTTGGGCTCGGGAGTGAGATTCGTTGAGCCGCCAGTAAAGTAGCTCGGATCTTTGCCAATAGCGACCCAACCTTGCTCCCATGGACTGCCTTCATCCCAATCCAAAGTCGATGCCGGTCCAAAAAGGGTATAGTTTACCGTGAGTGTAATGGATTCACCGGGATTAAGATTCAAACCTGTTGCAACAATTTGCACACCACTTACAGAGAAGCCCGGCGTTGAAGTGGAAAAGCTCGCAAACACATCGCTTTCAAAAGACAAATAAAATTGATCAAGAATGCTGGTGCTTGAACTATTATTGACAATATAATATTCTACCACTCCGGAAGTCGTTGCATTGATGTCATATCCCGGTGTCACAAATGGATTCGAGCTTACGCTGACGCTTAAAAACGCCTGGGAATCCGTCGCTGCGAAGAGCACTCCCGCCATCGCAAGAATCGCCAGAATTCGAACTTTCAATGTCCACCTCCTTCTATAAATAGCTGATTGATCATGATTGTGCTTTTTGTCTTAACCTATGGCATATACCATGCCAATATTTTTCACCAATCATCATTTCGAACTATCATATTAATTTTAATTGGTTTACAAAAAATGAAATCATCTTTGCAATTGCGTTTAGTTGCCTGTTTTTGTTGGAAATACCAACATAAATTTGTCTCACTGAACTAACAGTTTATTTTTTAAATAAATAGACTGTTGGGAATTCCGACGTTCAATTGAATCACTCACTTCCAATTGCTGCTGATGAACCGCATTCAGCGCAATTTCTTTGCACTTTTCCATAGCAGGAATTAAATTGCGCCGAAATGATAAAATGTTGCAGAGCAGGGAAAAGAGATGGCAAAACAGACGTTCAACCGTGAGCCGGATTCGAAATTGACGCGATTGCTGGTGAAACAGCAAAACGATGTGGTCAATGAATTGGGAGGGTTGCAAATCTTTGGATTGTGGAGCGCCCCGGTGCTGTTTATCCTTATGCTCTGGTTACCCGCGCCTGAAGGCCTTTCCGCTGCAGGCTGGTACACGGCGGCTATTGGTCTGCTCATGGCCATCTGGTGGATGACCGAGGCGCTGCCCATACCGGTGACATCCTTGCTACCGCTTGTATTGTTTCCCGTTCTTGGCGTGGGAACCATCCGTGATGCGGCGCAGCCGTATGCAAGTCCGCTCATTTTTTTATTCATGGGCGGTTTCATGATCTCCATGGCCATGCAAAAATGGCATTTGCATGTGCGAATAGCGCTGAAGATCATTCATGCGGTGGGCACACGGCCGGTGGCCATTATTGGTGGGTTCATGGTGGCATCGGCCTTCTTGAGCATGTGGGTGAGCAATACCGCTACCACCATGATGATGCTGCCGATCGGGCTGTCGGTCATTGCCCTGGCGCAAGCCTCGCAGCAAAAGGAAGCCGGCGTTGATGCGCATCATTTTGCAGTGGCGCTCATGCTGGGCATTGCTTATGCCTGCAGCATCGGCGGCATGGGCACGCTGATTGGCACCCCCACCAATGTGGTGCTCGCTGGCTTTTTAAGCGAGACGTACGGGTATGATCTAAGTTTTGCTCAGTGGCTATTGGTGGGGCTGCCACTGGTCATCATAGGCCTTCCCGTGACGCATTTCATCCTCACACGGCTGGTCTTTCCGATCCGCATGCGTACCCTGCCAGGAGGCGGCGAGTTTATTCGCGACGAGTTGCAGCGATTGGGGCCATGGAGCCGCGGCGAAAAACTGGTGGCATCGGTTTTTGCATTGGTCGCGCTATTATGGATCACCCGTCCGTTGCTTGGAAAAATCATGTCCGGCCTGTCCGATGCCGGTATTGCCATCTTCGGAGCGGTGCTTTTGTTCTTGCTGCCCGTGGATTTTAAATCGGGCCTGTTTGTGCTTGACTGGCGTACGGCGGAAAAGCTGCCCTGGGGGGTTTTGACTTTGTTCGGCGGAGGGCTTTCGCTGGCGGCCGCAGTGCAGCGCACCGGACTGGCGCATTGGATCGGCGGGCATCTGGGCGCACTGCAGCATTTTCCCATCATCATGCTGGTGCTATTGACCACCGTTATGATCATTTTGCTGACCGAGCTCACCAGCAACACGGCCACAGCCGCTGCTTTTCTACCTATTATTGCGTCTGTGGCGGTGGGGATGCATCAGAATCCGTTACTACTGGGCATTCCGGCGGTGCTGGCAGCCAGTTGCGCGTTCATGTTGCCGGTAGCCACGCCTCCCAATGCTATTGTATATGGCAGCGGCGTGATTTCGATTAAACAGATGGCCCGTGCCGGCGCCGTGCTGAATTTGACGTTTACCGTGATTTTAACCTTTATCGGCTATTTTCTAATCAAATGGGCGTTTGATATCCGCCTTGGCGAGCTTCCCGCCTGGGCAACGCCCTGAACGAAAGCCGGAGAAGAAACCATGGCGCTGCAATTCAAACCAGAAGACCAGTGCGAATTGGATTTTTTATCGCTCGGCGAATGCATGCTGCGGCTGTCGCCACCCGGTTTCGAACGGCTGGAATTTGCGCAGCAATTGCAGGTTTACATCGGCGGGGCAGAATACAACGTGGCGTATGCACTGGCCCGGTTCGGACTGCGAGCGGGATGGGTGTCGCGCCTGCCGAAACACCCGCTGGCAAGCATCATCTTGAATCATGCGCGAGCCTCCGGGATGGACCTGTCCGAAGTCATCATGGTGGAATATGATGGCCTTGGCCGGCAGAACCGGCTCGCGCTGAATTTTGTGGAGGTTGGCGCAGGTGCGCGACCGGCCAGGAGTCTGTATGATCGCGGGCATTCGGCCGCTTCAGCCATGAGGCCCGACGAAGTTAATTGGACGCGCATTTTTCAGCAGCGCGGCGTGCGCTGGTTTCATACCGGCGGGATTTTTACCGCGCTATCCACCGAATGCGCAGCCGTGGTTAAAGAAGCCATGCAGGCGGCAAAAAATAGCGGCGCTGCCGTTTCATATGACCTCAACTATCGCTCTAAATTGTGGACTTCAGAAGCAGCCATCGCCGCTACCCGGCCACTGATGCCATTGGTGGATGTGCTGATTGGCAACGAGGAAGATTTTCAAAAAGTGCTGGGTTTCGAGATCGAAGGAACAACCGAGGATTTCACCGGGCTTTCGGTGGCATCGTACAGGGCCATGGTCAAAAAAGTGATGCAGACGTTTCCCAATTTGCAGGCGGTGGCCACCACTTTGCGAGAGGTGATATCACCAGGCCGCAACCACTGGTCTGCCATTCTGTATATCGACGGCCAATTCTATGAATCACGCCAGTATCGCGATCTCGAGATCGTGGATCGGGTTGGCGGCGGTGATGGCTTTTGTAGCGGGCTGATTTATGCGCTGCTCACTGGATTTGATCATCAGGCCGCCGTTAATTTTGGCGCCGCCCATGGCGCGCTTGTGCAGAGCACCCGCGGCGACACGAGCATGGTCACCGTGGACGAGGTCATGCATCTGTTCAAAGGCGGCAGCTTTCGAATTCATCGATAAATGTGCGCCGACAGATTGCTGTAAAAAGCTGCTCCTTAACCTCAAAATGAACCACGAAACAAAACAATTGAAAAAATCCTTGATTTGGATGCGCTAAAAAGTTATAATTATTGACTCTAAAAATGTCTCCGAAGATGGAAACAATCACAAGGAAAAAGCGATGTTAAAAGCCAAACGCAAAATTAAAAAGAAGGAAATCAAACAGGACAAGTTTGTCACTTATTATTTCAAGACACTTGATTTCTACAATCAATATAAAAAAGAGGTGCATTACGGTCTCATTGGCCTGGTGGCGATTTTTGTGCTGGGATTTTATATCGTCAATAGTAAAAAGGCGGCCGAGCAAAAGGCCGCGGTGGAGCTGGCACGCGCCAAGGCCGCTTACTCCAACGAGAACTACGACGTGGCCATCGACATCCTGACCGCGCTGACCGAAAACTTCAGCTCGACCCGCTCGGCCGGTGTGGGTACGATCTTTCTGGCCAGAGCCTATTTCGCTAAAAAGGAATACGAACAAGCGGAAACCTATTTTCGAAAATATCTGGAAGATTACGACGACGATCCGATTTTGTCGCTGGCGGCAGCGGAAGGCATGGCCGCCACCTATGACCAGCGCGGTGACTACGCCCGCGCAGCGGAGTTGTATAAGGAGGCCGCGCGAAAATACAAGAATTCGTTCAAAGCACCGGAATTGCTATTGGCGGCCGGACGCTGCTATAAAATGGCTGGCAATACGGCCGATGCCCGCCGCGTGTTTGAAGAACTGGTGAAAAATTACGAAAAAAGCCAGGTCGTCAACGATGCAAAAATATACCTGGCGGAGCTGCGCTGAGGCAGAAATTGCAGGCTGCGGTCGCGAATTTGAAGCACAAATTGCGCTAATATCTTGATTATTTATGTGATTAATTGCGGAATAAAAAGCTTGCAATTCAAAAATTAAATATATATATTTTATGCTGAAGTGGGCCTAAAAAGCCCACTTTTTTATTGTCACCATCAACGGAAAACTATGGATGCGTTACTCACCAAGCTGCGGCAGATCATTGAGCCGATTCTGGAAGAAAATGCGGTCGATCTGGTGGACCTCGAGGTTCGGGGCAGCAAGAGAAACCTGCTGTTGCGCGTTTTTGTTGATGTACCGGGAGGCATCAGCATTAACGAATGTGTGCGGTTGAGCCGCGAATTTGAAGACGCCATCGAAATGGAAAACCTGATTCCCGGTCCGTACCGACTCGAAGTTTCATCACCGGGTATCGATCGTCCATTGAAAACTGAGCGCGATTTTCAAAGGAATATCGGCCGGCTGGTGGAAATTCAAATTCTGAAAGAAGACAAACTGCAAAAGGTTCGCGGCGATATCCTGTCAGCCGAAAAAGATCATGTGAAAATCCAGCAGGAAGACGGCGATATTGTCGAATTTCCGATCAGCGCCATTCATAAGGCATTAATTCAAATAAAATGGTAATAAAAAGTTTGAAAATCGAGGGATGGTTATCATCCTTAGGAGGCTTTAGGAAGCAATGAAGACCGAAATTGCCGAAGCTTTCGCCCAAATTGTCAAAGAAAAAAACATCGAAAAGGAAATTTTGGAAGAGATCATTGAAAGTATCATGCTTTCGATGATCAAAAAGAAATATGGGCATGCGGACAATTTTGATATTTTTGTCAATCTGGACAAGGGCGAGATTGAAATTTACCAGAACAAAACCGTAGTGGAAACGGTCACGGATCCTGTGAAAGAAATCGATCTGGAATCCGCCCGCAAAGTCGAACCATCGCTGGAGATTGGCGACCCCTATTTGGAGATCATCGATCCGGCGAGTTTTGGCCGCCGTCTGATCATTTCAGCCAAACAGAATTTGAATCAACGCATCCGCGATGTTGAAAAAGAGCATATTTACGAAGAATACAGCAAAAAAGTCGGCGAAATTGTCATTGGCGATATTCGACAAATCAACCATGGTGATGTCTTCATCAACATCGATAAGATTGAAGTAAAACTGCCGCGCAGCGAACAGATACCAACCGAGCGTTACCGCCGCGGCGAAACGATTCGGGCGATTGTAAAGGAAGTCCGCCGCACGCCCAAGGGGCCGGAAATTATTGTCTCGCGCGCCGATCCGCAAATGCTGTACAAGCTGTTCGAAAATGAGGTGCCGGAAATATACGACGGCATCATTGAAATCAAGGGCATTGTGCGTGAGCCTGGAGAGCGGGCAAAAATCGCTGTGCTGTCCAATGATAAGCGCATCGATGCCGTGGGTGCGTGCGTGGGCATGAAGGGTATGCGCATTCAGGGCGTGAGCAAAGAGTTGAATAACGAAAAAATTGACATCATTCCGTACAGCAATGAACCTGCGGTGTTCATCACCCGGGCACTGAGTCCGGCCAAGCCGGTCCGGGTTCTGGTGGATGAAGATAAAAAAAGTGCCGTTGCTGTGGTGCCTGATTCTCAAATTTCCATTGCCATTGGTAAGGGCGGAGTGAATCGCAAGCTGACGAGCCGGTTGACCGGCTACAATGTGGAAATTCTGCGCGAATCCGAGTACCGCGACATGGTGCAGAGCGCCAAAGAAAAAGAAATGACGCTCGAGCAATTGGACGGCCTGAAGCCCAATATCATCAAAAAGCTCGAAGAACATGGCATCTTTACCGTGCGGGATATCCGTGAACGCGGCAAAGATGGGCTTCTTGAGATTCCTGGTATCGGGCCCAAAACGGCAGAAAAAATCTGGGATTTAGTATCTTAGTCATTCTAAAGAGGGTGGGTACACTTGGCTGTTAAGAAAAAAATTGTTCATCAGGTTGCCAAAGAATACAACATCTCGGTCGGGCAATTGGTGGCGTTTCTTCGGAAAATGAATTTGAATGTCACGCCCAACAGCCCGATCGACGATGAAGTTTATGCGGCAATCCAGGAAAAGTTCGATCGCGAAGTCAAAGGCGCGGATAGCGAGCATGCTTTTCTCAAGAAATGGAAAGAGCGCAAGCTCGAAGAGCAAAAACAGCTCGAACAAAAGATGCTGAGCATCGAGGAGCGCCTTCGCGTTTCCAAAGAGCCTGTGAAGCAGGCGCCGAAAAAGCGCGAACCTTCCAAAGAGGAAGTGCTGAAAATCGCCGAAGAACAGGCCAAAATGGAAGCGCAGGCCGAGCTGCGTCGTCAGCGCAAAGCGGCCAAGGAACATCCCGAAAAAGCCACCGAAGTTGTGGCCCGGGCCGAAGCCGTTGCCGCCGAAGCCCGCATGCGCGAAGCCGTGCAAGAGCCGGCGGCACCGGCCGAAGTGCACGAAGCCATTTCCAGCAATGACAAGCATCCGGTTGAGAGCATCGAAGCAAAGGGTGTGCCCACGCCGACTGAAGGCGTGACCGAAGCGCCGCCACCACCGGCGGCGACAGCGCGTCCGGCTGAGGAAGCGGCCGAAGGCAAGAAAGATGAAAAGGCCAAAGCCAAGCCCAGGCGCAAAAAGGCCGAGGAAGCCGAAAAGCGCAAGAAAAAGAAAGAAAAAGGCCTAGAAATCGTAGAAGAAAAACAGCCGCTTGAGGCAGAAAAAGAAAAAGAGAAAAAGAAGAAAAAACGTCGCAAGAAGAAAAAGAAGAAGATCAGTGAAGAGGAAATCGAAGCTTCGATTAAGGCGACGCTGCGAAGCATTGAAGGCGCGGGCAAACCGCGTCGCCGACGCAAGAAAGTGAAAACCGAAGAAGGTGAGGTCGAGGTTGAAGAAAGCAATGTGATCAAAGTGACGGAATTCATTTCCGTGGCCGACCTCGCCGAGCTGATGGACGCGGAACCCACCGAGGTGCTCAAGAAATGCCTAGAGCTCGGCCTGATGGTGACCATCAACCAGCGGCTGGATATGGACACCATCATCATGGTGGCCGACGAGTTTGGCTTCGAGGTGGAGCAAGAAGAGGAATTTGCGGCCGATCTGCTGGAAGAAGACGAGGAGGATCGTGAAGAAGACCTGAAGCCGCGTCCGCCGGTGGTGACCATCATGGGCCATGTCGATCACGGCAAGACCTCACTGCTCGATTACATCCGTCGTAGTAACATCATCGCCGGTGAAGCTGGAGGCATCACTCAACACATCGGTGCCTATGAAGTGTCGGTGGATGGCAAACAAATCACCTTCCTTGACACCCCAGGCCACGAGGCGTTTACAGCCATGCGTGCCCGCGGCGCGCAGGTAACCGACATCGTGGTGCTGATTGTTGCCGCCGACGATGGCGTGCAACAGCAAACCGTGGAGGCCATCAACCACGCCAAGGCTGCCGGCGTGCCGATCATCGTGGCCATCAACAAAATCGACCGGCCGGAGGCCAATCCGGACATGGTCAAACAGCAACTATCGCAACACGGCATTTTGGTTGAGGACTGGGGTGGCAAATATCAGTGTGTGGAAATCTCAGCAAAAAAAGGCGTCAATGTAGATAAATTACTTGATGCCATCCTGTTGGAAGCAGAAGTGCTGGAGCTGAAAGCCAACCCGAACAAATTGGCGCGGGGGACGGTCATTGAAGCTGAATTGGATCGCGGCAAGGGTCCGGTGGGCACGGTGCTGGTACAAACTGGCACGATGCGCGTTGGCGATCCATTTGTGGCCGGCCTGACTTTCGGCAAAGTGCGCGCCATGCTTGACGAGCGCGGTAAGCCGGTGAAAGAGGCGCCACCATCGACGCCGGTGCGGGTGATCGGCTTTTCGGCGGTTCCCCAAGCAGGCGATCGCTTTATCGTGATGAAATCGGAAAAAGAAGCGCGCGAAATCAGCATCAAACGACAGCAGATCTACCGCGAACAGGAGATGCGCAAGGTCAAAATGCGCACACTGGATCAGATTTCCAAACAGATTCAGGAAGGTGAAATCCGCGAGCTGCGGGTCATCGTTAAAGGCGATGTGGATGGATCGGTCGAGGCGATTTCCGATGCCCTGCTGAAGCTCTCCACCGATGAGGTGGCCGTGGATGTGATCCACAAAGGCGTGGGGGGTATTACCGAAACCGACGTGAATCTGGCAGCCGCTTCGGATGCCATTATTCTTGGCTTCAATGTGCGAGTCACTCTGCAGGCGCGAGAGCTGGCAGAAAAAGAAGATGTGGATATCCGTGTGTATCGCGTGATCTATGACGCTATTGAAGATATAAAGGCAGCTCTCGAGGGCTTGCTCAGGCCCGAACTCCAGGAAGAGATCACGGGAACCGCTGAAATCCGTCAGGTGTTCAAAGTACCGAAGGTCGGTAAGGTGGCTGGATGTTACGTGCTTTCTGGGAAACTTCGTCGTGCCGACAACGTACGGCTGTATCGTGAAGATAAACTGATTTACGAGGGAAAACTTGGCTCGCTCAAACGTTTCAAAGACGATGTGCGCGAAGTGCAGGCCGGTTTCGAATGCGGTCTTTCGATTGAAGGTTTTGACGATATTCACGTCGGCGACGTGGTGGAATGCTTCCAGGTGACCGAAATCAAGCGGTCGCTGGATTAAAAAGTGAGCGCTATTTCAGCCACACGAGGGACAGAATGCTTGTTGCTGTCTGTCAGATCGAGCTGTATCTGCCCGGAAGCAGCTCTTTGAAAGAGAAGCGCCTGGTTCTGCAAAGCCTGAAAACTCGCATCAGACAGAAATTTAATGTCTCCGTAGCAGAAGTGGATGGCGCCGATAAATGGCAAACCGCTGTTCTGGGTTTATCGATGGTGGCCAACGAACGTAAGCTGCTAGATAAGGCCTTTTCCAAGGTATTAAGTTTAATCGAAAGCGACGGACGATCGCATGTAATTAGACATACGTTCGAAATCTACTAATTTTAATGAAGACAGAGCATATCATGGCGATTAAACGCAACATCAGGGTATCGCGTCTTGTTCATCAGATCGTGGGCGAAACCCTGATGACCAAAATGCGCAATGTGGAGGCGAGCCGGGCCAACATTCAAAAAGTGGAAGTATCAGAAAACTTGCGCCATGTAAAAATCTATGTTACGGTGACTGGTGACGAAGAACAGCGCAAGGCTACGATGTCGGCCCTGAAACAAGCCAGAGGTTTCATCCGACATGAAATCGGTGCCCAATCGGATTTAAAGTACGTTCCCCAAATCGAGTTCATTTATGACGATACGCTCGATTACATGGAAAAAATCAATCATATTCTTCGCTCTTTGAAAAAATAGGCATGAAAAATTCGGTTGCGTTTACGATCGACGAATTGCATGGCGAGAAAATTTTGCCTGTGAACAAACCGCCAGATTGGACCAGCTTCGATGTGGTGAACAAACTCCGCTATGCATCCAGAGTCAAAAAGGTGGGACACGCAGGCACCCTGGACCCTTTCGCCACTGGACTTTTGTTGGTCTGTTTCGCACGAGCGACGAAGAGGGTACCGGAACTGATGAATCTGGAGAAGGAATATATGGCCACGGTCAAGCTGGGCGTGGAAATGGATACCGATGACGTGAGCGGCAAACCCGTGGCGACACAGGAGGTTCCGGAAATCAGCGAAGAAGAGCTGCGCGAAGTCTTGCAAAAATATACCGGTGAAATCGAACAAATACCACCGATGTATTCGGCCATTAAAAAGCAGGGGCAGCGGCTGTACAAGCTCGCACGGCGCGGCGAAATTGTGGAGCGCGAACCGCGCCGGGTGCACATCTACGAGCTTGAGCTGATGCGCTTTGATCACGACGAAATCGATATCCGCGTGGTATGCTCACGCGGTACGTATATTCGCGCTCTGGCGCGCGACATCGGACACGATCTGGGATGCGGGGGGCATTTGAAGTCGCTGGTGCGTACGCGTATCGGCGAATACCGTCTTGAGGACGCCTGGGAACTCCCGGCACTGGTCCAGGAAATCAAATCGAAACGTTTGCAACGATAGCATGGAAATAATCAGGGCTTTAGGCGATATTCGGCATGATCCCGATAATGTCATAAGCGTTGGCACCTTTGATGGCGTTCACCGAGGTCACCGCTTCATCATTCAAGAATTGAAGCGGTTTGCTGACATCTGGAATGGAAAACCAACAATAGTGACCTTTGATCCCCATCCACAGATCGTGCTAGCAGGGAAAAATCGCCCTCGCATTCATATTCTCACAACCACCGAACAAAAGCTGGCACTGCTCGAGGAGTTGGGCATCGAAAAGACGATCGTGATCCCGTTCACGCGGGAATTCTCGCGCATGTCTTCGGATGATTACGTGCAAAACATTCTGTATGGCACCATCGGGCTGAAGGGTATCGTCATAGGGTATGATCATGCCTTTGGACGGGATCGCAAAGGCAGCATCGAGACCCTGAAGGCCATTGCCGGGCTGAAGGGATTCAAAGTCGAGCAACTTCCGCCATTGGAAATTCAGGGGCAGATCATCAGCTCGACGCTCATTCGCCAGAAAATCGCCGCCGGTGAAGTCGAAAAAGCGAACCGCTGCCTGGATTATGCCTACACCATCCGTGGAACGGTGATTCGCGGGGAAGGCAGAGGCCGGCAACTGGGCTTTCCAACGGCAAACATCGAGCTTGAAAATCCGCATCAGTTGCTGCCGGCTGATGGCGTGTATGTGGTGAGCGTGAAGTTGTCCACTGGCACCTATGCCGGCATGGCCAACATCGGCTTTCGGCCGACGTTCAACGGCCAACATCGGTCGGTGGAAGTGCACATTCTGGATTTCGATTCAGATATTTATGGCCAACGGATAGACATGAGTTTTTACGTGCGGATTCGGGCGGAGAAAAAATTTGAAAGTCTGGATGCGCTCAAACAGCAGCTGTTGCAGGATCGCGAAGCAACTCTGGCATTTTTTGCGAAAAATCCCATTGGAGTTTGATAAAAAAACATCACGGAAAACGAACATTTCTGGTCATTTGTTAAGGAGGAATTTCCTGATGCCGTTGACGAAAGAAAAAAAGCGCGAAATCGTTGAAAAGTACGGCGATAGCCCCAATGATACGGGCAAGGCGGAAGTGCAAATTGCACTACTAACCGAACGCATTAACGAACTGACCAAGCATTTCCAGGAGAACAAAAAAGATTTTCACTCTCGCCTTGGCCTGCTGAAAATGGTGGGCAAACGTCGGCGTTTGCTGAAATATCTGATGAAAAAAGACATTAACCGCTATCGTCAGATTATCAAAGAATTGGGCATTCGCCGCTAGCTCTCGGCGCCTGCTACAAACGGTTTCGGTTTAATTGAAGGAGGAGAGGTAAAGGTGATTAGGGTAGAAAACCTGACTCGGTACTATGGGAATTTCCCTGCTATCGAAGATGTCACCTTTGACGTGGATAAAGGGGAAATTCTGGGGTTTCTCGGCCCAAACGGAGCAGGGAAGTCCACCACGATGCGCATTTTAACCTGTTACATGCCGGCCACAAGTGGCAAAGCCACGGTAGCTGGTTTCGATGTGTTTGAACAAAGCATGGAGGTGAGAAAGCGAATCGGCTATTTGCCTGAACATCCGCCTCTCTATCCTGACCTGACCGTGGATACCTATCTGGATTTTGTCGCTAAAATCAAGGGTGTGCCGGCGCAGGAGCGCAAAAAAGCCATCGACGACGTCATCGACCGCGTTGGCCTGCAGGATGTGCGCAACCGCACCATCCGCAAGCTGTCCAAGGGATTCAAACAGCGCGTGGGATTGGCTCAAGCTTTAGTGCATGATCCCGAAGTCCTGATTCTGGATGAGCCCACCGTGGGACTGGATCCGAAGCAGATCATCGAGGTTCGCGAGCTGATCAAGAGCCTGGCCGGCCGGCACACTGTGATTTTGAGCACACACATCCTACCCGAGGTCAGCATGACCTGCCAGCGCGTGGTGATCATCGACAAGGGCAGAGTGGTGGCCGAAGACACGCCGGAAAATCTATCGGCCAAGGTTAAAAGCACCGAGCGTATTCTGGTGGAAGTGGAAGGGCCACAGGACGAAGTAAAACAGAAGCTGACCTCGGTGCCCGGTGTGAAAAACGTTTCACTTGAAAATGCCAACGGGACGGCACGCTTTGTTATAGATAGCGAACTGGACAAAGATATCCGCAAGGACCTGGCCAACACCGTGGTCAGCCAGGGCTGGGGCCTGTTGGAACTGCGTCCGATGGATGTGAGTCTGGAAGAGGTGTTCTTGAGATTAACCACGAAAGAGTGAGGCGGAGGAGAGGAATCATGAAAGCGTTTCTGGCCTTGCTTGAAAAAGAGTTGAAAATCGTCTTTTCTTCGCCAATTGCCTACGTATTTATTGGGCTGTTTCTCACCATTGCCGGATTTTTCTTTTACAACATCATGGCATGGTTCGATCGCATCAGCATGCAGAGCATGGCCTATGCGCAGATGTATCGCATGCCGCCGCAGCCCATTAACGTGAACATGATGGCGCTGCGCCCGTTTTTTCACAATCTGACCATTATCGCATTGTTTCTGCTTCCTGGTTTTACCATGCGGCTTTTTGCCGAGGAAAAACGCCAGGGCACTCTGGAACTGCTGGAAACATCTCCCATCACCAACTGGCAATTGACTCTGGCCAAATTCACCGCCGCCTGGATTTTATGGGGCATCACCCTGGCGCTCACCGGCATCCTGGTGGGCATGCTGTTTTTCTTTGGTAATCCAGAGGTTGGCCAGATTCTTTCCGGCTATCTGGGCATGTTTCTCGTGGGGGGCGCGTTTATTGCCATCGGCATGTGGTTTTCCACGCTCACGGAAAACCAGATCGTGGCCTTCATCAGTGCGCTGGGGGCCAATCTGGTGCTGCTATCGTTGGGTTGGCTATCCAATTTTGCCGGTGCCACCCTGGGCAAAATCTTCGCCAATATCGATCCCATCGGCCATTTCGACGATTTTGCCAAGGGCGTGATCGATACCAAGCATATCGTGTTTTATGTATCCTTTATCTTTATGGGCATTTTCCTGAGCTTTATGTCGGTGGAATCTGCACGATGGAGGGGTAGCCGATGAAAGACTACGGAAAATACGCAGGCGGTGTCGGCCTGATTCTAATACTGGTTGCACTGGGAAGTTATTACGTTTCGGCCACGCTGGATTGGTTTGAAACGGCTCTGCTCATCGCAGGGCTGGCGGGAGTGGTCTTCTTTGTGGTCACGCATATGGCCGAAATTCGCGATTTGATGTTTCGTCGGTCCACAAAATACACGGCCAATGCCGTGACCAGTGCGGTAGTGGTGCTGGGCATTCTGGGATTGATTAACTTTATCGCCTCTGAACATAACTGGCGTCTGGACACCACGGCCGCCAAGCAGTTCAGCCTGTCCGATCAGACCATCAAAGTGCTCAAAAATTTAAACGATGATTTGAACATCACGGCGTTTTACAAAGCCGAAGATCAGCAGGAAATGCAAGACTTGCTGAAAGAGTATGCCAACATTTCGCCCAAAGTCAAATACGAATTCATCGATCCCGATAAAAAGCCGGCCATAGCTCGGCAATACGGGATTACCAGTTACGGTACCACGGTGATTGAATACCGTGGCCGTGATGAGCGCATCACCACATCCACTGAGCAAGATTTAACCAACGCGATTATCAAGGTGACGCGCGAAAAGCAGAAGAAAATTTATTTTACCACCGGTCACGGCGAGAAAAACATCGATATTGAGGATGAGCGCAACGGCATGAGCGGCGCGAAGTCGGTCATCGAAGAAAAGAATTATCTGGTCGAATCGGTGCTATTGGTGGAAAAAGGTCAGGTGCCGGACGACTGCGATGTGCTGGTGATTGCCGGACCGACCAAACCCTTCCTGCCCAATGAGCTGGAAATGGTGGAAAACTATCTCAATCAGGGCGGTGCGGTGTATTTGCTGTTGGATCCGGCGCCAAGCCCGGGATTTGAAGACCTGGCCGCGAAATGGGGGCTCAAGGTGGGCAATGATGTGGTGGTCGATGTATCCGGAATCGGTATGCTGTTTGGAGCCGGCGCCAACATGCCAGTGGCCGCACAGTACAACGACACGCATCCGATCACTGAAAAATTCGGCAATTTCATGACGGCTTTTCCGCTGGCCCGCAGCGTAACGCCAATGGATGAACCGCCGGCTGATGTGGACGTGGACTGGCTGGCCAAAACCACAGAGCGAAGCTGGGGAGAAACCAATTTGAGCAACGGCAAGGCCGAGCTCAACCCGGATGAGGACCTGTTGGGACCGGTGACCATTGCCGCTGTGGCCACCAAAACCATCGAGGTGAGTGAAGCCGATTCCGCCAGCGCTAACGGCGAATCGGATGGCAACAGCAAAGAAACCACCGCCAAACTCGCCATTGTTGGCGATTCGGATTTTGCCTCTAATGCGTTTTTCAATTTCCAGGCCAACGGCGATCTATTCATGAACACGCTAAGCTGGTTGGCCGAAGAGGAAGATCTGGTATCCATCCGGCCGAAGAGTCCGGAAGACCGGCGCATCAACCTGACCCAGAAGCAATCGCGTATCATGCTGCTGCTCGGCGTGATTCTTGTACCAATGGCGGTTTTAGCCATGGCGGTCGTGGTGCAGCGCCGCCGCCAATAAGATTAAATGCAAAACAGTCAGTTAGGTCTTTTAGGGCGAGCTTTGCTCTGTACAACACCGTAGTAATGGAAGTAAAGCTTTACGAAGATAGTAATTATAGAAAAAAACCGCTGTGTTTTGCTACATAAAATGATGGAGCACGTAGAACACTTGCGGAGAAGGAGGACATGAGGTTCAAAAGCACAGGCTTTCTGCTGGTCCTTTTTCTGGCCCTGCTGGCTTATGTGTACTTCATTGAAATCAAGGGCAAAGAGAAAGCCGAAAAGGCGAAAGAGCTGGAAAGCCAGCTTTTGGTATTTGAGAAGGATTCATTGAAAACACTGTATTTAAAGCCAACCGGTATTAAATTTCAGAAAGAGAGTGCGGAATGGCGCATTGTCGAGCCCATTCGATCCAAAACTGAAAACTGGGTTATCAACGGGTTGGTGAACAGCCTTTCTGATGCCAAAAAAGAACGCACAATTACCACTTCGCCGACATCGCTGGCTGATTATGGCCTCGATCCGGCGAAATACGAAATCATTGTTACTCATGACAGCAAAAACGACACGGTGTATTTGGGAGACAAAACACCGACCGGAACCTATGTGTTTGCACGCATCAATTCAGATAGCACAGTTTATGCCACACAAACGTTGCTGTTGACCAATGCGGAAAAAGATCTGTTCGATTTTCGCGATAAAACGGTGTTAGCCTTTGAAACCGATAAAGTGGGACGGGCCACAATAAAAACGCCAAAACGAAAAATTGCATTGCGAAAAGAGGGGGAAAAGTGGTACATTTTTAAAGGCAAAGATCAAAAAATTCTTGCGGATGAATACAAAGTCGAACAGATTTTAAACGGCATACGCAACGCAAAGGCCAAACAATTTGTGGAGGAAACACCGGAACATCTTTCGAAGTATGGTTTGACGCATCCAGCCTATGAACTGGAATTGCAGGTCACGGAGGACGGGGGCCTGAAAAAGCTGATCATCGGGAAAGCGACGGGAAGCGCCTACTATGCCAGGGACGTTTCGCGGGATCCCATTTTTACCATCGATTCGAGTGCTGTACACAAGCTGAATGCCAGCGAATGGGATTTGCGCGAAAAGCGGTTGGCCGACTTCTACTCTTACCAGATCGATTATATTGAACTTCATCTTCCCGATACAACCTATATCTGCGAAAAAGATACCGCCAGCAATTGGCAGATTGTGGAACCGGTGCACGGCAAGGCGAAGAACTGGAAAGTCAGCAGTTTGGCCAGCACCATCAGCGGTCTGAAAATGCAGAAAATGGTTGACGAGAAGCCGGAATCATTAAAAAGATATGGGTTGGATAAGCCACTATATCAATTCATTTGTAAAAAAGAAGGTAAAGAAGTCGCAAATATCAAAATTGGCAAGCAAAAAGGCGACCACTACTACGCCGTAGGGAATTTGACCCCGGCAGTGGTCCTGGTTAAGAAGGAAGACGTCGAGAAATTCAACATCTCGCTAAACGACATTCTGGAAAAAACATCTGAAGAGGAGTAAGATTCGTAATGATTATCACCAAAGAGATTAAGCTCAACGAATTCACGTATAGCCTTGAACATGGACGGGTAGCCAAACAGGCCAGCGGAGCCGTGTTGGTACGTTTCGGAGATACGGTGGTGCTGGCCACCGTGGTCGGTTCAGATGAGCCATCCGCGCAGGATTTCTTTCCACTCAGCGTGGATTATCGTGAAAAAGCCTATGCAGCTGGCAAAATCCCCGGTGGCTTTTTCAAACGCGAAGGGCGCCCCAGCGAAAATGAGATCCTGAGCTCGAGGCTCATCGACCGCAGTTTGCGTCCGCTTTTCCCGGAAGGCTACCGCAATGAGGTGCAAGTCATGGTCACCGTGCTTTCCGCAGACAAAGAGAACGATCCCGATGTGCTGGGTATCACCGGGGCATCGGCGGCATTGACCATTTCCGATATTCCGTGGGACGGCCCGGTTGCTGGCATCCGTGTAGGGCGGGTGAATGGTAAATTTATTGCCAATCCTACCTACGACCAGCTTGAAGTCAGTGACCTCGATTTGGTGATTACAGCCAACGAAGAATCCATCATCATGGTCGAGGGCGAATCCTGGGAAATCTCCGAAGCGGACATGCTGGCGGCGCTGGAATTCGGGCATCAGCAGGCGCAGCCGCTGATTCAGATGCAGAAGGAGCTGCAGCAGGAAATCGGCAAGGAGAAGCTGCAGGTGGCGGTGCCAGAGCTGCCCGAAGGCCTGGAAGACAAAGTGCGTTCCATGGCCACGGACAAAATTCGCGAGCTGCTCAACATCACAGAAAAAAAGGATCGCCGCACGCAGTTGAAAGAACACTATGCGCAGGTGGTCGAGTCGCTGCAGGAAACGTATCCGGAATCCGAGGCGGATATCAAAGAAGTGCTGCATAAAATTGAAAAAGAGCTCACGCGCAAGATGATTCTCGACGAATCGCGTCGACTCGATGGCCGTGGTATGGACGATATTCGTGATATCACCTGCGAGGTGGGGCTACTGCCGCGCACTCATGGCTCCTGCCTGTTTACGCGTGGACAGACTCAGGCGCTTGCGGTGATCACACTCGGTACCAAAATAGATGAGCAAAAGATGGATGAACTGGAAGGCGAGTTTTTCAAGTCTTATATGCTGCATTACAATTTTCCGCCGTTCAGCGTTGGCGAAATCCGGCCTTTGCGCGGTCCTGGACGCCGCGAAATCGGACACGGTTTTCTGGCAGAGCGCGCACTGAAACCCGTGATACCGGCCGAGGAAATCTTTCCATACACCATCCGCATTGTGTCGGATATCCTTGAATCCAACGGTTCGTCATCGATGGCCACCGTTTGCGCCGGTTCGCTGGCGCTGATGGATGCCGGCGTGCCGACCAAAGATCAGGTTGCTGGCATTGCCATGGGTCTGGTTACCGATGGCGACAATTACAAAATCCTGACCGACATCCTTGGTGATGAGGATCATCTCGGGGATATGGATTTCAAAGTCGCCGGTACCAAAAACGGCATTACTGCCTTTCAGATGGACATCAAAATCAAGGGAATGAAAATGCAGATCATGCAGGAGGCCCTTGAGAAAGCGCGGCAGGCCCGGCTGAAGATTCTTGATGTGATGAACCGCACCCTCCACGAACCGCGTCATGAACTTTCGAAATATGCTCCGCGGATTATTTCGTTCAAAATCAATCCGGAATACATCGGCGCCATCATTGGCCCTGGCGGCAAAATTATCCGCGATATTGTTGATAAGACCGGAGCTACCATTGATATTTCTGATGATGGTACCGTAAAGATCGCATCAGTGGAGCCGCGTGCTGGACTGATGGCAAAAAACATCATCGAAGAACTGGCTGAGGCACCGGAGATCGGTAAGGTGTATAAAGGAAAAGTCAAGAAAATCACTAATTTTGGGGCTTTTGTGGAAATCTTGCCTGGCAAGGAGGGTTTGTTGCACATCTCCGAGATCGAGCCATTCCGCATCAATCGCGTGGAAGACGTACTCAACGTAGGTGATGAGGTACTGGTTAAGTTGATTCGCATTGATGACTCCGGCAAATTGAACCTTAGCCGCAAGGCTGCTATGTACGACTCGGAAAAACCATCGCTAGCCAGACACAAATCGGATTCAAGAAGACGGTGAAAAAACAGCATACGAAGATATCGAGCCAGCCTGCTGAAAAAGTCTCGGATTTTGCCTTCCAGAAAACCATCCTTAGCGAAGGAGTCCGGGTCATCACGGAACGGATTCCACACGTCCGTTCCGTGTCTCTCGGTTTTTGGCTCGAAGTAGGTACCCGTGACGAACCACCTGATCTCAATGGCATTTCCCATTTCATCGAACACATGCTTTTCAAAGGCACGTCACGGCGTTCAGCTATTGAAATTGCCCGCAGTATTGAGGACGTGGGGGGAACCCTAAATGCCTACACCAGCAAAGACCTGACCTGCTATTACGCTCAGGTTCTGGAAAAAGACCTGCCTCTGGCCGTGGACGTCATTTCCGATATGCTGACCGACGCGCTGTTTGAACCGACGGAAGTGAAAAAGGAAATCGATGTCATTCTCGATGAAATCCGCTCTGCGGATGAAGTGCCGGAGGATCGCATTCACGACTATTTCTATAAAAACCTGTTTGATGCCCATCCACTGGCGCTGCCCACCTTGGGCACTAAGGAAACGGTCAGTCGGTTCAATCGCGAAAAAGCACTGCAATACATGCGTGATCAGTATAGTTGCAACCGATTGGTCATCTCTGCTTCTGGCAATGTGGATCACGACGTGCTAGTCGGAATAGTGAAGGGCAAATTTGCCACCTGGCCGAAGGCAACCGAACGCAATTTTCCAGAATTGCCCAGACCGCAGAAGCACGTAGATATCAAAACCGAAGACGCCGTACAGGCCCACCTTTGTATGGGAAGCCGGGCCCTGGCCTATAAAGACTCGCGCCGCTATTCGGCACTTGTGCTTAACACACTGCTTGGCAGTGGTATGAGTTCACGACTGTTTCAGAACATCCGTGAAAAATATGGCATTTGTTACAGCATATATTCTTATCTTGACTTTTTGTACGATACTGGTGTTTTTTGCATCTATGCCAGCATGGACAAAGATAAGCTGGATTTTACCCTGGAGCTAATTGATCGTGAACTCGAGGAGTTAAGAACAAAAACCATTGCTCCCGATGAACTGGAGCGCACTAAATCTCAACTCAAAGGAAATTTGCTCCTGGGATTGGAGAGCACGGCCAATCGTATGAGTCGGCTAGCCAAAATGGAGATTTATTTGCAGCAGCAATTTAGCCTTGATGAAATTATCCAGGGCATCGATGCAGTTACGTGTGAATCTGTTTGGGAGTTAAGTCAAATTTTATTAAATTCTGATGAATTAACCACGACGATTATCCGGCCAGAGTGATGAGTGGATTTGAAGCGTGAAGGAGGTAGGAATGATTATTGGTGTTCCCAAAGAAATAAAGACGAATGAAGAACGTGTAGCGGTAGTGCCTGCAGGTGTCGAAATGTTGGTTCAAAGGGGACATAAAGTCCTGGTGCAAAAAGGCGCCGGGCTGGGCAGCGGATTCAGCGATGAGCACTACAAGGGCGCCGGAGCTGAAATCGTGAATACACCAAAGGAAATTTTCGAGCGTGCGGACATGATTGTCAAAGTCAAGGAGCCGCTGCCGGAAGAGTATCCTTTGATTTGTGAAGGACAGATTGTTTTTACCTATTTTCATTTTGCCGCCTCAAGGGAATTGACCGAGGCCATCATTCGCTCCAAATGTGTGGCCATTGCCTATGAGACCGTGGAAGCCGACGATGGCTCTCTGCCGCTGCTCATTCCCATGAGCGAAGTTGCCGGACGCATGTCCATCCAGGAGGGAGCGCGCTATCTGGAGCGGCTGCACGGCGGCATCGGCGTACTGCTTGGTGGCGTTCCTGGCGTGGAGCCTGCCAATGTGGTTATTATCGGTGGCGGGCACGTGGGCACCAATGCGGCGAAAATCGCTGCCGGCCTGGGTGCCCGCGTGTGGATTATGGACATCAACCTGGATCGGCTGCGCTACCTTGACGATGTGATGCCGAAAAACGTCATCACGGTGATGTCCAATCCGGAAAACATCCGTAAGGCCATTCAGACAGCCGATCTGGTCATCGGCGCCGTGCTGATTCCGGGCGCCAAAGCCCCGCGACTGGTGACGCGCGATATGCTGAAATTGATGAAAAAAGGCGCTGTCATTGTCGATGTGGCCGTGGATCAGGGCGGCTGCGTGGAAACGATTCATCCGACCACACATGATGATCCGGTATATGAAATCGACGGTGTGGTGCACTACGGGGTGGCCAACATGCCGGGAGCCGTGCCCAAAACCTCCACGGTGGCTCTAACCAATGCGACCTTGCAGTACGTCATGCAAATCGCCGATACCGGCTATCCGGATTGCTTCACCAAATATCCGGCCATTGCCAAGGGCGCCAATATCGTCAAAGGACATATCACATATAAAAATGTGGCCGAAGCGTTTTCGCTCGACTACACACCGCTTTCTATGGTAATTTAATTCGAGGCGCATGACGCATTCAGGAGGCATTGCAGCAGCCATTCCAATCTTAGCGTATCACCTGATCACCGACCGGCTGGACCTTGGCTTCGCGAGGGTCAATAGGAAGCAATTTGCCGAGCAAATGCACTGGCTTGCGGATCAGGGATTCGAGACAGTTCGTATTAAGGATTTGTTGCAATTGCCTCCTGAAGCAACGAAATCACGTAAATTAATTGCGCTTACGTTTGACGATACATATACCTGCATCGAGGATGCGGCTGAAATGATGCAGCAGCACGGCTTTGTCGGCACCTGTTTTGTGATCAGCGAATTCATCGGTCGGGATAACGCCTGGGATTATCGTTTTGGCGTGCGCAAATGGCGTCATGCTGGCGAATCCGTTCTGCAGCAGTTGCTCCAATCAGGGTGGGAGATCGGTTCACATTCGGCGGTCCATTCTTATTTGCCTGCACTCTGCGAACAAGCCTTAAAACGAGAACTTGCCAATTCAAAACGGACCTTGCAGCAACTATTTCAGATCGAGATTGCTTCCATTTCTTATCCATTCGGACGAACCAATAAAAAGATTTGCGAAATCGCCCGCGCCGTAGGGTTTTCGGTCGGGGTTTCGCTGGGCATGGCACCGACGGCAGCCACTCAATGCGGGATAATGGCACTGCCGCGAATCGGTGTGTATTCGTTTGAGCCGCTTTCCATGTTTGGCCGCAAAATTCATAGTTTCTTACAACGGCCAGGCTGGGTGCTTCTTTATCAGCAACTAATCAGTTTTTTCTCGAATGGCACCATCATCTGGAAAAAGCTCGGTTCTTATGGAAGAGAAAAAAATTAAAAAACTGTATTACTCGATCAGCGAAGTCAGCCAGATCACCGGCCTGAAAAAGTATATTTTGCGCTACTGGGAAACGGAATTTCCTGACCTTCGCCCTGGAAAGAATCGCGCTGGCAACCGCATTTATCGGCTGAATGATATTCGCACCATTTTTCTCATCAAAAAGCTGCTTTATCAGGACAAATACACCATAGAAGGCGCCAAAAAACGCCTCAAAGAGCTGAAAAAGCAAAAAGATCCCCAGCTTGAGCTTTCATTCGAGGAATTGCGCCGCGAGGATATGCTGCACGAAATCCGCAAAGACCTGCGTGATTTGCTGAATTTTCTCGATAGTAACGAATCAGTGTTGCTGGAAACGGAAATAGGGGAGACCGGCGCATCTGCGGAACAGATGCGCATCCCGGTAAGCAAAACGGAATCACAGGAAAAGCGTGCCGCGAAGATGAAGCCGGAAATCGATAGTCCGGACCTGTTTATGCTTTCGCAAAAACAGGAAGCCGAAACCGGCGCTTCTAGCCAGCCTGCGGCTAATTTCACTCTGGCATTTGATACTGAAAAACCTGCAAGCGACACACAAACGCTAAAAGGCGATTCACAAAGCGATTCGCAGGACACCGCCGCCAAACAGTCTGAATTACTACATTCTTCCGCTCCAAAAATGGATGAAAACGGAACCGAGCCACTGAACCGCGATAATTCCAATCATATCGATGGAGTTGAGGCGGATGCCGCTGTACAGTCCGATGATAGATTGAATCATTCCGAAACGTCAGATGAGTTGTTTCAAGATGCAACTGAACCGCCGGAAAGCGCAGCAGCAGCTATTCAAAATGATGAAAACCTGACAGATGAAAATGCAGATATTGCGCGGCCGGACGAACAGATTGCCGATCAAGCCAACGAGGAATCCACAGCGCCACCGGTAGACCCCACCGACGCCTGGGATGATCCGGATAAATTGAGCAAATAGTATAACATCGATTAAACACTTCAATAAACGTTATTTGGTTATTATCAACAAATCCACAGCATTTTCGTTTTAGAAATAGCTTGCAAATTAGGAATATTTTCGCTATAATATAATTTGTTCGGGGCGTAGCGCAGTCCGGTTAGCGCACTTGACTGGGGGTCAAGGGGTCGCTGGTTCAAATCCAGTCGCCCCGACAATGGCAATAAAAAGGCTATAGCCCATCGCTATAGCCTTTTTTGTGTTTCTGGGAAAATTGCTACTGGAATTTCATTTGCTCATCGCGCTTCAAATTGTAAATTAATGCATGCCGGAACTTGCTGTCATTTTGCCTGCATATAATGTGGAAGATGCCATTGCCAGGATCTTGCGGCAATTAAAGGAAAATCTTCCGCAGGCAGCAGTGGTTGTCGTGGATGATGGATCGACAGACAGGACGGCCGCAATCGTCCGGCAGTTTGCGCACGTGCAGCTATTATCGCATACGACCAATCTTGGCAAAGGCGCAGCTCTGAAGACCGGAATCCGGTTCGTTCGGACGCAAATCACGCCCGAATGGTATGCTTTCATGGATGCCGATGGCCAGCATGCGCCGGCCGATTTAAAAAAGCTGGTGTTGACCGCCAAAGCGAACAAAGGCGATTTTCTCATCGGGCGCCGCGATTTTCGGCCTGGACTCATGCCAATACCGCGGATTTTGAGCAATCGCATCACTTCGTTGCTGATCAGCCATAAAATCGGCCAGCGCGTTCATGATTCCCAAAGCGGTATGCGGGTGATAAAGCGCACGATCATCGAAGCAATGCCGGAGCTTGCGAGCAACGGATATGAATTCGAAAGTGAGTTTTTGCTCAAAGCAGGAGGGATGTCGGTAACTTTCTATGAAGTGCCGATTGGGACTCGATATTCCAACGAAAGAAGCCATATCCGGCCACTGCGGGATGTGGCGCGATTTATAAAAGTGTACTTAAAGACTTGATCAGGAACGCATTGCGGAAGGAGGCCGTATTGCATCAGGGACCTATCATCGAGACAAGCTCTGACATTCAAACCAAAAGTCGAAACTGGGTCCGCCGCATATACGACTGGATGCTTGGTTGGGCGGAAACGCCATACGGCATTTATGCCCTTGCCATTCTGGCTTTTGCCGAATCCAGCTTTTTTCCTGTGCCCCCAGATGTTTTATTGATTGCTTTGGCGATAGGAGCACCCAAAAAATCGTTAAAATTCGCAGCGATTTGCACGCTGGCGTCCGTCATCGGTGGCATTGCCGGCTATTATATCGGCTATGGCGCTTACGAGGCCATTGGCAAGCCCATTGTGGACGCTTATAATGGCCAGCCGGTGATGGATCGCATTTCCATGTGGTACACGCAATATGGATTCTGGGGCATCCTGATTGCGGCTATCACGCCGATCCCGTACAAAATTTTCACCATCGCATCGGGTGTATTTACATTTCACTTCGGCGAATTCTTGCTGGCTTCGGTGATCGGCCGATCAATTCGATTTTTTGCTGTAGCGGGATTGATTGCTATTTTCGGCCCTCAAATTAAATCTTTTATAGATAAATATTTTAATATTTTATCAATAATTTTCACAATTTTGTTGATTGGGGGATTTATTTTTATTAAATTTGCGACGCATTGATTGCTACAAGTTCGGGGCGTAGCGCAGTCCGGTTAGCGCGCATGCTTCGGGAGCATGAGGTCCCCGGTTCAAATCCGGGCGCCCCGACTTTTTTTTCTTTCCGAATGTGATCCATCCGAATTATCCACTGAATCAATAATAACAACTCAATTTCCTGCCAAAATTGATCTGAGTCTATTGGTGTCTTTTGTAGGTTCCATGTTGTTTTATATGGGCAGTTCCTCGACAGGATCAACACGATCAACCGGATAGGCTTGAGTCGCTTATGCTTAAATGCAGCGGTTATCTGGCTATAAAGCGCATTCAAAGCCTGATAATCGTTTTTACAAAATATTTTTCACGCTTATATTGTTAATCCTGCCAAAAACCGAAACAAGAGCCTTCTTGTAATTATTCAACCGCAATCAAAATTGAAAAGGGAAATGTCGATGATTTTCAAGTTTACATAACATGTATTATTAGCAGCCAAATGTAAATAAAAAAAACTCAAGCATTAATCTTCTGCAGCAAGGCCTCAGCTTGCATTTTCAACGGCGTTTTAATCTTGGCATTCATGATCCAGTGCAGATGATCAATGGCGGAATCGAAATCCTGATTACGCATGTATGCCAACGCCAGATGATACTCGGCGTTTAAATTGGTTTTATTGAGTTTCAAAGCCGCTTCCAGTTTTTCAATTGCATCAAGAATTATGTTTTGTTTAAGCAGGTTTTTGCCTAAAATGGTATAGACAACTGTATCCTTCTTACCGAAGCGAAGCGCCTGTTCAGCACATTCAATGGCTTTTTCTGGAAGTTCGAGATAATCGTAAGCTACAGCCAGTTGTTTGTGATATAACGCTTTATTGGGGCTGACCTTAATCGCTTGTTTGAAAGCAGCCGCTGCTTCTTTGGGCTGGCCTTTGCGCAAAAAGCTTTCGCCAAGTGCAAACCAAACGTAATCGTCTTTGGGTTTGTGTTCCAGATATTTGCGATAGAGCTCAATTGCAAGCTGATAATCACCGAACAAATACGCCTTATAGGCCTCAGCAAAGGCGGCCTCGAGCTGTTTCTCATCCAGGCGCTCTTTTGCAGCGGCACTGGTATCGCCGTTCTTCAAATTCAGCGAAATGGCGGTTTCCTCGGCCACAATGGCCCGTTTGGCGTGCTGGGTCAAAAGGCCTTTCTTATCTAGCTCAATGGTCTTATGAAAACACTCATTTGCCTGCTTAATCTTTCCCTGAAGGCTGTATATTTTACCAAGACCAAAATATGCGCGAGGTTCGCTCGGGACCAGTTCAATAACACGTTGAAAAGCAAATACCCCCTCTTCATAGCGCTTCTGAATACTGAACACCGCTCCCAGGTTCAGAATCGCCAATGGATTTTGGGGATTAAAATAAATACTTTCTTTCAAATGATATTCAGCTTTATCGAATTTGCGTAGTTTTAGATAAACAGTACCAAGAATCAGACGAGCTTTATGGTAAATCGGACAGATTTTCAGGGTCTGTTCCAGATTCTCGATAGATTCCTGGTAATTTTTTTCTTCAAAATAGGCGATGCCAGTATTGAAATAATAATCCGGGTCTTTCGCGTTCAGGGAAATGGCCTTAATCCAAAAGGTAATGGCCTCATTGTATTGCTTCTCTCGTGCCTTTTCCAGAGCCTGCTGATGCAATTTTTCTGCATTTAAATCAACGTTAGGCAAAATCCACTTAAACGACGCGATATGGTCATTTAAGTGGATGGAAAGTTCACCGATGTCATTGCTACTGTAGCGCTCACTGAGATAATTTTGAATTTGTTCAGGAGAGTTGAATTTGGTTAGAGCTTCGGTTAGATCCCCTTTAAACTCCTGTACAGCAGAAAGATCTAACTGTGCAGTGATCAGCTTTTTTGCGGTTGCCATTGACGCCTAAAATCCTTTTCAGCAGGGCCCCATAGAACTTGTGTTTGTCATTTGAACAAAAAAATAGTGCGCCAGGAGGGAATCGAACCCCCAACCTTTGGCTCCGGAGGCCAACGCTCTATCCGATTGAGCTACTGGCGCATTTCTCATTGCCGCCGAAATAGGGATTTCTCAGCGGCCAACACCGTATTTTTCATCAACATGGCGATGGTCAACGGCCCTACGCCGCCCGGCACTGGTGTGATGGCTTTAACATGCTCAACTGCCGCATCGAAATCCACATCGCCCACTAGACGGTAGCCTTTTTCGCTTTGTGGATCCTCCACCCTATTCACTCCCACATCGATCACCACAGCGTCTGGATTCAACATCTCCGCTGTGATGGTTTGGGGCCGTCCCATCGCAGCTACTATAATATCTGCATTTTTCGTGAAAAAATCAACATTTTGTGTACGAGAATGGCAAATTGTTACCGTGGCATTGGCGCCTTTTTGCTTCTTCGCCAGCAAAATGGCCAGAGGCATGCCCACGATCTGGCTGCGCCCAATGACCACAACGTGTTTGCCTTCCGGCGAATAGCCGCTGCGGACCAGTATTTCTTGCACTCCAGCCGGCGTACATGGCACAAAGCACGGCAACCCGGCCTGCAGCCGTCCCTTATTCACCGGATGAAATCCGTCCACATCCTTTTCAGGCCAAATTCTTTCGATAACTTTGTTCTCATCAATGTGATCCGGCAACGGCATCTGCACCAGAATGCCATGGCAGCTCGCATCCTGATTCAGCCGATCGATGATGGCAAGCAGTTCTTCTTCGGAAATATCGGCATCAAAGGTCAATGTTTCCGAAACAATACCGACCCGCTTGCAGGCATTGCCTTTCATACGAACATACACAGCCGACGCCTGATCATTGCCCACAAGTATAACCGTAAGTTTCGGAATAATATCCTTTTCCTTTAGCGCTTCAATATCTTCCGAAAGTTCCGAATAAATTTGCTCGGCAATTTTTTTGCCGTCAATGATCTCTGCTGACATGGTCTCAGGGTAATGAAATGCGTTGAATGCTCTGAGCTTTGCCCGTATCTCGTTCTATGGTGATCAATACACCTGAAAAACGTAAGTTTTCGTTGGCTACATCGAAACGGGACGGTGTTTGATTCAAAAAACGATGCAGCGCATTTGGTATTTTCATCCCGATAACCGAATCATGCGCTCCGGTCATGCCGGCATCGGTAATATAGGCCGTTCCCTTTGGCAAAATACGCTCATCAGCGGTTTGCACGTGCGTATGCGTGCCAATAATGGCGCTGGCCTTGCCGTCCAGATACCAGCCGAGAGCAATTTTTTCTGCTGTGGCTTCTGCATGAAAATCGACGATGATCAAATGCGTTTCCTGCTTGACTTGTTTGATCAAAGCATCGGCCATGCGAAAGGGACAGCGAATCGGATACATGAACGTGCGGCCCTGCAAATTGATCACCGCAATGCGGGTATCGTCCAGCAGTCGCGCAATATACACGCCCTTGCCGGGATTTTCGTCTGGATAATTCGCCGGCCGCAATACCCGCGGTTCTTCTTTGAATAGCTCATTTATTTTCCGGTTTTCCCACGTATGATTGCCGCCGGTAATGACGTCAACGCCGAGGTCGAAAAACCGCCGGGCGATTTTATCGGTGATGCCTTTGCCGTTGTTGTTGGCATTCTCGCCGTTAGCGATCACAAAATCCGCCCGGTATTGCTTTTTCAGCGTAGGCAGCAGCCGCGAAAGAATTTCGCAGCCGGGCTGTCCGACGACATCGGCAACAAACAAAACAGTCAATAAATGATTACTGGACATATTGGTAGCCCTGTTTACCTACGCTTTCCAAAGCCAATAAAAATAAAATGCGCCGACCTAAAATGCAATTCCTTTTTTCGGTCTTACTTCGCCACGTCCGAGGTGCGGTATTCGCGGATCACCGTGACCTTGATCTGGCCTGGAAAGGCAATGTTTTCGCGAATTTTTTGGGCGATTTCGGCGGCCAGATGCTCTGCGCCGGGATCATCCACTTTGCTATACTCGACCATGACGCGAATTTCGCGACCGGCCTGCAGGGCATAGGACCGCTTGACGCCCATGAACGAATTGGCGATTTCTTCCATCTGATTGAGGCGTTTGAAATAGCTCTCCAACATTTCCTTTTGCGCACCGGGACGCCGAATGCTGATCTCGTTGGCAATGGCCACAATGATGGAAATGGGCGTCAGAATTTCTTTCACGCAATCCGGATTGTTGGCGGTGAGAATGGCATTTTGCACGACTTCCGGCTCGCCATATTTTCGCACCAGTTCGGCCGATAACTCAGCGGTCGAACAATCGGTGTAATTTTCCACCGCCATACCGACTTCGTGAAGCAAACCAGCCCGTCTTGCGTGATTGGTATCCAGCTCCAGCTCGGCGGCCATTTGTCCAGCCAGTAAGGCGACTTCAATGGAATGCTGCAGCACATTCTGGCCGACATTGGTGTAAAATTTGAGTTTTCCGAGCAGTTTCACCAGCTCATGATGGATTCCATGCAGCCCCAGTTCAAGGATGGCCTGTTCTCCATATTCAAAAATTTTTTCATCAATTTCCTCACGGGTTTTGGCCACCACCTCTTCAATCCGCCCTGGATGAATACGACCATCGAGGATTAGCTTTTCCAGCGCCAGCCGGGCCACCTCACGCCGGATCGGATTGAAGCCGCTCAGCATTACCACTTCCGGCGTGTCGTCGATCAGTACCTCAATACCGGTTTCCGCCTCAAAGGTGCGGATGTTTCGGCCTTCGCGGCCGATAATGCGGCCCTTCATGTCATCATTGGGCAGCTTGATAATGCTCACCGTGGTTTCCACAATATGGCTCACCCCGGTGCGCTGAATGGCCTGCACGATAATTTCCTTGGCCCTTTGATCAGCGGTGGCGCGCGCTTTATCCTCGATTTCGCGGATATGAGTTTCCGCTTCCTGACGCGCCGCTTCCAGGATGTTTTCGAGCTGAATCCTCTTGGCTTCTTCGCTACTCAGGCCGGAGATTTGTTCCAGTTTCCGGTTTTGCTCTTCAAGGAGCTGTTCCAATTGTTCTTCTTTAAGCTTAATTTGCTTTTCGCGGGACCGAAAATTTTGCTCTTGTTGCTGCAGCTCTTTTTCTTTTTTATTTAATATATCAACTTTGCGATCCAGGTTGCTTTCTTTAATACTGAGCTGCCGCTCCAGGCGTTTCATATGCTCCTGACGCTGCCGCTCTTCACGTTCAAGACGCTGCCGCTGCTGAAAAAAATACTCATTGGCTTCGAGTATTTTTTCCTTTTTTAGATTTTCCGCCTCTTTCTGCGCCTCCTGAAGCACCTGTTCGGCATATTTTTCAGCCCTGGCTATTTTATCCTGGCCCATGCGAGAGCGCAGCATCCAACCAAGATAGAATGCGGCCGCAGCTACTACCAGAATAACCATAATCCAAACTACTGACATTGATCCTCCAAAAGAAAAATCCCTGACTGCTGCCTCCGTTTCGCCGGCGTCCAAGACCATAGAACAACATAAAGGTTTTTGTGTTCATGCTTGGACTAATCCGGCGAGGGAAAAGAATGCAGCAATCAGGGATTCTTTACTGGTGAACTGCCTTGAATTTTATTCAGTTAACGTTGTTTCAGCCTCGCCTTGGTTTTGTACATTCAACAGATTTGACAGCTTAAATATTTTTTCTTCAAACTGCTTGACCAACTTCTGTTTTTCTTCCCTCTCACGAAATAATTCATCTGCAATGTTCAGAGCTGCTAAAATGGCCACCTTCACCGTGGATTTTGCAGAAGAACTTCGCTCGACTTCGTACATTTTCTGATCAACATACGCGGCAACTTTTTTAATGTATTCGGCATCCGTTTCTCCTCGAATCGGATACTCGGTGCCATATATAGTGACTTTAATAATGTTGCCTTGTTGATTCATTGGGTATGGTTTTCATCAATTTAGCTGTCAATCGTCCAAGCATGAAACAAACGGCAGATTCAAATCGGTATATCCAACGCTTCCAATTTCGCCAGCATCTTCTCAATTTTGCTGCGAATTTGGGCTTCTCTCTCCTGATACTGCTGCAAGGTCAAATCGGGTGAAGGCTGTTGATCCAAAGCTTGCTTTAAATTTGAAATTTCACGTTTTTTCTCGTTTAATTCAAGCCTTAACAGTTCCAATTCGTGTTTGAGTTTTTCGTTTTCGCGTCGTAGCTCATGAATTAAGTTGACCGCCTGCAAAATCTTGGTTTCTAAAATTGAATAGGATGGACTATCCATTGGCTCTGTCTCGGTAAAACGCCAAATTACTGTCTCAAAGTTGCGCCAAGTTTCACATTGACGGCCTTGAGCACGTCATCCAAAATCGTGTTGATCTCTTCATCCGTCAATGTTCGTTCATCCGATTGGAACACCAGCGAAAAGGCCAGACTCTTTTTATCTTCCGGTATCTGCGGCCCTGAATAGAGATCAAACAGGGTCAATTCACGCAACAGCGGTCCGGCCGTTTCGCGGATTACGGCTTCCAGCTCGGCTGCAGGCCTGTCTTTATCCACTACCAACGCCAGATCGCGCTCTACCGGCGGAAATGCCGAAATCGGCTGAAATTTCAATGCTGTCTGCGCGAGCGGATACAGATCTTCTAAATACAGCTCAAAGCCAAAGACGTCTCGCTTGATGTCGTACAGCGCAAGAATCGATTTTTTGAATTTTCCAATATAGCCAATTTTTTGCTCATCCACAAGTAAATCTGCGCTGTATTCAAAAAATTTATATTGACTTACAGCGAACTTCACATTATGCAAATGCAATTGATGCAAAAATTCCGTTACGATCCCTTTCATATCAAAGAAATTGATGGTCTCAGCTTTGACGTCCCAGCTAGGCATGAATTTGCGGCCAGTGCCCACGGCGCTAAATGCCCGACGCTCAATCACCTTTTTGCTGTCAGGATCGTAGCGGAACACATTGCCGACTTCAAAGAAGCGCAAATCAATTTGCTTGCGGTTGAGATTGTAAACCACAGAGGATAGCATCGAAGTAAACAGCGTAGGCCGCATCACGGCCATATCTTCGCTCAGCGGATTGACCAGGCTGAGCAGGGCGTCTTCGGAATCCACAAACCCAGCCGCCTGCTTTCTCGACACCATGCTCAGGGTAACAATCTCCGACAGCGATAGCGAAGCCGCTTTGTGCCGCACCCGATCAACGAAAGCATCGAAGCAGTTCGACGGCATATCGAGGTGAATTGTATCCAGTGTCTTGTTAGGGATGTCATTGTAGCCATAAATCCGCGCCACTTCCTCGATCAAATCGATTTCTCGCTCAAGATCTGGCCGGAACGTAGGTGCCTTGATCCGCCAGGTAGAATGACTGGCATCCACTTCGCATCCCAGATGGGTCAGGATGCGCTGCATGTCGTTCTCCGGAATTTCCAGTCCCAGAACCTTTTTGCTACGCTGTGGACGAAATTCTATTTCAACCGGGACGATGGTTCCGGGATAGGCATCCACCAAATCCGAAGCCAGCTCCCCCCCTGCCACTTCAAGGATGAGCTGCGTTGCACGGTTGGAGGCCAGATCCGCCCCATTTGGATCCACACCGCGTTCGAATCGGCGCGAAGAATCCGTGGAAATACCGAGCTGGCGCGTGGTTTTGCGAATGGAAAACGGCGCAAAATAGGCACTTTCCAGCAGGATGTGCCGGGTATTGTCGGACACCTCGGAATTCTCGCCGCCCATAATGCCTGCCAGAGCAACGGCCCGCTCGGCGTCGCAAATCAGCAAATTGCCTTCTTTCAGAGTGTGCTCTTTGCCGTCCAGAGTGACGAATTTTTCGCCGTCCTTTGCCGTGCGCACCACGATGCGCCCGCCCTTCAGCAGATCATAATCGAACGCATGCAGCGGCTGCCCGGTTTCCATCATGACATAGTTGGTTACATCCACAACATTGTTGATGCTGCGCAGTCCAACTGCACGCAATCGATCCACCAACCAGCGCGGCGAAGGTCCGATCTTGACATGGCGAATCAACCGCGCGGTGTACCGCGGGCAGGCATCCGACGCGAGAATATCGACGCTAACCGTTTCATTGCCGGCGAGCGGCAATGAAACGGTTTTCAGCGGCGATTCGAACGGCCGCCCCTCGCTCACGCAAATTTCGCGTGCAATGCCAATGGCCCCGAGGCAGTCCGGCCGGTTCGGTGTAATGCCCAGTTCGAACACGTAATCTTGCTTGCCAAGATAGGCTTTGAATGGCTCTCCTACAGGGGCCTGATCATCCAGAACCATGATGCCTTCGGCATCGTCTGACAGATGCAGTTCGGCTTCGGAACAAATCATGCCGTGAGATAAAACGCCCCGAATTTTGCGACGGGAGATTTTCATGCCATTGGGGAGAAGCGCTCCTGGCATGGCCAAAGGCACTTTTTGCCCGGCGGCCACATTCGGCGCACCACACACCACCTGCACCTGCTCGTGGCCGATATTGACTTTGCAGGACTTAAGATGCGCGGAATTTTCAATTGGCTGCACCTCTAACACTTCGCCAATAACCACGCCCTCTACCTCGGGTACCGTAGAATACACGGCTTCCACCTCGAGGCCCAGCATGGTCAGGCGATCCTGGACCTCCTCCACCGAAAGCGTGGTGTTCGTCAGTTCCTGCAGCCAGCTATAGGTAATTTTCACGGTCGTTTATCGTCAAAATTGCGTTAAAAACCGGACATCATTTTCATAAAACAGGCGAATATCGCCGATCTGATACTTCAGCATGGCGATGCGTTCCACCCCCATGCCAAAGGCGTACCCGGTGTACTTTTCGGCATCGTAATCCACGAAGCCGAACACCGCCGGATCCACCATGCCGGCGCCGGAAATTTCCAGCCAGCCCGTGTCCTTGCACACCCGGCAGCCCTTGCCGCCGCACATGATGCATGAGACGTCATATTCGGCGCTGGGCTCCGTAAATGGAAAAAAGCTCGGCCGGAAGCGAATCTTTGTATTTTTGCCAAACAGCTTTTGCATAAACGACAGCAGCACGCCCTTCAAATCTGCAAAGGATACGCCTTCATCGACCACCAGCCCCTCTACCTGATGGAACATGGGCGAATGCGTGGCATCGGGCGTGTCGTTGCGAAAACAGCGCCCCGGCGCAATGATGCGGATCGGTGGCTTGCGGCTTTCCATAGTGCGAATCTGCACCGGCGATGTATGCGTCCTCAGGAGCATCTGGTTTTGTGCCAGATAAAACGTGTCCTGCAGATCGCGACTCGGATGATCCGGAGGAATGTTCAACGCTTCAAAATTGTAGTAATCGCTCTCCGCTTCCGGCCCCATTTCAATGGTAAACCCCATGCCTTTGAAAATGTCCTTGATTTCATCCAGGATCTGCATGAGCGGATGCAACCGTCCCATGAACGGCCGATTGCCAGGAAGCGTGACATCGATGACGGCGGCAGAAACTCCGGTGCTCTGCAATTGTTCGGAAATCTGCTGAATTCGCTCCTGAAATCGATTCTTGAGCTGATTGACTTTCTGCCCAAGAAGTGGCTTTTGCTCGGGAGGCAATTCAGCCAGATGCCGAAAAAACTGCGTCAGATGCCCCTTTTTGCCCAGAAATTCCACGCGCAGAGCCTGCAACGATGTATCGTCTTTTACGGCCTGCGCTTTTTGTTCAAATTCCTGTGTGAGGGCATCGAGTTTTTGGATGAGCTGTTCGAGCACTGGATGACCTGATTTGCTTACTGTTTGGCGATTTCAGCGAGTTTCTTGAACGCTTCGGGATCTTTGACCGCCAGTTCGGCCAGCATCTTGCGGTCGATATCGACATTATTGCGTTTTAAACCGGCAATAAATGAAGAATAAGTCAGACCAGCCATTCGGGCGGCCGCGTTGATACGCGTAATCCAGAGTTTGCGAAACTCGCGCTTTTTGACGCGCCGGTCGCGATATGCATAAGCCAGGGCGCGATCTACAGCTTCTTTGGCTGTCCGGATCAAATTTTTTCTACGCCCCCAATATCCTTTGGCTCGTTTGATGATTTTCCTTCTCCGCCGATGCGAGGGCACAGCGTATTTACTTCTTGGCATTCTCTGCTCACCTCTTCTTTACAGATTCAACAGTTTGATCATTCGTTTCAAATCACTCGGATGCACTAGGGTGGATTGTCGCAAATGGCGTTTCCGCTTGGTATTCTTTTTGGTCAAAATGTGACTTTTGTACGCTTTCCACCGTTTCAGCTTACCAGTACCGGTCACTTTGAACCGTTTGGCTGCCGCTCGTGAGGTTTTCATCTTCGGCATGTTGTATTCTCCAAATTTTATTTTTTCACCAGATAAACTACAATCTGTCTGCCTTCCATCGTCGGTTCGCGCGCTACTTTGGCGACATCCTCAAGGTCCTGTATGAAGCGCTTGATCAGCGCATGGCCAAATTCCTGATGCGCCATTTCACGGCCACGAAACAGTACCGTGGCCTTGACCTTGTGCCCTCCTTCCAAAAACTTGCGCGCATGCTTCAGTTTGAACTCGTAATCATGTTCCTCGATTTTTGGGCGAAGTCGAATTTCTTTGACCTGCGTGGCTGCCTGTTTTTTCTTGTGCGATTTTTCCTTTTTGCTTTGCTCATATTTGTACTTGCCGTAATCCATGATCCGGCAAACAGGCGGATTCGCATTTGGCGCCACCTCTACCAGATCCAGCCCCTTATTTTCGGCAATCTGCAGCGCCTGAGTAATGGGCATAATGCCCAATTGTTGTCCATCTTCTGAAACGACCCGCACGGTCGAACTGCGTATTTGATCGTTGATTCGGGTTTGATCGTTTTTCTTACTAATGGGTGATAACTCCTTGATTTAGTTAAAGATTGACTTATTCTTTCTTCCTTATGTCATCCAGGATTTTATCGACAAATGCTGCAACCGTCATTTTTCCCAGGTCTCCCTGCTGATGCCGCCGAACCGAAATGGTACTTTCATCCACCTCTTTCTGTCCGACTATCAACATGTATGGAATTTTCTTCGTCTCCGCCTCACGAATCTTGTAGCCAATCTTTTCGTTCCGATCATCCAGGGTCGCACGCAAATTCTGCTGCCGTAATCGCTGATATACCTGTTCGGCATACTCGTACTGCTTGTCTGTAATCGGCAGTACTGCCACTTGTGTCGGAGCCAACCACACGGGAAAATTTCCCGCGTAATGTTCAATGAGCACGGCGATAAAACGCTCAATGGATCCCAAAATGGCGCGGTGGATCATCACCGGGCGATGCCGGGCGCCATCTGCGCCCACATATTCCAGATCGAAACGCTCCGGCATGGAAAAATCGAGCTGAATGGTACCGAGCTGCCACGAACGCCGCAGGCTATCACGGACATGAAAATCGATCTTTGGACCGTAAAATGCGCCATCCCCGGGATTGATTTGATATTCCAGCTCCGCTGCTTTCAGTGCATCTTCCAGCGCCGCCTCGGCCTTCTCCCAGATTTCATCACTACCAATAGACTTCTCCGGCCGCGTGGACAGCTCTACATAGTAATCATTTAGCTTGAAATCGGCATAAATTTCGCGCACGAAATGAATACAGCGGAGCACCTCATCCTTGATCTGATCGGGGGTGCAGTAGATATGCGCATCGTCCTGCGTAAACTGGCGCACCCGCAACAGCCCACTCAGGACGCCAGATCGCTCGTGCCGGTGCACGTTACCGAATTCGGCCAGCCGGATGGGCAGCTCACGGTAGCTGCGCAGCGAATTGCGATAGATCAGGCATGCGCCCGGACAGTTCATCGGTTTGATGGCATATGTATCATCATCGATACTGACAAAGTACATATTTTCTTTGTAATTATCCCAATGGCCACTGCGCTTCCACAATGAATCGTGCAGGATCATCGGGGTTTTGACTTCTTCGTAACCGAACGCATACAGCTTTTCGCGCAGGTAATTCTCGATGGTATGATAGATGCGCATGCCCTGCGGATGCCAGAACACAAACCCCGGGCCTTCGGCCTGAAAACTGAAGAGATCGAGTTCTTTACCTAATTTGCGATGATCACGTTTTTTCGCTTCTTCAAGAAAATGCAAATATTCTTCGAGCTGTGACTTTTTGGGAAACGAAATGCCGTAGATCCGCTGCAGCATTTTGTTTTTCTCATCCCCGCGCCAATAGGCGCCGGCCACTGATAGCAACTTGAATGCCTTCACCATGGATGTGCGCGGGATGTGCGGACCGCGGCACAGGTCGACGAAATCGCCCTCGCGGTATATGCTCGGGCAATCGTCCTCCATGTCCTGTAGCAGCTCGATCTTATAATTGTCCTGCCGTTCTTTGAACAGCCGCAACGCCTCTTCCTTGCTCAGATCCTCCCGTTGGAACGCCTGCCCTTCCTCGATGATGCGCTGCATCTCGGCTTCAATTTTGGGCAAATCCTCCACGCTCAATTGCGTATTGATATCGATATCATAATAAAAACCGTTCTCAATGGGAGGACCTACGCCAAACTGGGCTTCGGGAAATAAATTTTTTATGGCATGCGCCATAATGTGGGAGGTGCTGTGCCAGAAAACCTGCATGCCCTCCGGATCTTCATAGGTGAGAATTTCCAGACGGGCGTCGGATTCGATTGGTCGGTTCAAATCGACCAGCTTGCCATCCAGTTTCGCGGCGACAGCTTTTTTATGAAGCGCGGGACTGATTTCTTTCGCTATTTGTTCAGGCGTTACCCCTTTATGATATTGTTTCTGACTTCCGTCCGGGAAGGTGATGCTGATCAATTCTGCTTTGGCCATTCCTAATCATTTCATCTGGTGATTGATAATAAAAAAAAGAGTGGGCGGTACTGGACTCGAACCAGTGACCTCTTGCATGTCAAGCAAGCACTCTAACCACCTGAGCTAACCGCCCTACTCTATTTTTTCGGCCGGTATTACAATGACCGGCCGTTAACAGCGATTCGATTTTGGAGTTACATCAAAGGCTTAAATTTACTGCATTTAATACGGCGTAAAATTTAATATCGCAACACTTAAAAGTCAAGCTTTTTGTAAAATATAATTTTGCATCGCAGGTAGGTCGAGGACGAAAAAAGGTCAAAATTGACTATTCAGAGGACCAATGCAGGCCCAATCGACGGGCATTCATCCCTGAATATGCACAACCGCAGGCACAAACAGACGTCCGATCAATCCGCCAATCTCTCGCAAAAGCGTGATCTCGTGCGGTGACAGTCTCTCGCCCGCAGCCTTTTCAGCATGAATCACTCCGACTATTTGCTGCAGGTTTTCGATGGGAATAAGCAATTCTTGCTGTTCAGACGAGGAAGCCATGAGCTGTCTTTGTTTTTTAAAGTGACTATCAATGATTTTCACTGCCTCGTCCCGTGCACTTCCGGTTCGAAGCGTATCGTGGTGAAAGGAAGCCGCGTCGATATTGTGTTGATTGGATCCGTCATTGGCAATGAAGATGAAATCATCTAGCTCATCGCCGACACAGCGGAAAATGCCGATCGAAGCCAATTGATGCGTTTCCACCAGATAACGTCCCACTTCCCGCAACCGCCAGAACAGTCCCTGCTCACCTCTGAGAATTTTCTTGATGTGCTTCAAATGATTTTCGGTGTAATTCAACTCCCTCTCTCCTGTAATCAGCGCCAGTTTTTTCGGTCGAAATCCATTCCACGTTCACTGCATTGGCGAGCCTCCTTCGCCTCACCGAAATCCTTTCAGAAGCTGCAACTCTCGTCGATAATTGTCCTCCCCACCCGGTGTCTCCAGAATCGCAATCGTGTGGTCCCAGTCCGGATCCCGAATCCAGAATGAAAATGGTTGGGCTCCGATTTTGCCATGGCCAATTTTCTCATGCTGATCCAGACGGGAGCCAGGCGTTTTTTTGGAATCATTGAAATGCAACACATACACATTCCGGCTACCGATTTGCCGGTCGATCTCGGCCTTCAATCTTTGATAGGCTTCGGCGCTTGTGAAATCGTACCCGGCTGCAAACAAATGGCAGGTATCCAGACAAAAAGCCAGACGGTCTTCACCGACAAATGCATCGCGAACCGTTTTGAGTTGATCCAAATCCGCACCCAGCGTCGTGCCCTGTCCGGCCGAATTTTCCAGCAACAGTTTTACATTCGTTCGCCCAGCAGTCTCGCTCAGCACATGCTCAATAGACTGGATGAGTTGCTTCAGGCCCTGCTCAACGCCTTCGCCCATATGAGCACCGCTATGCACCACCACATAAGGCAGCGCCAGCTCTTCGGCGCGAAGCAGTTCATCAATCATGGCTTCCCGCGATTTCCGTAGCGTATTCTCTTTCGGTGATGCCAAATTGATCAGGTACGATGCATGAACACACGCCAGATAATAACTGTAATGCCCCAGCTTTTCGCGAAACGCGCTTACCTGCTCCTGAACCAGCGGTTTGGCCTGCCACTGCCGCTGACTTTTGGTGAAAATCTGAAACGTTTCTCCGCCGATTGCCTTTGCACGATCCGGTGCCGTATCCACCCCGCCCTGAATGGAGACGTGCGCTCCGAGCTTCATATCTCTTTCCTTATTACGGAAAAAGGCGGGAAGTTGCGGAACTGTAATAAGCGTTTTTTGCAAACTCCTACAGCAACGACCCGCCCTAGATTGAGTTATTCCAGAAAACTCAGGTATCGCTCCGCGTCGAGCGCGGCCTGGCACCCCATACCGGCCGCCGTGATCGCCTGCCGATACACGTGATCGGCCACATCGCCCGCAGCAAACACCCCCTCCACGCTGGTCTGCGTGCGCTCTTTGGTGATGATGTATCCGGCCTCGTCCATCTCTACCTGCCCACGTAAAATATCCGTATTGGGCTTGTGCCCAATGGCGATGAACAGGCCGCTTACCGGTAATTCGCTGATTTCACCGGTTTTCACGTTTTCCAGTACCACGCCGGTCACTTTTCCAGCTTCTACATCTTTAACGTCTTTGACCACTGAGTTCCATTTGAATTCAATTTTTTCGTTTTTGAACGCGCGCTCCTGCATAATTTTCGAAGCACGCAATTGATCGCGGCGGTGAATAACCGTGACTTTGGTGGCAAATTTGGTGAGAAAGAGGGCCTCTTCCATGGCGCTATCCCCGCCGCCCACAATGGCGATTTCCTGACCGCGGAAGAAATAACCATCGCAGGTGGCGCAGGTGGACACGCCGCGGCCAATGAGCTTTTTCTCGGATTCAAGGCCGAGCAATTTGGCCGAGGCTCCGGACGCAATGATTACCGCATGCGCCTGATATTCACCGCTATCAGCCCAGATCCGAAATGGACGCTGGGAAAAATCCACTTTATTGACCGTTTCATATTTGATTTTCGCGCCGAATCGCTCCGCTTGCTTGCGCATCTCCTCCATCAGCTCCGGTCCCTGAATACCATTGGCAAAACCGGGGAAATTTTCAACTTCGGTCGTCATAGTCAGTTGTCCGCCTGGTTCAGGACCGGCAAAGACGATCGGATCCAATTCGGCTCTCGCTGTGTAAATGCCTGCTGTGTAGCCAGCAGGTCCCGCTCCGATAATCACCACCTTGTTCACATCGTTCGACATAGTATCCCTCTCTATAGTTACGAGTCCTAAAAATCAATCCCTTTTTGTGCCATACTTCCCTTTTGATATGGATGCTTCACCTCCCGCATTTCGGTCACCAAATCGGCGCGTTCGATAATCTGAGGATGCGCATTACGACCGGTCAACACCAGGTGGCAGCTTTTCGGTTTGGCGGCTAGCACTCGTAGCACATCCTCCAGCGATATCAGCCCGGTGTCCAGGGCTACATTGATTTCATCCAGGATCACGATATCGTATTCTTGCTTTTGCAAAACTTCGATCGCGCGTTTAATAGCCGCGGCCGCTGCTTTGCGGTGCTCCTCCTCCGGCAAGCGGTCATCTACAATTTTATAAAAGCCCCTACCCATTTCTTCGATTTCAAAATAAGGGGCCAGCAACTTAGCACCGTCTTTTTCGCCATAATACCACGACCCTTTCATGAACTGAATCATGAGGACGCGCAGACAATAGCCGGCAGCACGCACAGCAATTCCCAAAGCGGCTGTTGTTTTGCCTTTGCCGTCACCGGTATATACCAGTACCAAACCATTACGAATTTGAAGTTTTTGTCTAGTCTTTTTGGCTGTCATCGTATCAATATGTCGTTATTTTTTATTTTGAATTAAAGCCCACCTTTTTGATATATAAATATCAGCATTTTCATGTGCAAAATCAAGCATAGAAACTGAGGTTTTGGTAATTTAATAAAACCAGAGCAGATTGCATTGCATTAATGCATTCCTGAATGTATTTTTACCCGTTCTCCAAATATCCACTGTAGCAGCCATTCAGTGAAAATGAAAAAGGAGGCAAACGCTGAAAATCACTCAGCGATGGAGATGATATCCGGGGACCGACTGAAATAGCTTTTTTCAAAATGGCTTCTATAAATTAGGCCCTGAACATAACAAGCAACCGATACAATCGAAGAGAAGGCTATGCGCTTTGCCATCAATGGCGGCGGAATTGGTGGTCTGGCCATGGGGGTCGCATTGGCTCTCAAAGGTATGGACTATGCCATTTATGAAGCGGCCGAAGATATTCGTCAAGTCGGCGCCGGCCTCTGGATGGCATCGAATGCCCTTAATGTTCTCGAACATCTTGGAATTGTAGAAGATATTTATCAATAAGGAGATTCATTATAAAGAAGTGCGCATCGAAACTTACCGGAGGCAATTGCTCTTCAGGCATGACCTGGAGTCGCTCCGTAAGCGATACGGTCACGGTATAGTCGCGCTCAAGCGGAATGCCTTGCAGCAAATTCTTTATCAACATGTAGATAGAAGCCGGGTCTTCACCGGTAAACACTGAGTGGCGATTCAGCAGTTTCCTGAGAAAGCCGTTACCGAATTTGCGGACGGCACGAGAATTGAGGCTGCCCTAATTCTCACTGCGGATGGAATCCGCTCCATAGTGCGCAGACACATTTTGGGTAATGTCCCGCTACGGTATTCCGGCCAGACCTGCTGGCGCGCTTTGGTGCCATTCGTGTTTCCACAAAGCTGCTTCCAGGGATTGAATGAAATCTGGGGACGGGAAGACGGCTTGCGAATGTGCATGGGGTAAGCTGCACCCGGTACCGTATATTTTTACATCACGTCAAGGTCGGCTCCAGGCCAACAGGATCGACCAGAATCCATTATCACGAATTTGCTGAAGATTGGCCAGGCGTTTCCATCCCTCAATCGGGATGTGATCGCCACAACGGAACCGAATGGCATTATTCGCACGAATTTATATGATTTCAAACCACTGAAGTGCTGGTATCGAGGCCGGGTTACCATGCTCGGCGATTCGGCCCACGCCACAACGCCGAATTTGGATCAGGGCGCTTGCCAGGCCATCGAAAGTGCCTTTGCGCTTGCAAGGTTGCTGCACCTTGAGCCCACGCTTGAAAAGGCCCTACAGGTCTATTACCGTTTGCGAAAAAAGCGCACGGTCTTTACCACGCAGACTTCGTGGCAAGTTGGCTAGCTAACCAATATCGGCGGCACATTTGGCGCATGGCTCAAATTTGCCATTCCACGCTTTGCTCCAAAAGACTTTCAGTAGTGTCAATTCAGGCGAATTTACGATTGTAGCTGGATGGAACAACTATAACTTGTGGCTGGCAGCCGTGCCTCTGGATTGGGACAAAAAAAATGCCCGACCTTGCATCAGGTACGGGCACTTTTTATGTCCCAGGTATTATCATCCTGAACATTGCTGCCGCCCTGCGCCTCCCTGCGCACCGGCATGAGCCTGGCGTCCTTCCTGGCCCGCAATCTTTCAGGCTGATAATGTGGGACAGTTTATTTCACTGACATTGTCAAATTTCAATGCAAAATTATTTTTTTTACAATAATACCCTCAAACCGGGTATTTGCTGGATATTTTTTCTCACACACACGGCCTTCGCGATGGCCGTTTTTTACGCTTTTTTCGCTTATTCATTCGGTCTTCCAGCCGTTTGAGGGTTTTCAATATCTCCATCCGCTCCTGATTCAGCTTGTGCAATTCCTGATATGGAGAATCATGCTTGAGTTTGCTTACCTTACCCTCAATTGGTGGCGCAATGAAAATCTTGCCTAAATCTATGACGTTAACAGAATCGGTACTTTTCATCCGGTTTTTAAATTGTTGCGAAAACTTCAACTTTTGTTTCGAAGGCGTATTTGGATAATTTTGCGGATTGGTTTCAGCCCCGTGCAACGCCGAAAATACAAAGAAAAACATTAATTTTAAAGTTATTATTTTACAACAGTTACAATATTTTAGAAAAGTATTTGCCGTTGCCATAACAATTTCCCTGTGTTCCTCCATCGCATCTTCACTTACTAAAATATCGGCAAGGAAAACAGGAATTTGAGGCGGGATGAGTCAAGTAGAAGAGAAATCGCAGAAAAGCTAAAAGGTTGGATAAAAATCTTGACTTTCCGATTTTGAAGTGTATATTATATGACTGCAATCGGGGCTGTAGCTCAGTTGGGAGAGCGCATGACTGGCAGTCATGAGGTCGTCGGTTCGAATCCGATCAGCTCCACAAAAAAGCCTTGCATGTGCAAGGCTTTTTTATTTTCGATCTCTGGTGATGATTTACTCTGTTGATGCTTCCCTGGAGCGATTTAGGCTGCCGGCATGGCCAGAGGACTTGCCTTCGCGCTTTAGCGTTCCCAATGTAATAAAACTATACAAATTCCTGCCGCAACCATTTTCGCATTCAAATTGTTGAAATATTCTGTCCGCTTCGGACTCATCTTTCAATGTATATTTGGTTACGCTGCCACAAGCTTCACAGGTGATAATCAATTCCGTATAATCAACATGATCCATTGTTTCGCTCCAATAAAAATGCGCGCTTTTGAATCCCTCAAATACAAAATGCTGTACATCTTGTACGTTAGATTATACAATCGAGCGAAATCGTTTGCAAGAATTATTTTAGGAGTTCAGTAAATGCTGAAAATCTTTATTACCTTCGCACTATTAATTCTGGTTTTGTATTTGCTACGTTACAACCGCGCAAAGAGCCAAAGCTTGCGCAAAAAACGCCGAGATATAATAGAGAAAATGCGCCAAAGAATCGAATCTCAAAGCTCGGCGACTTCAAATCATGAAAATCGACGAAATTGATCGCCTGTCTCTTTCCCATCTGCAACACAACATCCATGCGCTACAACAGGTAAATCCTGCCCTGGCTGGTCGCATCGCCCTGCCGGTTCTAGATAATCACCTTGAAATGCGTGATAATTGTATTCTTCTAAAACAGGGACAAAGCCGCTACTGCCTCAATCTTCCACTTGAAGAATTGTTGCGAACAATTAACAAACCTGAAGGAAGGCTATTTTTATTTGGTGCTGGTAGTCCTGATCTGGTCAAGCATCTGCTCAAGCAATCCTCTGTTTCGAGATTGGTGGTCTGGGATCGGGATCCATATTTGCTTCGTATCCTTCTAATGCACACCGATTTCTCTGCGGAAATTCGCAGCGGAAGGCTGCAATTGGCGCTCGGCATCGACATCATTGATTTTATCGATGGTGACGATTACGAAAAAATTGCTCATCCAGTTTTGCAGCAAGTCTATTTCGCTGAATTTGCGCTACTGCAAAATGGCTTGAGCGACCGACGTGTCATGATATCGCCGGAGACGCTCTATTCTTTTGAAGCGTTTTCTTTTTTTCGCAATCAGGGCTATTCGGTTTATTCTCTTGATTTAAAGCGGATTTCACTGGATGAAATCCAGTATGCTATTCTCAAATTCAAACCTGAATTGTTGTTCGTGATAAATTACATCTCCGGTTTGGCCGAACTGGCGCATCAAATGCAAGTACCGGTAGCTTGTTGGGAAATTGATCCATTCGTGGATCATTTAAAAAAACCAACGGCATCAACTGATGGATGCTTTATTTTTTGCTATCGGCCGGCCATCGTGCAGGAATTTCAACATGCTGGTTTCAAGCATGTTTACTACCTGCCCTTGGGGGCGGATACGAACTTGCGGCACCCGGTAGCATTAAAACCGGAAGAAAAATCCAAATACCAAGCGCCTGTTTCATTTGTTGGCTCAAGTATGGTAGAGCAAGCCTTGGAATACCGCCGTTTGCTCTTTGCCCAGTACGCGCAATATCAAGCGACTCAGCAAAAACGCAACCAATTCGAGGCCGATCTTGAGGAGATATTGCAAATTCAGCGTGATCATTTTGGGTCGTTCTTAATTCAAGAATTGGCATCGCACTATTTCTATGAATTTATTCAATATTCGCGCAAAAACAACCTGCCGGATCCGATCATGCTCATTTCGGAAATCGCTGCGTCCGAAAAGCGATTGAACTACCTGCGAATCGTGGCGCGATTTGGCTTGAAACTCTGGGGCGACCGCGGCTGGAAAGTGCTGGAATCCTGTGGCGCCCGCTACATGGGGCCAGCAGGCCGCAACCAGGAAATCAATAAAATATACTCTGGCACTCAAATCAATCTGGATATCAACCGGCTTTACCAGAGTGACATTGTGCCCATTCGCATTTTCGATGTACTCGCTTGTGGCGGATTTTTGCTGGCTGAATATTCAGAAGAGCTCGAGCGGCTTTTTGATCTCGAAAAGGAGTTAGTATGCTACCGCAACGATGATGAGCTGGTCCGTAAAGTTCAATACTTTTTGAAGCATCCGGTAGAGGCGCGACGATTTGCTGAACAAGGTCGTAGGGCCGTTTATGAAAAGCATGCTTTTGCATTGCGTATGAAAAAAATTCTTGAATGTGTACAATCGCCAAAGACAGGCTATCGCCAAGCCAAAGCCGCCCTCTCTTGAATTTTCCCTCAATTGACGATTGGTCAAATCTCTTTAAAAAAAACTTGCTTTGCCAGACCAATTATTTTATATTTAGGGCGGCTTGCGGGAGTAGTTCAGTGGTAGAACACCACCTTGCCAAGGTGGGGGTCGCGGGTTCAAATCCCGTCTCCCGCTCTCTTTTCTCAAGGCGGCGTAGCCAAGTGGCTAAGGCGGAGGTCTGCAAAACCTCTATTCATCGGTTCGATTCCGATCGCCGCCTCTTCTCATACTTGCCGGGGTGGCGAAATTGGCAGACGCAAGGGACTTAAAATCCCTCGGTCATTTTATGACCGTGCCGGTTCGAGTCCGGCCCTCGGCATCTTTATCCTACCTTTATGCCTCGCCTGGTCCAGTTTTCTGGAACTGAATTCATCATTGTTACTTCTTAATTGCAGGATAATTTTATGCTGTTTACCTTGAAACTTTATCCCAACACAATCTGGGGAAAACATTTCATTGGCAATTTCAACCTTATTCTCAACCATCTCCAACAACTTCGCATCCGTTCAATTATTGTACCTGTTTTTCAAGGAAGTCGGCTATTTTTCCCGGTTGAAGGCGGTTCCGAGAATGGGGAATGGGATTTGACCAAATTTCAGCATCAATGTCATGATCACAACATAGCTTTCATTCCGGAATTTCCGGTGTTTCATGATCCGGATACATTTGACACCATTCCACAATATCGGCCGGTCAATTTAAGAGGCAAAGCCGAGTTTCCTTCTTCCTGGTATAAGCCCATTTGCCCATCTAACGAACCCTACCGAAATTATCGGATACAGCTTATCCGCGATGCCATCAAAACCTTTGATCCATTATTAGTCAGCCTGGAATTTTTGCACTATCCCTACTTGCCTGAAATTCAGGCCTTTGATAAAGATGGCACAGCCCTGCCCAACTATTGCTATTGTGACTTTTGTCGCTATCAGTTTTTGGATTATTCAGGAAAACCCAATCCTCTTGATGCCATCGACGACTGGTTTCAGTTCCGGGCGGAAAATGTTACTTTAATTCCAATTTTGATCGCTGAAGAGTTTGAAAAGACTGGCAAAAATGGCAACATGCTTGTACAAATTCCGCCAATAACGCCGCCACAAGTTCTTGAGAAGTTACGCCGGAGTACGGGGCAATACCTGAAACAATGGTCAGGATTGGTGGAAGTCATTTCGCCACAATTCCATTTGTTTCAATTTGACATTTCTCTGCAATGGATCGAGAGCATGATGAGTGAGTTTAAGCAGCTTCAAAAGGTGAGAGTTATACCGGAAATTGATTTGCCCGCCAAGGCAACTCCTGAAGACTTAAAGCGGCTTGAAGAGGCGTTAAATTATTTCGTGGAGCAACAATGTGACGTGGTTAGCCTATTTCATGCCGAGCCTTTGTTCAATCAAAAACTGGTGCAAAAGATATTGGAAAAATTTGCAGAATAATCGCCACAATGCTTACGCCCTCCCTGGCATAAACAATTAGCGGTCACAAAAAACAGGGATGCCCCCAAATAGGAATCGTGTATCATTGGTTGAATTTCATATCTTTCATGAGGCCTTCAGCGATTTTTTCGATCACTTGAGGTGAATCATAAAATCCACTCTCGAGGCGCTCTTTTACACGCTCAATCTTATCGTTTTTCAAACCACTTTCCTCACTTAGCCTTTGAAACACTTTTTCGGAAATCTTATCGGCTTTTTCAGTATCATCTACAAGACCAGCTTTTTGCAGCGAAACGGCAATCTGGGTTTTGGAAATTATCAGATCCGGTGAATCCTGGGCCAACCGACCATTTTGGGTAGCCCTAGCCAGTAGCTCTTTTGCTGCAGAAGAAATCTCTACAATATCCCGTTTTACTTCAGAGGGGTTTTGCGCTTTTCGATTCTGCTCGGCAATTTTTTCAGCAGCGACCGATTTATATGCCTTTTGCGAAGCCTCGATTTGGTTCATATTGGGTTTTTCAATACGCATAGAGAGCTCCTCTCTTCTGATGCTTCAAGAAATCCTGACTTGAAATAAGCCTCATTTTGGCTAAATTTTCCTCTTCCATTTGCTCGATCTGCTCGGCAAGGCTCTTTATTTTTTGAACTTCTCGTTCAATGCGCTGATGATCAATATCCTGTCCTTGAATGCCTTGTTGAATCCAGGTATCCAATCTCTTTTTATGGGCATGTAGCTCTTCTAGCAACGTAGCTTTGGCCATATTTAATGGCTGCAAAAAGTTAAGAATTTTTTTATCCAGATTATAATTGATGATTTGCAACAAGCTGTACAATTTTTCGAGTGTTTCATATTGTGAATTCAATTCATCCAACAACGACTCGATCTGTTTTCGATTATCCGTCCCGTTTACGCTCATCTTCCCGCCTATCGTGATGAGATCGAATCACATGCGTTTCTCCTCCTGACAAAGAACTTTCTTCCTGCTTCTGCCCCAAAAACGCATTCAGCGAAATCGTAATCTCTTTAAAATTATCGTCGAATATCGATTAAAACTGGAGTATTATTTTCATTTTTTTGAGGAAATAATTGCCGCCGGACACGGCGAAAATTACCCAGCTCCCGAAGTTCTCTGCGCAATTGTTTATGTAGCCTTTTTGACATGGTCAAATTTCGACTGATCTTTTCTTCCATCAGATGAAGCAGCCGTTTATAGGCTTGAAGCCCGTGGCCAGTTTCAACCAGTCTATCGAGCTTCTTTTGTATCTCCCCTTGACGAGCTTTAGAGGTCATCAATAAAGATATCTCGGCGTCTTTCAACGCATTGTATTCAATATCCAATTCTCGGTTGAATGCGCTGAGGAGCTGTTCAATCTGATCATCATGGGGTGTCTTGTTTAATGTTGAGTTTTTCATAATACCCCAATTGTTCAGGCAATATTCGAAAAAGTTGTTTGAGACTCCACCGGCTCCACTGAATTGCCTGGCTGAACCAGGGTCTGCCATCCTTCCCGAATTGTATTCAAGATATCAGAACAGGCGCGAATAAGCTGAGCATTGTTTTCTCTATCTGCTTTCAGAAGCTCTTTCACCAAAAAAACGTAAATTTCCCGCAAATTGCTGGCTATATCGCCGCCTTTTTCAAAATTTAAAGAAGAAAGCAATTCCAACAAAATATTGTTGGCACGAGTAATCTTATTGGCCCGTTCCAAATAATTTTTACTTTCAGCCGCATCTGCTGCCTGATGCATATACGCAATGGCGCCATCATATAGCATTAATATGATCTTCGCCGGATCCGCAGTTAATATTTCAGTGGATTTGTAGTGGGTGAAGTGCTTGGCATCCATGAAGAATCCTCTTAATGTTTATTTCATGTCCTCCTATTTTCCTTCGATAAGCCAGAGTCCCATATCTCCCCTATCCGCAATCATGCCGTTAACCCACCCAGTTGGGCGCCGAGCCATGCGGACTGCGCATTGAGTTTGGCGATCAATTCCTCCATAACCAGAAATTTTGAAATAAGGCGTTCTCGCTTAAGCTCCAAATTACGTTCAAGTTGATCAATTTTATCATCAATTCGATCGATATTGTCCGACAATGAGTCCATTTTGTATTTGACATAACCTTCGAAATCATCCAGAATGTCAAAGAGTTTGCGGTCGAATTGTTCCATGACTCCTAGCGTCAGCGTAATGGTTCCAACATTGCCGGTGCTGGTGCCGGTGTATTTGATAACCAGGCCATCGACATTGGCCTCACCACTATTTCCTGTCAGGACCTGGCCATTTCCCGTAGCAGCTTCTCCATTAATTGTACCGGCAACATCTTTTCCGCTGTATGTGCCATCAGTAATTCCCAGGTTATTGACGGTTTGCGAAATTTGAAATCCGTAGCTACTGCCATAAGCTTTATGAGTAAGCACCAACTGGTTGCTGGTGTTTTTGGAGGCCGTCATCTCTATAGCATAGCGCCCGGTCGTGGTCACAGAGGTCGTGCCAAAGGTTAATGATCCGCCCCCCTCATTATTTGCCGTAATGGAAAAGGAGAGTTGACTCGTCCCCGTTTGCCGATCCGTAACCACAATGGCGCCACTGCTGTCAATGGTGGCGTAAACTTCATTGTTAAATGCACTCTCGATGGCCGACAGTAGCCCTTGTACCGTATCCGTGCCTTTATCAGAGATAGTATAGGTTCCGGAAACCGATACACCATCCCGGCGTGTACCACTAAAAGAAATAGTATCGCCATTAACTATATTATTTGAATCTCCCCCGGTATTGATATCCCCCCACACTGTCTGCGCTGTAATTGCACCGCCTCCCGCGCTTGAAATTTTCGTATTGTTCTGGGAACCAGTAATGGTTTGGGCATATTCTGTAGAAAATTCCGTATTAAATTTGGATACAATTTCGTCAATCGTATCTCCTGTATTCAGATTGATCGTGGCGATGCGTCCCGTTAATGAATCGGTAATAGTTACCGTTTCTGCACCGCTAATTCCTCCCGATAGATCGACCGTACCCGTCACGCTCGCTTTCTCTGCGACTTGGGTAATATTAACTGTGTAGGTGCCAGCCACAGTATTCCGTGAATGGCTAATATATTGGATGGTGCTAATACTGCCCGTCCCACGCGCAGCAAGCAAGCTAACCACATCGGAATAGTTGTTGTTTAGCAAATTTGTAAGCGTGCTGTCTTTAATGGACAGTTGTCCAGCATTATCTAACTTAATGCCAATTAACGCTAGTGATGTATACGATGATGACAGTCCGCTTATTGTCTGAATAACCTGATTCATTAGATCGGTCTTCACCGAACGTAGTGTGCCATCACCGAACAGAACGCCGCCAGGTTCTTGCTTTTCGGTATCATAATTAAGTTGTTCACTGATGGCCGACATAACTTCATTATATGAATCTACAAACGATTGAATATCCTCTTTGATCGCTTCCACATCACGAGCGATAGCCAGAGTAACGGTGGTTGAACTATCGGCGGAAATCAAATTCAAGGTCACCCCGGAAATGAGATCACCGATGCTATTGGAACTGCGCTCGTATAAAACCCCATCTACCTCCACCATAGCATTCTGGCCGCTGACCAATTCCATATCGCGGCCCGTCACGGTCTCGCTTATGGTTCCAAAATCCAGCGTACCGCCACCTTCGTTATTCGTCGTAATGGTCACCGACAGTTGGGACTCTCCTGCTTGTAGATCCTTGATGACCAATTGACCGGCTGTAAATCCATCCGTGCCATCGCTAATGTAGGCGTCTACCACGCTGGATCCGCCGAAGGCATTCTCAATGGTCTCAAGAAAACCACCGGTGGCGTTCAGCGCCTGATTTAGATCGGTAATCGTGAACGTGGTAGAGACTGAGTTGCCATTATGGTCGATTCCAGTAATGGTGATAGTGTCATTCAGCGCAATGTTATTACTACCGCCACCAGTATCAATCTGCGACCACTGGGTCGCATTGGTGATGGCTCCCCCCCCAATGGCTTGATTGGCGACCGAGCCTACATGAATTTCATTAATGGAAGTTCGAGTTCCCTCCAGAATGCCAAGGATTTGCAAAACATTGTTGCTATCAGAAAACGAAGTGGTGCCGCTAATATCGATTCGATATAGCGTATTTCCGTCATTATCAGTTTCAGTGACAACCTGGGCGGATACGCCAGTAAGAGCGTTAATATTGGCTGCAATATCCGTGAGCGATTCCGACGACAAATCTATGGTGACGCTTTGCCCGGCAATGGTTACGGTTGTGGCCGAGGGGGGCGAGTTTAATCCACGCAACGAAGCCACGGCAGTCGCCGATGAGGTAAAGGCATCACTTTTCGCACCATCACTGGTGCGGTTTTTAATGGTAACCGAAGACGAGACAAACCCCAGACTTTGCAGAATGTCAGTCGCGCTCGCATCCAGCAAAGAAAATCCATCCTTTCCAGTATTATCGCTGGTCAGGATGAGCTGGAATGACGAACTGTTTTTTTCCAGTATGGTAGCTGTGACATTGGTAGCATCTGTACCGGAATTCAAGTTATTGATTTTATCACGAATATCTTCCAGTGTATCCGTCGAGTCAATTTTCACTGCCTTGCCATTAATCAAAAATTCGCCGGAAAGTCCCAATGCACTATTCCGGCTACTAAACGAAGCGGAGCCAACTTTAAGCGATTGGGCTTTCTGCAAAATGCGGATGTTATAAGTCCCCTTTGCCGCAGCATTGGTGGTTGAAACCGAAAGAATATCTTCTGCATTTTTAGAAGAGGAACTCGACAGACTGGCGCTAAAGAGTTTGTAGGCTTTTTCCTTTTTTAAATCTTGAACTATTTCTTGCAAACTTTTCAATTTAGCCTGAATATTCTTCCACTCTGACAGTTGCGAGTCGTACTTGTCCCTCTGATTTTGATAGACATCAATACTACGGCGTTCGATCTGGATAATCTGATCGATAATATTTCGCCAGTCAAGCCCAGAAGCAAGACCGCTCACTGCAGCTAAACTATCCGCCATAAGGTCAACCTTTAAATCGTTTCATCAATGAGCGCACCAATTTGTTCTTTAATGCGAGCCGCGAGCTTTAACATTTCTTCAGGAGGTATTTGTTTTATCACTTTTTTAGTTTCGGTATCGATAATCCTGACTCCCTGTTTACCTGACTTTTTATCGACAAAAAAGCTTATTTGTTTATTTTTAAATTGTTCAAGGGCTCGATTCGTTTCCTGAACAACTTTTTCAATCGTTTCCGACGTAATCGTTTTATTTGCGCTTTCTTTTTTACCTGATTGCGGATTAGCGACTCTTTGTTGCACGCCTTTCAAGCCGGACCTATACATTTCTGGAGATTCTATATTTGGCTTGGCGACATTGCTCCTGTCCGGGCCTTCTCTGTTTGGTGCTGACGATAATTGGTAGTTTGCATATTCTACAATTTTAGCATTTTCAACCTTCATTGCGGGCCTCCATTCTTGGAGAAAATAGAGGTAAGTAGAGCAGGTTTCAGTCACCTGCTCTACTTAGCCCAATTTGTCTTTCGCTAAGCGTCCATGCTTACCCGAGGAGTGAGAGCACGGCCTGAGGCAATGCATTAGCCTGTGCCAGCATAGCTACACCGGCTTGTTGCAGAATCTGGTTCTTGGTGAACTCAGACATTTCTGCGGCCATATCCACATCACGAATCACTGATTCAGATGCCGTGATATTTTCAATGGCCGTTTGCAAGTTAGACTGAGCATAACTCAGCCGGTTCATATTGGCACCAATGTCACCGCGAATGCTATTCAAACTATCAATAGCGGTGTCAATGGTCGTTAATGCTGACTGAGCGCTACTTTGCGTGCTTAAATCCAAACCATCAATGCTTAATGCAGTCTTGGTGACCGAATCAATACTAAAGGTTAGGCGCTTATTAGCCGAATCGGTATCTCCAATCTGAAATTGTGCCACCGTTCCGGTCACAGCGAAATCTTTAGTGCCAGATGCACCCAGACCTTGAAAGGAGGCACCAATTGCATCTAATTCTGTAGCATCAACATTTTTGCCAATTTGAAAACTAATGCCAAGCGTACTAAAGTTGATTTTGGAGTTTGTTTTCAGAGTTACACTTTCTGTTTGACTGCCAAAGGTCAACGTCATCACGTTGGTTGTGGTATTGTAGGTAACATCATATGAACCGGTAGCAGCTCCATCTACAGAGAAATTATAAATGTTATTTATAGATGTATCAATCTGCGATGAATAAGATTTTGTTCCATATCCATTCAACAACGACACGTTGTTATACTCAGTGGATTTTGCAATCCGGTCAATTTCATTAATCAATTGGGTCGCTTCTGCATTAATTTCCGCCCGACTACCATCGGAGTTTGAAGAGGCTGCCTGCGTCGCTAATTCTTTAAGTCGAACTAGCATATTTGCAATCTGTTCGATACCACCCTCAGCTACCTGCAAAACAGAATTGGCCTCAGTAGCATTTTGCGCCGCCATTTTCAATGATGCAATCTGGGCTCTGAATTTCTGGGAAATAGAAAGTCCAGAGGCGTTGTCAGCAGCGCGGTTAATTCTAAAGCCAGATGATAGCCGTTCTAAAGACCGAGACAAGGCGGAGGTCGTTCGGCTTAAGTTGCGATTAGCCGTTAACGAAGCAATGTTATTTTGAATTCGAAGTGCCATTATTCATCCTCCCTGATTTGATGAATGGCCAGAAGTTACACTTACCTGAACCGCCTGCCCTGGCAGTTACAAATAAGCAATATTTTTTGATTCTGTCTTTTATATCGTCAAGAGAAAACTGTCCTTTAACACAATTTCATAGCAATTATTACGGTTCTGATGTTTTGTAAAAGACCAGGATTTTATTCCGATTACACGTAACGTGTGTATTGATAGGTGGATAGGACGGCAATTAGGGTGGTTAATTAAAGGAAAACGTCATGAAAATTGCACATTTATTTTTTTTGATGGATTATGGTGGGGTTGAGCGAAATATTCTGAATCTATGCAATGCATCGATAGATCAAGGCCACGAAATAAAAGTGATTATTTCCCATCGACTTGGACATATGGCGAACCTTTTACCTCCTGAGGTTGAACTCATTTTACTGCCGCCAAGTGGTAAAATGGTTTCCCTGATCCATCATCTAAAGAAGGTGAATGTATGCCATGTGCACTCAACGAATTTTAATCCCTTTTTTATATGGGCTGCCTCCATAGCCGATGTCCCCATCCTCGTGAATTCAGTCGAGGCGTCCATTCAGTATCCCTTTTCAGCCTATTGTGACTTTATTGTATGCCCTTCCTATTTTGTTAGAAATTTACAATCACGAATGACACAAATTCGAGTTATTTATAATGGAGTGGCCTCGATCCATCATCGAAGCAACAGGAAAAAAACAAGCAAAGATAAAATCATTGTCGCGGAAATAAGACGGCCCAATAAAGAGCTTTTCTATAGCCTGGAGCAGTTGATTCCTCACCTTTCCATTGAAGGGGCAGAAGTTGAAGGTTGGATTCTAGGCCAGGAAGGAAAATCAACGGAACGAATAAAGTATAAAGGCTTTGTGAAAAATCCGGCTTCTCTTTTAAAACAGGCGGATTTTGTGGTCCACTTTTCAAAACATGAGGCACTTTCCAATGCTATCATTGAGGCTATGGCCGTAGGTGCAATTCCAATTGCCTCCCTGGTTGGAGGAATTGCAGAAATCATTGAGCATGAAAAAAACGGTTTCCTTGTCCCTCCTGATCGCTGCAGAAATATGGAGACGTTAATTAACCTTTTGAGACAATTATTGAAGGATTATTACCAAAATCGACAACATTTTGAACAAATCCGTTTCAGAGGATTCCAAAAGATTGAGAAGCAATTTACGCTGGAGAAAATGCATCAACAGCACATGGAGTTGTATCATCAACTCTGGCAAAACACCAGCTATCCAAAGAAGCGTGCTTTAGCCCCTCTGATCGAATCAAAGGATGAAGAAACATGCAAGGTTTTTCTGGCTCTTTTGGAAGGATATAGCTTTAACCCTGAACACGGAATCCAGCAACTTCGCGGTATGGATTTGACGATATTCTCCGAAAAACAACGAGCTTTTCTCCTGGGTATTCTTGCTCAAAATGCCATGCAGAAAGGACAATATCAAATTGCCAAGCAACTGTTACAATATGCCACGACACTGTGGAAAGAGGATTTTTATTTGAATTTAAACCTTGGTATTTGTTTAAAGGAGCTAAACAAATACGATGAAGCCGAAGCAGTCCTCATACAAGCCCATTATCTTATGCCCGATGAAATTGAACCTTATCTATTATTGCTTGAATTATACATCAATCAGAATGCTTTTGACCAGATTGAAAAATGGGCCAGCCAATTATCCCAAAAACTTTCTTCAGATCATCCTATGGCAAATCACATAACTACACTCTTACGGCAGGCAGTGCCGATACAACAGTCAAAACTACACCACTAAATCACCGAAATATCCTCCATTGAATCCTTTTTTCTTAAAAGGGGGGCCAATTTTTCCTTAATTGAAGTAATCGTTTCACCATCAGGATATATGTATTTTAATAGCAGACGAAGCCATTCAGAATAATTGCCTAGAAACTGACTACGAACAATTTGTCGATTTAATCTGATTGTTTGCGACGAAAGGGAATCGGGGAAGAACTGATAGGCCAGTGCCATTGCGGTAGTTGCAGCATCAGGCATGTTTCTAGCATCGCACTCTCTTATAATGTTAATAAGCAAATTTAAAATTTGATGAATATCTTCAAATTCCATTGGGAAAGGAATCTGCAACCAATGGCATAACATACGCATATTCATTAATAAAGCATCAACATTTTCCATTTGGATGTTTTTTTCTACCTCAATTAGCCCCAAAATGAGGCTCATCTCTTTAATCTGATGATCCGTATTATTTTCTTGCAGGGTGTTATAGAGAATTAAATAGTATTCCTCCTCCTCCAGATCGTCTTCCAGGATGTATCGGGAAAGATATTTGATTACATTGTATGCCAATATCAATTCGTTCTTATCGAGTCGTTCTATTGGGGAATCCCCCCACAACTCTTTAACCCAGATTAATATCTCGGATAGTCGTTTGTCAGGCAATGCTGTAATATCTAAATTCGAAAGAATAGCTTTCGCCTCTTGTTTATTATTTAAAAGTAAATGAATAAAAAACTGAAGCAGAATATCCTCTTTTGGGGTAACAATAGGCCTTTTTTCCTGGCTCCAATCGCTCAGCCACACTAGTCTGTCCAGTCGCGCCAGGGTCTGCGCGATCTTCAAGGTAAAAGCCGAATCTTCATAAAACCGAAAATAAAGCTTTTGAAAAAGAGATTTTGCAGTCTGAACATCTGCGACTACCATAGAATTATAACAGGCTTCCAAAGCCATTGGAATTTTGCCATGGGGATCATCCATGGCTTGATGAATGGATTCAAGGCCTTTCTGCAAGTTCCCAAGAGCCATATGAGAAATTCCATACCAATACCGAAATTTTGCTTCTTTACCGATTGTATACAAATTCAACCCCCCTATCTTTTCTGGTTGATTTCTATATTCTTTTAACAATTTCAAATAGCGATCGCCAAAATAGACTGCCTGTTTAAAATTTTGTTGGACGTAATGGATTGACGAAAGTAAATAATATCCGTCGAGATATTCATCAAAAACTGCAATAGATTCCTGCGCATATTTTTCAGCCTCTTCCAGTCGGTTAATCTGAATAAGAGCTGCCACCAAAGCATAATATATCGTTAGAAAAAATGGAGGAGACGTTTTTTCTTTTCTTAGCAGTTTAAGCGTTTTCAGGGCATAATCAATGCATTTTTTCGGGCGCTGATATTGTGAATAAGTGCAGGCTAAATAAAAATAAGGTGTTGGATTTTCAGGTTCTTTTTTCCTCCAATCTTTCAATAACGTCATGGACCTTTTAAATTTTTTCAGCATGGTCTTGCGGTCTAGATCATAACCATAATGAATCAGCCGAATTTTTGAGAACAGGACTTTTCCGTTGATGACTACTTGATTGTGCACTCGGCTGATGTAATGAATGCCAACGTGATTTCGAAACAAGCGCGGAAAATTAAACAAGACATGCGGGGAGCCGTCTGCCCGAACATCCTGAATGAGAACCATGAATGCATGAATTTCTTCAGGGGCAGTCGCGATGATCTCTTTTAAAATTGGACCACTTTGAGCATCCAACTCTTCATCGGCATCAATTTGCAAAATCCAATCACCTGTTGCATAAGAAATGCTTTGATTTCGGTGCAGACTGAAATCATTTTGCCAGGGATGATGGTACACTTTTGCACCAAATTGGTGTGCGATTTCTATGGTACGATCAGTTGAGCCTGTATCAACGATAATAATTTCATCGGCGACATCCTTAACACTTTCTAAGCAGCGCGGTAGTAATTTCTCTTCGTTTTTAACGATCATGCACACCGATAGTCGAGGATGTTGCTGTTTTGGGGGCGGACTTTTTTTAGATTTCTTCTTACCCATCACTGCTCCACATGCATTTTTTTGGTTGATATCTCGGTTTAAAGATGGTGCAAGTCAATAATGTGTTTCTCATGAAGCGCATTTTTTAATAATTGGAGTTGTTTTAACAACTTTGAGAAACTACTTTTGTTTGCGCGCCTCTCCATCATTTCGATATAAGTCTTTAATTTGTCCATATTAAAGGCACTTTCGTTCATTTGCGGTTCCATTGTGAACAAAATGTTTTTGAAAAGAAAAATTGCCAGCTCTTCCTGATTGCTTTGCAGATAACGGATGCATGCATAAATGGCCGAGGCCAGTAGTTCCTCTTCCTCCTCATGAAGCTTGCTTGATACTTCTTGCACCTCACCAACCATGGGATTCAAAATCTCCATTAAAATATGGGCTTCAGTATGAGTCGGATCGATTTGTTGTAACTCTTCCAATACGATCTTGGCTTTCTCAAATTGGCCGATTTCCAAAAAGGCTTGAGCAGCCAAAAATTTTGCTTCAGCTATAATGGAATGATGACCACGAATTTGCGGCAAAATTTCACTCGCTTCCTTGTATCGTTCTAGATGCAAAAGGATTTTTCCCCCTTCTAATGTTGGTTTTTCCTGAATGTTGGGCAGCAAAAGCTCAGCAAGGAATTCTTTCTCATGCTGATGAAGTTGATCCACTGGTATGATTTTAAAAATTTGCAGCACAAAATGCTCGTTGCTGAATCGCTGCCAGATTTTTCGCAAATACAAAGAAACAAAAAGATAGCTTAGGTCTTTAATTTCTTTCAGAATCCGCAATGCCGATTCTTGATGAAAGGCTGGATCTTCTGAAAATCGTTCGAGGAAATCAATCGCTTTGCGTGGTTTACGCAGGAAAACGGCTGCGAGATAGCCTTTAATCCAGGCATCACAAGGATAGATTTGCCCAAAAGGATTGGTTTGAATTTGAGATAGATAATCTTCCGCTTGCGAGTGCTTGCAGAATTGATCGGCAAAATGAAGCGCGGTCAACCAGTTCTGGCGATAGTATTCCACAACCAGTTGGACATAGGCCCAGTCGGCGGGATTGATATCGAGCCAGGGCCGATATTGCTGAACCAATTGATCGACATCAGCAAGCCGGTCTTCGTCGAGATATCCAAAAAACAAAAGATAAAAAATAGGTCGAAAAATCTGCTCCTGATTGCTGGTGGCATGGCTCTCCAGCACCGCCTTTGCCTGTTGAATCAAATCATTATTAAAGCCATTTTTATGCAGGGACCGTAGAATTGCATTCAGTTTTTTGGTCATGGCAGATGGAAGCCTGGCCAAAGGACCGGGTGGGTTCTTTTGCTTCATCTTTTGAGATAAAACCTCTACCGGCCAGAGTGAGGCAAATAGGTATTTGCTTGGAATTTGCATGGCTTTAAATTTTTTAGCTGTAAATGTCCATAATGAATTTACTTTCTTAAATTAACTGTCAGGTGATGAATACACCATTCGGATTCCACTGGAATAATGCAATATTTCTTTTTTTGAAGGTTAAACATGATCAAGCCACGGTTCGCATCGATAGCAAGATATTGATTATCATCATATGGCAAAACATTTTGAATCCATTCATGATCGCCCGCATCCGGATGTTTCTCCGGGAGGTGATGAAACAAAACCATTTTGGATTTTTCAAATTCTTTATCCAATAGGAGCCATGCACCGCGGGTGGTATCGGTCACGGCCCAGCCATTCTTTAAAGGCTGAATGCCGTGCGGCATGGGCCCTAAATCTGAAAACACCGTTTGAAAAGTGTTATATCGTTTGTTGATTCGAAGAATTTCTCCGCTGTGTCCCAGAGTCACATATATCGTATCAGAATTGTGTGGGTCGTAGCATGCAGAGTTTGGATGATTGGTTCGTTCACTGGTTAAAATGCCCTGCTCCCCATATACCTCCGGCTGGATGAACCGCACCTTTCGGCCCTCCGCTGCGATTTTTTTTGCCATGCTTGCATCACGGACAAGCAAAGTACCATCCAAAGTATGAAATCCATGCTCCCAGAAAAACCATTCCCAGGTCGACTCGCCGCTTGCATGGTCAAACTCAAGAAGACAATCATATCCTGACGACACGACAAGGAATCTACCGCTTGCCGGATCAAAATCCAATGAATGAAGAAAGCCGAAAAAGGGATGTTGATAAGTTTGTTCGACTGCCAGGGAATTTCGGTTTAGAAGAAACACTTTTCCAATTTCTGCAATCAGCAGATAATTCTCATCGATCTCAACCAGCCCTCTGGGTTCTCGCAACTCGCACACCTGCAGCGCATGCTCCACATCAATTGGTCGTCCCGGCTGAATCAGGGTTTTGACCAGCAGCCCTTTCGCCACCGGTCTGGGCTCGATCCGGCCGATGCGGTTGCGCTTTTTGGCCTCGATCATGCGCTTCCGGCGTTTGCTCTGGTCCAGACTTTTGACCACCAAATATGCGGGCTTTTCCGGCCAATCTCGATCCGTTCGATCAAAATCTGCTAAATCGATGACTTCAAGAGCTTTTTGCATTTTTGACCGCATCCACAAATTGATGGATAATCGCCTCGGGAATCCCTTCTGGAAAATGTTTTCGATATACTTTGTTTTGAAGTACTCCAGTTTCACAGCCCCGGATGATCCATTTCCATGTACGTGCTATGACGCCAATCATATCGGTATCGCCACAGACCCACTCGAATGGATGAAACAGTAATTGAAGCCTGGTATATCCGCCATATAGAATGGCTTCAAGTTCATCAACCGAATATCGCAAATCCGAATCAGAAACGTATTTGACCTGTTCAAAAAAGTATCGGCTATATGCGTTGATCAATCCGGGAATAGTGATATCGGCATTGTTTTGAATTAGACCGGGAATCTGACCGGGGTTATGCCAGGAAAAAACGGGATCTGCAAAGGGAACGACTTTCTTGAAAAGCTCAAATTCACCCTGGACAAACCTAATTAGCTCATTCGATGTTTTGATTTTCAAGTCAGGAAGATACACATGCAATCCGACTCTTTGATTAAGCAAATTTATTTTCCGAATACAAGATTGAGCGAAATCTGAAAAAAGATTATAAATAGAAGAGCGCATAAGAAAAAAGAACGTGCCCTGGATGCCGCAAGCATGATTCACTTGTGCAAATTCAACAGCAATTTCCGGCGAATAATCAATATCATGCCGAAGAAAAATGACCTTTTCATGTTTGGGTATTGTGGATTCAGCAAAAGGTTTAAAAACATATCCTTGTCGTAAACCCAACCTCAACAGCTTCTCATATCGGTCAATGGAATACATTTTGGTTTTTCCCTCTATTTCCGAATGAACAGCTTGCACAGAATCAAAGAACAGGGCTGGGCGGCTTTTGCGAATTGAACCAGCGATTTAGCCATTTTGTTACAAAAGTGAGAAAAGTTTGGTTCCTCAGGAAATACCGCGGCAGGATACAAGACACGGGATATCAAAAAGTAAATACTCAAATCTCTTGTGTCCGCTTCCACAAAATAGTTTTTCATAAAATCTTCAAGCTCCGGTTCCGAAAAATGTAAATTGTGCCATGGCATGGGAATCTCATTTAGGCCAAATTCTCGCCTAAGCGTATTGATCGTTTGAAGCCCCTCCTTCCATCCCTCGATGAAAATGTATTTTCCCCCTTCAGGCAAAATTCGATGAATCTCTTTAATGGCATTTTTTTGCATTTCCCAGCTAGGAAGATTAATCAAACCGCGAATGGATATCACCGTGTTGAATTGATCTTGCCACGGTTCCAGAGATAAAACATCGCCAACTTGAAATTCAACATTTTGCAAATCAATAGTTTTTAATAATTTCATCCCATTTCGAATCATTTCCTTCGATAAATCGATCCCTAAAATGTGCTTACAAAATCGGGCTAATTTTACCGTTGTGATACCGTTGCCGCAGCATACATCCAGGACTCGATCCTCTTTATTCAGCCATTGGCTTGCCGTTTCAATTTCTAATTCGCGCATATAATCATCTTGAAGCGTAGCTTTTGAGGAAACACCATGCAACCTGGCCTTCTCCTCATAATATTCAATAATTTTCTTAAGTTGTGCATCCGTGGTAACAAGGCTATCATTCTCATTCAACATAATTGCACCTTACATATCTTTCAAAAGCTCAAATAATTGCCTTAAATTCAATATAGTGTGATTAGAAGATTGAAGCAGTTCCAACATTGTCAATAAAAAGGTTTTTTCACCCTCACCTTTGTAAGCATATTTCTCAACGGCTTCCAGTTCGTTTGTGTGATATAAGAATTTCGATTTCTCGTAGTATTCCAAATTGGGAACATTCAATGCCAAATTAAATGGATGAAAATTAAATACCTTCAATCCAGGTGAAAATAGTTGCCTTTTTATGAGACTGATCTTGAATTCGTAGCCTTTTTTATAGTGAACATCATCTTCCCAAAAAACCGGAAACCGGATTAACCCAGACCAATGTTGCAATGGAACGCAAAAGGGTTGCAGGAACAAACATAGATTCGAATCATAAAGAAAGCCTCGTTTGACGAATTCCTCGGAAACTTGCGCCACATCAAAGAAACAATGCGCTCGATAACTCCTCGCAGAAGGCCAGAACTTTTGACAGTTATCGATTTGTTCCTGAAGAGTCGTTCCATGGCTGCTTCCCGGCAAAAAATTTGGATGCAAGCCGATATCCAAACGATCGTTCCATATTGTTGATGCTTTCTTAATCGCTTCCGATGAATGGGTAATAAACGCGGTAATAGGCACATCATGGCCATAGAAAATATCAAGCAATTCCTGAATGGCCCATTCCGGCGCCCAATCCAGATCGGTTGTGAAACAAAATATGCTTTCGCGTTGAAAAAATGCGTTGATTCTATGCCAATCCATGGGCGAATTTATTTTTTAGCCAAAATTTCAAATACATTCGTTAGTCCTAAATAGGTTGCTGAATGGAAGGGCTCTGCTTTCTTTGGCATTCTCGTCACCTCTACGCTGCCTTCCGGCCCTATTCCAAGAATGTGAAATCCAATTTGTTCCATCCGCCTTTTCGTTGCCGATGGCGACATAATCCTTGCGCCATTTTGCGCTGAAAGATGGTGCCATCGGCCTAACAAGGTGTTTCGAAATGTCTTCAAAGCGTAAAGCCGCATATTAAAATCAGGGGTTGAACGTGGATTCTGGATTATTTCATACACGTAGCGCCCTGGCCCATTGGTACAAATATAAATACGCCCTCCTTTTCTCAATATTCGGTAAAATTCTTTCAGCGTCTTTCGGTAATCGGTTAAATAAATAGTTGAATAGCAAAAAATGCCGTCCACCGATTCAGTTGGTAAAGGGAGATTTTCGAGTGTAGCCACCAAGAAATGTGTATTTTCAATACCCAAATATTTAGCCAATTGATTGCACACATTAATTCGGTTGTTGGAAACATCCACCCCGATTACTTTTTCGACGTCCGACGCTAATGCAAATGCCCATTGTCCAAAACCACAGCCTGCATCCAGAACCGTATCCAGCCGATGAAAACCGATTTGATGCAGGCGGTTGCGATATTTTTCTAAACCATCTTCATAAACACGCTGCAAGAATCCGGCATCATTGGGCCCAAGCGATGACGACAGCGTCTCTACCAACGAGGCCAGTGCAAAAGGCCGTTGAATGTTTTTCGATTCAGGAGCTGAAACAATCATTTCCATTTATCCTACCAGAGACTTAGTTTCTGAACATTATTGCATTTTAATTAATAACAGCAGTCTTCCTTAACTTGAAATCAAACCGCTTAATCTGGCTTATTACAAAATTTTGCTCTTCTTCCGTCATGCCCGCATACAGGGGCAGCGTAACACTCAGTTTTTCTGCTATGTACGCCTCAGGAAACATATGGGGTTGATAGCCATACTTTTTGCTAAAATAGGTTTGTACCGGAACGGCCACCGTACCAGGTCGCGTAGCAATCCCCTGTTTTTGCAAAAAATGCATCAGTCGATTTCTAATCGCGTGCAACTCAGACAGGTTATCCCAACTCGGCTCTGCTGGCCAGAAAAGGCAAACAAAGGATTGAAATGTATGGAGCATCCCATCTGGAACAACGGGCAAGCGCAACCATTCAATTTCTTTTAATGCTTCAAAATACTGTTCTGCTTTTTGGATGCGTTCATGCAAAATCCATTGGAGCCGCTGCATTTGAGCGCATCCCAGGGCGCCCTGAATATCGGTCATCCTGTAGTTAAATCCCATAAAGGGAAATTCGGGCAACAGGAAACCGTTTTCTGATTGGTGTCGCGAAAAGTCAGAAATGCTTGCACCGTGATTTCGCAGAATTCGGGCTTTCCGGGCGATTTCTTCAGAATCTGTAACGATCATTCCCCCTTCGCCTGTGGTAATGCATTTGCGTGGATGAAAGCTGAAACAGCCGGCCTGACCGAAAGTGCCCACATGTCTGTCGCTAATCCGACTACCAAGCGCACAGGCACAGTCTTCTACCACCCAGAGATGATGCTTCTCTGCCAGAAACAGTATCCTGTCCATTTCCGCCGGCAAACCGAATTGATGCACGGGTAGAATACCAGCCGTTCTTTCAGTAATCAATTCCTCAATTCGGTTCACATCTAAATTAAATGTCTGCAATTCAATATCACAGAACACAGGTTTGGCATGCAGGAATTCGACGACATTCGCCGTTGCCACCCACGTAAAAGCCGGCACAATGACTTCCTGACCGGGTTGTAATTCCAGAGCCGCGAGGGCCACATGCAAGGCGGCTGTGCAACTCGAGGTGGCTACAGCCTCTCGGCTTCCTACAAATCGAGCCATTTTTTCCTCAAACTGCTGCACATGCGGCCCTTGCACCACCCAGCCGCTTTGCAATGGTTTGGCGATGGCTTCAAGCTCTTCTTTACCGAAAAAGGGCCTGGTAAGTGGAATATTCACGCCAATACATCCTCCTGAAGCTGTTCAACCTCCCTGTTTATTTTAAGCTTATCGGCTGTTCTCCATTGAATAAGCTCCTGCAGTCCATCCACTAAAGAGACCGTAGCTTTAAATTGCAGTAAATTTTGGGCTTTCTCTGTGCAGCCGACTCGATCTGTAACAAAAATTTGCGAGGCCGACTTATACCGCGGCTTTACAGGGCTTCCCGTTAGCCCCAACAGCAGTTCCGTAAGCTCATTGATGCTGGTTTTGATTCCGGTCGCTACGTTGATTGCTTCATCACATACATCCGCCTTTAAGGCTCTGATAATAGCTTGTGCAACATCTTTCACGTAAATAAAATCATAGGCTTGAGAACCATCACCATAGATCAACGGTGGTTCGTTTCGGTCTATACTATCCAGAATTTTCATGATCACACTGGTGTAGGCACCGCGATAGTCCTGTCGAGGGCCGTAAACATTAAAAAAGCGCAAAGCTAAATAATTCAGGCCATACATTTCATTGAAAGCTTTCAGAATTTGTTCACCGGCAATCTTGGTGGCACCATAAAAGGTACGGTTCATCAGCGGATGCGCTTCATTCATGGGAGTGGAATGCGCATTGCCGTAAACCGATGCAGAAGAAGCGAAGATAAGCTTTTGTACACCTGCTTTGCGGCAGGCGTCAGCCACGTTGAACGTCCCGGTCACATTTACTTGCAGCGCTTCCGCTGGTTTTTCAATACATTCCAATAGCCAGAGAGCGGCCAGATGAACCACAAGGTCTGCGGACGCGATAGCCTTTGTCAGCTCAGCCAAGTCGGTAATATCTGCTTCTATCAGATTGACCCGTCGATCGATCAACGCATGCTGAATGTTTTCATATCTGCCTCGAACGAAATTATCGAAAATGACAATTTCTCGCACCGGTTCATTGAGAAGCGCATCGACAAGATGGGAGCCGATGAACCCGGCGCCTCCGGTTATGAGAATCCGCTTATCGTCAAGTGCTGCCATGGTCAGGTCACCTTCTTTTGATTGAAGTTTTAATTCATCGCCTGAAAGTCATTCTCTGGAATCAGCCGATCCGGATGTACAATGGTACCTTTGAGGCCGGATTCCAGGATCGCTCTGGCAAGGCACAAGGCTTGAAAACCGTCTTCTCCCTCAACAAGAGGCGGACGATTGTTACGAATGGCGTCAACAAAATCTTCAAGTTCCAATCTTAAAGGTTCTTTGCGTTGAATTCGGTATTTATGCATTTCTCCCTCACTTATCGCAACGAATTGGCGCGATCCATCCCATTCTCCGCTCATTTCTCCATTTTCAAAAAAATAAAGTTCCTGGGTCAAATAATTGGCGACAAACATTCCCTTTTCGCCGACAATTCTCAATTCTCGGACCGTGGTCGGAGTGATCCAGTCCACCTCGAGCTGTCCCAAAACGCCACTGGAAAATCGGAGAAAACAGGCCAGTACGTCTTCTCGATCGGTTCGGAAGTTTCTTTGAATTTCTGCGTATAACCGATCGATTCGGTCATTTAAGAGAAACCGCATTATGTCGATGTCATGCGGGGCCAGATCGATAACTACCCCCACATCTTGAATGCGGATGGGATAAGGGCTTTGCCGTCTGGCCTGTATTTTAAAAATTTTTCCCAGCCTGTTCCTTTCGATTTCTTCTTTCATCTTTCGCACGACCGGGTTAAACCGCTCAACATGACCGACGGTGAGTTTTACACCACGAGCTTCGGCACGCTCAATGATTTCCAGCGCTTCATCTTCATATAAGGCAATTGGCTTTTCGACAATCAGATGGATTCCTGCTTCTATCACATCCAGCGCCACAGGGCGATGGAGCCAGGTTGGTACCGTCACAGAAATTAAATCTGGTTGCTCCCGCTCGATCATTTCCCGATGATCGGTATAGGTACGGGCGGGATACCGGCGACTGAACCAGGACAGGCTATTCCAGTCCGGGTCCGCAATGGCAACGAGTTCAACATCTTCCATCTCGAAATAGTGCCGGGCATGGTTCTTTCCCATGCTTCCGAGTCCAATAACCGCGGCGCGAAAAGTGCCCATCGCTATTTCCAGACTTCAGATAATTCAACGTCCGTGATCAACCGATTTTCAAGATTGAATTGTTTTTCCAATTCACATTCCGGACAAATCCACTTCTCTTCCGCACGCTCAACCCGCCGACCGCACTTGCATACATAGCCGATGATTTTGGCGGGATTTCCCGCCACCAGCGCATGATCGGGAACATCCCGGGTCACCACGCTGCCTGCTCCGACCATGGCCCAACTTCCGATGGTGACCGAAGGCAAAATAATCGCACCTGCCCCAATGGAAGCGCCGGTTTTTATCCTTACGCTGCCTTTCACCCAATCCTCGCTGGTTTTGAGGGAGCCATCGGGGTTCACCGCTCGGGGCAGCTTGTCGTTGGTGGTCATGGCCCCGGGTCCTACAAAGACGCCGTCTTCTATAAAAGTTGGATTGTAAAGATAAACGCCATTCTGTAACTTGCAGCGATTTCCCACAACTACCGCTGTATCAATATAAACGTCCTTGCCAATGATGCATTCATCGCCAATCCTCGCAAATTCTCGAATCTGAGCCCCATGCCAGATTTTTGTGTCCGCCCCGATGATCGCATCGGGAGAGACAAAAGCCGATTCATGCTGGTACCACTGTGCCATGATCTATCCTCTTGCCAGATTCCATAGTATTTGTTCAATTTCTTTTGCAAAGATATTGGCTGGTTTCAATAGCAACTCGCCGTTCAACAAACGCCTCTTGCCCAACTTTGCTCTTTTCTCTCGTTCTTCAGGATGATCAATGAAATATTGAATTTTGGCTGCCAGATCTTCAATATCTCCAAATTTCGCATACAATACAATGTCATCAGGCCAGATTTGCCGGATGTAGCTATAGTAGCCAATCGATGGCCGATCCACACAGAGTGCTTCTGCTTGTGGCACACCGGTTCGCAGAGAAACTGCAAACATTGCACTTTTTAGTTCATTGAATTTTTCGATACCAAAAACCGGCCCGTGAAACTTGTACTTGACTTTGGAGCCTTTTAATATCTGCTCAATATAGGCACGTGATGGCCCAGGACCGATGATTGACCATAATGGCGGGGCATCCAGCAATTTCAAGGCTTCTGCAATGTGATGAACCATTTTATCCTGCGTTAGTCGCGAAATTGTAACGATTTTGTACTCCGGTTTAATATTCGGATCCGCTTGCATTGCTGTTCGCAAATCGACCATCGCTCCATGCAGTGGATAATTCAGTTCTCGGTCGAGCAGGAATTCAGCAGCGCGTACATGCCATTCGCATCCGGCATCCTTGTAATCCGCCCGATCCACCAATTCACAGACATAACGATAATAGCGCTGCCATTGCAAGATTTGCTGCCGTAGTTGTGTCGCTTCATCCGGATGAAACTCCCATTTTTCCGGATCATCCAGCCCAATGCGCCACCAACCGCAACCTTGCAAATGCATGTAAACGGGAATTTTTAAAATCTTATGCGCTCGCCATCCCGCAGGCGCTGAAATATGCATGCCCACGTAAATAACATCATAGTCATCCCGAGTAAGGCTGATATCATCATAAGTTGCCACAATTGTTACATCATGTCCTAATTTTTTCAATTCTTCTGCAGCCACCATCTCTGGCGTTAAATTGGTCCCCAGCCCGGGAGGGGTAATAAAAAGCACTTTCAGTCGATCCGAAACCTGACGCCGAATGACCTTTTCGGCAATATAGAACGGCTTCATCCGGAACGGCTCATCCTTGACATGAGAGGAGGTATTCAGCTTTGGTTTTAAATGCTGATCATGCAGGCTCCATGCATCGTTGTGCTCAGGATTCAGGTATAGACAATGTGCAATTTCCGCTTTCGCCTGAGACAGATTTCCGGATTGGATAAGCCTGCAAGCACGCTGATAATGAGCCTCCGCAAGCCAAAAATCTCGATTTGCCCAGGCGCCCAAATGGCGATTCCGTCCCGCTATCCATTTCCCCTGTTTGCAGGCAGAATCGTTCGCGCTATCCTGAGGCCATAAATGAAAATCTTCTAAAATTTGCTGAACCTGACCGAGTACTGACCGTTCTTCTTTCTCAATCTCTCGTCTCACATTCAAACCTTGAGGCAACTGAGAAATCGCATCAGTAGGCAGCCAGGCAATTCGATGAATCCCTAAATCGCGATAACGATCGATGGAAGCATAATCATAGGTATAGACGTAATCAAAATCACAACCTGACGAGACCAAATACTTCATAGTTTCATCTGAGTGCTCCTGAATCCATAGGACCTTGGTTATCGGTATTTGTTTTAGCAGTTCACCCGGAATACGACATGATGCCAATACCAGTAAAAAATGGGCTGGCCGCAACAGTTTGAATTTCAAGTCGTTACGATGAAAATGAGGATCAGTGAATATGACCCGACATCCAACTTTCTCGAACTCGTTACGCAGGTTTTTCACATAACTGGAATCCAGCTTCGCTACCAGATGGACGGTCAATGGTTCTTTCAATTCATTTTGAACCAGATACAATTTATCATTTTCTTTAATGGTTTGCGTGTCATAGTATTCTCTGAGATGAATTTGAAACTGCTGTTGCCTGCCTTTCTGCTGGATTTGCTCAAAAACCCAACCTACCCCCATCTTCTTCATGCATTGCCAGTCCGAACAGTGATTCCAGCGTTCAGCGCCTTCACAGGGACTGCAATCCAGATGGGTTGATAAGATATGAACTTTCGGACCTGTAGGTTGTTTTTGGGAGGTATTCGCCGCACCCCATAAAACATACGTTTGAATTTCCAATGCGGCCGCTATATGGGCCAGGCCTCCGGCAACGCCAATAAAAAGGTCCGCCTGCTGAATGACTCCGGCTGTACTTTGAAGTGAAATATCCCGCAAGTCAACCACCTGCTCTGGCCAGTGCTCATCCCTGCCACGCTCATTCACCTTTTGGGGACCCAATAGAACAACTTGATAGCCGATGTGCACTAGACGCTCAGCCAGGTCTGGAAAATAGGGCCAATGCAAACGCTCTTCAAAATCACCAAAATCGGCTGGATTTATAACCGCGATCGGACGTTTTCTCAGACCAGCAAGTGGATAATCTTGCCAACGAATGCTTGCTTTTGGCATTTGGCCGATATATCCTAAATTTTGCGCCATTCGGAAATAGGCTTCGCTTCGGTGTTCCAATCCGGGGCGCAAATCCGGCTGCCAGATGTAACTGATCTGTTTATCAAAATCGAAGTCTTTTTCATTTAACCATTCTCCCCCGCTAAAGGACAAAAGGGCAATATCGAACTGCTGTTCCTGCCATTCAAAAATGATTTCATCGACAAAATCTGCACCGATGAGCAACTCAACAGCAGGTTTTTTGCCCAAAACAGTAATTCGAGACTGTGGAAAGCGTTGCCGGATGGCCTGGAGTGTAGGAGTAATCATGACAATATCGCCGATATCATCGCCGACAACAAACAGGATTTCAGAATAAGCTCTTTCGACTTCTGTGTTTTTTTCAACGGTCCTGGCGCGAAGAATCAGGGCTTCTGCAAAATCTTTATAATCACCTTGACTTCTTTTGAGCTGATCTGCAAAATGGATACACTCATATACGCGTTTCTGGTACAGCCAAAGTGCCGAGATCAATGCCAGCTTTAATTCATGATGCGCTAAAGAATGATTTTTATAATTCATCAGGATTTTCTGGGCTTCCTTTGGCGCGCTGCGAACAAATAAGTTATATAGCGTCAGGCTTAAGCATTCAAGCCAGGTCTCTGGGCTTTTGACTTGTTCCTTATTGGTTTGTCCGAATTTATCCTCCCATCTCGAGTGATCATTCATAAAAGCCGGGACAGTGTCTTCAATAACGCTAAGAATAAACTGCCATGCTATATTTGTCAGATGGCTCTGCACGATCTCTTGCAAAACCGACGCATCCGAGACTTGCGTGACAATATAATGGCACAAACGAACGACGTCTGCATTGTGCTCCTGTTGCGCCGCGATATCCAATAAGTTCGTGAGAACATCCGGGTTGTTGTTTTCTTCTTTAAAAGCTTGCAGCAAAAGGTCTTCCGCGATCTCAGGATTCCCCTCTTGAAGCGCTATGACGGCCAAATTGTTTAAAACATCCGCGTTTTGCGGAAACCGTTGATTCAATTGTTGTAAGTGTAATTTCGCCGCTTCAATCTCGCCCCGATGGAATAAATGCTCAGCGAATTGAATTTGATCATGAAGATTCATTGAGTTCAGAAGAAAAGGTTAGAATCGTAAGGGATTTTCCTGGGATGTCCTTTCAAAGCAACTTTCGGTAAAGCCACAATGATCTTTAAAAAGTTAACAGTGTTTTAATGATTTGACTCAACTTGCATGGTATCGTTCTGCCAAACAAACTCCTTGTCCTCTTTAATATGCTGTAAATACCAGTGGATGGTTCGTTGAAGTCCCTCGAATAAAGACATCGAGACAGGCAATTCATACTGACGCGCCAGTTCAGGATTGCCAAATTTTTGCAGCTGGCCGACGGGCCCCTTAGCTTTGAACCGAATCGGCTTTCCGGTTTGCATGATCCGCTCGATCAGTTCCACCAGCTCGCGGATGGTGATGGCGTTGGCTTTGCCGCCGCACACATTGAGGGTACCGGTTAATCGGCGCTCCACGGCCAGGGCGATGCTTTGCGCCAGGTCTTCCACATACACAAATTCGCGCACCTGCGAGCCATCGCCCCACACCTGAATCTCATCGTGGAACAGGAACTTGCGAATCAGCGACGGAATCACGTGCGCATGCTCGCTGAAATCATCCCGCGGGCCGTAAAGGTTGTACGGCCTGAGCACCAGCGCCGGCTTGTCCACTTCGGTGAAGCGCGTGCGCGTGTAAATCTCGCCCATCCGCTTGCCCCAGCCATAGCCATAATTGGCGGCATCCGGCTCGCCGAGGAAACCCTGCTCCTCCCGAGCGCCTGCGCTGACTTCGTTGGCATACACACAGGCCGATGAAATCTGCACGAAGTACCGCGCCTGGTTCGCGGCCAGATCGGCGGCATGGCGCATGAGCTCGAAATTTTCCACCAGCATCTCCGAGTGATGGCTGGCATTGTAGCCGACGCCTGCCACCCGCCCCGTGGCGTTGATGACCGCATTGTATTCGTCGGCGCCAGGCAACTGGTTCGCCAGGCGAATATCCAGATTGAAGCAGGTCAGGCGCGGATGGCGCTCGTCCATTTCGCAGGCATGCCGGGAATACACATGCACCTCATAGCCGCGCTCCAACAGCGCCCGGGTTGTGTGCCAGCCGAGGAAGCCATTGCCGCCCAGCACGGCAATGATTTTCAAATGTGCGCTCATACGTAGCGTCCGTTCCGAAAAAAGTCGTGAAACACCTCGATGACGTAGCCGATATCCTCGTCGGTCAATTCCTGATGGCAGCCGATGTAAAACGCATTTTTACTGATGCGCTCGGCAGCCGGAAACTGGCGAACGTCCAGATGAAACAACTTTTTGTACACCGGCTGATCCAGCAGCGGAAATGCAAATCGGGTTTCGATGCCGTGGTTCTCTAAAAATGCCACCAGCTCGTTACGCAGCCCCGGCTTTTTCACGGTGATGGGATACATCATAAATGCATGCTCGCGATCCGGCGGAATCGTCGGTAGCTGCAGGTGTTCTGCCAAATCCTGCAGACCTTCGGTGAGACGGCGCGCATTGCGCTGCCGTGCCTGCAGGATGCTCTCGTACTCCTCGAGCTGCGCCAGTCCCAAGGCGGCCTCCATTTCGGTCGGTCGAAAACTGTGCCCCAGCCGCACGAACGAAAACCGGCGTTCGATCACGTCGCGCAAATCGTTGTCGGTGAGATTGTCGTCGCTGTCGATATCGAGATAAATCGAATCACGGCCGTGCGCAATGAGACTGCGACAAATCACAGCCAGCTCCGGATCGTCGCACAGGGCGAGGCCGCCCACGCCAGTGACGAGGATGTGCGCCACATACGTGGAAAAACAGGCCGCCTCGCCAAACGAACCCACGGGGCGGCCTTTGTATCGCACGAACATGGTCTCGCAGGAATCCTCGAGTACCGCCAGATTGTGCTTGACAGCGATTTCCAGAATCGGCTCCATATCGCTCGGCAGCCCGAATAAGTGCACCGGCAAAATGGCGCGTGTCCGCGGCGTGATGGCCGCCTCAACTTTTTCGGGATCGATATTGTAGGTCAGCGGATCCACATCCACAAACACCGGTTGCATGTGGTTGTATAGCACGATGTTGGAGGTAGCGATGAACGTGATTGCGGGCACGATCACTTCGTCGCCGTCCTGCCAGCCGTGCTTTTCCTTCATAGCGGCCAGCGCCACCTGTAGCGCGCTGGTGCCGCTGTTGGCCATGATGCCGAACCGGCGCTGATGCAGCCGGGCGAACTCGGCCTCGAACGTGTGCACGTATTTGCCGATAGACAGTCGGTTGGAATCCAGCGCATTCATCACATATTGCCGCGCCCTGGCGCTGATTTTCAGCCCACCGACGCCAATCTGCCGTTTTTGCAAAGTCGTTGCCATGATCACCACTCGTTTTCGTCCAGTTTTTCAATGGATTGCACCAGATTTTTTTGCTGCATGCTACCCTCACGGCTCAGTTTGACATAGGTCTCCCTGAACGTGGCCAGGTTCCGCACCGGAGTATCCACCACGTGTACATCTTGAAAGCCGCCCATTTGCAGCGCCAGCAGCTTTAAATCGGACACCAGCATCAGCCGCACCAGCTCTTCAAATTTCACTCTCGGTTGCCAGCCCAAAAGCCGCTTCGCTTTCGACGCATCGCCGAGAAGCAGGTCCACTTCGGCCGGGCGAAAGTATTTGCGGTCGATTTTTACGTACTTCTTCCAGTCCAGTCCGGCGAGTTCAAACGCCAGCTCGACGAATTCCCGCACCGAATGCGATTCTCCGGTGGCGATGACAAAGTCCTCAGGCTGGGGATGCTGCATCATACGGTACATGGCCTCGACATATTCTTTGGCGTAGCCCCAGTCGCGCCTGGCGTCGAGATTGCCCAGAAACAGCTCGTGCTGCAATCCGGCTTTAATGCGCGCCACGGCACGGGTGATCTTGCGGGTGACAAACGTTTCGCCGCGCCGGGGAGATTCGTGATTGAACAGGATGCCGTTGACCGCAAACAGGTCGTAACTCTCGCGATAATTGACCGTCGTCCAGTAGGCAAACACCTTGGCGCAACCATACGGACTGCGCGGATAAAACGGTGTGTTCTCGTTTTGCGGAATTTCCTGCACTTTGCCGAACATCTCGCTGCTGGACGCCTGGTAAAATTTCGTCTCGATTTCCGCCTCGCGAATGGCCTCCAGCAGACGAATGGTGCCCATGCCGGTGATGTTGGCGGTGAATTCCGGCATGTCGAAACTCACGCGCACGTGGCTTTGCGCGCCGAGGTGGTAAATTTCATCCGGGCGGATGCGCCGGAGCAGACGCGCCAGGTTGCTGGAATCGCTGAGGTCGCTGTAATGTAAAAACAGCCGTACCTCCTCCTCGTGCGGATCCTGGAACAGATGGTCGATGCGCGTGGTGTTGAAATGGCTGCTACGGCGAATCAGGCCATGGACAATGTAGCCCTTCTCCAGCAGCAGCTCGGCCAGATAGCTGCCATCCTGGCCGGTGATGCCCGTAATCAGTGCTATCCTTCCTGCGCCGGCCTTCGTTTTTTCCGGATCTGAAGTTTGCATCTTCTGATTCCTATTCCGATACCGCATTCAAAAGCGCTTCGAACGCCGTCTGAAATCGCGCTTCCCACGTGTGATCGCGTAAACTACGCCGGCGGGCTTTCCGTCGGATCTGCTCGGCATGCTCAGGATGACTCAGGTAGTACCTCACTTTGCTGATCAATTCATGTTGGTCGCGGTACGTATCTATTTCTTCGCCAAACCGGAAGAATGGCTGCAACGCCGGATTGTGCTGGGTCAAATACAGCGCACCGCACATAGGCACTTCAAAATCGCGCCCTTTGATCTGCAGCTCGGTTACATGGTCTTCCGGTGTTTCGGCCATGCCCAGCACGATTCGGGCGCGGCTGAACAGTTCGATCATGGTTTCCTGCGAGACCTCACCGGTATCCCAGCCGCGGCCAAAGCCACGGGCATCGATGCCCAGGGCGCGCAGGCGCTCGATCATCTCGCCGCGGCGACCGTATTTCTGCCCGACGAACACCACATCGATGTCTTTCTCGATGCCTTCGATGGGCCGAAAAATCTCTGGATTGGCGCCCGGCGGTAAAAAAATCGCCCGTCCGCCCATGGCCTCATACCAGGCCACCGCCGGCTCGTGCGTGGTCCAGCACAAATCGAAGCCATTGGCGATATCAATCATGCTGGAAAACCCGGTCGGTTCCAGATTGCCCCAAAAGCCTTTGACATCATCGAGATAAATGTTGAGGGATAGGATGCCCATCCGCCGGATGGCCTGCAGCATGCCTGGGAAAATCAGCCGACCCGAGAGATAGCCGAAAAAGATGTCGATGGAGGCCTGCTGATGCGCCTGCGACACGGCTTCCAGCAGTTGCTGGTTCATGCGCGCCTTGCGCGATTCGTGCCATCCCGGGTCGTATTGCGAGAAGCCATGCTCATGCCAGTCATAGCGAATCACCGCGCCGAAAGATTCCAGCGCCGGCTGCAAATTGGGGTTTTCCCAGTTGAAATTGCGGAAGGCGGCAAAAATGCGCAGCTCGCGCGATTGCAACCGCTGCCGGATGCGCTCGACGTTTACCGGACGGAATCCCGGAATGGCCTCGCGCACCTGGATAGTCGGCCGCCGCTCATTCCAGCGAGTCCCACTTTCTTCTTCAAACACGAATTGATCGCGCAGTAGCTTTTCCAGCCGGTTGCGGTAGGTGTGTTTCTGCATAGCCAGCCGGTAGCCGTTTTCGGCGATGCGTTCGCGCTCGTCCTCGTGTTCGAGATAATAAGCAATCAGTTCCTCGATGTTGTTTTCGTTGAAATACACCAGATGCTTGCGGTCCTCGAACAGCCGGCCTTCTTTAGGGATCTCGTTGGTCATTAAAAACGCACCGCAAAGCAGCACCTCAAACACGCGCTGCTGGATGCCCGTGCGGCCGATGCCCAGATTGAGAACGATTTTGCTCTGGTTGTAAATCTGGGCCGCTTCTTCGTTATAAGCCTGAAATACCTTCACATCGAACTTTTTTGATAGCCGTTCAACCAGCGTCTTACGATTGGGATATAAATTTCCCACGAAAACCACATCGTATTTTTTCTCGAGGAACTGTTTGTGATAAATTTCCGGCGCGGCGGCCAGTGGCAACCAGTCCACCTTCTGGATGCCGAACTCACGGTAGGCGTCGATGGCGTTGTAATCAAAGGTGTACACGGCATCGAAGAATCGCCCGTTGTAGGCCAGGTCGCGCGGTGCGTGCCGGGTAGAGAACACATCGTCTTGATACCAGAGCACCGTACGGCAGCTTGCCTGCTGAATCAGCTCTGGCGGAATACCGCTACCCCGGAACACCAGCATCAAATGGGCCGGCCGCAGAAATTTGTATTTGAAATCGTGCCGGTCGGCCACATAATCGGTGTGGAACACCTCGCAGCCCATCTGTTCCAGAACACGCTGCACCTCGATTTCCATGCCCCAGGGAAAGTTGGTTTTGCCCTTGCCCACCAGGTGCACCACCAGCCGCTCCTCATGCTGGCCATCGCTCAGGATCAGCCCATCTTCCCGGCGAATCAGACGCAGGTCGCGGTAGTCCTTGCGCACCAACATCAGCCGCGGCGTTTCGATGCCGCGCTCGACTTCCTGCAGCACCCACTCCGGGGACATGGCTATCATGCACTGCCAGTCCTGGCAGGTTTGCCAGCGTTCGGTGTACTGGCACGGGCTGCAGGCCAAATCGCGGGTGAGTACGCGCACGTTTTTGCCCAGCGGTCGGTTTTTCGTGATAAGCGTGGCGCCAAACAGCACGAACGTCGACGTGCCCACTGCCGCAGCCAGATGCGCGGGCGCACTGTCATTGCCGATAAACAGGTCGGCCTTTTGCAGCACCCAGGCCGTCTCGGGCAGGCTCAACCGTCCCTGCAAGTCGATCACGCCGGCCGGCCAGTAATCCGCTCCAAAGCGTTCCGCCTCCTCTATGCCCCCCACAGCCACCACGGTGTACCCCTTCTGCATCAGCCGTTTCGCCAGCTCGCGATAGTGCGGCCATCGCTTGCGCTCCCAGCCGCCATTGCCCTGCGAGGCATTGGCCAGTACCGCCACCGGCTTTTTGAGTTTCACATTTAAGTCGGGTTTACGTACGGTGACCGAAGGCATGGGCATTTCGCCGCGATAGCCTAAAAAACGCGCCAGCTTAAAATTGGCCTCGGCCTCGTGCTCGAGCCCCACGCGCAGGTCAGCGGCGTACACAAATTCCACGTTTTCGTCAAACTTCCGCTGAAACCTCTGTCGCATCTGTGAACTCCATACGCCGCAGAGTGCCAGATCGAACCGCTCATCCTGCCAGCCGTGCAGGACTTCATCCACGCAATTCAGATCGGTCAGGATATCGGTGCTCGGCTTTTTGCCCATCACGGCGATGTGGCTTTCGGGAAACCGTTGTCGCAGTGCCCGCAGGGTCGGCGTCATCATCACCATATTGCCGATGCCCTCTTCCATGACCACTAGCAAGCGTCGATACGCCTGATCTACCTCGGGCCGCGGTTCCATTTGCCTCGCGCGATCCATCATCGCCTGCCCAAGATCCCGAGTCTCCGGCTTTGCCAACAGCGGTTCTGCAAAATGGATGGCCTCATACACGCGGAAATCGAGCAACCAGAGTACCGCCAGCACAGCTTGCCAGAGCGGTTTGTGCGCCTCGCCAGGCGGATTCTTTAGCAGCCACCGCCTCGCCTTCCCGGTCTGTGCGTGTAGCGCGACCGCAGTCATGGCGGCGGCCAGGGTTTGCCAGAAAGCTTTTGGATTTTTCGGACCGATCTCGTTTTGGGCAAGCGTCTTTTTTAGGGCAACCGGCATCTCCTTATGATCGTGCCAGAATCCGGCCTCCGGGTGCTCCAGATAATGCAAAATCCATTGCCGGACGACGGTTTCCAGGGCGTCTTGCCAGGTCTGCGGCCGTTTCGCCAGCTTTGATTGTAGGCGCAAATAAAAGCCGCACAAAGCCACCATAGCCGCCCATTTTTCCTGGCCGATCAGCACGGTTAGCAGATTGTTTTGCACATCCGCATGGCCGGCATCATGTTGCCAGGCTTTCCACAGGAGCTGTAGGGCGGTGTTGGTGTCGCCCTCGGCCTGCGCGATAACAGCCAGATTGTTCAGCACCTCGGCATTGGACGGATGCCGGCGTTGCAGGGCCTCCAGCCGCTTGCGCGCACTCGCAATATCGCCCTGTTCGAACAATTTTTCAGCTAAATGGATTTCCTGTTGGAGGTTCATGGATTTTGTTTGGGGATTGGATATCTGACTCAAAAAAGGACTTTTCTGGTTTGTCGCTCTCAGTACATTTTCGGAAAGTCGGCAAAAGAACCCAAAGGTATTAAGAGAGTTTAATTTTTGTCGATAAAATTAAAATGGGATTGTCAGACGGAATTGCGGTATGGAACCTATACACTCATTGAAGAATTTAGTAAGAAAAAAAGCGGATAGATAGGGACATAGAGCGAAGGTGAATCATAAATGCAAACAAAAAAGGGAGCTTCAGCTCCCTTTCTCCACCTTATCTCCATTGGTGGATTTTTCTACTAAGATCTTTTTGACATTCTCCTCGATTGCATCGGTATTCACGTCGGCGGCTTCGGCGGCGGCTTTGTTTTCTTGCATGATACGCTCGTAAATCTCGCCTCGATAGACGCTGATCTCCGACGGTGCTTCGATGCCAACACGGATCTGCTTGCCGTGTATATCCACGATCTTAATGACGATATCATCTCCGATTACGATGGTCTCGCCCAACCTCCTTGTCAGGACTAACATACCTTCTCCTCGTTTCGTTTCGGCTCATTCAGATTTAAGTATCGGATGCTTGGTCGAGTAGCTGTCATCAAGGAGTACCAACTGCTTCCCAATTTTCTTCTCCGTGTTGATGAGTATAGGTCCGCAAAGATTGGCTGTCGTTTTTAAAGGATCACGATTCAAAGTAATTATAACGTACATCAGCAAGCTTTGCGGATTATCAATTTGCAATTCGTTCAATTCACGCTTGGAGATATTGGGATTATAGTCCGGCAGAAAGATCAGCGGATTGACCAGAACAAAGCTGGTGGTCGGTTCATCGGTGCTGATCATCCAGACAAACGGATAGTACTCCTCTCGCTCGACCAGGATATAATGCTTTCGTTTTTCAAATCCCAGCAGTCCTTGCGGGAAATGATACACGTCTTCTTCAAGATATTCCACCGCCCCCAATCTGGGATGCTCCAGGGAGAGATTCCGTTTCGCTTTGCTCGGTTTTTTCGTGGTTCCTGATTTTGCTGCCATTGGCCTCAATTCTCCTAAGTGAGTATGTCCACAAGATTGGTTTGCATAATACGAGCAGCAGCCCCTATTGCACTCCGATAGCCAACTTCTTCCGAAGTCAACTTCATAATCAGATCAGCAACATCCGCATCTTCAAGCTCGGAAATATTGCGAACGATGTCGACTTCGGTGGTACTCAATGCATCTTTCATAGTGTTCATACGGGCCATCCTGGAGCCCAGAGTTGTCCGCGCATTAAGCGACTTTTCTAATACATTATCGAGCGCTGCTAAAGAAGCATTAATGCCATCGATATCATTTTTTTGAAGACTATCCCGCAAATCGATTAGGGTTGAAATCGGACCATCTGTAAGATTAAACACTTCTTTGCCGGGGATGTTCACCTGGATTTGAAGACCATTGCCGACCAGTCGATAAAGACTGGCCGTGTTGTCATCGCTCATGGTAACCGATTCAATATAGCCGTTGGAATCACGTACTTCTACAAAGGGACGTTGTTTGGTATGAATCCCAGCAAATAGATATTTCTCACGAAAATTTGCATTGGCAATAGATACCACATCTTCCAGTATCTGGTTTACTTCGTTGGCTATGGTCAGACGATCATCAGAAGATTTGGTTGAATTGGCCGCTTCAACGGCAAGAGCTTTTGCACGAATGATATTCTGTTCGAGCCGATCCAAAGCTATTTCCGTCTGACGCATCCACATTAAACCATCAGTAATATTCTTTTTATACTGTAAGGTACTGGCTTTTTCCCCTCGATATCGCTCCACCTCACCCGCAGCCAAAGGATCATCAGAATAGCGGTTGATGCGCTTTCCGGAGGAAAGCTGCGTCTGAAGTTTCAGCATTCTTCGAGCCGGCCGTTCTATATTGGTGAGCACGGTCAAATAAACCTGCTTATTGGTAATACGCATACGTCCTCCAGAGAAATACTCCTTTTGGGGCATGTACATTCTTGGTGATCGGACAATTATGATAAAAATTAAGGGGTTAACGCTCGATATAGCAAGGAATATTTTTAAAAATTATTAACAATCCTTGCCATCACGGTTGTTCCCTACCTGAGGTCAAATTTCTGGTGACAACAACGTAGCCGTCTGGTTGTAGCACTCAATCATTATCTATCCGAATGCAAAGAAAGCCAGCGGATAAAGAAAGAAGGATAGCGCTTTTCCTCATGCTATCAAATACCAAATATTATTCCATGATAAACGAGTTAAGGAATGAAAAATGAATCTGATTTGGTGTGGTGTGTATCTCTACCGCAAATTAATGATGGCTTCGATCATTTGATCCACGGTAGCTATCATACGTGAAGCTGCCAGGTAGGATTGTTGGTAGCGGATTAAATTAACCATTTCCTCATCCAGCGAAACTCCAATCGTGGTTTCACGTTGAAGAACAGTTTGGTTGACCAATATTTCGTTGGAGCGAGAAAGGTCTTCAGCCGTTTGTCCATCCAGACCCACTTTGGTAATTAAGCTTGCATAATAATCTCGAAAAGTGTAATCCCCAATCAAGGTTGTGTTTTTCAAAGAGGCGATGCGCAACGCCTGGGTATTATCCCCGGCTGCATCTTCGGCAGCCGCAATAATGTTATTAGCATCCTCTTCAATATCGGGGTCAATCCGAATGGTAGCTGCTGTGATATAACGGTTATCAAAAAAATTATAGCCTGTTTCCCCAGCTAAAGTATAGCCTACTTTGTGATAAGCATTGACCTGCTCTACGATATTTTTGGCAAGCGTATTTAGATCATTTTCATACTCTGGAATAATCTCATCCCTGAGTTCCAAAAGAGCCTTGAATTCTCCACTCGTCGGCTCCAGCTCGTTGCCATCAGGTAATAAAACGGTAACGACAGGGAGGTCATTTTGTATATCAATAGTAGTTGTAAGCTCTTGATAATAGCTTCCTTCAATAAGACTGGTAGAGCCGGCATAAACAGCGATGCCCTGGTTGCTCCGTTCAAAAATCTGGATATCAGCCATTTCTGACAATCGGTCCAATAAGCGGTCACGCTCATCCAGAAGTTCATTCACCTGACTGCTATTAGCCGCCGAGGACGGAATCTTTGTGTTTAACTCCGCAATCTTTTTAATAATGTTATTGAATTCGTCAACGGCCTTCGATATGCGGGTATTAATATTCTCTTTTTGCCATTTCAATTTGTTTGCAACATCATTAAAGGCTGCGGTAAGAGCTCTGGCACTTTCCCGCAAGGCAATTCGAGGTTGAGAACTTTCTGGATCGTTGGCCAAATCGTTCCAGGCATTAAAAAATGCGTCCAATTTGCTACCGATCCCCGCATCATCAATTTCTGTAAAAATCGCATCGATTTGTCTCATAAAACCGGCTTTGGTTTCCCATTCGCGATAGGTCGCGCTTGCATCCCGGTATAACCGGTCAACCAATGCATCCCGCATCCGACTAATGTTTTTAACCTGTACCCCCAGGCCAATTGTCCCCCAGGGAGTACGAAGCGATCCCACTTGCTCAAAATTAGTCCTTTGGCGAGAATAGCCTTCTGTATTCACATTAGCAATATTATTTCCAACAATGCTTTGAGCGATCTGTTGGGAAATAAGGGTACGTTTTCCAAGCTCGAGGATTCCAAATAAACCGGGCATGGCGCAAACTCAAGTTAAATACGATGGTTAATAGCGACATTACGTCCTGCAGCGCGATCAGCAACGCCTTTATGTGTATAGCCAAAGGCTTGCGACCGAATATCTGTTAGGAGCCGAAAATAAGATTTAAAGAAGGCATTGGAAACTTCTATAATTCTCTGATTTTCCCGATTCACTTGTTTAGCTCGTTCGATGACTTTTTTCAATTTTTCACTGAGTTGTACGAGAGGTCGAGCGTCCCGGCCAAGTTTCGCTTTTAGCAATTGTTCCGTTTCTATCGAGGGGTGTCTCGGTATTGCAAAACTTTCAAATAAGTTTTCGACTTCTTCTTCATAATCTTTCATTATATCATGTATTTCATCAACCAACTCTTGTTGTTTCTCTAGCGCGTCATGCAAATGCTCAATATCCCGGACAAGAAGCGCTTTACGTTCAACTAACATTGCATCTATTAGCTGACGATAAATAGCTATCTGTCGATTCAGCAGACCGCAAATCCGCGAAATAATAATGCGCATGACCATCCTCACTTAATATCGAGGTTGAGAGCTTTGATTTGATTTAAGACGCTGCGTACGTAATTTTGAGTTTCAGGAAAAGGAGGAATCGTTAGGTTGTAACGCCGCACCGTATCGGGACCGGCATTATAAGCCGCCAGTGCCAACTCCAGCCTCCCAAATTCATCCAAAAGCTTTCTCAAATAGCCACTCCCAGCCAATACATTTTCCAGAGGATTGAATACATTTTTTACTCCCAACATGGCTGCAGTTCCATCCATGAGCTGCATCAAACCTTTGGCTCCTTTGGATGAAACAGCCAATGGATTCCAGCCGCTCTCCTGTTCAATCACCGCATAAATTAGCGGCGCAGGCAGATTGCTTGCCTGAGCGGCCCGTTTTACGAGGAGCTCCCGCTGCTGAGGATCGATCGTTTTTGAGGATGCTGAGGATTGTTGTTCGGTTGATGGCGTAGGATGCTGGCGGGTCAGTTGCCGGATGATGAGGTCCGCGATACCGAGCTGCCGACGCCGGGCCAGAACTTCGCTTAGCTTTTCTTCCAGCAGTCCCTGGTAAATTTCGCCGCGCAGCCCGTCGCCGAATAACCCTGATCGGGTCATCGATTCGCGAAGCGATTTCAGAAGAAGATTGGCAAAAATCGCTTCAAAACGCTCGGCGGCTTCGTGAAGTCGGTCAAGGTCCTGGCTTTCGGCCTTCTGCCGTAGCCGATCGAAAAAGGCGTTGGCCAGCGTCAGGTCGGATAGTCGCTCAACCATAAGCTCACATTATAATCAATTCTGCCTTAAGAGCACCCGCTTCCTTGAGTGCCTGAAAAATCGCCACAATATCCCTTGGCGAAACGCCGAGGGCATTCAGCGCCCGCGCTACATCCCGGACACTGGCGGAATTTTCGACATACAGCAATTGCCCTTGATTATCAGTCACGGTGGTTTGGGTTTGCGGCACCACCACCGTCTGTCCCTGCGAAAACGGTGCCGGCTGAGACACCACCGGCGTGGTTTGGATTTCAATACGCAAGTTGCCATGCGCAATGGCCACAGGCGACAGGGTGACGTGTTCTCCCACGACTACTGTGCCAGTACGTTCGTTCACGACCACGCGCGCTTTCACATCCGGATCTATTTCAAGATTTTCAATAATGCTAACAAATTGTGTTATTTTTGGCTTAAATTCGTCAGGGATGCGTGTACGAATTTGAGCCGCATTCACCGCCGAGGCGACTTCGTTGCCAAATTTACCGTTAATGGCCTCAGCCAGCCGCACCGCGGTGGTGAAATCCGGGTCTTTGAGTGCAAAGGTGATCGTCGAATCGGAAAAAGTGACATTATTATTTGATTTCAGTAGAGTTGCACCGTTCGGAACGCGCCCCACTAGAGCATAATTTTTTCGGATTCGATCTCCCCCAATGCTTTCAATATTAAACCCACCGATTGAAACCGCACCCTGAGCATATGCAAATAGCGTACCATTTTCATCGACCATCGGCGATAAAATCAGCGTCCCACCTTCAAGACTCTTTGCATCGCCCATGGAAGAAACTAGCACATCTACGGTGCTGCCTTCCGGCAGAAACGGCGGCACCTGCGCGGTAATCATGACGGCGGCGATGTTCTTCAAGCGAATGCGCGATGCCGGCACGTTGATGCCAAACCGTTTCAGCATGTTGGTAGCGGTTTGCAGCGCAACGATAGAGCGATAGGTATCGCCAGTGCCATCCAGGCCCACCACCAGGCCATATCCCACCAGCCGCGTGGATCGCAGCCCTTTAATGGTGATCAAATCCTTGGCACGCACGCCTGCATCGGCCCGAACCGCCAAAAGTAGCAGGCCAGATAGCAGGCAGACGGCGCTAAAATAGCCAGTTAAAAATCCGCGTAATCCAGCCCGGTTTCTGGCTTCGATCCGCATGTCCCTTTCCTCTATAGGTGATTTTGGCATTGGCGATCTGGTAACTCATCACGATGTTGTCGCTGGAAATATCCTCAGGCCGCACTATGCCGGTCACGGTCATCATCATTCGGTCGTTATTGACCTCCACTTCCCTCGTCCCCTCGATGATGTAGTTGCCATTATCATCGATGGATTTGATGCGCGCAGTCATTTTTGCCCGCAAAACACCTGTACGTTTGGTATCACCTCGACCCGTGAAATTAACATTATTCTGCGTTTCTACGCCAAACAGGGGAAGGAATTTCATCGCGCCGGTCCCGGACCCCTTCATTCCGATCTTGCTCTCTTTCTCCGTGCGCGAATCGGTCCGATGGCTGCCTTCGGAAAACTCGACAACGTGAATGGTGATGATATCGCCTATTCGATGTGCTTTGGTATCTGCAAACAAGCTAAACGCACCAGAAAAGTTGGGCTCCTGCGATTTCGCATTGGCAGCCAGCAAAAATCCCAGAACGATTCCCATCAATAAATACTTTATTCTATTGGTCATAATGCCACCCGCACCTTTCCTTTGCCACAAACCTGGCCTTTGAGTACCCGCCGTGTTTCTCGTACCCACACTCGAATCCACTCATTGCAATTGCCGGACTGCTGCGCCAGTGCTCGCGTTTGCAACCGAATCTGGCCGGCTTCGATTTCCAGTTCCACCCAGCTTCCTTTAATGACATCTGGAATGCGCTCGACCATTCGATCGGTGATGATTTTGCCTTCAGGAATCACCACCCGGGCCCAGATCGAATCACTGACAAGGCTGCGCAGCGGTTCGCCCGACAAATGCGTGGTTTCGACCAGCTTGAGTTCGATATCGCCAGCGCGGATGCGCTCTTTCGGCATGATCCGCCGCCTGGCCACGGCAATGGTTTCATAGGTATGCAAAACCAATCCCACGGAAATGCGTTTGACGCGGACGTCCTCCTGCAGCACATCCACGTCAACGCGCTGATAGCCACGGCGCACCGGCTTCTTCTGCTGCACCACAAGCCGAAACGGGCCCATTGGCACTGCCGTGCTATCCGGGATGCGTCGGAATTCCAGCCGCCACTCGCCAGTAAAGCCGCGCAGCTGTTCACGAAAATATGCTCCGATCGACTCCTCAATGCGCATGCGGGTGATATCTTTGTGGCCGGTTTTCACCCGAATGACCTTCGGGCCCTTAATCTGCCGAATGGAATTCTCCAGCCTGGCATGCCGCAAAACCAGCCGCAACTGACTGATGGAAATATCCTTGCTTTCTCCGGGAGGAGCGGCTTTGGCCACGCGCACTTTCTGCAATTTTTTCATGAAGCTTTTGGATGTGGGCTTGATGTCGCAGATCTCATGCAAGTAAATGTATGGGCCCACCACCACCGTCTCGGGCTTCAAATACACGACATATTTTTTCACCTGCGCCTGCGATCTATCGCCAAAAGGTGCAGCGAAAATCAAAGCCCAGATTGCGATTGTTGCAGCCTTCCTCATCATGCTGTCCTCATTATCTCCGCAGGTTACCCGCGATGTTGAGCATTTCGTCCGCCGTTCGGATGGCGCGTGAATTGATCTCGTAAGCACGTTGAGCGACGATCAAATTCACCATTTCTTCCACCACCTGCACATTGGACATTTCCAGAAAGCCCTGCCGCAGGGTACCGAAATTTTCGAAGCCCGGCGTCCCGGTAATCGGCTCGCCCGAGGCCGCGGTTGGCAAATAAATATTGCCGCCGATGCTCTCGAGACCCGCCGGATTCATGAATCGCGCCAGCTCGATGCGGCCGATTTCCACCGGCGCCACCTCGCCCGCGGTGCGCACCGAAACCACACCATCCAGGCTGATGTGAATTTCCTGTGCATCCTGCGGGATGGTGATTTCGGGTTCCAGCACCAGTCCGTCCGAGGTCACGATCCGGCCATCACCAGAGATCTTAAACGAGCCATCCCGGGTGTAGCCAATGGTGCCATCGTTGCGAATGACCTGAAAAAAACCATTGCCATCGATGGCGATATCCAGTGGATTGTCCGTCTGGGCGATATCGCCCTGAAAGAACATTTTTTGCACGCTCACTGGCTGCGTGCCGTGACCGATCTGAATTTCGGTTGGGATGTTCACCCCTTGTACATTGGCCGCGCCAATGGCCCGCTGGTTCTGGTAGAGCAAATCTTGAAATTCCACCTTCGCCTTTTTAAAGCCGGTGGTATTGATGTTCGCCAGGTTGTTGGAAATGGTGTCCACCATCAGCTCCTGTGCGAACATCCCGGTTGCTGCGGTTCGTAATGCTCTCAACATGATGCTTGCATGCTCCTTGCAAATACGATCATTGTTCTTTGGCCAGATACTATTTAAATCCGGCCCAAATCGTTTACTGCTCGGCGCAGCGAATCATCCTGCGCCTGAATGATTTTTTGATTGTTGGTGAAATCCCGCAAAACGATGATCATCTCCACCATTTGCTCAATGATATTGACGTTGGCGCTCTCCAGGTATCCCTGCCGCACCGGCGCCTCAACCATTTCCGGCTCGGGCGTATTCCCACGCTGAGAATACAAGTTGTTGCCAACTTTCATCAGCGCCGCTTTCGGGTCTCCAAACTGCGCCACCACAAACCGATTGATCACCTCATTGTCCTGGTTGAGGATTTCTCCGCGATGGTTCACCGAAAAGTCACCATCGGGCAGCACGATGGGACCATTCTCTCCCATTACGGGCAGACCGTTTGCGGTCAAAAGCTCACGGCTATCGTTTATTATAAAATGGCCATTGCGGGTGTACAATGGGCCATTTGGCCCCTCCACCACAAAAAAACCATCGCCTTCAATGGCAAAATCCAGCAGACTACCCGTTTTGTACAGCCGGCCCTGACTGAAATCTGTACGGAATTCTTCGACCGGCGCATTTTGCGGATCACCATTAATTAAAGATGCTGCATCCATCGTGTTGCGAAAATACAATCGATCAAACTTGAAACCGGCCGTGTTGACGTTGGCGAGATTGTTGGAAATGATCTCTTGTTGCCGCTGCCGCGCCATCATTCCTACAGCGGCGGTATAAATTCCTCGAAGCATGACTCCTCCTTGCTTTACCTCTGTTTCGGGCAATCGATATGCCAGGACCCCGGCTTTTATTTTAAGTGTTCGTAATCGCTTAAGATTTTTTTTTCCAAGAAGTTGATTTGACGGCTTCAGAAAATGAAAAAGAGGTCAGTTTGTTTCGAGCGGCAATTTTTACCTGAGGTGGGCGATTGATTCCGCGGCCGCGGCTGCCTCAACGCGATTTTTCGAGGTCGATGATCATCTCTCCGTCATAATACTGCTTGAACACGGGCTGTGAAATGTTGCGCATTTTCTGGACATTTTCGGCAATGCGGCGCGCGTTTTCCTGAATGCTCTTCAGTTTGGAACGCACCGAGTCTGGCAGCAGGTGCGCCTCTTCCATAATCAGATCGAGATTCCCGAGGATGGGCGTCAGCGGATTGTTGATTTCGTGATTCACCGTGGCCATGGCCTGCACAATCGCCGCAATCCGCTCTTTTTCGATCTTCTCCTGCTCCAGCTTTTTCACCAGGGTGAGGTCCTTGACCAGACCAAGGATTCCGGCGATCTGGCCGTTTTTATCCCGGAATATCGATAGCGACAGCTCGACCGGGAAGGAATGGGCGCCATGATCCTTGAGAATGGTTTCGATCGTGATCGCCGTGTTGTCTTCCTTGAGGCGGGATAAAATGGATTGCAAATCGTGTGGCTGGATTTCAAAAAAGTCGAAAAGCAATCGTCCGAGGATACTGGATTTGGGCGTTTCCAGCATGGGATTGCTGCCCTCGGTGAAAAACGATATCCGACCATCAAGTGAGGTTGTGAAAATGATGCCTGGAAAATTTTGCAAAATATTGCTGAGAAAGTCCAGACTCTCGCGCAGATGCTCGAGACTTTGCTCCTGGTGCATGTATTTTTCGTGGTTGACCAGCACATTCTCAACCACGTTAATCAGCTCATGCTCGCCGAAGGGTTTCTGCAGGTAAGCGGCGAGCCCCCTGTCCATTAGCTTTTCCACAAAATCGCGTTCGTGACCGGCGGCTGTCAGCATCACCACCGGCGTGCGGCCAACAGGCTGATATTTCGGATCATTCCACAGGATGTGCAGAAATTGTTCGCCATTCATGCCGGGCATCATGAAATCCAGCAGCACGAGCGCCGGGCGTTCGGTCAAGATTTTCTCCAGTCCATCTTCCCCCGTAAAGGCCGAAACGACGTCGAAACCGTGCTTCTTAAAATAAAATTGATTGATCTTGTGTTGATTGAGGTCATCATCGACGATCAAAATCTTTTTCTTCATAGCGAAGTGTGCCGTGATATCGGTAGAAAATTTTGATAATCGGTTTCAAATTCTCGATAAACTTGCGAATCAACAGCATTTCCGTGCGTTCAAAGGCATGAGGTTTTGTATGGGCAAAATTGATGACTCCCACAAGCTCATCGTGCAAAATGATCGGCAGCGACAGATACGAGCGAATAGGCTTGTGACCATGCCGGCTGCCGCGGTGAATATCCGGCAAGTAGATCGGACGCTGTTTCTGTGCCACCCAGGCCGACAGCCCATAGCCATGATCAAATCGTACGCGATCGATGAAATTAACGCCGCCGTTGTAATCGGCCACGCGATGCAGCATTTTCGAGCCTCGCAAGATCAGGTACAGAGTGGCTGCTTCAAACTCCACTTGCTCGGCAAGCGCACTCAAACATTCGGAAAATCCTTCGTTCAACAAATGGTCCATTTCACGCTGTCCGAAGCGCTCGCGGCGCTCCTCGAGCCGTTCACGAATCACCTGAATACGATCCATGGCTCCTACTCTTCGTTTATTTGAAACTGGCTATGGCTTCATCCGAATTTTGGTGGATATCGAAAAACTTGCTCAGCCGGGTCAATTGAAAAATCTTCGCCACCGGCGGCTGCATGTTGGCCAGCTTGAATTGCGCCCGCGACTCGCGAGCGCTTTTGAATCCGCTCACCAGCACACCCAGCGCTGCGCTGTCCAGATACGACACCTGCGACATGTCAATCAGCAACCGCTTCGCGCCACTTTTTAGCGCTTTTTGGATCACGTCCTTGAGCGAGTCGCAGTTGTGCGTGTCGATCTCCCCTGCCGGCCTGATGATGGTTACATCATTCTGCTTTTCAATAGTTGGCTCCATATCGACCTCTATATTTCACGCTTATTTGTGGCAATGCTTTCGTTTGATGAGCGTTAAAACCGTTCCGTCCTCCTGGGAAAAGTCAAATTGCACCACATCCATGAGCTTTTCCATTAGATACAATCCCAGGCCCCCCTCGCGAAACTCATCCAGGCTGCGTGATTTCAAGCATTCCGGATCGGCCTTTTGCCCATAATCTTTGATCACAATCACCAGGTCACCGTTCTGATCAGTGTGAAATTTAATATCTATGCGTCCGTTTTGATCCCCCTGATACGCGTGCTCGATAACATTCGCCAGAGCTTCATTCAGCGCCAATTGCACATCAAACACCTCTTCATCATCGAAACCTTGCTGTTTTGCAAAAAACTTGACCTTTTGCCGTAGCTCCCGGATGAGTTCATTTCGGCTGACGAGGGTGATTTGCAGTTCCTGATTGGAAACTTCTCTGACTTCCAGTGGCTTTTCACTCATCGATCAGGTAGCCTTTTGCTCATATTGACGATGTTGTTGAAAAATATAGGCCAGAATTTCCGCTACGGCTTCATACAGCGCCTCAGGTATGTCGCAATTCAGTTCTAATTGCAGCAGTTCTTCCACGAGCATACCGTCTTCGGCAATAGGAATGTTGTGCTGCTGTGCGAGGGTCAGAATGGTCTCGGCAATTTTGCCTAGTCCTTTCGCCACCACAACTGGCGCTTGATCCTCCGGAAAGTCATACCGCAAAGCAACGGCCTTCCTACGCTTACGGCTTTCGTTATTCTGCATTATTAGCCGATCCTCTCCCTCAAATATCGGCGATTTGCCCTATTCTTTACGAATTGTGACAGACTTTAAACAATCACTCTTTTGTTCTGGCATAAAAATTGATGAGGCTAGTGTGTTTTTCAAAACACACGATGTTTGATGAAAATTTGCGCCCGAGTTTTGCTTTCGATATGCTGGAGACGGGATTGCAATTGCTCTTGTGTATGCAGCAAATGAGCTACCCATGGGGCATTTGAACTGGTGATGTTTATATGCAATCCTTGTTCATTGCTCTCCACCGTCACTTCTGTGCGTCCAATAGAAGGATAGTCGATAAACAACGTAATACGGCTGATTTGTGCCCGCCTTTTGGGATGAGTCTGGGGAAAATAACTAACGCGCAGGATGGGATGACCGGCTTGTGGCGCATCGGCGAGATACAGGACAACAGTCTGGGCGAATTCCTCTGTGACCTCAGGTCTAATATTGGAATGGTTCCGGATGGGATCCGCCCTTTCTTTGGGCGCTGGCAATAATTGCAAGTGCAAATTCGGGCGTAGCGCCAGGACACGGGCCAGGATTGGCTCATGGGGTTGCAGCGACAAGTTGCTTTTGGCCAGCAGGCGAAACGGACCTATTTTGATGAGATAGTGCACAGCATCGATTTTTTTTAACACACGGCCCCGCTTCACCTGGTTGAGTTGAAAGAACGCTTCGAATTGCGCTCGGGGTATCTGGCGCGCAATCGCCCGGTTCAAAAATTGCTGTAGCGGTGATAGATCCATCTAGCTTTATGTTGAATTGTATGGATTGCTTGCTCTTTTATTGACGGCATTCACAGGATAAATCGGGGAATTATCAACACAAAGCGACTAAGAGCCTTCGTCCATCCAACAGCGCTAAACTCCAAAATCCAGCGCACTATTTTCATTATCCGGAATCGTCGGCCGTCCGCCGCCAAAGCCAAGGATAAGCTCCACCTCGCCTACGCCCATATCCAGCTCACGCGCAATTTGCGTGACAGATTTGCCCTGCAGGGCAAGTTGCATCACCTGCCGCTTACTGGACGCCATTTCCTGCAATTTAGTCTTCTGGGAAATGCCGTCTCGTTCTGCCGCTTCGTGTAGACCCGTCGCAATTGGTCGGCGAACGGACGGTGTTCCTGGCAATCGCCGTTCCGGCAGCACCGTCTCATTCACCAAATTACGTAACCGCGCCAAGCGGGCTTCGGCTTTTGGGGCAAAAGGTGAAACTTCATGCTCATCGATAACATTCAACCGCTTCCTGGCGGGCATCTCGACAGGTTCAGCTTGGTCGTTAATTCCAGGAATGCTCCGTCCCTTGCCTTTTTCAATTAGCTTTAGCAGGCGATTAATGCGTTGCGCTTCTTTGCTGCGCTTTTTAGGGTTGAAACCCCTCTTCGGACGGAGAGCCAACGTCCAAAAAAAGATGCCGCTCAATGCGACCATTCCAAAAAGAAGCACAGGAATAGCCGATGGAGTTTGCTGCAGCCACTCTAAAAGCTGAACATAAAACGGCCGGGAAATTTTTCGCCGTGCCACGATAATGGGATTCGGTTTGGCGAGAGTCTGCTTCTCTTCTGTGGTTGTTGCTTTGATTGCCTTTCTCGAATCCCCTTCCCCCGCCGTATCAACTACTGCAATCGACGTAAGGCTGTCCGCGGCGGCCAACTCGTCAACCTGTTTCGCCGCAACACCTCGCTGATCTGCGCTTTGCGCCTGGAGCTGCCGCAGACTGTCCAAATACGCCTTGGCGCGGGACTCGATGTCCGGCCGCGCTCGACCGAGAAGCTGTTCGAACGCGGTTCGGGCTGCGGCGGTATCCTTTCGCCAAAAATAAACCTCTCCCAGGCGCAGCAGCGCATTTTTAAGATCAGGATTTTGCAATAAAGCAGCCTTGTACAACCGTGTTGCCCGCGCCGTATCGCCCTGGCTCAAAGATCGCATGGCCATTTCATAACTTTGCGACGCCGACTCAAATTCAAACAACGGATAAAAGTCCACCACGATTTTTTGATTGGGGGGAAAATAGAAATGATCGTACTTGAAGGGCTGCGGAAGCGCAATGGTAATCCGGCTGCCCGCTGCCGTAGCTTTAACTCTCACATCTATAGCGCCAATCTTCGGTATCGGGACGCCGGCCGCCAACCGTGCGGGCACGCTTATCGCGATGCGATTTTGCTGGGAAAAATCCTCCAGTTGGTAGTTCGTGCTCTGGTTAAGGTAAAAAGACAGGCGCCAGAAGCGGTCAAATTGCTGAATCTGAATCTGGCGGATTTCATTGTTTACCTGAGCCCACCCAAAGGCGGTCTGAATGACCAACAGCGTGGGCAGTATATATCCCAAAATCTGAATGTACGATTTCATGATGTTGTCCTGAATGTTGGTTGCAAGTCCTATGATGGGTAATCCCATTCAGAGTCGCATTTTCAGGTGCTCACAATTGCAGAGACAAAAGGTAGTTTGGTGCGTGCAGCATGGCAGGCTGAATAGCAAACAGTGGAATCACGCCTTTAGATCAATCTCAAAACCAAGCTGAGTCATCACCGGTTCATCCTCATCAGGTTCATTTTTGCCGGTATTTTGTTTTTCTTTATCCTTTTCAGCCTGGTCTTCATGTTGCGCTTGTCGGTGTTTTTCATAAGTATCAACGATCTTTTCATCTTGATGCGTTGGTTGAGCCGTTTGCACCTGTTTTTCAGCCGTGTGCTGCGCAATCAGTTGTTGAAACTTCTGCTGGCCTTCTTCGGCCACTTTTTCAGCCTGCTGCACTCGTTCAATGAGAGGTGTTTTGGTAAGTTGATCGTGTAGATCGATAGGCCGAATCATGATGAACCGTTTTTATTTTTATTATCGGCCTACTAAATCGCCAGTTTTATATAACATTTTCGCAACAGTCTCAGGTATACTCCTGTATATTAGTGGTGAATATTCAATCAATAGTTTGTCAATTCCTCCAGCAGCAGATTCCGCAGCGTATTGACCGCCTTGCTGTGAATCTGCGACACCCGTGATTCGGTGATATTCAGCACCTGTCCAATTTCCCGCAGCGTCAATTCTTCATAATAATACAATGCCATGACAATTTTTTCCTGCTCGGGCAGCTTCTCAATGGTTTTGACCAGAAGCCGTTTGATCTCTTCCTTTTCAATAGAACTGTAAGGATTATCTGAAGTGGTGTTTTCCACGAGGTCATACATTGATGTGGTCTGCTCGCCATCGTCGATGCCCGGACCATCCAGCGATACCAGAATGGCATTATTGACATCTCGGGTTAGGGCGATCAATTCCTGTTCGCTCATATCGAGACGTTCCATGACCTCGCGTTCGCTCACCGCTCGACCAAGTTCTTTTTCCATTTCCTGCATGGTTCGGTCGAATTTGCGGGCTTTGGAGCGCAGCGATCGCGGCGCCCAGTCCAGTTTGCGCAATTCATCCAAGATTGCCCCACGAATGCGCGGTAGCACAAACGTCTCAAACTTTACTCCCATATTTGGATCGAAACGTTCCAGGGCGCCAATTAAACCAATCACCCCTGCACTGACCAGGTCATCGTAATCCACCGACGACGGCAGCGTTGCCATCATTTTTCCGGCCACATATTTTACCAGGGGCAAATACTTCAGCAGCAACTGTTCGCGAACTTCTGACCCACCGCCGGCCAGATACTGTTCCCACAGAATTTCTTGTTCGGTGTTCGGCATGATGCAGCTCCATTATTTAAACGTTTAACAGAGATGGTTACCCAATTATCCTTCCATTTTCTTGGGGTCCTTCATAAAATTTGCCAAGGTTTTTGCAACTCTCGCTTGTTGCTCTTCTTTTCGCTTCTTTTTTTCTTCCTCTTTCCTGGCTTCTTCCAGTTTTATCATATGCAATTTCATATGTAAATAGATAATTTGGTTAATCGATATAACCGAATAGAAAATAATAAAATACAGCATGGCCCGTATAATGCTTTTTTCGATCGGGATACCAGAAATGATTTGAACAAAATAGATCAGAATCGCCAGTATGAGAGACACTTTAAAAACCATGTCCCAATCCTCCCGATACGTTGGTGCCACTCACTATACTCGCTATATGTGCGCATGCAAAGCTACCTCATTTCGAGTCAATACTGGGATTTGCCGGATTAGATTCGATTTCAATCGTCGGAAAAAGTCCATGTCGCCTGGCCAAAGAATCATTGGATGCGTATCAGCCAGTTCTTCCTGTATTTTACTGATAAAGGGCAACCAGCCATGAAATTCGACCGATTGTTTGAGAAAATGATCCAGCGCTAGATTCAGCTTTCGGTGCAGCAGCCGAGCTTTTTTTTCGTTTTCGGTCTGATTCACCCAGATGCCCACGTTCAGGGAGGGGCTGACCTGTTTCATCAGCTTTATCAGCGCATAACTATTGGCAAACGAGCCATAGTCTTGCCCGATTATAATTGTAACAAGACGACTGTTTTCCGCAAACCAGCGGTGAATGCCCGAAAATCCGGCAGGTAAATCGGCAACCAGGATTTCGTATTCGGGCAGGAGTTGCTGACGCACAGCCAGCAAAAGTTGCATTTGCCGCTCTGAAGTCAATGGTTGACTGAATTTGGGCATCAGAACGTGTAAATATGAATTTATTTCAGAGATGAAATTTCCTATTTGAAGGGTATCGGCAGCATGATCAAAAAAGTTTGATATCTCGAGGTGATTAAAGAACACCTGCAGGCCGGGAAGGTTAAAATCCCCGTCCAGGAGCAGGACTTTTTTGCCCTGACGGGCCAGGGTCAACGCTGCTCCCGCGGCCAGCAGAGATTTACCCGTACCACCTTTGCCGCTGCAAATGCTCCAGATCCACGGAAATGCAGCCGGTTGCGGCGGCTCAAAAACCGTTTGTTCACGCAAAATCTGACGCAATCCGCTTAACTGATCCATTTGCTCAGATCCCATCCTCGTATTATCGCATTCAATAACGCTTCGCTGCCAGCCTCAAGCAGATCTTCCGGAATATTCTGACCGTTAGTCACCCAGGTAACCGGCACATTTGATAGCTTGAAAAGATTCAGCACAATCGCCGGATGCATTACCTCATCGATTTTGGTGAGTAATAATCGGTGAAAGCCGATTTTCCCATATTGCTGCGCGATTTCTTCCATTTCGGCGTAGCGGGTAGTGGCGCTGAGCACCAAGTGCATCTGCAATGGATGCACCGGCGCCAGAAATCGCGCCAGCTCATGCAAGTATTCCGAGTTGCGCGGATTGCGGCCCGTAGTATCGATCAAAATGAAATCCATGTCACGGTATTCGGTCAGCGCTTGCGACAGTTCACTCGGCTGATACGCCACTTTCAGTGGGAGTTCGGCAATATGCGCAAAGGTGCGCAACTGATCGATGGCCGCGATTCGGAACGTATCGATGGACACCAGACCGACACGTTGCTTTTGCTCAATCTTTAGCCGCGCCGCAATCTTGGCCAGGGTAGTGGTTTTGCCCACGCCTGTCGGTCCGACAAAGGCAATGGCCAGCGGCTTTGGCGCTTGCCGGATGTCCAGAGGTGAATACCGAATGAATCGTAGCAGTCCGTTTTTCAAGGCGTCATGCAATCGCCCGGCTTCATTGAGCCCGCCTTGCGGAATTTCCAGGTTTAAAAAGCCCATCAAACGGCGGATCATTTCATAATGCACGCCGGCGAGTTTTAATGCCGTAAACAGTCGCATCAGCACCGGATGGTTAACCTCAATGGCCGGTACGGGAGTTACCGTTGTTGATTCAGCGGCGATTTGGCGGCGCAACGATTCTGATTCGGTGGCATCTACTGTAGAAAAACTCTCCTCAGCCGGCTTGCTTGCTTGCTGATACATACGGGCGGCAAAATGCGTGCGTCGTCCGCCCGACTGGGATTGGCTTGCAAGCGATTTTCGCATGCGCTTCTGTTTCGCCGCCGTCATCTCATCCACTGCGGCCACCACTTCAACAACGGAAGCCTGTCCGCTTGGATCGTTTTTAAGACGCCGCGTACTCAGGATGAGCGCATTTTCGCCCAGTTGCTCACGCACCTGCTTTAGCGCAGCGTTAAGCGAATCGGCTTTGAATTTTTTAATCCTCATGGCTCACTCGTATGGTTCCAATCGATTTGATTTCAATGTGCGTTGGAATTTCCGTGATGGCCAGAACCGCGAGGTCCGGGAACACCGTTTCCACCAGGCGGCGCGTGTACAGCCGTACGCCTGGCGAAACCACCATAACCGCTGGTTTTCCTTCGTCCATCAGCTTGTCAGAAAGCGCTTTGACCTGTTCGTAAATCTCCTTCAGCATATTGGGTGGCAAATTGGGAATTTTCAATACGCTATCGCCGCTACGCACCGATTCGGAAATCCGACGCTCCAACGCCGGATCGAGGGTTATGGCGTAAATAGCTCCATCTTCCGATAAATACGGTTCGTGGATGGTCGGCCCGAGGCCGTTGCGCACGTATTCGGTTAGTACGTCAGGATCCTTGCTGAACTGCAGGGAATCCCCGAGGATTTCCAAAATGCGTACCAGGTCTCGAATTGAGACGCGCTCTTTGAGCAGGTTTTGCAGGATTTTCTGGACCGTACCCAGCGAAAGCTGATTCGGGATCACCTCCTCCACCACCGCTGGGTAGTCTTTTTTCACATGGTCAATCAGCTTCTGGGTTTCCTGACGGCCCAGCAATTCATGCGCATGTCGTTTCAACAATTCTTTCAAATGGGTAGCTAAAACGGCTGCCGGTTCGATGACCGTATATCCAGCGGCTGCAGCTTCGGTACGGCGCGATTCAGGGATCCACAGGGCCGGCAGGCCAAAAGCCGGTTCCACCGTCTCAATGCCACGTATAGTCTTGCTCACTATGCCTGGATTCAGCGCCATGAAGTAGCCCATGCGCACTTCTCCGCGGGCAATCTCGTGCCCCCGCAATTTCACTACGTAATCGTCAGGCTTGAGCTGAATATTATCCCGTATGCGAATGGGCGGAATAATGATACCGAGCTCCAGCGCCACTTGCTTGCGGATCATGGTAATCCGATGCAACAAATCGCCGCCGTGCTCAGGATCCACCAGTGGGATCAGCCCGTAGCCGATTTCCAGTTCCAGCGGATCCACGTGCAAATACTTTTCGACTTCGTCGATGGGCTCCGGTTCGGCTTCCTTTTCTTTTTCGCTTTGTACTTCTTCTGCATTCTCTTTGTCTATCGCCGATCTCGCGGAGCGAGCGGTGATGAATGCCAATACGGACAGGGTGAGAAACGGCATCATAGGCAATCCTGGGGTAATGGCAAAAAAAGCCAGCACACCGGAAATGATGTATAACCCCCGCGGCTCAAACAGGAGCTGATTGATCAAATCTTGGCCAAGATGTGAGTTAGAGGCCGCACGAGCGACAATAATACCAGCAGAGGTGGAAACAATCAGGGCCGGAATTTGCGAAACCAGACCGTCACCTACAGTGAGCAGCGTGTACGTCTGCGCGGCTTCGGCGAACCCCATGCCCTTTTGCCCTACACCGATAATCAGGCCGCCGATCACGTTGATGAAAGTGATGATCAATCCGGCGATGGCGTCGCCGCGAACAAATTTAGAGGCACCGTCCATGGCGCCGTAAAAATCGGCTTCACGTGAAATGTCCTCGCGCCGTTTTCTTGCTTCAGCCTCGTCAATGAGCCCTGCATTCAAATCCGCATCGATAGCCATCTGTTTACCAGGCATGGCATCCAACGTGAATCGCGCCGCCACCTCGGCAATTCGGCCAGCCCCTTTGGTAATCACCACAAACTGAATGATGACCAGAATAAGAAAGATAATGAAACCAACAACATAATTGCCTTTAACCACAAAATTGCCAAATGAACTGATGATGCTGCCTGCAAAGCCTTCCCCAAGGATTAACCGCGTAGATGCAATGTTGAGCGACAGCCGGAACAAAGTCAAAATCAACAACAGACCCGGGAAAACGCTGAATTGTAGGGGCTCGGTCATATACATGGCTACCATGAGCACCGCAAGTGCCATGGCGATATTCAGCGCAATCAAGAAATCCAGCACGGGCGTCGGGATTGGGATAACCATGATCACCAAAATCAGCAGCACCCCGCCGGCCACGAGAATATCGCTGAACCGTTGTAGTCCGGTATTGATGGTCAAGCTAAGACTTGCCATGGGTCCTCAGCTAATTTAGATTTGGTTTCTGATTGCGCATCATGTAGATATAGGACAGAATTTCTGCCACCGCCTGATAGGCATCGATGGGAATTTCCTGTCCGACTTCACCGCGTTTGAACAGCAATTGCGCCAAGGGCGGATCTTCGTAAATGGGCACGCCATGTTCTTCAGCAATGGCCTTGATACGCTGGGCGATCTTGCGCTCCCCTTTAGCCACGATAATCGGTGCAGCGTACTCTCCTGGTTCATACTTCAGGGCCACCGCATAGTGAATCGGGTTGGTAATCACCACATCCGCTTCTGGCACCTTCGCCATCATGCGCCTGCGGGCAGCCGAACGCTGCACTTCGCGAATTCGGGCTTTGATTTGCGGATTGCCTTCGACCATTTTTTGTTCTTCTTTGGCTTCTTCTTTGGTCATGCGCAAATTCTTTTCAAATTCCCAGCGCTGATAACCATAGTCGGCGACGGCCAGTAGCAGCAATGCCAACGCTACTTTGAACATCACTTCTCCAGCGGTGCGTGCTAAAAATTGCAAAATATGACCGACCGACTCCTGCATCATTTGAAAGAACAGCTCGATTTTGCCATGCAGCGTTACATAAATGACCAGGCCGATGATCGTCAACTTAAGAAGGCCCTTCAGCAACTCCACCAACGACCGCGGAGACACCAAGCGCTTAAAACCGGCGATAATATTGAGTTTTTCAAATTTCGGCGCCAACGCTTCTGTGGACCACATAAATCCTACCTGCGCCAGATTGGAGGCCAGCCCGACCAGACTCACCAGCAGCAGAAACGGCCCGAGAATGTACAGGATTTTCAGTCCCAGGCTACTGATTAGCGCAAACAAGTCTTCCTGGTTAACTGGTAATAGCACCACCTGCTGAAAATGCTCCTTCCAGAACACCATGATTTGGGTCAGCAAACCGCGACCGGCAAAAAAGAAAAATGCTGTACCGGCCAGCAGCACCAACGCCGTATTTACTTCCACACTCTTGGCCACCTGGCCCTGTCTGCGTGCTTCCTCCCGCTTTCGCGCCGATGGGGCTTCTGTTTTCTCCTGGCCGCTGGTGTTTTCCGGCATATGCTATTCTCCCAACAATCGCAAAATAATTGCTATGCTCTCGCGTAGATCTCCCAGCAAGTGCTGAACTAGCACAATAAACACGGGCGTAACAATGATCATCGTAATAAAACCAATGGAGATGGTCAGAGGAAAACCAACGATGAACACGTTCATCTGTGGCATCATACGGGCCAGCATGGCCAGCGAAATATTTGTCATGAAAATCGTCACCAGCACCGGTGCGCTCATTTGCACCGCAATGACGAAGACCCCTGCGCTCAATTTAGCGGTGTGAGCAACCAGTCGGGATGAAAATTTGGCCTCCACCAGGGGCACAATCTGAAACGACTTGACCAACGCTTCGATGAGAAGAAAATGGCCATCTAACAATAAAAACACGGTGATAGCAAACAGCCATTGAAATGTGCCAATGATTGAAATCTGTTCCCGAGTATCCGGGGCAATGGTGGTAACGAGAGAAAAGCCCATTAAAAAACTCAGAATCTGACCGCCAAACCGGACGCCCCAGAAAATAAACTGACTAATAAAACCAAGAATAAGCCCGACGGCGACCTCTTTTCCCACCAGAATTGCATAATCCAGAGCACTCTGACTGGTGGCTGACGGCGCGGCAACGTTGGGAAACACCAGGAACGACAGCACCAGCGCCAAAGCCGTACGCATCAACATGGGAAAGCCGCGATGTCCGAAAAAGGGCGCCACCGCCAGAAAGCTCAAAATACGCACCAAAACCAGTAAAAACGTCTCAGCTTTGATTAAAAAAAGATCGATCATCGGAGGATATACTGGGTCGCTCGCAGTTATTATGGAATTTCAGAGGGCTAAGTACACTGGAAAGAAAGCAATGGATATGCCAAAAATCGGTAGATGGATTGATGTTTCAGTAACAGTATAACCTCTTGTTTTTTAAAAAGCCAAAATCTTTGGCGGTTGGTTAAAATAAAGGTGAGTGATAATGGCACCAAAATCGCTGGGCAAAGATTGCCGCGGACAGGTCAAGCCTGCCTATTTAGAATATTTTTATCTATATAGAGAATCGGCTAAAATTACCGGATTCTTTATGCCCAAATAAAACTCTTGAAATATGTAAACATATAGACATTGTCCCCGGCATTCCGACCTTTCCGGTATCCGGCATTGCCGATGGACAAAAATTGCCGCAATCGCATAGCAGGGGATTTAAGTGGATAGGAAGCCGGCATGCGGATGCCGTTAATACACATCACGGTTGGTTTCAGCGGATGGTAGCGATCAGATTGAAAATCTCGCGGGTGAAATCCAGAATGGTATTCAACATCCATGGCAAAAATAGCGCCATGGCCAGGGCAACCACCAAGATTTTAGGAATGAACGTTAGAGTCATTTCCTGAATTTGGGTCACGGCTTGAAAAATACCGATAATCAAGCCTGTAATCAGGCCGAGCAGCAGGATCGGTCCGGCGACCATCAAGCCTGTCCACAACGCATTTTTCATTAGGGAAAGCACGAGTTCCTGGGTCATGATTTCTCCTTATCTGATGCTGTCAATCACCGATCCAATAACTAGATACCAACCATCCACCAGCACGAACAACAATAATTTAAACGGCAGTGAAATCATAATAGGCGGCAGCATGAGCATGCCCATGCTCATCAGCACCGAGGCCACGATCATGTCAATCATCAAAAACGGAATGTACAGCAAAAAGCCGATTTGAAACGCCAGCCGCAGTTCAGAAATAATAAATGCAGGAATGAGTACATGGGTCGGCACATCTTCCACGGTGTTGGGTCGCTCTACTTTGGCCAGCCGTACGAACAGCGCCAGGTCCTTTTCTCGGGTTTGCTTGAACATGAACTCCCTTAAGGGTGCCATCCCCTTTTCCAGGGCCTCACGGCTGGAAATTTTTTCATTAATATATGGCTGAAACGCATCCTGATTGATTTGATCGAATACTGGTTGCATAACGAAAAAGGTCAAAAATAGAGACAGTCCGATCATCATCTGATTGGGAGGCATCTGCTGCAATCCAAGCGCTTGCTTCAAGAAACTCAGGACAATGATGATACGCGTAAATGAAGTCATCATAATCAAAATGGAAGGAGCCAGCGCAAGAACGGTGAACATAAACAGCAATTCAAGGCCCAAGGCTACATCACGTGGTGAACCGCTGTTGTCCACCGTAATGGAAACTTTAGGAGCGGGCTGTTGCGCCAGCGCCGGCTGTCCCACTATGAGCACACAAAATACAAGAAGCAGCGCTGCGATGACGCTGTTTTTTTTCAGGAAAGCTATCATAATTTCTGTCAAGGTTAGTGGCTAAATCGATGCAAGTACTGTTGAAAGGTCGATTGTTGATCGGTACGGGAACCGGAAGCGATGCGTTTGAGTGTCTGTGGATCGGTGATTTCAGCCAGAACGCTCATTTGCTGTTCCGTCACACCTAAAATTAAAATGCGATCCAGCGCCTGCACCACCACAATGCGGCTCCTTGGCGTAATGAGGGCAGAATCGAGAATTTGAATCCACTGTTGTTTCGATTGCAAAAATCGCCCATTCAGGAATTTCTTGCCTAGCCAGGCGAAACCAAGCATAAGCGTTAGAATGGCGAAAAGCACAAATAGCATTTTGCCGTAGCCGTATCCTGGAGCAAAAGCAGGCTCGCCAACTAACGCTTTCCCAGCCATGACCTCCGGGTCGACCAGAGTATAAACCACCAGTCCGGCCAACCCAATAACGCCAAGAATAAACCAGGCCAGGCCCTGTTTTAATTTGGATTTCATGCTTCTCCTAAGCTCTTGATGCGGTCTTCGGGTTTAAGAAGATTGGTAATTCGAACGCCAAAATGATCATCCACTACCACCACCTCGCCTTCGGCCAATTTCTTGTCGTTCACGTAAATTTCCACTGGGTCGCCGGCTAACTTTTCCAGCTCAATAATCGAGCCCCGGGCCAGTTCCAGGATTTCGCGGATAGGCTTTTTGGTGCGTCCCAGCTCCACAACCAGATCAAGTTTCAAATCGTACAGCACCTCAATTGAACCGATGCTGTCATCCTCCGATATCTCCGGGTTTAGATTGCCAAAATCGACATTCTCCACTTCGATCTGCTCGGCGTCCAGCCCGGAAACGGAAGAGGAGTCAATATCATCCACAGTGGTGACATCGATGTTGGCGGCTTCGGCCATCACCTGCCAGAAAGACGCACATATTCGGTGAATCTCGTATTGATTGTCCCCCAGTTTGATCTGATAAATCGACCACAGCTCATCAGGCTGAAGATCGTCGTTATTCAATTCCCGGGTTTCAGATGTTATTTCTCCGAAGGCCGGCGCCTGGCCTAGTTTCTCTTCTAAAAATTGCGTGGCTGCCAGATTCCAATTCGCGAAAATCACGTCTAGTGAATCGATGGCCTCGTTTTGAACCGTGACCTGGGCCAGCAACGCATTGGCATCTTCCTCCCGCATCAAGAACAGGTTGCGTCCGGTCTGGTCATTCCATTCCAGCGTCGACTGGAATAGTTGCACCGAGGAATTAAATTGGCCCAACAGCTCTTCGGAGTCAGCGGTTTTAATTTCCTGCAGCTCCATCTCGATGGAGAGCATAGCATCGCTGGCCATCATGGATTTAAAGTTCTCACTGATGGCGGCTTCGATATTGTACAGCGCTGTTAGAACATTTTCGTTGATCGTCGTATCTGGCATCGATTCACTCCTTTTGGACCCGCTCCGCTAATCCAGAATTTCAATTTGTTCTTTTTCGACGCCCACTATTTTAAGAGCAACTCTATCACGATACAAACCAGGCTTCCCACGAAATCGCTCAATATTGTTAATAAAAATCGGCAGATCGTCTGTCACCCGCGTGTCCAATTTCAGTACATCGCCGACCTCCAGTTGCACCAGCTCGCGCAAGGTGATTTGCTTCCGGCCCAGTTCCACATGCACCGGAATGTTTGCCTTCACAATGCGAGAATGGATTACCTCCTTGTCATCTGGAGACTTTTTAATGCGTGAACGCACCATCTGCTGCGAGGTCATTTGTGGCAGTACTTCTTCGAGCACCTGAAATGGAAAACATAAATTCAGAAAACCGGTGGTTTCCTGAACATTGATTTCCAACGAAATCGAAATCACCATTTCTTCCAGCGCGGCGATCTGAATAAAACTGGGACGGCTTTGATATGCCTCAATACTGCTATCCAGTGGAATCACCTGCTTCCACGCCGTATTCAAGGCATCCGAAAACTGAGCAGCTACCTTTTCGATCACCTTTTGTTCGATGAGCGTCATTTCTCGCATTTTATCGATACTATTACCTTCACCGCCAAATAGCCGATCGATAATGTAAAACACCAGTGGCAACGTTATTTCCAAAATGGCATCGCCGTTCAGGTTTTCCAGTTTCATAATGTAAATGCAGCTCGGATCGCTCATGGAAAGCATAAATTCCGAATAAGTCACCTGATCAACGGCGATGAGCTTGGCATCGACCAGCGCTCGCAGCCTTGTGGTCAAATAGGATTCTACGAGCTTGGCAAAGCGCTCATGAATCATCTGTAAAATGCGCAGATGTTCCTTGGAAACGATTTTGGGATGGCGAAAATCGTAAACACTGACCTGCTTCTTCTTGCTGGAAGTGGTTTCTAAAACCGCAAGTTCGTCTCCGGCTTCGATATCCGAAAGTAGCGCATCAATTTCGCTTTGCGACAGAATCTCTGCCATGCTCGCTCCGGATGTTTATTGCATAATAAAATTGGAAAAATAGACCCGTTTTATTGTTCCATTTTTCAAAAAGGCATTGCACTTTTCTATAATTTCCTGTTTCAGGGCCTCACGGTCTTCAGGGCCGTCCAGCTCCGGGATGGATTTACTGGCCAGAATATTGATCAGAATATCCCGAATTTGCACCTCTTTTTCGGTCAATTCCTGTTCCAGGTCGGGACTGGTATATTCCAGCGCAATGGTGCTGTTTAAAAACCGCGATCCGGACGTACCGGCCGGATTGATGATGACATCCTCGATGACGAAGAGTTTAGTTGGCCCCTCCTCTTCCTCTGCCTCTTCTTCTTTGGGTTCCTCCACCTGTTGAACGGCTTGGGGGACCTTCACCAGTTTGGAAATCAGAAAGTAAGCCACACCGGTTTGCACCACCATCAGAGGCAAACCGATCATCAGTACGGTCTTCATCACTCCTCCCGACTTGGGCTTACTTTCTTTGTCCTCCTCGTCCTTCTTCTTTTTTTTGTCTTTCTCCTTGTCCGCCATGATTTTCACTCCCTTGCGATTTCCGGATCACCGATGCTTCTGGTAGTTGAAACTTTTCCTGAAAGGCTTTTAGCGGCAATTCCCAATCGGATGTGTTATTTTCAATTTCGAGATAAATTTCCACACGACGATTTTTGGCACGATTTTCCGGTGAAGTATTAGGGACCAGAGGTCGGGTATCGGCATATCCAACACAGGAAAGGCGGTTGCTCGGGATACCCATGTTTTCAAAATAGTGCAAAACATTAATGGCGCGCATGCTGGATAATTCCCAGTTGGAAGGAAATTCTCGCGTTCGAATGGGCAAATCATCCGTATGGCCTTCGATACGTAGCTTTCCTTCCACTTTTCTGGCGATTTTGGCGATCTCCAATAGAACCGGGAAAACCGTCGGTTTTAAATTCGCCTTCCCCAAATCAAATAAAATCTGGTCCTGCAGGGTAAATTTGATTGCATTGGGCAATTCCTCCACCTTGACCGCATTCTTGAAATTTTCGCTTTCCAGCAAGGCTTTCAATCGCTCCATTTCTGGACGCACTATGGCGAACATATTTAGATTCATCATGATGTTCTTCAAAGGTGAAAGCATAATGGTCGATCGCTTTGAGGTAAGCACCCCAAGTGCGCCCTTCAGGGAGCCTATGGCCTTTTGAAATTCGACTTCTTGTATCGATGAAAACGATACAATCAAAATAAAGAAGGTTAAAAGAAGGGACATCAGATCGCCAAAAGTGGTCATCCAGCCTGGGGCGCCGCCAGAGCAATCGCACTTTTGTTTTTTCTCGGCCATTATCCTTCCTCTTTTCTCACCGTCGCTCTAAGCTTGGGAGCGATAAAGGAAATCAATTTTTGCTCGACCAGGCGCGGGTTGTCGCCGCTTTGCATGGCTAAGATACCTTCCATCATTAATTCGCGGATCAGGACTTCCTGACTGGAACGCACCTTGAGTTTTCCGGCGATGGGCAGGAATACCAGGTTGGCGAGAACCGCGCCGTAGAAGGTCGTGATCATGGCCACGGCCATGGCAGGACCGATGGAAGACGGGTCCTCCATCGAGCCCAGCATCAGGATCAGACCGATAAGAGTGCCGATCATACCAAAGGCAGGTGCAAACGCGCCCATTGCATCGAAAATTCCTGCGCCGGTATCGTGCCGTTCCTGTAGATAAGCGATTTCCGTACTCAAAATATTACGCATTAGGTCCGGCTCAGTGCCATCCACAGCGAGCTGCAATCCCTGCTTCAGGAAAGGATCGGTGATATTGTTCATCTCTTTTTCAAGAAACAGGATGCCCTCACGGCGGGCCATTTCAGCAAAATGTACCAACTGTTTGATGGTTTCACCGGGCGGTGGCGCCTTGAACAATAACGCGTTTTTCAATACACCGACAATGCCCAGCACATCACTCAGCGGATAATTGATGAACGTCGCAGCAATAGTACCACCGATGACGACAAACGCCGATCCCGGATCCCAGAACGATGATAGTGGTCCGTTAGCAGCAATTGATAGCACAATAGAAGCAATACCCAGTACAAATCCGATGATCGTTGCGATGTCCATCGTTTCCTAATTCCTAATTTTTAAATGAGATATCATCCAGATCATCTGAGAAATTGTTGGAACGGAGGCGACGACGGTACTGATACACCTTTTTAAGAACTTCATCCACCCCTTCTCGAACCACGTACTTCGATTTCGTCGTCAGGGTGATGATGGTATCGGGAGCTGCCTCGATGGTCTCGATGAGCTCAGCATTGATGATGATCTCTGAGCCGTTAAGACGCGTTACCTGTATCAATTTTTCACCTCATTAATATATCGATCGATTCAAAAAATTATTGAAGGGGTCCAATGGCTGGACCCCTTCTTAATGATGATTATCGTTTGAGGTTAACCAGCTCGGTCAACATCTCATCGCTGGTAGTAATCACTCGACTGTTGGCCTGGAATCCCCGTTGTGCAATGATCATGTTGGTGAATTCTTGCGCCAAATCCACGTTAGACATTTCGAGCGTCCCAGGAATAATTTCAGCCTGGATACTCTCGCCAGCTTCTCCGATGATAGCCACACCAGAATTGCCCGACGGCAAGTAAGCGTTCCCGCCCACCCGGATTAGTCCTCCGGGATTATTAAATGTTGCGAGACTGATCTGTGCCAGAGTCTTCGTTACGCCGTTGCTGAACACACCAGTAATTTTGCCGGAGCGATCGATAGAAATTTCATCCAGATCGCCGTTTGAATACCCATCTTGATAACGAGCGACTGCAGTTGAAGCTGATGCAAATTGTGTTATGCCGTCATAGCCCCCCAATGTCCCGACATCTAAACTGATATCCATAACTTCCGCACCATTATTGGGATCAATTTTTAGTGTGGTTAATCCATTGTCAAAGGTAAAAGAATTGAGTGAGCCGTTGGCATTAAATGTAATTTTACCACTGCTGCCACTAGAAATGATTTCGTCTCCACTGGTAGTTGCCGTCCACGTCCATTGATTGCGAACTGACGTCTTTTTAAACGTAAGAGTAATGACATGTTCTTCGCCCAATGCATCGAAAACCGTAATACTTGCACTATGGGTAATATCTTTAGCTTCTTGTTCAACCACAAAACTCATGGCTGTATTAAATGTCGTATTCGAAGCCACGCGTAGTGCAACCGAACTAATGGCATTATCTTCACCAGGATCTCCCTGGATGGTTATGGAACCATCGGAATCGATACTCACTCCAGGCAAGGAATTAATACCTAAAATAGTATTCAATTCATTGGTCAAATCTTCCAGGGTCATGGTATCGGTAACAGTAATCGATCCACTTACGCTGGTATCACCGACAACGGCTGATACCTCGATTACATTACCCGCAACAAGCCCCATATTGGTACCGATGGAATTTCTCAGATTAATGAGTTTCTCATTTTTATTGGCAAAGCGAGAAAATTCATCGGTTTTTGTGGTTTTGTTACTCGAACTATCAACTTCTCCATTCGCTGCTGCAAAAGCGGTTTGCAATACAGGATTATTACTGGTAAATTTCAAGGTGTGTGCTACACCGGAAGTATCCGTCATGACAATGGCACCATTGCTATCCAACGCCGCCCTAAAAGAAGTGCTTTCAAAATCATTATTAATTTCAGCGATCAAATCATCCAGAGATCGAAATTGACCATTACCGACTGCAGTATCATTTTGCACATAGGTATAAGTCTTTTCGGTGGTACCGTCGTTTACAGTAATTGTAGTGACACCGGCTACCAATCCGGTAATAAAAGAATTGGCTTGACCATTTGCGTAAAGACCGTTCATATCGGTATTATCCCCGGCTTTTTCAATCGCCAGAATGATTCCGGTATCTAAAATGGTCGGAAGCGGCACCTGGCTACCGTCAAGATTACCCGTAAATTCTATCTTTGTAGTTGCTTTGGCAGGTGCCTTTTGGCCAAAGGGCAAAATAATATCCTCAATAACCGAACTGGAAGGGATGTTGCCTGATTCGTCTGCCATTTTTCCTTGAACGACCCAGCCACTGGCCGGATCTACGAGGCGTCCATTACTATCAAAACTAAAAGCGCCCGCTCGCGTATAGTACTTAGTTTTCCCAGAACGTAAAATAAAAAATCCGGTCCCATCGATCGCTAAATCTGTAATCTTACCCGTGGTTTCAAGATTGCCCTGAGAAAAAATGGTATCTATAGTCGAAACTCCCATCCCCAGACCAATCTGCAATGGATCTGTACCGCCCGTTGTACTAGTCGGACGAGTGGCCCCCCTTAAGGTTATGGCCAGAAGTTCACGAAAGTTCGCGCGTCCTGCTTTAAAACCTATGGTGTTTACATTGGAAATATTATTACCAATTACATCCATTCTTAGTTGATGACCTCGAAGGCCAGACACACCGGCAAAAAGTGATCGCAACATAACAACGACCTCCTCGAGTTTATTGTGATAACCCTCATTACCAGCAAGAAAGGCTTGCCTGGTAAGAAAGTTCTGTTTTATCCTGAAGAATGCTATTCAAAGGGACAAAAGTACGGTGTCTGGCGCATAGGCTATTTCGGTCAATCCATAGCCAGGCATTCCTCAAAGAGGTCCTGCCTTTTTCGCGCCTTGGAACTCGGAATACAAAGCTCAGGTTGTAATCACCGCTCCATCAATATTGTTAAAAACACGAAAGCGAGTGGCATCGCGTTCCATAGCCGTAATCACAGTTTTGCTAGGAATATTTACAATAAAAGCCGAATCTTTTGTTACGATGAGCGAATCTCTTATTCCTTTCTGTTGAGCAAGTTGAACCGCTTGGTGAATTTCCTCTAATTGCTTACCATTCAGGAAAATTTGTCTTTGTTGAAAACGGTCCTGTACGTGTCTCGAAAAGTGAAGTTGATACTGTCTTTCAACAGCTTGATTGAATAATTTTACGAACTCAGGCTCTTGAGTTTTGTTTTGTTGCTTGATCCTCGACTTTGATGGTTTGAGTTGTCCGCGGATTGTTTCTAGTGCATGAAGCTCAGAACCACCATGTTGATTTTTGACGATTTCCATAAGCAATCCTCATCAACTTTGCACAATTTTCTGAACATCTCCAAGACTTAGCTCTAAATCCCCCAGAAGCAAATAAGCCACCCCCTCCTCATAGCGAACGCCTGTTATGGTCCCGCGAATGAAAGTGGGGAGCGTTTGCCTATTCTCACCATCCTTGACACTCACACGAAACGTATATTGACCCTCGGGAACCTCTTTCCCCTTCTGGTCTTGACCGTTCCATTGAAAAAAATGCTCACCGGCAGACAGTCCTTCCATTTTCAGGGTTCGAACCAATTGACCATTTGAGTCATAAATTTCAATTGTGACTTCTCGTGCCGGTGACGAAAGTCGGAAACCTAACTCAATAGAACCGTCCTTGCTATAAGAAAAGAGATTGGTATTTGCTACAACGTCTTTCCCAATTAAGGTAGTCACTAAAGAATTATTCATAGCTTTATTAAGCAAAATATCCGCATTAATAGACTCTTCCAGGTTGCGATTGATATTTTGCATTTGTTCGAGAGCGCTAAACTGCGCCAACTGTGCCACAAAAGCCTCATTCTGCATTGGAGCCAGAGGATCTTGATAGTTCAACTGGGTGACTAAAAGTCGGAGAAAAGCATCTTTTCCCAATTCTTGCTGTATACGACTTTCGGCTGCCCCAAAAGACTCATGAGAATTTTGGGAGCTCATGTTAACACCATCAAGCATGTTTAAACCTCCATGGAATTAGGTGAAGTTTATAAAAAGTGTCGAAAATCGGGCTTGTTGCGTTCTTGACGTTTCCTTGACCCTGAATTATTTTGGTCTGACTTTGAATGCCGATGTTGATCAGACGGATGTTCAAATTTCGGTTGCGCTCCTTCATCCTTATTGGCATTAGCAGGGAGCGGAGCCAGGCGAATTTCAAGTCGTTCTGCTTTCACTCCTTTCTCAAAAAGGGTTTCCCTGAGATGATCAAGGTTGCTTTCCAATAATTGTTTTACTGCTTTGGTTTCCACCCAAATTTTTGCGCTCAGTTGCCCGGCCTGCATTTCCAATTTCATGGAAATTTGACCAAGTTTTTCCGGTTTTAATCGTATTCGAATGGTGGACATATCTTGAGTTATTTGAGAGCGAATTTGCTGCTTTAGATTCTCAAACGTCAACTTTCGCTCTTGCTGAAGGAAAACACGTTCAGCCTCACGCACTTTAGTTGGGCCGGGCATCCTTCCGTCCCATCCAAATGATTTTCGTTGAAACGGTCCGAACGCAATGGATGAACTTTCCGGGCGAGGCACATAGTTAGCCTCTTTTTGTAATTCTGGATATTCTACCTTTCCTTTATGGCGTTGTATCATGTAATTTGTCTTTGCACCTGTCTCCTTAGCATCGTGTGATGGTGTGCTGAAATTTTCCTTATTTGCCAATGGCTTAGATTGATCCTGATTCTCATCAATTGGAAAGAGCGGCATTTTATTAGATGCTTTTCCAGCGCTTCTCAATTGCATAAGATGGTCTAACTTCTCTGAACGTAATGCGCCTCCTGCAGGCGTTTGGTATCCTTGCCGTTCTCTAAAGTTCTTCTCACGTCCCGCTTGATCCAATATTATAGAAGCAAAAGACCATGTTTTCAAATTTGGTGACGGAGTATGGATATTTCTAGCTATATCTTTATGATGAACATATTTAGTTTCTTCTCCTGTGGAATGATTCAAATCCTGAGCTTCATTTTTATACTGTTCAGCAAAAATTTGTCGCAAGCTCTGGTTCCACTCAGCAAGCAGATTCTGCCAGGTCTGGAATTCCTTTCTAGAGGAGACCAACGAAGCATGCACTGGTTTGGCAACAGAATTTTGAAACGGAGTTTGCAATTTCACTTCATCTTGCTGGAATGTAATTTCAATCCATTCCAGATTGACTTCTTTCGGAATGTGCGGAGTTAGGTTGCCTTCATAGACCGTAAGCTTCTCGAAAACAGGACTTTGAGACGAAATTATAATAATTTCATTGGATATATCCTGAAAGCCATTTGGCCCAATTATCTGCGTCGTTAATAAAGGAGTTTTGGCATCAATGGCGGCAAACGCATTTGAAGATTCCTTTCGCCATAACAAGGCTGGATAAAGTCGATACTGCGATTGCAAATTTTCGGCCTGCAAAGCGACCAAAATAGGCTTCGGCTTTATGGGTTCCGCGCCATGGTGCAATTGCAACTTCTCAGTCAAAGCTTCAGGAAATACCCCCTGGAGCGACGCCTTTATAGAAACTTGATTTACAAAATTGGCTGAAAAATCTGGATGATTTCTTGCCGCTAGCACCACATTTTTCAAGTCATTTATCGATAATAAAGGCGCATCACCCAGGGCAGTTTCATCCAAATTCCATTGATTCGTCATATTCTTTAATGCTGTGGACACCTCAGTTAATAAGGCAAAGGATATTTGGGAGGCTTTTTGATTTCCCACCTGGGAATTTTTCTCATTCCGAAAAGAAGCGTTTGGAAGATTTTGCTCACCATTCATTGAATTCGCATCCCCGATATCCACAGGTTCCCCTATGGGCAGGGCGTTTGCCAGAGAGGCCGCCATAATAATAGGTAAAAAGGCTTCTTGACGTTCATCGGTGTCTTTATCACCCCAAAACGTTGCAGTACGTTTAGGCCCTTGCACTCTATTTTGTAGTAAGCTTTGAAATTCCATACTGTCTTCTCCGGCAAGTTCGGCCCCCCGAAGAACCCGGGCTATGTCTTTATTGGACTCCATAAATCCTCCCAACATACTATTATTGCGATAGTTAGAATTCAGGAACATTATGAAATTGGTTGCCATTATTAGCCTCCACTTGTGAACCTATTTTTAATTTTAGCCATTTCCCTTGCGATAATGGCTGCCCTTCGGGGTTCCATCGCATTCAATACGTTTTGCGCTTTTCGTGGTGATAAATTTAACACAATCGAAACCAAGAGATTGACATCCATATTTTCTGTAATTTTCTCTAAATTTTCAGGGGATAATCCGGCAATAATATTTGCCAGCATTTTTAGTCTTTCATCTCCCACCCCTGCAATTTGACTTTGCAAGCGCTGGATTTCTTGCTCAAGCTTTTTGACGATACGATCACGAGAATCAATTTCTTGCTTTAAACTATCTGCCAAACCCTGTAAGCGTTGCAATTCTTCTTGTTGGATTACAATCTCCTGCTCCAACTTGCTTTCGATAGCTCGCAATGAATCGGCTCGTGCCAGGTCTTGTAAAGTCTGCTCTTCGGTTTGATCGACAAACGGATTTTGCGGGCCTACAATTGCAAGCCACATAACTGCAAACGTTAAAACAAAAGAGAGCATTGAAAACAAGATAACCGAAACAGCAATTTTCACGTTGCCCCGCTGATTATCGCGAAGCCACACCAGGCTATGGCAATCCATCCGAATCATTCTGAGAATGAATACTTTCGCCGATATCCCGTTGATAGCGTAAGGTAGATAATTCATCAATCTGCTTCTGCTCACGCTTCTTCTCGGCTTTGTGAAATTCAATGCGCTTCTTTTCACGAATTTTTTCCAATATTTTTTGCTCACGGGCATACTGTAACAGCTTTTCCCTTTTGATTGCCAGATGACGACTGATCTCCATCAACCTTTGCCGTTCGTCTTCAATCTGCTGATTCAAATAATCCAAATAGGTTGCACGCAAACGGTATTCAGCAGACAACAGACTGCTTGCTTCCCTGGATAATGCATCACTTTCCTGGCGCCACTCGTTGCTAAGTTTCTCCAATCGCTTTTGCACTTGGGCCTCTTGTTGCTCAAGTCCATATACTTCCCCCGCTAGCTGTTTTTTCAAACCTTCCTTCAGATGGAGAACCTGCTCCAAAGTAAATTTAAAGGGTTTCATGTTAGCTCCGTTTGCTTATTTTAATGCCTGTGCTAACTGGTTTAGGCCCAAAAGGGTATCTTCAAAGGATGAATATTCATCCATGCGCTGACGGAGATATGCATTCAGACTTTCGATATGGTCGATGGCCTGATCAATTTTGGGATGACTGCCTTTTTGATAAGCCCCAATATTGATGAGGTCCTGATTTTCACGATAAATCGACAGTAATTCTCTTAATAAATGGGCATTTTCAAAATGTTCACGGGATACTACCATGGGCATAACACGACTGGTACTTTGCAAAACATCGATTGCTGGAAAATGGGCTCGAGCCGCCAATTCGCGTGACAAAACAATATGACCGTCCAGGGTACCCCGAGCCGTATCAGCTACTGGTTCATCAAAATCATCTCCCTCTACCAAAATGGTATAGATACCGGTGATGCTGCCTCGATCGCTATTGCCCGCTCGCTCTAACAACCGGGGAATTAGGGAAAACATCGAAGGAGTATAACCGCGTGTAGTGGGCGGTTCCCCAACGGATAATCCTATTTCTCTTTGCGCCATAGCCACACGGGTTAATGAATCCATCATTAAAATAACCCGCTTACCCTGGTCTCTGAAATATTCAGCTATGGTAGTAGCCAGAAAGGCTGCCTTGCGTCGAAGAATCGGCATTTCATCCGACGTAGAAACCACCACGACACTACGCTGCATCCCCGCTTGCCCAAGGTCGCGATCTAGAAATTCCGCAACTTCTCGACCTCGCTCTCCAACCAACGCAATGACATTCACATCTGCCTTTGCCCGGCGAGCAATCATACCAAATAGAACACTTTTACCCACCCCGCTTCCGGCCATAATCCCAATACGTTGTCCTACACCAATGGTCAAGAACGCATCGATTGCGCGTATGCCAGTTTCTAACGCTTGCGTTATTGGCAATCGCTTTAGCGGATGCGGTGGAGGCTGCGTGGTAGATCGGCAAAATGTTTGCGCCCGAATCGGTCCTTTTCCATCGATTGGTTCACCAAGCGCATTGAGAACCCGGCCAATCAGCGCATCTCCCATTGGTACCAAGCCCGAAAGTGAATGAAATACAACTCTTGCTCCTGGGCGTAAAGTTTCGATTTCTTGAAGAGGCATTAAAAGCAAAGAACCTTGCCGAAAGCCAACAACTTCGGCATAATACGGTCTAGGCGCATCCGACATTTGTATCTTGCATAAATCGCCTAGTCCCAAATCGGGGCCATGCGATTCGATCATGTTGCCCGTAATACGGGTCACAGTTCCTAATGGAACGAAAGGATCGATTTGTTCAAGTTTGTTTAAGAGGTGTGGAAACAGTTTCATGCACCACCTGTCACTTCATCAGGATGTCCAAACAATTGATGTTCGAGCTCTTGCAGCCGGGTTGCAATCGTCGCATCAATTGCACCGCGATCTGATTCTACAAAGCAACCGCCGCGATCTATGTTTTCATCGTCGATTATCTTTAAAACCGACTCATGTTGTTTTAACCATTCCTGGAATGACTGATTTCGCATCAGCAGCTTTGCATCTTCCGGGTGGCATCGAAGGACGAGTTTCTCGGCCCCAGCCAATCTTGCGATCACTTCTTTCACCGTTGTTACTATAATATCCGTTGTTGTTTCCAATTCTTTGCGGACAATTTTTTTTGCCATTTCCCGAGCTAAACGCACCGCTGCCTCCTCAATCTGATCAAAAAATGTTTGTTTTTGCTTTTCAAGTTCAGCGATGGCCGTTTGCAACATTTGCCGTAGCGGCTGTAGATTTTTTTCAACAAGTTCATTGGCTAAATTTTGAGCTTGCTGATAAATGCGTTCTTGAATGTCGCTTTCGTCAGGTACAACTGCAGGTTGATCTGGTGGTGATTCGGCAACTTCATTATTTATCGTCTTTTGCCTATCTGAAAGCGACTCGGTAATTGATCCTATCGCTGGCTGTTCTATATTTTTCTTTTGTTCAAATGGTCGATCTGAAATAGCTCGTACCTTTCGAGTTAGTCTAAACGATAAATTCATCGCCTCCCTCACCCGTCATAATCACTATTTCTCCTTCTTCTTCAAGGGTTCGAATAATTTCCACAATTTGTCGCTGCGCTTCATCCACTTCCTTAACCCGCAGGGGCCCGAGAAACTCCATCTCTTCTTTAATCATGGATGCGGCTCGCTCAGACATATTAGCCAAAATTTTGTTTTGAATTTCCTCAGTGCTGCCTTTAAGGGCAATTGTCAAAATTTTTGTATCAATTTCTTTAAGCAAACGCTGAATACTACGATCATCCAGGTTTTGAATATCCTCAAAAGTGAACATCAACCCGCGGATTTCTTGAGCAAGTTCTTGATTTCGTTTTGAAATTTCTTCCAGGACGGGTTTTTCCAATGTTTTGCCGCCCATATTTAGAATTTCAGCTACCGCCTTCGTTCCGCCTATCTCATTCAATTCTTTCGTATATACCGACTCCAGTTGCTGCTTAAGAACGGTTTCAATTTCTGTCAATAAATCCGCAGGAATTTTTTCCATTTTTGCGATGCGATAAACCACATCCTGCTGCAATTCCGAGGGCAGACTCATTAAAATATTGGCTGCCTGTTTCGGTTCAAGATACGCTAAAATCAAAGCAATGGTTTGCGGATGTTCATTATTGATTAAATTTAAAATCTGGTTATGGTCGGCCTTTTTCAACAAATTGAAGCCCCGCATCGCCTGATCTTGTGCGAACTGCACTTTTTTGACAATTTCAAAGGCCTTTTTGGAGCCAACCGCATTTTGCAACACTTTCGAAGCGTATTCCAACCCGCCAATGGTGATGAATTCTTGTGCTTTCAGCAACTCAAAAAACTCGTCCACGACCTGATCAATTATTTCCGACGGGACTTCACGTAAATTGGCAATTTCTTTGGTTACTTCCACAAGGTCCGTTTCCGGTAAAATTTTTAGCACTTCGGATGCGACATCAATCCCAAGTGCAATCATTAAAATTGCGGCTTTTTGCAATCCTGTTAGATTTTCAAATTCCATAACTCTTCTTCACTTTCATCATGAAAAATCATCCAGCTTTTTATCAGCTTCGCCACTTCATCGGGTTTATCCTTAGCGATTTCTACTAACATTTCGCGTTTTTGAATGCGAGCTCGGGTTGCTTCAGGGATCTCCATTATTTCCAGTTCCGGCTCCTCTTCTTCTACGAGTTCTGGCAACTCCGGTCGCAACCGCATAAAAATGCTGCGCAGAAGCATGAATAATGTAATCAAGGCTAAAAGGATGCTGCCCCAGAAAAGTAGTTTCCCTATGAGTTCCTTTTGATCTATCTTTTGTAGGTATTTTTCCTGTTCCTCAATTACAGTAAGATCAAAGGGAAGATTAGTTACTTCGATCTGGTCATTACGGGTTTCGTCAAAACCGATGGCGTTGCGCACCAGGCTGGCGATTTTCTGAATTTCCTCTTCACTGCGCGGAATGTATTCGGTCACCTCCTCACCTTCCGGGGTGACCACGGTGCGGTACACGCCATTGATCATCACAGCCACCGATAGCCGCTTGATCGTGCCCACGCCGCCAACAACGCGCTCCACGGTTTTGCTGATCTCATAATTCGTGATCACATTTTCCGTGCGCGTGGGATTGTTCGGATCGGTGCCGGTTTGAATATCACTTTCCTGGCTGCGAACGGTGCTGCTTTCGGGGTCATAAATTTCCTTGGTGCGTTCCACCTGATTGAAATCCAGCTCGGCCGTCACCCGCACCACATAATTGTTCGGCCCGACCACGCCGGTGAGCAGAGTGGCCAGTTTTTCTTCAAAATACTGCTCCACGCGCTGTTGCAATTCGAGCTGGCTCGCCGTCAATTCCAGAATGGGGTTGCGTCTGGAACGATCGGAAATGATCTTGCCGTGAGAATCGATAACGGTGACATTTTCTGGTTCCAGGCCTTCTACACTGGCGGCAACCAAATTGGCAATGCCTTCGACTTGTTCAGGACGCAACCGCCTGCCCGGTACTAGATTCAACACCACCGAAGCCGTGGCCGGTTTTTCATCCTCAATAAACAGCGTTGGTTCGGGCACCATGATGTGTACACGCGCTTTAATGATTTCCTCAAAACTCTGAATCGTCCTCGCCAGCTCACCTTCCAGCGCGCGTTTGTAGTTCAGCTTTTGAACAAACTCGGTGAGCCCGATATTGTTTTTATCGAAGATTTCATACCCTATGATACCCGATTGCGGCAAACCTTCCGAAGCAAATAACAGCCGTTTCTCATAAATGAGTTTTTTGGGAATTGAAATCGTCGTCCCCTCGTTGGACAACCTGTAAGGAATGTTCTCTTCTTTCAACTGGTTAAGGATAGCTGCTGCATCCTTTTCAGAAAGATTAGCGAATAGCACCCCATATTCCTGCTGGGTTTTGAGAAACAGTAAGGAACTCAGCGCGATGAGCAACGCAGCCGCGCCTCCGATCGCAGCGATCCGTTGCCATTTGTTTAGCGTTTGCCAGGTTTCTTTTATCCAAGAAACAATCTTGTCCCTGTACTCTTTCAACATCTATATATCCTTCTCCATCTCTCAAGAACTCTTTCCATCTCGCGGTTTTCTATATTAAACCTGCGTCCGCATCAGTTCCTGATAAGCTTCTAATATCTTATTTCGAATTTCCATGACCATTTCGAAACTCACGCTCGCTTTTTCTACGGCAATCATCACGTCATGGAGGTCAACTGTTTCTCCGGCGATGAGTGCCTCCACATGCTCGCCAGCTTCCTTTTGCAGTTGATTAACATCTTGCAAAAACGATTTCAACGTTTCTGAAAATGATTGCCCCTGTGCATCGTCCTTTTCGACTTTTTCCTTCTGCAGTCGAGTTTGTGGAAACCCAGAAAGTGCATCAATGTTTAGTGGCGGAAGGTCCATGGTATTTTGCCTCTTTCTGCTGTTTCAAGTCTCATATTTCCATCTTATCTCAAATAAATTCATGATTCGCAAAATGTTAGAACAGCGCGAAGAAAAAGGGGTGCTAAACAAGTGATCCAAATGGGCATTTCAAAATTGTAGTGTAGAAAATTATGGGATTATATGTTCTATACTTGAGAGGAAATAATAACCATGGTTCCAAAAGCATTGTGTTCCGCAATAGGAAACACAAATGTGGCACGATTCCTATAATTAACAGCAGATTATAATAATATTATACATCTTTCTGAACAGGCTAACGAATGATTCGGTTCAGGCAGTAATATCAATTTTACGGCCAAGCGGCCCCAATTTCTCAGTTTGACACTGTCCATTATAGCACAAATCAACCGGATTGGTATCGAATATCCTACGAATATAATCTGCTTCTTTCTCACTCAAAACACGACCAAGTTCCCGCTCCTTTAGCTCAACTATTGGTATGGGGCGCATCCGGTTGAAACCAGAGCGTTCCCTAAGCTGGTTAGCCCGGTTTAGTTGCTCAGCAAACGCCGTCCTACCGCGTTCATCTGGATGTTTTGATCGGAGCTCTCCATTAGCTTTTATTTGGAGAGACCCACTTAAGCCTTGAATTTTCACTGAATTCGCCCTCATGCAGAGTGGTTTTCATAAGAAGCTTAGGCGAGCTAAATATTTAAAGCCTCTTTGGCAAGCTCTTTGTCCGCTTGAATTACAGTCAGGTTAGCCTCGTACGCTCGTGTTGCCACAATCAAATCTACCATTTCTTCAATGACATTGATGTTGGGCATGGCTACGTAACCATTTTCATCAGCATCGGGATGGTTTGGATCATAAACCAGTTTTGGAGGATCATCAGCTATTTGAATATTGCCTTCCACGCCATGCAACAGTTTACGATCTTCAGGCGTTTTCTCATATATGTCCTGCAAATGGTTCTGGTGGGTAACGGCCAACCTTCCACTAGATTGACGCAGAATAAATGGAAACCCCACAGGCTCCGGACCTTCTTCCATAAGAACCTCTATTCTACGATAGGGGCCGCCTTCTTCTGTACGCGTGGTCTCTACATTTGCAATGTTGCTTGCGATCGCATTCATCTTTCGGCGCATCGCCGAAAGACCAGTTGCACTGATATCGATTGAAGGAAGTACGCCCACTCTTAACATAAGAAGCAGTCTCCTTAACTTTATTCATTAAGCCACGGAAATAGCATTATGCTCGTCCCCGAATAGCCATTTTAATTTTAGCAAAGTTGCCGGCGGCAAATTTTGCCGCTGCAATATACAGCATCTGATTTTTGGCAAGTTGCGCCATCTCGAACTCAATATCTACATTGTTAACTCCACTGGGATTCGTCGCATCATCGATACGATAAACTTTCGGCTCGATTCGACTCACCGAGGGGCCACCAACTGGAATATGCTTTTGATGGCTCATAGAACCATCGATTTTCTTTCTTCGTAACGCTTTTTGAAGATCTTCCTCAAAACGTACATCCAATCGGCGATACCCGAGGGTTGTTGAATTGGCAATATTATTGGCAATAACCCGCTGTCTAATGGCAGAAGCCCGGAGCGATTTGCTCAAAAGCGGAATTTTCGTATGCTTAAAAAGTCCTTTTAATAGCATGACACCCTCCTGATTATTCAGGTTGGCAAATTGCAAGCTGCATGCCAACGGAGAATTTTCGCAAGAGGGCTTGCACTTAAAACTTAGCTTATTAGCTTAAGCAAATGACAATTTTTTAACGGCTCAATTCAATAAGAATAACTCGCTTAGCAGACCATTGAGTTCTAAAAAAAAGATGACTTCGGGTTCACTTTTATGAAATTCTGGCCATAATTTAAATTGTTAAGAAAATAGGGAGAAGAGATGAGGGAGAAGGGGGAAGGAGTTGCCCCGGGGCGGTTGAATTTTCCTGCCAGTTCCCATTTTTCGACATGCAAAACGGTCAACATCATCTTTGAAAACCGTCCAAAAGCAAGCTGCCTATTTCTATCTACAACACCATCAAATTGTTTTGCAGTGGTTATTCCTGCAAAAAATGATCTTGTTCAATATTCACATCATTGGTTCTCTGTTTCTCTTTCGTGACGATTACCGGGCACGTTGAATTTTCTGCAGGCTTTATAATTTTATCGACATTCGGATGCTCATTTGTACTGACCTCCGAATCATGAGTCTCCACAGTTTTCCCAGGAGCATCATTGTTAATATCTTGAATGGAATGCATTGTATTAAAACTCATAGAGGCAGGAATCTTCACTTGGCTGGAATCTACATTAAAAGACGCTGAGAAAAGAAAAGATAGACGATTGGTAAGCGCGACCAACTTTGATTGTACAGATTCGATGAGATCATTAGCAGCCATAATTTGTTGCGTGGTGATATCCTGAATTTGCAATGAATTCATAATTTCGTAAGCATCATTTTGTAAACAAAAGATATTTTGACGCAATTTTTGCAAGCAGTTTTTGGCCAGATATTCTTCATAAAAATCATCGAGTGCTTGTTTGACATTGGCCGCCTGTGTTTCTTCAATGCCATCCAGAGTCTCCGCCAATTTAAGTACAAGCGCTTTTTCTTTCATGAGTCGTTCTTTTTCAAATTCATTGATTTGGTCAATCAAGCTTATGGAATTATTAATTGTATCTAACATACGTTCAATGCCGTCAAGCATATCGGAAGCCGCACTTTCAGTGGTTGAAGATACTTTATCCAGTTCAGCCACGGCTGTTGGCATTTTTTTGGAAGATTCCAAAATACTTTGGCTGACTTCTTCCATCAATGGTGTTGTTTCTTGAACAAATCGAATTATTTCCTCAAGATAAGGAATCACACGTTGAACAAATACAAAAAGTGCTTGAATTTCCTCAATTTGATTTAATATTTTCTGTAGATCTATTTGGCTCATGATAGTCTTCCCTAATTAATAAATAGATTAGCCCAGGGGAGTTGCAATGTTTCAATCACGGCCTAACTTCGCTTGTGTAAAAATTTTATTCATTTCCTGTCGCAACTGCCACGGAATTAGAGGTTTATAAAGATAGACATTAGCCCCAGCGTTAAACCCCCTTTCAACTATTTCAGGCTCCTCTTCACTGCTTAAAATAAGAATAGGCAAATTTTGTTTATGATATTTTTTACGTACCTGTTGAATAAGTTGAAAACCATCAAGATTCGGCATATTCAGGTTAGTGATAAGCATATCTAACCGGGTATGAGTAAGTATTGATAAAGCCTCTAAGCCATCCGACGCTTCGATTGTATGGTGGCCCATCGATTCAATCACCAGGCGTACCAATTTTCGAATTGTGGCCGAGTCATCGACAATTAGAATCGTTTTTTGCATGGTTTCATTGGGCCTCATCCGGATTTAATACTGAAAATAAATTTTGGTCAGTGGCAAGTGAAATGATGTTATCTGCATTCTCGCCATAATTATAAAGACGCTCCCTGGCTTTGGTTATCCCTTTAGCCCCTCCCAATTCTTGAATCACTTGCACTGCTTTCAGCTGAACTTTTCGATCGGATGAACCGAGTAGCGAATATATTTGGGGGAGCATTTCCGTTAAACAAAGCTGTTTGGTAGCTTCAAGAGCAACCTCTTGTATTCTACAATCTTGGTCGTCCAATGCCCTGGAGATGGCCACTTTTGCACGTGCCGCATTTTGTCGAATTTGAGCACGGAGAGCAACTAAGCGAACATCTGGATGCTTATCCTCTTGCCCTGCTGCAATCCAATCCTGTACAACCTCTTCACTAATGGTTTCAAAAGCATGTATGGCATACATACGAATTTTCATATTCACATGCTCTAAAAGGGTTTTTAAAAAGGGTTTAGAAAGAAAGAAATTCTCAGGCATATAGGAGAGAAACATTAAAAGTCGTTCACCATCATTTACCGAAAGCCATTTTTCTAAATGATTGTATAATAGTCCTGGACTTAGCCTGGCGAGGGTATGTAAACTCACTTGAAAGATGCTATGAACCTGGCTTTCTAAGCCTTTTTCAAATATGGGAATGAGGTCATAATAAGCACGGTCTGATAAGGCTAAGTAGGCCGATTCCCTCACTAATTGAACGGAATCGTTAGCCAACTGGATTAGTATATAGTCAAATTCAGCCCCATTAAATACAGACGCTACTTCTGCCACAACTCTTCGAATCTCCGGAATTGGAGAATTACCCAATTTTTTTAATATGTTTTCCGCGCAAACGAGATCGCAATCCCCAATCAAATTCAGTAAGGCCAAATGTCCACGGGCTGAAATACTATCAAGGTATTGATCAAGCTTAATTAGAATTTCGGTTTTATCTAACCGCTTTAAGCGTTCAATGACAAAATAATTAATATCTTGATTCTGGTGATTCAATAACTCCAAGACCTGAACAAACATCTTAATAATAAAATCGTCCGGCAAGGAGTTAAAAATTGAAGAAAACACTTGAATATTTTCGGTTTCCTTTAAGATTTTTAGAATATCATCTTTGAAGCGATAGAAGTTAATCTTCGATGCTGGAGGTGGATCCAACTTTTGGTAAATCGAACAAAGGGTTTTAAAAAAATTTGTCTTCAATTCAGGATGAATCCGTTTGTACCTCTCTACTAAAGTATCAATGATCTCAGGATAGAATGCGTTTGATAACGCTTCGAGACTAAAAAGTGATAAATAGAAATCGTTTCTCTGTAGCACCTCAAGCAAAAAACCGATAGATTTTTGGGTATTTATCTTTCCCAAAGCATCAATAACAACCGGCGCCATTCCCGGACAGCTGTCTATATGCCTCATTAGCAGCTCAACAGCTTCCGCTGCCCTTAAGTTTCCCAACGCTTCTGCTATCGCCACTTGAACAATGGGCTCTTGTTCTTTATCAAGCAATATTGCCAGCTCAGGTGTGACTGTTAGGTCGCCAATGAGGCCGAGTATATCAATGGCAAACTTGCGCACCTTTTTATTAGGGTTGCTTAGACAACGAAGTAACGCTGGCACAGCCATGGCTTTGTATTGAACAAGCAATTCTGCAACAAGATTTCTAACATGAAGATCTGTATGAGCGAGGAAAGTGGCGAGAAGAACAGCCGATTTCTCGGAAGGCACCAAACTTAGACCATGAAAAGCAATAGATCTTATTTCATCATCCCTATCTTCCAGCAAAGTTACAAGCAATGCTGCGCTATCTTCACCATAACATTGCAATAAATCCTGTAGGGCGTTTTGCTTTTCAATGGTGGATTTTGCTTGTCGAATAGCATTTAAATGTTGCTTTGTAATATCATCTTCATGATTTTGTTTAGAAAGAATCATCGACTTATCTATTTCGCTTGACCTTGATTTAGGGTGTCCAGCATTTCGGTGACATTTTTCAAATCTTCATCAAGTCGTTTTTTTTCATCTTTTAACTTTTGCAATGCATGATTCATTTGCTGTTGCCAGGTCTGATAGGCTAATTTTTCTTTGGCAAGTTTACTTTTCAAATCTTTGAGACGTATGGTATTTACAGGATTTTTAGGAGCGTTTTTCAAACGGGCTATTCTAGCCAACAACTGTTTTTCCTCCTCTCCCCATTCTTCTTGTTTTACACGAAGCTGAGCTTTCAGACTTTTTTTCTGCGCGTCAATTCGATTGATTTGACGACCAATCAATTTTTTGAGGTTTACCAACCGTTTTATTATCGTCTCCGGGCGACTAAACTCTGCCAATTTTTGATCGAGCAAATCCAATTTCACTGGCTTAGCCATGTAGCTATCGATTCCGTATGTTGCTACCTTTACAATCGAATCTTTATCCCGCTGCGACGTCAATACAATGATTGGTTTTAATAAATATTTTTTTTCTTTGCGAAGATGTTTAAGCAATTCCGTCCCATCCATGATCGGCATATTTAAATCCATGATGAATAAATCGGGGTCGAATGATTTCAATTTCTGCAAAGCGATCTGCCCATTTTCGGCAACCTTGACATCGTATCCCTTTTTGCTGAGAATTGTCGAAATCAATCTTTGTGTAACGAGATCATCCTCAATCAACAGGATTTTCTTAATTTTCCACTTATCGATATCTTCTTTTTTTATACTATTACTATCTGCTGAATTTCCTCCCTCTTCATGCTTTTGCGACACGTCACCCTGAGCTTGTGACTCATCATTTTCCGTCTCTTCATTCTTAGAGCCTTCAGCTTGCGTGTCTATCGTTTTTTCAGCAATGGATTTTGTGGTTGGTTCTTCAAGTGCCATACGTTTGTTCCCTATTTATTATCAATCATGATAAGAGGTTCAATAAAACATTCGGCTATTATGACATTCTCTTTAAATTCAAACCGCTATATCAAAAAAAAAGAGGCCTCGTTTAGGATACAACGAAGCCTCTTAAAAAAAGCACAAATCAAGAAATCAATTCAATGATTAATCTTTAGACTCATATACCCAGATAATATATTCTTCAGGCACTTCGTTATTTTCCCGGTATTCCTTAAGTTTGTTGCGCAGAGTGCGCACGCTGATCCCCAGTTCCTGCGCCGTTTTAGTACGGTTGCCTCTGTTTTTGGCTAAAGTATCTAAAATTGCTTTTTTTTCCAGTTCTCGCAGGTTGACTCCTGCCAGCTTGCAATTCGCCGTGGGACCGGCGATTTTTTGCATTTCTTTCTTAAGAAACCAAAAATGGCCAGGCATCAGCACATCCCCTTTGTTGATAACCAGTGCCCGTTCGATCGCATTTTCGAGCTGCCGGATGTTGCCCGGCCAATCATATTCCTGTAGCAATTTGTAAACGTCCTTATCGATCTCCTTTTTGGGTAGTCCATTAATAGCACAGATTTTTTCCACAAAATGCTGTACTAGCAGCGGAATATCCTCTTTACGGTCGCGCAGAGGAGGCAGAATAATTGGCACCACGTTCAGGCGGTAAAACAGGTCCTCGCGGAATTTACCTTGCTTAACCCACTCTTCCAGAGGCTGATTCGTGGTAGCCAGAATACGCACGTCCACACGTTCGGTTTTGTTGCTGCCAATCGGCGCCACTTCCTTTTCCTGCAACACACGCAGGAGTTTAGCCTGGAGGTGAAAACCCATTTCCGAGATTTCATCCAGTAGGATAGTGCCTTTGTGCGCGGCTTTGAAGCGGCCATCCTTTCTGCCCACGGCCCCTGTGAAAGCACCTTTTTCATGCCCGAATAGCTCTGTATCCACCAAAGTTTCTGGCAGGGCAGCGCAGTTCATGCGCACGAAGGGGCCTTTTTTACGAGGACTCAGCGCATGAATCGCCCGGGCCACCATTTCCTTGCCGGTACCACTTTCACCGCGGATGAGGACTGTGCTGTTGGTCCCAGCTACCATCTGAATGGCCTCAAATACTTGCTGCATGACTGCGCTTTTACCAATGATTCCTTCCAGCGAAAATTCATCTTGAATGTGCCGACGAAGCACATCAACCTCGCGCTCAAGCCGTTTCACGCGAAAAAACCGGTCCAGAGTGATTTCCAGCTCATCAATTTCGAACGGCTTGGTGATATAATCGAAAGCCCCCTCTTTCATCGCCTCCACGGCGTGCTTGATAGTACCATAGGCAGTGATCATAATCACACCCGGACTATCCGGCAATTTTTTAGCCCGCCGCAAAATATCCATCCCATTCACATCGGGCAGCTTAACGTCGGTGATAATTAAATCAAAATGGCTCGATTCCAGTGTTTTTAACGCAACTTTCCCCCTGTCCACCAAATTCACGTCAAACGAGCGTCGTTTCAGCGTCTCTTTCAAAAGATCCAAAATGAGAGGTTCATCATCCACGATCAAAACTCGATGTTTCTTATCCATCCCTCTCCTCGATGCTAGTTCAAAGATGCAGTATAATTTTTAGAAAGCCCATTTTTAGTCAGAATCAAAAATCAATTCATCGCAAATATCAACCGAATTTCAATGAATCCATCCTGCTGGGTTGAAATTACAAAAACGCCATCCAAAATCTCGGTCAACCGTTTGACGATTGCCAGAGACAGCCCCTCTTCCTGAGACAAGAAACTTCCTGTGGCTTCTTCCTCTTTTTTAAGTTTAAGTTCATGACTACTGTTAATCAATTTAAATGTAAAAGAAATCGTTGCGCTGTGTTTCTCTGGCTGTCCTTGTACCTGTACGGTTACCGGCTCGTGCTTATGAGCCCAAAAATGCAGGAATTCCTGCATGTGGCTCACAATTTCAGCAAACAAATCCGTGTCCAATGTCAAGAACAGCGGCTGCGGATGTTCGATGAATTCGTAACGCCGCGGCTGCTGCATACGCGAGGCCGAGATGCGCAGGTTTTTTTGTAGCAAATCGTGAATTTCATACCGCTGCAGCTTTGGTTTCATGGGCCGGGCAAACAGCAGCAAATCGGAAATGTACTTGTCCAGCTTGGAAGCGCCTTCGAGAATTTTAGTCACATAAATCCGCCGCGGATCTTCCTCGTCAAAATCGCGCTTCAGTAACGCGGCAAAGCCCATGATGCCGCCCAAAGGATTGCGGATCTTGTGGGCAAATTGCCGGGCCATATCGCCCAACGCGTTCAGATTGCTGGCCTTCTGATATTCCTTGTGAAGCCGCTTGAATTCCGTAATGTCTTCGATGATTTCCATGGCACCCATAATACGACCGGCATTGTCGCGAATGAGGGTCACTGAACGCCGAACATGCCTCACGTCCCCGTTATTGGACGCCTGATTTTGGATGATACGGCCTTCAAGGCCAATGTATTCTTCCGTGTGTTGCAAAGCGGTGAGCGGATTTTGAGAAAATCCCAACCGTTCCCGAACCTCCGCATAATGTCGGCCGAGCGCTTCCCGCCGGTGAATACCAGTAATGGTTTCTGCCGCCCGGTTGAAGACCGTGATCCGGCCCTCTTTGTCGATGGCTATGACGCCTGAATTCATACTGAGCAATACGTAATCCAGAAAGCTACGAATGTTGCTTTTTTGATGCTTCTCCAGCCGCAGCTCAAAGCTTTTCTTGCGAAGCTCCAGGGTGAGCTCTTCGACCCGCTGTTGAAGTCGCGAGTAAGCCTCTTCCAGATTGGCGACCGTTTCGGTAAACTGTCGGATGATCTGGCTGTAGGTCTTTAAATCTTTTTTAAGCGTCTTGGACCGGCCAGAAATAGCCGGGACCTTATGGTTGTTCAGGTCCGCTCGATGCTTCTTGATATTCAAAATAGACATGAATTTTCTGTCCACAGCTACAGGTGACCACAACTCCTTGAATTTCCTGGTTATCATCAAAGATGGGAGCAATCGCAGGCGTCGTCTCTCGGGTGTCGCCGATAATCCGCTTCCTGTCGGCCGGCCGGATCTCGTCGCTCTTGAAAATCGTACCTTTCTTTCTGGCTTTCAGCTGTCTTGCCGCAAGCACTTTGGCGAAATCGATAAACTGGTCGTCCATAGTCAGCCCTTGATTGCAATGGATCAATGGATAATAGCGCTACTTCTCCGTATCTGCATTTAAGCAATTATAATGCCACTAAAGCATCTCGGCTTTGTACTTTGTTTTTTAAAAAGTTACAACAACTGATGTTTCATTAAATTTTAAATGAAACACGATTGTGCTAAATTGTATTCAAAATGCTGATCGATTAGTAACCATTCTGGATTATTTTGAACCGAAAGGAAACAATGTTCAATAAAATGATTAAACAAAAGCAACATAATTATCTATTTTTTAATAGACCAAAATTTCGTTGTGGTAAAACCAAGAAATAAAAGCATATCGATGTGTCTTTTTTGCGTGACAGGTGTAATGACTGTCGCCATTCTGTCTTTAGCTACTGTTGCATTACCAGATTCGCTAGTCTTGTGGTGTGCCAATTTTGGTTAGGCTAGGCCTACGGGGGCAGGACAGCTTCAGAAATGAACGGAATTTCCTCCCTCAAATTAAACTGGGAGGTGAAGTGCTGTTATCTTTGCAGGTTGTTTGCTTAGATACTCAAATGGATAAACGATGCATCTGTTTTGAGAATGGGTACGGGTACCTTTATTGATTTCGGAGTTGCGGCAGGCTATCCGCCGGCGGGAGCCACTGACGCGGGGCGGCATCCGTGGGAAGGCCAGGCCAGAAATTGTCGGGCACAACCACCGTCATGCCCTCGGCAGGATCGACGGCCGGCCAGCCGGTGCGCGGATCCACCATGATGCGTTTCAGTCCATCCGGCATGCGGAATTCCCGTGCAGGGTAGCGCTTCATGGCGCGCTTCATGAAATTGGCCCAGATGGGCGCCGCGCCATAGCCGCCGGTGACGCCGCGACCGGTTTTGGTGTACAGACGATAAATGCGATCGTAGCCCACCCAGACTGATGCCGCAAGCGAGGTGGTGATGCCGGTGAACCAGGCATCCGTGAATTCGGTGCTGGTACCAGTTTTGCCCGCCGCCGGCGCCAGAAAACCGGACAGCCGCACGGATCGACCGGTGCCCTGCTCAATCACACCGCGCATCATGTCCAGCACCTGATAGCTGATGGCCGGCTGCAACCGCTCCTCGCCAAAAATAAACGCGCGATCCAGCACCATGCCACCAATGTCCTCGACCCGTTTAAGAAAAACCGGGCGCAGATACTCGCCGTTGCGGGCGAAAATGCTGTAGGCCGCCGCCATTTCCAACGGCGAAATGCCCACCGTGCCCAGCGCCAGCGGCAGCACTTCGGGGATCGGCGCCTCGATACCAAAACGCCGCAGCGTCTCCTTCATTACTCGCGGCGTGAGCTGGTAGCCGAGCTGCGCCGCAATGACATTGATGGATTGCAGGAATGCAGACTTGATGATCATCGGGCCGTGGTAACGCCGATCGAAATTGCGCGGCATCCAGCGTTTGCCTGTTTCGGTGTAGAACATGCTGGCGCTATCCACCACAACCGACGCCGGATTCAAGCCCATCTTCTCGAACGCCGCATAGTAAATGAACGGCTTGATGCCCGACCCCACATGCCGGTTCTGGCTCACCGCGCGATTGAATCCACCGGGCAGATATTTTCGCGAGCCCACCAGCGCCTTAACTTCGCCGGTGGGAATGGAAATCACCGCGATGGCGCCCTGCAGTGGCATGCCAGTGGAATCCAGTTCGGCTTCCAGCCGCGCCAGTCCGACGGCCAGCTCCTCTTCGGCCAGGCGCTGCAGGTCCGAATCGAGGGTGGTGTAGATTTTCAGCCCGCCGAAAAACACGGCCTCTTCGCCGAAGCGTTTGGTAGCCAGGGTCAAAATGTGGTCGATGAAATCGTTGCTGCGGCGGGGCCGCTGCGAGAACACCAGCGTGTCCGTCAAAGCCGCAGCGTAGGTGGCTTCATCAATGAAGCCGCGCCGCTTCATCCGCTGCAGCACCAGCGCCTGGCGCCGGCGCGCCGCTTCCGGATGCGAAAACGGGTTCAGGGCCTGCGGCGAGTTGATGATTCCCGCGAGTAGCGCCGCTTCCGCGAGGGTCAGCTCGCTGGCGGATTTATCGAAAAACTGCTGCGCCGCATCTTCAACGCCGTAGGCCGTGCCGCCAAAGTAAATCAAATTGCAGTAGGCTTCCAGGATTTGCTCTTTGGTGAACATGCTCTCCAGTTGCATCGCCACGAGCATTTCCTTGAACTTGCGCAAAAACCGTTTTTTAAAAGTGAAGAACAGGTTTTTTGCCAGTTGTTGGGTGATGGTGGAGCCGCCTTGCGTCTGTCCCAAAAACACGGTGCGGTAAAACGCCCGCAGCATGGCCAGCTTATCGATGCCGTGATGCCGCCAGAAATGGCCGTCTTCGGCAGCCACCACCGCTTTCTGGAAATACGGACTGATTTTGTTCAGCGGCACGTAGCGCTGGCCGCCAAGCGTATAAACCAGCGTGCCATCGTCGGCGTAGATTTCGGTGGGCTGGGCATAAATCAGGTGGCGCAAATCGGATGGAATGTACGGGAGATCGGCGGACAGCCACAAGAAGCCGCCGTACAGCGTCAGCAGCAAAAGTGAAGCGCCAGCAACGAAACTATAAAATATCTTGCTCTTCATTCTGCATCCAGGGGTATTCCAGGGTCGAGACGAAATTGATGATCCAGTCCTCGGGCAGATAGTAGATCACCGCACGAAAGTTATCCGGCGCCACCGCCACTTCGACGAGGTTTTCGGAAATTTTATTGGAAATGGCCACTTTGGCCGTGGGACCGGCCAGGGTCAATAAATCGGGCATGGCCTGCAGGAAGTTGTTTTGCATACCCTTCGGCAATTGCGACAGATTCTGCCAGAACAGCTCAAACCGGAACACCCGCCCGGCAAAGCGCGGATCGCTGGTCACGTCCACCACTTCCGACTGGCCGTGCTTGAAAAACACATCCAACAATTCATTGGACAAGTACAGGATGTTTTCGATGCGCGACTGCGCATCGATAAGCACCATTTCGACGCCGTCGGCTTCGCGGTTCAGGATGACGTTATCGAGGCGATCCTGCAGCCGCAGCGCAATGAGCGAATCCGGCGCTATGACGTGCTCTTTGAGGAAAAACGGCAGCGTGTGATACAGCCGGATGAAATGCTGCGCCGGAATAACGAGCTGATTTTCCTGCAGCACACGACGGATCAGCTCCAGAAAATTGGGGATCGAGGCAAGCTGCTTTTCGCGCGATCGCAACTCTTTGGAGATTTTTTCCAGCCGCGTGCCAGCCAGCAACCGCTTCTGCTCCACCTGCCACTGCCGGCCGACCTTCTCACGCCCGGGATTCTGCCACGCCAGATACTGCCCCAGCGCTTTTTCCACAAAATAGGTCCTGGCCTCGAGACCGGTCAGCGCGATTAAAAGCGCCAGCGCCAACATCCAATACTTGCGATTCCAGGTACGGTAGGCCGTCAGGTTTTTTGGATTGCTCATGGCCGAATTTTTTGTATTTTAGAACCATGGATTTCGATTGCCGTGGATAGTAGATGGCCAGCTCACACACTTGCTGATGGCGGCATCCGCGCCGAAAAATTATTATATCCGCAATTTGCCAAAAAATCAAGCGAAAGATGCTGAAGATCGACTTTCATGTACATATCCGGCGTTTCCACCGTCTCGCCGATATCCGGCGTCATCTCAAAGCCATCGGTGTCGACGGTTTCGCCATCACCAATTTCTGGGAAATCGATTTTGCGCGCTGGCTGCAGCGCCGCCTGGACAACGCGCTGATTTTCGTGGGCAAAGAAATCCACTCGCGCGACGGACATATCCTGGGCATCGGCCTGCAGGAAAACGTGCCGGATTTTTGCAGCGCCGAGGAAACGGTCGCGCTTATCCACGATCAGGGCGGATTGGCCATCCTGCCGCATCCGTTTTTAGGAGTGGCGTCTGTCGCGCCGGTGGGCCGTTTCGCCCATTTGTCGGTCGATGCCATCGAGGTGTTCAACTACCGCGCCGGACCGTTTTTCTGGCCTAACAGTCTTGCGTGGCTGTTCACACGCCGCAAACGCATTCCGTTGGTGGCCAATTCGGATGCCAAAGCCATTGAAACCATCGGGCGGTGTTACAATTTAGTTCCCGGCCGCAATCAGGCGGAGGTTTTTGCCGCTGTCCGCGCTGGCCGGATCCAGCGGAAAACGCGTATGCTGTGGCCGACATCGGGCTGGGCATGGCGCACGGCGCGCCAGGTGCTGTTCGGCTACCAGGACAGCATCTGCGGCGTTTGCGGCGCCTCCCTGCGACGGGGCTGGAAACGGCACACGCTGAAATGTGTGCAATGCGGCTGGCAGGTGCAGACGCATACGATCTGCTCGCGCGAGCCGCATTTCATCTGCAAATCCTGCCGCACGCAGCGGGATTACAGTATTGAAGCGATTGAGCGATACCGGAAGGAACACGGGCTGGATGGATGAGCAGGAGCCCAGAGGGAATGCTGCCGGATACAACAGGGAAATGCGGATTGCCTCCTTTTCAATCCGGTCATAACTATTAATTCGCTTTCAAAGCTCAATTTTAAAGCCCCCGAATGCTGCTAAGTTTCGGATTGAATGATCCGAGTTCCACCTGCGTGAATCCGTGGCTTCCCAAAATGCCTTTCTACAAGTTACGGCCGGTTCACGTAAATCGGCCGGGACGGACGCCGCATCCATTGCTTCAAGAGATCTAAAAAGCCGGTACGGCGCTTCCTCTCGATCAAATCGCGGATGACCGGCACCGCCACAAGCGCCGCAATCTCGCCCCGCCGAATCAGCTCCCCGACCTGACTGGTATCAGTGCGACTGAACTCCGACACCTTCGGCTGGATCACCACATCCGCAGCTTTGAGTTGGTATAACGTGGTGGTGTCCACGGCGATTTCAAACGAATTCATAATCACATCGATGATGTCGTCGGCCTGTTTGTATTGGCGGTCGCCGCTGAGATCGACCGCCAGAATGATGTCTGCGCTCATCTTTTGCAGCGGTGAAATGGGCACATTCTCCACCAGCAATCCATCCACCAGCAAACGGCCGTTATCGTTGATGGGGGTGAAAATCCCCGGAATGCAGGTGCTGGCCATCACGGCATGCGCCACGCTCCCCTGGCGAAAGACAATTTTTTCGCCGGTGTTGATATCCGTGGCCACAATGGCCAGCGGAATGGGCGCGTTTTCGACATTCACCGGCCCGAGCAGCTCATGCAGCATATCCCCCATTTCTTCATTGGATAGCAAGCCCAGTTTGGGAAGGATGAATTTGCTGATATCGAGCCAGTTGAAATCACGTGCGATGGCTTCAATTTCGGCGGGCGATTTGCCGAATGCGTACAGCGCCGCAATCATTGCACCAATGCTGGTGCCCGAAATGCAGTCGATTCGGATATCCTGAGCTTCGAATATTTTGAGCACGCCAATGTGCGCCGCACCGCGGATGGCGCCACCGCTGAGAGCCAGTCCCACCCGCGGTGATCCTAATTTCAGATTTGCGATCATCGCCAGATTTTCGAAAGATTGATAGTTTCCCGGATGTCGCTGATGTGTCGGCTTTGTTTTAGATCGAAACGTCGAGCAAGGTCGCGCTGACGGAACACATGCAGAATGGTTTCCTTGAGAAAGCCTTTGCCCTCTTCCTGCCACAGCAGATACAGGTGATAGATTTTACCCGCGGGCACCACAAACAGAAACCGGAATTCCAGCTCAGGCGCCGGCAGCAGTCGCCAGCGCTGCGGATACAAATAGCTTTCGATGATCCGGCCGGCCACCACGGCTTTCAAAACCAGCCAGCCTTTTTCATAGCAAGTGCGAAAGGTATCGATGACCACTCTGACCCTGCCCTCGAGGACCGCCAGCGAATCGGCCAGCTCATCCGGAGACAGCGGCAGAGGTGGCGGCTGGGTTACCGGATTGAGCGTGAACACAAACGATTGCCGTTTGCGCGGCGGAATCAGGATGTTTTTCAGGATCGTGGCTTCGAAATCCGGATATTTTGCCACAAGCTCGTATGCGCCCTGCGGCACTTTGCGGATGACGAAGGTACCAGTGGAATCGGTCACCGCGCTTAGCGAAGTGCCCTTGAGTTGCACGCGGATGCCCGGTAAAGGCAGGCCATCCACCAGCGAAACGATCTGTCCGCGAAGCGTGTAGGTTTGCGGCCGCTGTGCGCTGGCCGGCCATGATGCCGGAAACATCAGCGCTGCCATGAGCGCCCATTTCCACGCCAGCCTCCACGATAGCGCACCTGTTCCTCGATGCTCCCTCACGTCCCTGCGTCCCGCCATTCCACACTGCATGCTGCATCCTCCTGAACCCGGATGCGGAGTCAGCGAACTGCCTTGCCGCTCCGCATCCGGTTCAATTGCATTTCAAGGTCGTCCGAGCTGCAGGATTACTCGAGGCCTTCCAGCACCGATTTGATTTTCTCAAACGCCCAGTCGATGTCGTCTTTGCCGATGACCAACGGTGGCGCAAACCGGATCACGTGCTCGTGTGTCTCTTTACACAAAAGGCCCTCCTCCTTTAGCGCCTCGCAGAACCGCCGCGCGCCACCGGCCTCCGGATGCAATTCGACGCCAATGAACAGGCCGCGTCCACGCACCTCTTTAACGCGCTTGCTCTGAATGGTGCGCAGCCGCTGCATGAAATAATGCCCGAGTTCCGCCGACCGCTCGGCTAGCTTTTCATCCACAATCACGCGCAGGGCTTCCCGCGCCACGGCACAGGCCAGTGGGTTGCCGCCAAACGTGCTGCCGTGGTCGCCCGGTTTGAAGACACCGAGGATGCTTTTTGAGCTCACCACCGCCGACACGGGATAAAATCCGCCAGACAGCGCTTTGCCAACGATGATCATGTCGGGTTCGGCATCGGCTTCGTGCTGGTGAGCGAACAGTTTGCCGGTGCGTCCAAGACCGGTCTGGATTTCATCCAGAATGAACAGCACGTTGTTCTGTTGGCAGAGTTTTTTACTTTCGGTCAAAAAGCCTTCCGGCGGAATGAGAATGCCGCCTTCGCCCTGAATCGGCTCGACCAGGAACGCCACGGTATTTTCGTTGATGGCCTGTTTCAGCGCTTCAATATTGCCATATGGGATGATCACGAAACCGGGGGTGAATGGTCCGAAGCCATCGCGGTACTGCTCTTCGGTGGAAAAGCCCACGATGGTGGTGGTGCGACCATGGAAGTTGTTGCGGCACACGATGATTTCGGCGTTATCGCGCGCCACGCCTTTTTGGGTGTAACCCCACTTTCGCGCCGCCTTGATGGCCGTTTCCACCGCTTCGGCGCCGGAGTTCATGGGCAGCACCATTTCCATCCCGCACAGCTCCGCCAGCTCTTTGCAGAACAGTCCGAGCTGATCGTTGCGAAACGCACGCGAAGTGAGTGTGACCTTTTTGGCCTGTTCCACCATGGCCTGATAAATGCGCGGATGACAGTGGCCCTGGTTGACGGCGGAATAGGCACTCAGAAAGTCCAGATATTTGCGGCCGTCCACATCATATACCCAGATGCCTTCGGCGCGAGAAATCACGATATCCAGTGGATGGTAGTTGTACGCTCCGTACTGATCTTCGAGAGCAATGTATTCCTGCGTGTTCATCGATTGGTTCTCCTTTCGTGCTGCAAGTGACCCACTTGAAACCACGGTTGATGGATTTCGGGGGAGCCGACGGCGGAAACCATCTCCTGAAAATACGCCTTTTATTTGAAATCAGCAACGCCAATTTGCATTTTTCCGCGGATCGCTGGTCGGTCAGAGCTACAAATTCGGTAACTCATTCACTATTATCCGGTGTAGTTATCTATCATGCCGGCTTTCACCGGCGACCTAATGGGGGCTGTTGAAAGGCCGGCATAGCAATATGGGCTGCGCGTTTTTTTTTGACAGGATATGCAGGATAAACAGGAAAAATTCAATGTTGGAATAGGTGAATTACCATGAATTGTTGAAAAAAAGCTATTCCGATAAAAGCTCCTTTAATTATCAACTCAAGAAATGCAATTCATGATTTGTAGCAAGTATAATGTACAATCTGACAGTCGCAGAGTAAACCTTCTAATTCATCCGGTCGATCCTGTTAATCCTGTCAAACCATTACCCACACAAAACGACGTCAAGCAAAAAACTTTCCGCCATGGCAATGACCAGTCAGATGCTTGCACACTTGCTCAGCGCTGTTGCAACGCCATTTTGATCGCTTCCGGATATTTCAGTCCGGAGCCGGTGTTGAACACCACCACGCGGTCTTCGGGGCGGATCCAGCCGTAGCGCACCAGCTTCCGTGTGGCGGCCAGTGCGGCCGCGCTTTCCGGGCAGACCAGCATGCCGGTGGCCGCGCCAAAGCGCGCCAGTTCGTCAAGGAGCTCATCATCGGACACGGCCACGGCGGCGCCGTTGCTTTCGCGCAGGGCGCGCAGCATGAGAAAATCGCCCACGGCCGCCGGTACGCGCAGGCCCGCAGCCACGGTGCTGGCGTTTTGCCAGGGCACAGCGTGGTCGGCCCCCTCTTCAAAAGCCCGCACAATCGGCGCGCACCCGGTGGTTTGCACGCTCACCATGCGCGGACGCCTGGCGTCAATCCAGCCAAGCTTCTCCATCTCATCGAACGCCTTCCACATACCGATCAGTCCGGTGCCACCACCTGTGGGATAAACGATCACATCCGGCAGACTCCAGTTGAATTGCTCGGCAAGCTCGTAGCCCATGGTCTTTTTGCCTTCGATGCGGTACGGCTCCTTCAGGGTGGAGACATCGAACCAGTTGTGCTTCTCTTTCAGCTCGGCCACGCGCCTGCCACAATCGGTAATCAGGCCGTCCACCAGATTGACCCGCGCGCCCAGGGTCTCGCATTCGATGCGGAAGGTTTCGGGCACGTCAGCAGGCATGAACACGTGGCATTCGATGCCGGCGCGGGCGCAGTAAGTCGCGGTGGCGCCAGCGGCATTACCGGCCGAGGGGATGGCAATTTTTGTGACGCCCAGCTCAGCGGCGCGCGAAACCGCCATCACCAGGCCGCGAGCTTTGAACGACAGCGTGGGATTGGCCGACTCGTCCTTGACGAAAATGGTCCCATGCCCAATCGATTCGGCCCACGATGGTACGGAAAGCAGGGGTGTGAAGCCTTCGCCAAGGCTGAAACGAAATTTGGGATTTTTGACCGGCAGCATGGGGGCATAGCGCCATAATGAGCGCTCCTGCCGGTCGATATGGTCGCGAGAAAAATGTTTGCGGGCGGCATCCAGATCATACCGGGCCAATAGCGGTTTCTGGCATTGGGGACAGAGATTCAGCAGC